>CAZZAM010000043.1:0-35592 GCA_964652775.1 uncultured candidatus Brocadiaceae bacterium | reverse complement strand
ACTCGTAGCTCATAGCTGGGGCAATGTCCTCAGCCGTCGAGCAGCCGCCCCAAGTGCGCGCACGCTTCCGCCGGGAGGTTGGTCGTGCGGGTAAAGGTCAGACCTTGGCGCTGACCTTCCTGAACAACCTGCCGCTCCAAATAATCGGCCGACGGCGAAGCCGAGGAGAGGCCATAGATCGCAAACATCAGATCCGCTCCCTCAGTCAAGGTTCGGGGAAGTCGCGCTAGACGATGGCGGGCAGCGGTCGCTAGTCCCATCGCCACCAGATCAAGTTGCGACCACTCGTTCTCCAGACCCTGGGCGTTTATCGCTGCTTCAATTGCTGTTCGTTGACGCCAACCGCCACGAGCAAATTGCACACCGGACACCAACGTCAGACCGCGCTCGGCCAGTTGGCGCGACAACAAGAAATCATCGTTATAGGTTGCTAGTCCGATGCGTAGTCCCGGGAACGGCCAAGCTTCGAGCAGCGGCGTGCGACCATCGCAATAGAGATACACGTGTGCGACACTGCCGAGCGACGCAATTGGCGCGGCCAGTTGTGCGGCACCACGCTCGAGATGGCCAAGGATGGATGGTGGCAAAATGACGCGCACGCGCCGCCACGAACGTCCGCCTTCGATTGCTGCGGCGGCCGCATGCGCGATCACCTGCCACGGATTACTCGCCGGTTCAATCACCACGGTGTATTGGCTGCCACGCAGCGGATCATCAAGACCATCAATCCACAGACGACCGCGACTCCACATGCGCGCGACATCGCCGGTCAAACCACCGGCGACAGCCTCTTGGCGGAATGCACTGCGTCCAGCAGCGATCAACGTGGCGCTTCCATCCGGTTCTCCCACCGCTGCGGCAAGTTCCTCGCGTGGGATACGCAAATCACCGTGCTCACACACGGCAGCAGTCAATCCCAAGCGAATCATTCCCGCTTCGATCAACGCATCGGCCATCGCTGTGGTCAAAGTGGTGGTTGGACTATGCGCAAGCTGTTCCTCAACGATCGCCAACACATCCAGCGTTGGTGCGCCACTCAAACCATAACGACGAGTCAGCCGTTCAATCAACCACTCGGCAGACCATGAGCGCGAACGACCATCGGGATCGACCACCGCCAGATGCACCGGCACTTCGCGCTCACCCCGAGCGCGCCGCTCGCGCCGGGCGCGCTCGCGGGCGTCACGGTAACGGGCGTAGGTGATTGCGACCTCGTAATGGCCACTTTCCTGCAACACATGGACAACCGCGTCCTGAACTTCTTCAAGACCGACCTCGGGTCGCTCGGCCACGCGCGCCAAATGCTCTTCCACAACGCGCGCTAATTCCTGCGCTAAACCTTCATCACGCACGCGTTCAGCGTGCAAAGCGCGCGAAATCGCGCCAGCGATGCGCACGGCCTCGAAAGGGACGGCTTTACCGTCGCGCTTGATAACGGCCATGGGCTTCATGTTGGCTTAGCATCTCCACGAGCGATGACTCGACTGACTTCCGCGATGAACTCGTCAATATCTTTGAACTGACGATAGACCGAAGCGAAACGCACATAGGCAACTTGATCAAGCTTACGCAGTTCTTCCATAACAAGTTCGCCCAGCCGACGCGACGTGACTTCACGCACACCGTCCGACAGCAATTGATGGTGAATTCGGTTGGCAGCAGCTTCGAGATCCGCACTCGGAACCGGACGCTTCTCACAGGCGGTAATCATGCCTTGCAGCAGCTTGCGTCGCTCGAAGGTCTGCATACGTCCGTCGCTTTTGACCACGCGGATCTGCTCGTCTCCTTCAATGCGCTCATACGTCGTGAAGCGTTTGTTGCAGGCATTGCACGTCCGCCGCCGCCGGATCGCGGTGCCATCGTCAGTAGCTCGTGAGTCGAGCACGCGATCATCATCTTGCTGACAAAAGGGACAACGCACCGTGCAGACTTTCTTGGGCTGGGGGGGTCACCGTAACAGCCGCCCGTGTTCCGCAAGTCTGTGGCTGTGTCCATACACGACTCGAAGCCAATGTCATTCCCGCGTGGCCTCATCAACCATATACAAACAATCACCTTCGCTGATCGTCCAGTGTTCCTGGGTGCCGGTCCGATCGTGCGGTGAAGCGCACTGCGGCATGGGGTGAAGGGATTGCGTTATAGCCATTGGTGCGCCACCCTTTATCGCTCTCAATTATTGCTTTTCGTACCCTGACTCATAGCCGGGGAGACACTTTGCCGCGAACACAATTACGAGCATGCTCGTAATCCATTCCAATTCTGACTCGCTGTCTGGGATGTGGTTGGCGACAGAGTCTGCTGTGTCGCAGCCAGAAGACATGGAATACGTGCCGGCGATATCTGTTCGCCAATTTTCCCGCTTGTCGGTAGTGATAGGGAGCAAGAATAATTACATGCGCTTTACTCCTCTACTGTTGCTCGTGGCCCTGCTCCCCGGTGCCGACCGCGAGCAATTCACACTGCGGGATGGGCGGGTGCTGGTCGGAACCTACGATGACAAAACGCAAATATTTACGCTTGATGGTGGTATAGGTGCGTGTGGAGTGAGGCCGGAGCAGGTTGCAGCGAGATGTCCTGCTCCACCTGAAAAACCCAAACAAGCTGCTGCTACCAATGATAAACGAAAAGAAGGGAATGCAGCACTAGCGGTACTGGCGGTAAAGCAGGCCGAGATGGACAAGCTCAATATCCTCGTCGCTGAGCTGAAGAAAAAACTATCTGCCGGTGGTGGCGCGCCCAAAACGGGAGTTGGTAACGACGGTGATCTCGATCGGATGTTGACGCTCGTTCGTCAACGTGAAGCACTGCAACGGGAGATAATAGCGATGCAGCAGATGGCCGAGGAAAGTCAAGCATCACAGGCGCCGGAAGTAGCCAGACTGAATAATCAGGAACAGGAAAAAGCCAGAAACCGTCAGCAAGAGAGCTTGAAGCTATTAGACGTGGACTTGGCAAAATATCGGGAAATCGCCAGCAGCACACTGGGGAAGGACATCACGCAAACAGCCTGGGAGCAGATCCTGCTCAAATGGGGGTTGCCACCCAAATTGATTCCGCCAGACAGCGAATTGGAACTTCAGTTTGCAGTCGCACCATTGACCATGCCTGAGATGCCACCACGAGATAGCAGCCAAGCACCGATTAGAAATGCGACGGGCATGTTCAGCAACAGGGCCACGGGAATGCGCTTGCGTGCAGCAGGGCTGCATGGCGGATCGCGCGCCTCTGAGGCTGCAGTCGACGCCGCCTTGCGTTGGCTCAAGAAGCACCAGTCACCCAATGGCATGTGGGATGCCGAAAACCATTTTACGAACTGCACTGAGGATCCGAAGTGCGAACCTGGCTCACTGGCTGGTAAGTCGTCCGACTCGGTAAATACTGCGATGACTGCCTATGCTCTGTTGTGCTATCTCGGTGCTGGCCACGACCACAACTCCATGGGTAAGTACAAGACGGTGATCAAAAAGGGCATCGACTACCTGCTCTCAATTCAGCGGCCCAACGGCTACATGGGCGCGATGAACTACGAACATCCAGTAGCGACCATGGCGTTGGTCGAGGCCTATGCATTGACGAACGATCTGGGTGTGCGAGGCCCAGCGCAGAAGGCCGTCAATCAAATACTCGAACTCCAGAACACCGATCCCAAAGCGCCGAACAGGGCAATCGCTGGTCTTGGCTGGAATTACACTGCTCCGACTGAGCGTAATGACTCATCAGTGACTGGCTGGAACGTCATGGCACTCAAGAGCGCGCATGCTGCAGGGCTGAACATCAAGAATGGAATGGACGGCGCACATCGTTGGCTCGAACTCACGTGGAAGGCAAACAACGACGGTCAGGGCGGACGGCCGGACTGGCGCACACTCGATATCTACAAAGATGCGAGCCTGTTCTCGTATGCGTGGTATCCGGATATGACCACGTACACGCAAGGGAGAATGGGACACCAGAATCTCGCTCCAGTCGGGCTCGTCTGTGCCGTATTCCTTGGTCGTAAATCTGGCGATGTCATGGTGGAGACGTTGGCTAACTGGATCATCAATAACCAGACTCCGACAAGCTACCCCTGCGACACCTACTACATGTACTACAACACGATAGGTATGTACCAGATTGGTGGAGATCGCTGGAAGACCTGGAACCCCCAGATTCGCGACATGTTGGTAAATTCCCAACGCAAGGGCGAAAGCTGCTTCGATGGCTCATGGGATTGGGAAGGCACGCAATTCGATGGCAGCTCGATCGGTCGTATCCTGTCTACGGCCTACTGTTGTTTGAGCCTGGAAGTCTACTATCGCTACGCCAGGAGCGAGGCGGGTGATCAAAACAAGGTCGTCACGGCGACTCCCATTGCTGGTCAAGTTCTCCAAGACCCTATCAAGCAACCCGTACAGCCAGTTGCTCCAAAATCCGATCATAAGACCAATATGGCCGAGCTAAAAAAATCTGAGATGCAGGCATATGATCAGTATACAGATGTACGCAAAGCGCTGGTTAATCGGATAGCCGAAGAAAACATGCGCCTGGGGAGAATTCACCCCAAGACGAATGAACAGAATCGCTTCATTCCAACGCTCAATCTATTGGACGCCGAGTACATGCGGTACAAAGAACAACGCCAACTACCCATGAATGATTACCAAAAGGCGCGATCACGTCAGGATGACGCTGAGATGACTCGGCTGGTGCAAACAATCAAAGATGCGGATGACAGGTTTAAGCGATCCATTCAGAATCGGTGGTAAGGTCCATGAAGATCCGTGCCGTCTCCTGAGATTCTGCGCAAACAAGTCGCAGGATGACGGTCCAATGGGAAATCAGCCTGGGCCATAGGCAGGGTTACTGCTGCGCCGCGAACCGCCGACTCGAAAATCGCCAGCACCGCCTCGAGTGAACGCAGGCTTTCACGTCCATCGCAGCCCGAGGGGCGCTGGTCGCGGACGGCGTCAAGGATGTCCCTGAGGAAGCGGACTGTCGTTAGATTTGGATGTGCGGGGTCGCCGTGAAAGTTTTCCTGCAAGACAGGGGATTCCACGGTCGCGCTATCCCGCCAATGCGCCCGTAGCACGCCACCATCGCCAGGCTTCGTGGTCCAAAGGAGTTCGGCAAAACCGTGACTGCCGTCGACGCGAATCATCGGAACCTGCGCGCTTGCTAGCCCTGAACTTGCCAGCAATCGACTGCCATCATCGAAGTATACCACGCCATGGCATTCAGCCTCGATCGGCAGGCCTTTGACGACCTGATCTGACATCTCCACCGCACCAACAGCTCGTATCGCCCGCCGGCCGGGTAGGCAGGACATCGCAGTGTCGATGGGGTGAACGCCGAATCCCAGCAAATTGGGCATGGGTTGGGCTATGGTTACGCTCTGAATCGTCCCCAGACGCCCCTCGACGCAGGACTCGGCGAGGATGCGGCAAGGCTGGCCAAAACGACGCTGGTAGTGGACGAAAACCCGGGCCCCGGCGGAGTCCGCGGCCGCGAGGATCCGCTCTGCAGCATCGAGGCTGATCGCCAACGGCTTCTCGATCCAGAGGATCTGGGCGCCGTGTTCGAGTGCAGCCATTGTCATCTCTTCGCGGTCGCGGGGATACGCGCAGATACTGACTAACTGGGGCCGACAGGCACGCAGCATCTCACGATAATCGGCGTAGGTGGGAACATGGGGAAAATCGAAGGCAAAGCCCTCGCGGTTCCCGGCGCTCCGTGCCGCACCAGCGAGCAATGGCACCCCAAGATCGCGCATCGCCCAGGCATGGGCATAGGCAATGGCAGTGGCTCCACCCTTGCGCTCAGTGTTGGGACCGATGCCAATGATCGCAGCCGAGGGGTTAGTCATGGGTTCCTCTATCATGAAGCATCTGACGAGGGACGGTGGCAGCGGCTCTCAGCTGTCAAACAGGTGGTGCCGTCAATCCGGAAAATATAGTGCGCTGATGCAAGTCGAGGCCTCCACTTGAGCCTGCCATCGCTTGACCTACGGTCCCGCCCCGCAGCGACGCTGCGCAAGGAGCTCCCATGGCCAAGCACCAAATATCCGTAATTCCCGGTGACGGCATCGGCCCCGAAGTGATCGCCGAAGGCATCAAAGCGCTCAATGCCGTTGGCGCACGCTGTGGCCACACGTTCTCCTACGCACATTACCTCGCTGGTGGCGCGGCGATCGACGCGACCGGCGTTCCCCTGCCGGATGACACGATCAAGGGCGTCAAAGATTCAGCAGCTCTGCTGTTTGGCGCGATTGGTGGGCCAAAATGGGAAAAAGTTCCGCATCACATCAAGCCAGAGGCCGGTTTGCTGAAGCTACGCAAAGAGTTGGATGCCTGGGCCAACTTGCGTCCGGCTGTTGTCTTCGATGAGTTAGCCGATGCCTCAACGATCAAGCCCGAAGTTCTGCGTGGCACCGACATTATGGTCCTGCGCGAACTGACCGGCGGGATCTACTTCGGCACCCCGCGCGGTATCAGCGGCACCGGCCGTGATCGCAAAGGATTCAACACCGAAGTCTACGCCGAGTGGGAAGTCGAGCGCATTGTACGCATGGCATTCACCATCGCCCGGGGTCGTAAGAAGCGACTGTGTTCGGTCGATAAGGCCAACGTCCTCGAAAGCAGCCAGCTCTGGCGTGAAGTCGCGATCCGCGTCGGCGCTGACTTCCCCGATGTCGCGCTGTCACACATGTATGTCGATAACGCCGCCATGCAGCTCATCCGCGATCCCAAGCAGTTCGACGTCATCGTCACCGGCAATATTTTCGGCGACATCCTGTCAGACGAAGCCAGTCAGCTCACCGGCTCAATTGGCATGCTTGCTTCCGCATCGGTCGGAGGCCCGGTGGGATTCTTCGAACCTATCCACGGCAGCGCCCCCGACATCGCCGGTCAGCGGAAGGCCAACCCGCTTGCGACCATCGGGACGGTGGCTCTGCTCCTGCGCTACGGTCTCAAGCTCGAGGCTGAAGCCGTCGTGGTCGAGCGAGCCATCCGCGCCGTGCTTGCGCAAGGCCTGCGCACGGGAGACATCAAGCAGCCCGGATGCACCCTGGTTGATACGGTGGCGATGGGCGATGCGGTGGTGGCGGCGATTCGGGGATAGCCGGGAAGGCCACGGAATGCCAAATGCTGGAATGCCGGAATGTGTTGGTAACGCGCCGGTGAGTTGGAGCCGCAAATTCAGCCACGAACACGCTTTTGTGCGGTTCATTCCAGCATTCCAGCATTCCAGCATTCGGCATTTCTCCGGCATTTCTCCCTCCACCTTGCCATCCCCTTCCGGTCCGCTTAAATCTCGCACCATGATCAATCTGCGCCCCCTCGCCATCGGCCTTGCCGCCATCGCCACTCTCACCATCTCTGGCTGCAGCGATGAACGCGAGCTCGGGTACAAGGAGGTCGATCTCAAGGAATACATCCGCTACACGGAACAGCTTGAGGATCAGCTGCGGAAAAAAGACGAAAAGTGGGTTCATGAAGGCCTGCCAAGTGGTCCGGTCTCCACGACCGATATCCGCAACGTGTTGGGCCCTAACGTCAATGTCGGCACGCGCGAGGTTGAAGTCGTGATGTCGATCGAAAGCGAAGTGCTATTCAAGTCGGGCTCCGCAACGCTGAGTGTTCCAGCCAAGAGTTCGCTCAACAAAGTCGCCGCCGTAATCAAAGAGAAGTTCCCCGGTTATGAAGTCCGTGTCGTCGGTCATACTGATGACCAGAAAATCACCCGCGCCGCCAACACGTGGGATGACAACTGGGATCTGTCCACTGGTCGCGCCCGTCAAGTTCTGCTGTATCTTGAGAAAAGCGGTATCGAAGCCAAGCGCCTCGGGCTGGCTGGCTACGGACAGGAGCGTCCAGTGACGCCGAATGTCTCTGCCGAAAATCGCCAGAAGAATCGCCGCGTCGAAATCATCGTCATTCCGCCAACCAAGTAATCGTCACACACCGACGACCCTCATGGCCGGACGCTGTGCGTCCGGCCATTTCGTTGCCAAAGGACCAGGCCGCCCATGCCCGAATCGCCGAGCCGCATCGGAACGCTGCGCCTGGTGCTTACCAGCATTGGTGTGCTCTGGATCATATTTGTTATCGATGTCAGCCTGCGTTCGTTCCATATCTACTTGGCAAACAGCATAGGTTTGGTGCCACACTCCACTCACGGTTTGTGGGGAATTCTTGGCGCTCATCTGCTACACGCGAATATCCAGCACATCCTCGCCAACAGTATCGGCTTACTCATTCTTGGCTTGGTTAGTGTCTGGTATAGCCGCACGCTCACAGCCTGGGCGATCGTCTATTCAGCGATCTGCGCTGGGGCGCTGACCTGGCTCATTGCCCCAGCAGACTCGGGCGTGCACATTGGGGCCAGTGGGGTGCTATTTGGCTTGATCGGTTTTCTGCTGATCAATGGCTTCGTCCGCCGCAGTTGGGCTGCTTGTGCGTTGGCCATACTCGTCGGACTCATTTTCCATAACGCACTGCCGGGCATGCTGCCCACCGACGAGGTCAAAGCCCAGTCCGTGAGTTGGGAAATGCACCTCGGCGGATTCCTTGGTGGGGTACTGGCGAGTTGGAATCTGCGGCAGCAGAAACCAACGTAAGAATTCAAAACCTGGGACCGCCGCACCAACGCCGTTAAGCTAACAATTGGGGTCCACAGATGCCTAATCTTTCGAGTTTTTTATCCACAGATTTCGCAGATTGAACAGATTTCGAAATCAGCATTCTTGACCGCCTCGCGCCTTAAAAATCTGCGTGATCGTCGTAATCCGTGGACAACTCCGCTCGAATGAGCTTATCGGCATTGGTGCGGCGCTCCCAGGGCTTCGGCCTAGTCGTCTGTCTCAGCATGACAGCCGACCCCCGGACATACCTGGGGAATTTTCGTCAGTGTGCGCATGCGCACGCAGGCAGCTTCGGCTTCCTCGCGCAAGATACCGCGCTTCGCAATGGCCGAGCCTTCGCTGTGCGCCTCGATCGCCACCATTTCCGCGACCTCTTCGGACAGTCCGCATGCGCGCTGGAGCGCCAATATGACCACGTCGAATGGCGTGACCTCGTCGTTGAACAACACAATGCGCCAACCTGGAGACGTCTTGGCGACACTCTCACGCATACTCTTAGGATAGGTTCCGGTACCGGCCACGCGCAGAGGTTATGGACCTGCGTTTCGACTCAACGAGCGGAATTCCATGCGACCGGTCAAGGCATCGACTTGCGATCCCAGCCAAGAGCGCAGACTTCCCCTTCGAAAGGATGCGCTCGTAGCTCAGCTGGATAGAGCGTCGCCCTCCGAAGGCGAAGGTCTGTGGTTCGAATCCACACGAGCGCGCCAACTCTGTTCCATGCGCCTGAGTTCCGTCGCCGTTCTGGTACTGGTCATGTTGGCGGGTTGCGCTGGCAATCATCGGCAAACGCACACCACCGATGCGCTCTACCCAGCGATCGGGCCGTATTCGCAGATGGTCCAAAGCGGCAACCTGTATTTCCTGTCCGGCGTCATCCCGCTCAACCGGGCCGGGACGGCTGTGCAAGGGACCACCATCGAGGAACAAACGCGCGTCGTCCTTGATTACATCGGGGCCGCGCTCGCCGCTCAGGGCCTGCGTCACCAGAATGTGGTCACGGCCACGGTATATCTCAAGGATCTCGGTGACTTTGCCGCCATGAACGGGATTTATTCCCAATACTTCGCCAAGGATCCGCCAGCACGGGCCACCGTCGAGGTCGCCCGTCTGCCCAAGGACGTCCGAATCGAAATCGCCGTCACCGCAGCCCGTTAGACTGATTTTATCCGTTTCCGGTGCCTAGCACTCCCCTGGTAGCGTCTGAATGCTGACGCTTGGCGCGCACTCTCCGGCCCCCTAGCATGCCGACCAACCACCGGCATCCCCAATGGGAACCCAGGCACTATGCATATCCAGACTCTCGCGTTCGTGATGGCCGGCGGCAAAGGGACCCGCCTTGAACCGCTGACGCTGGACCGATCCAAGCCCGCTGTCCCCTTCGGTGGCAAGTACCGGATCGTTGACTTCGTCCTCTCGAACCTGGTCAACTCAGGCATCAACAGCATTTACGTGCTGACCCAATTCAAAAGCCAGAGCCTCAGCGAGCACTTGCAGTTGACTTGGAACTTCGGCTCGCTCCTGCGCAACCAATTCATCATCGCCGTACCAGCCCAACAGCGTACCGGCGAACACTGGTATCGTGGCACCGCCGATGCGATCTACCAGAACTTCAATCTGATCAACGACCATAAACCGACCCGGGTGGCAATCTTCGGCGGGGACCACATTTTCAAGATGAACCTCGCACAGATGGAGGACTTCCACAATCAGGTGAAAGCCGAAGTCACTGTCGCCGCAATCCCTGTCCCGATCGCCGAGGCGAGTGAGTTCGGGGTCATGCAAGTGGACGCCGATTGGCGGATCACCGGATTCCAGGAAAAGCCCAAGCATCCGACGCCGATTCCCGGTCGTCCGGATTTGGCCCTGGCCTCGATGGGCAATTATCTGTTCGAACGCGAACCGCTGATGACTGCATTGACCGAGGACGCCAAGAATCAGGCGAGCAGCCATGATTTTGGCAAGAATATCCTGCCGACCATGCTGGCCGCTGGTAAACCCATGTTTGCCTGGGATTTCAGCCGAAATCGCATTCCCGGTTCCTCCAATCCGGTCAATGACGGCTATTGGCGCGACGTGGGAACTCTCGACGCCTACTTTGAGGCAACCATGGACCTGCGCGCCATTGCTCCGGAACTCGATCTCTACAACCAGGAGTGGCCAATCCGTTCCGAGCCCAACAACTTTCCGCCCGCGAAGTTCGTCCACAACTCGGAAGGACGCGTCGGCCAAGCCATCCAATCGATCGTCTGCGAAGGCACGATCATCTCTGGTGCCACGGTCATTGATTCGGTAATCGGTAAACGCTGCAAAATCAATAGCTATGCCGAAGTCCACGGGTGCATCCTGCTCGAAAACGTCGATGTCGGCCGTGGCGCGCGCATCCGCCACGCCATCGTCGACAAACATGTGCGTATCCCGGCAAACGACGTCATCGGCTACAACCGCGACGAAGACGCCAAGCGCTTCCATGTGACTGAAAAAGGAATGGTCATCATTCGTAAAAATCAGGCAGTGGAGCTCATTCAGCGGTGATCTCCCTGGCGGCTGGACATCTTGACTTGCCCGAGGGCATCCTGCCGACCGATCGCGTCCGTCCGGATGGTGTCGTTGTCTATTCCCTGACCGCGCACGCCCTGCACGCCATCGATCGGCATAAATGGATCGAAAGTGAACGGGCACACCACGATCTCGGGCAGTATGCCTGCGTTGACTGGGTTGATCGTTACTGGAAAGGTTGGACGCGAGCGAAGCTGATCGAACATCTCTACGGCTGGCGGAACTGGGGCGCCTTCGATGACGAAACATTTGGCCTGCTCAGCCGACATTCGGTTGAGTACCACGTACCCCGCGACGTCCTACGCCATGTGGCAACCATGCTTGCCAATGGCGCCGAAAACCTCGACGTCATCAACTGGGCGCTCAATACCGACCAGAATATCGACCCTATCTTGTGGTTGCTCGACCGCATCGACATCAACGCTAAACGGCAACGTCTGCTAACCGATCATATCCGTCTGTTCACATAAGGAATCCCATGAGCATCGATAAGTTTTCCCAATTGCCACTCAAGGATCTGCGCGCACTCGCGGCTGGTCGCGGCATTCCCGGTTCAGCCCGACTCGACAAATCCGGACTCATCAAGGCGCTGACCCAGGATTTGGCTACCAGCACCCGCCGCGAGCCGCCGCCCCCTGCCGCGCATTCCGGAACCAGCTCCAGCGCAGCACCGTCGGTGCGCACCTGGCAGCCAGCGCCAGCGGAACACGGTCTGCCAATTCCCGACAGCTATGGCCGCGATCGCTTGGTGCTGATGGTCCAGGATCCATCGCACGTGTTTGCCTACTGGGAAGTCACCTCCACCACGCTTGACCGCGTGCGCTCCGCCGCCAATCACACCGGTAGTCCCGTACTGGTGATTGGCTCGGAACAGCGCGAGGTTGATCTGCGCGGCGGCAACTACTACCTGACCGTCACGCCTGGTATGGATTATACCGCTGAATTGTCGTGGCGCGACATCACTGGTCATCTCCATCTGATCGCCCGCTCGAACACCATCCGCACCCCAGCAGCAGGTCCAAGCGCACGCACAGATGAAGCCTGGATGGACGTCAACGAACGCTTCATCGATCTCATGAATCTGGCTGGCCTTCCCGGATCGGCTGAATCGAGCAGCGCACGCTTCCGCAATCGACGCCAACTCAACCTCAGTCCCGTGGGTGTCGAAGATGACACCGTTGGTTTGCCCGTTCCGGCTGTTGCCCACAGCAATCCGTCCAGCATTGCGCTCGTTGGTGCCACTTCCCCATCCAGCGCGGAATTGTCCCGTCAACCCGCTCTCTCCAGTCGCGCACTATCCAGCGGCGCTCTCCTCAGTTCGGGTTCGCTCAGCTCGCGCGCACTGTCGAGCCGCACCTTGTCAAGCAGCAGCCTCGCCAACGGCGGCCCAACCGAAGTCAGCTTCCCCATCGAGGGCGTCTTCCACGCGCCGGTCACCGGCCTGCCCAAAGCTGCCGAAGGTTTGCCGAGCGGGGCTGCGCCAACGACGGTGACCGCAGCACAGACGACCCAGCTTTTGCCGCCGATCGTTCCACCGGTTGCGGCAGATCCGCTGGCGTTCTTGGGGGCGCCGAAGGCGAAGTCGTTGCGGAAGGCGAAGCCGAAACGGTAAAGGCTCGGGCTGCTTAAGACGCCCTCACAAAATCAGGTCTCAATTCGTCGGCCTCCTGGGATCGTCGAGTTGTACTCGGGATGCGAGAGCCGAGTGCAACTCGGCGATCCCAGAGTGCTGGCATGACGCCACCTATCCCCACGATGTCGGCTCTGCGTGGTGCCATCCCGTCACCGCGCTGCGGAGAGCTCCGTGCCCGACGGCCACTTCTTGTTGGTGTTGCATGCCCACCTGCCGTGGGTCAGGCATCCGGAAGATCCGTTCTTTCTGGAGGAGCAGTGGCTCGTCGAGGCGATCACCGAGAGTTACATTCCGATTCTCTCGCGGTTGGAACAACTGCATCGCGATGGGGTGCGCGCACGGGTGACGATGACGTGGTCGCCGCCGCTCTGCGAGATGCTCGCCGATCCACTGCTGCAAGAACGCTATCGTCAGCGCGTCGGTCGCTTACTTGAGTTGGCCGAACTGGAAGTCGCGGCCAAGTCTGGTTCACCGTTCGCCGCAGCGGCAACGATGTACCGCGATCATTATCGTTTCTGCCTGAGCCAACTGGAACGCTTCGGTGGCAACGTGCTGGGTTGGGTGCGCCACTTGCGCGACCTCGGCGTGATCGAGCCAATTACCTGCACCGCGACCCACGGATTTTTGCCACTGATGCATTCGATCGAGGCGCGCCGCGCCCAGATCGAGATCGCAGTTGCCAATTATACCAAACACTTCGGCGAACAGCCGCGCGGCATGTGGCTGGCTGAATGCGGCTACGTCCCCGGCGTCGAGGATCTGCTGAAGGAGGCCGGCATCCGTTTCTTCTTCGTCGAGACCCACGGCCTGTATTTTGGCGAACCGCGTCCGCGCTACGGCGTCTATGCCCCCTGCTACACCACGTCTGGCGTCGCCGCGTTCGCACGCGATCCCGAAGGCTCGCGCTCGGTCTGGAGTTCCGAGAGCGGCTACCCTGGCGACGGACTTTATCGTGAATTTTACCGTGATCTTGGCTACGACGGCGACTACGAGTGGGTGAAGGCTTTCCTGCATCCCGATGGCGTGCGCCGGAATCTCGGCCTCAAGTACCATCGCATCACCGGCAAATTGGCCCTGCACGAGAAGCAACCCTACAACCCGGCGGCTGCCCACGCCAAGGCGATGGAACACGCTGGCGACTTCCATTACCACCGCGTTAATCAGGCGCAGTGGTTGGGCTCAATCATTGAGCGACCGCCATTGCTGGTCTGCCCGTATGACTGCGAATTGTTCGGCCACTGGTGGTACGAAGGTCCGCAGTTCATTGAGAGCGTCTTCCGCTGCGCCCAGAACCACGGCCACCGTCTGCTGCCGGTGAACGGCAGCGAGTACCTCGACATGCAGCCGGTTCATCAGGTCGTGACTCCCTCGGCCAGCAGTTGGGGCGACGCAGGCTATAACGGAGTCTGGATCAATCCGGCAAACGATTGGCTGTACCGCCACCTGCACGCCTGCGAAGAACGCATGATCGAGGTCGCGCGCACCTTCCCCGCTGCCAGCGGCGATCTCAAGCGAGCCCTCGACCAAATGGGTCGCGAGTTACTGCTCGCGCAGAGCAGCGACTGGGCGTTCATCATGACCACTGGGACCACGGTTGCGTATGCCGTCCGCCGGACCAAGGACCACGTCAATCGCTTCACAGGCCTGTACGAGATGGTCATGGGCAACCGGATTGACCCTCAGATATTGCACGAAATCGCCTGGCGTGACACGATTTTTTCAGAAATCGATTACCGCGTTTGGGCATAGGACTTTAGAAGGCATTCCCAAGGCAACCGCAGAGGCGCTGAGGCCGCAGAGTACGCGGAGGGATAATTATGAGGGCGGTCTCATGAATCTCTCGCACCGCATTGGGCTAATTTTGCCTATTTTCTCTCCTCTGCGACCTCCGCGGCCTCTGCGCCTCTGCGGTTGCCTTGGACAAGGATATGAGGCAGCCCGACAGTTGACCGACCTCATCCCCCACCGCACATTCCCACCATGGCGACCTACACGCTGGCGGATCTCGACCAGCGTTCCGATTTGGCTCCCAATGTGCTCGCCCTGTTCGCGTCGTGCGCCCAGGGCGCGAATCATGTCGTCTGCGGACTCCCACAACGCATGGGTCTTGAGCCAACTGCTGCTGATTTGAAAGCGACGCTCGGCGTGCTGCTCGCCATGAGCGGCCGCCGCATCGCCGGAGCACTCGCCATCTGTCCCTACAGTGAAGATCAAGTGACGTTGTGGGGTCCGGTCATTCCTGACGCCCGCGAACAGCCCTACGTCATGCCCGTATTAATGGGCGAACTGCATCGCGCGTTGCGCGAAGGCGGCTTTACCTCGATTCGCGCTTTGGTCGATACGCGCAATCGAACACTGCGAGCTTGGATGATGGCCGCCGGCTTCAATCCGTGGAAAGACGATCACTGTTATGAATGCGAGCTAGCACCATTCCGCGCGGCGGACCTGCATGGTGTCCAAGTTGCTGCGCGTGACGATCTCGAAGAAGTCGCGCGCATTCTTGCCGAGTGTTTCCCAGACAGCGACCACCATCGCCCCAACCTCGTTCAGCGCGAAAATGAAGGCTACCGACATTACCTCCTGCGCATCGAAGGTCGTGCCGTTGGAGCGGCCGCCGTTCAAGGTGGTGGTCAGCGCGCGTGGCTGAAATTGATCGGCGTACCCAAGACTGAACGCGGCAAGCACTGGTCGAGCGAACTGCTGGCTGGTGTCCTAGCCAGTGAAGCGCGTCTCGGACATCACGCAATCGGCCTCGAAGTGCTAGAGGACAACCAGGTGGCGACGGCAGCCTACCACAAGTCGAACTTCATCCGCAAGTGGACCGCATCGCTGCTGATCGCGCCAGTGTGAATCAAAGTCAGAATTCAGAAGGATGAAAACGTTCAGTCTCTGAACCAAACCGTTTTTCATTCATCCTTCTGCCTTCTTCCTTTCTCCCAACCTCCGTCTAAAACCACCCACGTGACCACCGACCCCTGCCTCCTCTCGGCTTGTCCGATCTTTCGCAGCCAACGCTTCACCATGGACGAAGAGTCCTGGTCGACCATTGATGGCCGGGTAACCCGACCGGTCATCCATCATCCCGGTGCGGTCGTCATCCTGGCCGAACCAGAACCCGACACCGTCCTGCTGGTCCGCCAATGGCGCTATGCCATCCGTCGTTGGACCCTTGAGGTGCCCGCGGGTACCCGTGTTCCTGGCGAAGAACCCAGCGCTACCGCCGCCCGTGAATTGGCCGAAGAGGCTGGCTTCGCCGCCGATCAGTTGGTTGAAACCATGCGCTTCATGCCCGCGCCCGGCGTGTCCGACGAGGTGATGATCCTGTACCGCGCCACTGGCCTGCGTCCGGCCACCGCCCAGCCAGATCAAGGCGAACTGGTCAGGCGACAGGTCACCGGTCGCGACGAACTACCCGGAATGATCGCCTCGGGCAGCATCTGTGACGCCAAAACATTGCTGGCACTCGCGCTACTGGGGATTCCGATGCAGGCCACACGCTGATGGACCGCCCCGTACGCACCAAAACCAAGGACTCGGTCGCCGAGTCAATCACCCACAGCGACGCCGCCCGCGTTGCTGAAAAGACCGGCGGGGCGCTGATGGCCAAGGCGCGGGTCGCTGGCCGTACGCTGCTGTTGTTCGTCGATACCTGCGCCCAGCTTCCAGTGGTCAATCGGGTTATTCCCCAATTGATTCGGCAGCTCGATCAAGCCGGCTTCGGTTCGATCATGGTCCTGGCGCTCATCGCTGGCTTGACCGGCATGATCATGGCGCTGCAAACCGGACTTGAACTGCAGAAACTCAACCTCGCCCATAACCTGGGAGCCATTATCGGCGCAACTTTCCTGCGCGAGATGGGGCCAATCTGGTGCGGCATCATCGTCCTTGCCCGCGTCGGCGCTGCGATGGCCGCCGAGCTGGGCACCATGGTGGTGAACGAAGAAGTCGATGCCCTACGCGTGATGTCGATCAACCCGGTACGCTACTTGGTGCTGCCACGCATTCTTGCCCTGGTCATCGCGATGCCGTTACTCACCGCGATCGCCGATTTCGTCGGCCTCGCCGGTGGAGCCTTAGTGTCATCGCAGATGTTTGATGTCACTGCCGACAAATTCCGCCTGAGCGCCCAATCGCTGTTGGGCGCTCCTGATTTCTGGTACGGCGTCTTTAAGAGTAGCGTCTTCGCCTGCATCATCGGCACCATCGCCTGTGATCGCGGACTCAATACGAAGGATGGCGCCGAAGGCGTCGGTAATGCAACGACAAGCACCGTTGTCCTCTGCGTTATCTTCGTCCTGGTTGGCGACTTTATCCTCAACGCATTCATCCACTCCGTGCTGCGGCCGATCTTCGGATAAATATGACGCAGCCAGCCAACTTCCGCACCGTTTCGTCAACTTCTCTGGAAGCCGGAATCACACCGACGACCGCCCCCGAGGGCAAACAGGTCCTAGTCCGGATACGTGATCTCCATCGTCGCTTTGGCAGCCGACACATCTTGCGTGGCATTTCGCTGGATGTGTATAAAGGCGAAACCCTGGTGATTCTTGGTGGATCCGGCTCCGGCAAGACGACCCTGTTGCGTCACCTCATGGCCATGCTGCGTCCGGAAGAAGGCGAAGTAACCCTCAAGGGCGTCGCTGACGGCAAAGACCTCGATCTCCGCACAGCCAGCGATGACGATGTCGAGCTCTACCGACGTCATCTTGGTGTTGTCTTTCAAGGTGCAGCACTGCTCAATTCCTTGACCGTCTTCGAGAACGTCGGCCTGCCGCTAATCGAAGTCGAGCGCCTACCAGCCAACCAGACGCGCGAACGGGTCGTCGCAGCCTTACGCAAAGTATATCTGCCCGCCGACGAAATCCTCGATCTCAAGCCCGCTGCATTGTCCGGTGGCATGCGCAAACGTGTCGGTATCGCCCGCGCCATCATTCAGAATCCGTCCGTCATCTTGTACGATGAGCCGACAACCGGACTTGATCCAGTGACCGTAAACGGAGTCAACGAACTGACCCTGGAACTGCAGCGCACGCTGGGTGTCACGTCCATCGTCATCACCCATGATATGCAGGCCGCATTCATGATCGCCGACCGCATCGCCCTGCTCTACAAGGGCCGCATCGTTGCACTGGGCGACAAGGAACAGACACGCAACAATCCGCATCCGGTGTTGCAGCAGATGCTCACTGGCTCGACCCACGGTCCGCTCACCGAAGACTACATGCAGAAGACCTGACATGGCGCTCTCTTCCGAACTTAAAGTTGGCGCCCTCTTCTTCGTCGGCCTCGGCCTCGGGGTGTGGTTCACGTTCCAAACTGTAAAACCAGCTAATGGTATCGGTGACTATCGGGTGGACTTCCATCGGGTTGCTCGCCTCGCTCCTGGCGATCCCGTCCTCTACAACGGCGTGCGCATCGGCAAGGTCGCTGCTGTTTCACCAGTGCTAAGCGATGACGGACAGCCGCGCGTCCAGGTCGCATTTGTGGTTGATGACGTAGTCAAACCCAAGGTACTGGTCGGCAAGTCCTCAGTGGTTCGCATCAACCAAGGCCTGCTTGGCGGCGCGAGCATGGAAATCGTCTCGTCTGGCGGTGAGCCAATTTCCACCGAGGCCTTGGCTCGGGCCGTCAGTTCAGACCCGGCGTCGTTTGACGAAGTCATGCGTTCGCTGCAGGACATTCTTGATGACAACCGATCGAATATTCGTGACGCCATCGCGTCGGCAAGGAAAGCGCTCGACAAATTCGGCAGCGCGTCACAGGAAATCCAAGGTGCCGTTTCAGAAAACCGTGAAACCCTCAAGGCCGCCATTGCCAACACCAAGGATTTGACTGGCACCTTCAATGCTGTCGTCGCCGAGAACCGCGAATCACTGAAGGCAGCGATTGCCAACGCCGAGCGCATGACCAAACAGATCGCCGACATGGTTGCCGAGAACCGTGATACGGTGAAATCTGCGTTGAAGCGCATCGATGCCGCCAGCGAACAGATCGCGGCCTTGGTAGAAGAAAACCGCAAGAACGTCCTCGACACCACTGGTAAACTACCGCAGGCGGTCGATAGCTTCACCCAGGCGGCTGAGCAGATCCGCGATGCGATGGCCGAGAACCGCGCCGACCTACGTAAAGCGATGGCCGGAATTGCCTCGTTTGCGCCCAAGCTTGACCGCATCGGCGACAACGTCGAGAAGATCACCGGCCAGGTTGCCAACGGCAAGGGCACTATCGGCAAGTTGGTAATGGAAGACACCCTGCACGATCAGGCATCGAGTGTATTGACCTCGGCCCACGAACGCCTGGATGAAATCAAGCCGTTCACCCAAGGATTGTCCGAGCTGCGCTTCTACGCCGGTCTCGAAGTCGGCGGCAACATCGACTCAGGCGTAGCGCGTGAGCTGGGCTATCTGCGCATCGAACCACGACCGTGGAAATTCTATGAGGGCGGCATCTCGTATCGCACAGAACCCACTGATCGCACCGTTGCCAAGGACGATCCCAATACACTCGGCGTCGACTTCAACATCCTGATCGGCTGGCGCTTTTTCGCCAATGACGACATCCAACGCTACCGTATGTCCGTCGCCGGCGGCCTGATCGACAGCAAGGTTGGCGGTTACATTGAATGGGCGATTACGCACGACATTGATCTGAGGGTCATGGCACGGATGAAGGACAACCGCAGAAATCGCGATGATCGGCGCTATGAACACGGAGATGCCATGGTGCGAGCCAATCTCGCCTATCGCGTGTGGGATCGCGTCTATCTGCTCGGCGGTGTCGATGACCTGGCCAGCAAAAACGCTGGTGCTTGGTTCGGGCTGCGCGCTGAACTGCTCGACAACGATCTGCGCAATCTCACGTCTGCCGCTAGTCTAGGTAAATAACATGGCTGACATTCCGCACATCGCGACAGTCGCCCTTACCGCCATGGCTGGCATCGGTTATGTCTGGGCCGCCGCGCGGCAGTGGCTGCGCCTGGGCGACGCCGCCATACCCGCCCAGGCCGGTAGCTGGTGGTGGGTCGCCTTTGCCCTGCAAACAGCGGCGCTGACGATCAGCCTCTTTGATCCCGACAACCGAACGCTCGCCTATGGTGAGCTCGCTGCCTGGTCCGCCGTGGCCGCGATTATGTTCGCTGGACGATTCGTCGATGCGCCAGTTCGCCTCCTGCTGGCGCTACCGCTTGGCGCGGTGGTGTTATTGATTGCCATTGCTGGTGGCACCGCAGTTGGCGATCCACCAGCTGACGGTTCGGGATCTTGGATCATCAAAATTCACGTCGGATTTATGATCATCCATTTGTCGGCACTCGTCGCCGCCGGAGCCATGGCCACGCTCTACATTCTTGCCGCCGATCGCCTGAAAGCCGCCGATCCACGCGCAACACGACTACCAACCCTGCCCGAGATGGAACGTTTCATTGAGCGTAGCCTTATTTGGGGAACCGCCTTGCTGATCGGCGGTTTGGCAACCGGCGGTGGTGCCATTCGCCTCTCTCAGAACTTTCAGCTCGTGCATCCAACCTCGCTCTTGGGCATGAGCGAGATGATCATTCTCATCACCGTGCTGTCCATGCATCACGCCCGGCGGCTTTCGCGACGCGCCCTCGCAGTCGGTGCCCTCGCCGGTCTTACCATTTCAGTTATCGGCACCTTGAGCCTGATGCGTTTTGCTCATGGTTGAGGCCATTCCTCCGATCATCGCCTGGGGCGTTGATCACCACCACAGCGCGATTGGCATCCGCGAGCGGCTCGCCGTCGCCAGCGCGGATCCGATCGCCCTCGCCACGCTGCTGCAACAACTGCCTGGAGCCAGCGAGTGCATTGTTGTCGCAACCTGCAATCGGCTTGAAGTCTATCTTGGTGGAAAGATTGAACGACATCACTTGGAAACGGCCTTAGCCGAACGAGCTGGCCTTGAGGCCGGACAGTTGGCCAGTCAGGCCTACTTCCACGTTGGCGAAGCTTGCGCCAGACATTTATTCCGCGTTGCCAGTGGCTTGGAAAGCATGGTCTTGGGGGAAGCCGAAGTCGCTGGTCAGTTGCGCCGAGCCTATGAGGCAACGCGCTCAGCTGGCCTAGCCGGACGGTTATTGCATCCCCTCTTCCAGCGCGCCTTATCCTGTGGCAAAGACGTCCGTAACCGCACAGGCATTGGCGATCATAAGCTCAGTGTCGCCTCAATGGCAGTGGATCTCGCGCGCCAAGTGCACGGCAACCTGAGCACGGCACGCCTACTGATCGTAGGCGCTGGAGAAACCGCCGAATTATCTGCCCGCTATCTCTCCGCAGCCGGCATACGCACCATCACCGTCATTAACCGCACCGCTGCCAATGGCCAAGAACTGGCAACTCGCATCGGTGGCACCGCCGCCGCATGGGAGCTCCTGCCAGACAATCTCGCCAGTCACGATGTGATCGTGTCATCAACCGCAGCACCCCATCCGGTTATTACGCGATCCATGGTACGCAGCGCCATCCACACCCGGCGCGCACCGCTTGTCTTCATCGACTTGGCGGTACCCCGCGATGTCGAGCCAGCAGCCGCAGAACTTGACGACGTCTTCCTGTTCAACGTTGATCATCTGGAACGTGTCGTAGCCAAAAATCTTGGCAATCGCCAAAAGGAAGTTGCCGCTGCCGAAGCATTGATTACGACGTCGGTCAACGAATGGCGTCTGGTCAGCGATGCGAGTCGCGCGGAGTTTCTGGCGCGCATCTCTCGCTATTTCAACGCGATCGTTACTGCCGAGGAAACCCGCCTCGCGGCCAAACTGCCCGAAGCCGATCGGCAGCAATTGCGCTATGGTCTCGACCGCGTGGGCAACAAGCTGCTGCATCCGATTCTCGCCTGGACCAAGGCTCATGCCGATGATCCCGAGGCGCAACGTTTCATCAGTGAATTACTCAACCTTGAGTCATCCCCGGCGGACACGAATTCGCGTACCTCGGAGCATGTCGAATCATGAAACTCAGTCGCTGTGGACCTCCAGGTCATGAACGCCCCTGTGTGATTGATGCCCACGGTCAACGTCGTGACGCCTCGCATATCGCTACTGATTGGAATCACGACTGGTTCGCCGGTGGCGGCCTAGCCCGGCTCGCCGGATTCAATCCCATGCGACTTCCCTTGGTTCCGAGCGCCGAACGCTGGGCACCAGCAGTTGCACGCCCGGGCAAGATCGTCGCTATTGGACTCAACTACCGCGACCACGCCGCTGAAACCAAAGCAAAAATTCCCACCGAACCCGTCGTATTCATGAAAGCGACCACCGCTTTGTGTGGCCCCTATGACGATATTCAACTCCCACGTGATTCGCGGCACACGGATTGGGAATGCGAGCTCGGCATCGTCATCGGCAGCACCGCGAAGTATCTCGCCACGCCAGCCGATGCGCGTGCTACAATTGCGGGTTGGGTGTTGGCCCACGATGTCAGCGAACGTCATTGGCAGAAGGATCGCGGTGGCCAATGGGACAAGGGCAAATCCTTTGATACATTCTGTCCGCTCGGCCCGTGGCTGGTCACCAGCGATGAACTGCCGGAACCGACGCCGATCGCTTTGGAAACCGACGTAGATGGCGTCGCCAAGCAACGCGGCTCGACTGCCGACATGATTTTTGCTCCCTTCACCATCGTTCACTATCTCAGCCAATGTATGACCCTGGAACCAGGCGATGTGATCTGCACCGGAACTCCGGCCGGCGTCGGTATGGGTCGGAATCCACCGGAGTTTTTACGACATGGCCAGACGGTTGAGTTGCGCGCTGGTCCACTGGGATCTCAACGCAGTCGCGTGGTCCAGGGATAAGCGACCCGTGTCGTGTGGCTATAACCGAAGACGTCGAATATACGCAGGCGGCTGAGCAAAACCTATGAACTATTAACTGCAAACTGCTGCCTACTTCTTCTTTGGCTCACCTTCGGCAGGCTTCGCTGCCTCGATTGACTTCTTGGCGTTCTCCGGCATCGGCGCGCCGCCGGCGATCCAGTCACTGATCCATCCCAATTGCTCTTTGGTCAGTCGGGAACCCTTCTCCGGCATCGCACCCTGTTCATCGGCAGGAAGCTTCACGAGTTTCAGCAGTGGACTCAGATCGGGCTTGCCGGGAATTACCGCAGCACCGAGTTCTTTGCCACCTTTGAGAATTCCTTCCTTGGTATGGAGACGCAGGTCGTGCTTGGCCTTCTTCTCGCCGTGACACTCGTAGCAGCGCTCGGCCAGCAGTGGTTGTACTTTGTCTTTCCACAAAGATTCCGCTTGAGCCGCAGCGGTGGCGGTGGCGGTGGCGTCTTCCGCGCCAGTCACGCACGCGGCAAGCAGGATGGTCACACTCAGGCGGGACCAGAATGACATAGTGCCTCCGACGGGTTCATCCCTTTTCTGTCCGTTACACCAAAAGTCTATCTCCAGTTGGACGACTTTTGATCCTAGACGGAGCCAGAGAATCCATGCTGCGATCGCTGCCAGGCGCTGCCACTCAGTCGATCATGGATGGAACGAACACGCAGCATGACCGTCACCAATGCCAGTGGCCAGAGTAGCAAGGCCAACGCCCAACGGACGCAGGCCTGGGTCCACGTAAGCCGGGTCCAACCTGAGACACGGACCAGATGGAGCCCACGCTTGCGATGGAACCAGGGCGCTCCGTGGAGCGTGGTTGGAACCACGAGTATAAACAGCAGAGCGATCACAGTCAGCAAAGCGCCAAGGGCAGATCCACCAACCAATACCACAGTGGCAGTCAAGGATGTCCCAGCAGCCATGGTCGCTGCCTCGACCGCTGATCCAAAGCCTGCTGCGTTGCCGAGGGTCAGTGCCAAATCAATTGGGCCGGAAGCTGGGCCGGGGCCAAACTGAACTACACCAGCGTAAACCTTGCCACCTGCGAGCGAGAGCGCTTCTCCATAGCTGAACACCATGATGAGGAGTCCCGGCACGGCTGCTGCCAGAGCGCTCAGCCCATCCGCCAGACCGGCAGCATAACGATCCCATACTGCAGGATGCATCCGTGGTGGGTCAAGTGCGCCGGTCGAACTGCCCGGCATTTCCATCGCTTCCAAACCAGTGGTGGTGGCCGGAGAGCGCTTTTTGTGCTCATCAACTCGGAGATTTGGCCGAACTGCCGCAAGCGGCGAAGAAATACTTCCTGGCGCCTGAGCGGGCTGGAATGCCGACATGCGCGGATCATAGGCACCAACCGGAGACAACACGGCTACCGGGGTTGATCCAACCGCCTCGGCAATGGCGGGATCGATACCACGCCCGCTAGCAACCGGACGATCCAGCGCTGTTTCCTGCTCGTGCAAGGCCAATGTTTGATCTGCAGTAGGCGCTCGCCGAGTTGCCGGATCCTGCGCGCCCTCAGCAACCACCGGATGCGGCTGTGTCTGATCGATCGCAATGGTCATGGTTGCCGGCCCACACACCACAATCGCACCGTGCGCCAACGGACATGGCGCGGCAATCTTCACACCATTTACCAACACGCCATTGGTCGAACCGAGATCATAGACCACGACCGTCTCGCCAGTGACCACGAAACGCGCGTGCTTCCGACTCAAACGAGGGTCATCGATACTCACGCTACAAGAAGGAGAGCGGCCGAGGACCGATTCCCCAACCGGAAGGATCCAAGATCCAAACGCTCCATGAATGCGCACAGCCATAGTGGGTGGCTAGGATCGCGTCAGGAAGCGTTGAGCAAGGGGATTGGAGAGGCCGAAATTCAGTTCACCTTACAAACCAAGTCGCTGGACAAGCGTGGCCGGATCTGCCCCTGCGACCAGAATTGTTTTGCCTGCGGCATGATGACCGGCTTGCACTCGACATGGACATCCGGTGAGATCGCCAAGAAATTCTTCAATCGCCCGATTTGCCCGTCCCCCTTCAGGTGGGACCGCAATGCGAACCTTCAGTCGCGCGCCAAGTTCCTCGCCAATCCCGCTGCGGCTGGCGCCAGGAACAACCTTGATCCGCACCTCGCAGCCTGTGGGCACTACCCGCAACCAGATGGGCAGCTTCACACTCCACCTAATGCCCGTTTGAAAGACCGTGTCTGGGTAACGATGGGTAAAAAGATGACGACCTCGGTTCCATGGTCCGGCTCGCTGTCGATGCGCAGCGCGCCTTCGTGTTCGCGAATGATACGGCTGACCACCGACAATCCTAAGCCGGTACCCTGTGGCTTGGTGGACCAAAATGGCGTAAATACCCGATCAATCTGATCACGCGGAATACCTGCGCCGCTGTCGCCAACTGACAAGCGAACCGCATCTTCGTCGAGTGGGTTATCCTCTCCGGCCAAGACCGCCTTGAACGAGAGCACGGGTTGCGGCCGTCCATGCATCGACTCGATGGCGTTAACCGCAAGGTTGAGCATCACCTGACGCAGTTGATCCGGATCTGCGTAAACGTCCGGACAATCGGGATCAATGCCCAGGATGATATGCAGCTGTGCGGGAAGGTCCTCGCGCGAGGCGATAAGCGTCCCTACCTCCTGGATGACTGGAGCCACGCTGAGCTGGACCCGATTTGCTGGTCGCATGCGCGAGAGTTCCAAAAAGTCACCGACGATGCGCGCCAGACGATCGGACTCCGAGACAATGATCTGGGCCAGACGCGCATCCTCGGGACGTCCAGCACGTTGGGCGACTTCGAATAATTCCTGAGCACAACCACGCAGACTGGTCAATGGATTGCGAACTTCATGGGCGATGCCGGCCGCCATCTCACCAAGGACGGCCAGCCCCTCGGCCCGACGCATACTATCCTCCAGCGTGCGCAGTCGCGTCTCATCGGCGATGACAAGGCTGCGGCCAATAACCCGGTTGTTCCGACCATGCAGTTCAGTCACGCGCAGGACAAGTTGGCGACCTCCAGGCGCACGCCAACGCTCAACAACTGGCAGTCGTTCGGCCGCGATTAAAGCTCGTACTGGTGCCAAATTAGGATCACTGAGCTCGATGGCGACATCACTGCCCGCGATCGGCGGCTGGCCGAGACCGAGTAACCGAGCAGCCTCAGCATTGACGTAGGCAATATGATTTCCGCGATCAATGGCCAATACGCCCTCGCCAAGTTGATCAAGAACACCACCAGCAAACACCCGGCTTTCAACTATGCGACGCACCAACAAGCCACCCAAAAGCTCGACCAGGAACAGCGCGCCAATCTGGACCGCCAAGTTACCCAACACGCGACCGGGCGCGAATAGCTCTGGCGCATTGACAACGAATACGGCCGGAAACGGGGAGCGATCGCTGAGGTAAAAGGCCGCCACCATACTCAAGATCATGCCGCTCAACGCCGGCATGACGAAGGGCAAGAATCCCGGCAAAATTAGGTTGCCAATCAACACGACTATGAAGAGCAACACCACTCCGGGAGAGGCAACCCCACCGGTCCAGAAGACCAACAGGCCAATCCACGCCACATCGAAAACCAAGTGCAATGCCAATTGCCAACGGTGATTGACCCAAGCAACCGATCCCGCTAGCGCAGCCGCAACGGCGCAGACGGACACGAGCAGCCAGCGTGCCCGCTCCATGGCGGCAACCGCTTCACTGCCATGACTGGCGGCAAAGAGCGTCAGCGTTCCAAGTCCAATTGCGATCAGCAACAGACGCAAGAGCACCAACAAACGCGCCTGCGCCGCAATGGCTGACGGCGGCGAGGGGATACTCATGCTCAATCCCCGATCGAGCGATCGCGCTTAGGACAGCTGCTTCTGCAGCTCGAGGATCGGATAGAAAATCGCAACGACGATCGTGCCAACGATCGTGCCCATGATTGCAAGCATGAACGGTTCGATCAGTGAGGTCAGCGATTTGACGGTAGCGTGGATTTGGTCGTCATAAAAGTCTGATATCTTAGCGAGCAACTGCTCGAGCGCGCCCGACTTCTCACCAATGCCGATCATCCGCACCACCATCGGTGGGAACACCCAAGCCGTCTGCAAATGACTGGTCAGCGTTTCTCCTCGCTTCACCGAATCACGGGTCGCCAACAAGGTGTCTTCAAGAACCACGTTGCCCGAGGTGCTGGCGACGATCTCCAACGCAGCCAATAAGGGAACACCTGACGCAAGCAAGGTCGAGAGAGTGCGCGCAAACCGACTAACCGCGACCTTTTGTCCCAGTGGGCCGAACACCGGCGCCTTGAGGAAAAACGTGTCGCGAATGCGTTGGCCATTCTTGTTAGACGTAAATAGCTTGTAGCTACCCCAAATTGCCCCAACGACAATAAGCACGATATACCATTGATTTTGCATGAAGCTGGAACAAGCCAGAACGAACTTCGTAATGCCGGGCAACTCAGCACCAAGGGACTTAAACATGATTTCGAACTTCGGAACCACGCCAACCAGCAGGTAGGCGGTAATGCCAAGCACCATGAGCAACGAAATAACCGGATACGTCATCGCGCCCTTGATTTCGCGCTTCAGTGCTTCGTTGGCTTCCAGGAAGTCTGCAAGACGACCAAGAATGGTATCAAGCTGGCCAGAGGCCTCACCAGCCTTGATCATGTTGATGTAAATGTCGGGGAAAATGCGCGGAAAGCGTTGCATACCTTCAGACAACTCAGTACCACCACGCACCAAATCAGCGCACTCCTTCAACCCCATGCCGAAGCCCTTGTTCGAATCCATGGTCTGTTCAGACAGGATTTCGAAGGCCTCAAGCAATGGGATACCGGCACCGATCATGGTTGCCATCTGGCGGGTGAAGAGCGCGAGTTCGGCCGTGCTCGCCTTGCGGGCGATCGCGCCAAAAGACATGAAGCCGCCGGGCTTGATATCGACCCGTTTGATCTGATTGACGACTAGTTGCTGCTGCCGGAGCTTGACATTGGCTTCAGCCTCGTTGGTCGCCTCAAGCTGACCTTTGACTTCCTTGCCAGCAGAATCGCGAGCAACGTATGAGAACTTTTGAGCAGTGGCCATGGATCCTCCTGGCGTGGATGGATGCATCATGTAGCCCGTACTTAGGCCGCAACTGTTCAACTAAGCAGGATCTACCGACTCCCCTCGCTCATGACCCAGGCATCATCCAATGCATCAGCCAGTCCCCATGCCGACATGATCGGCGGACGGGGCAGTTGAATGCCGGCACCGGCCAGTAAATCAGCTGTAAAATCGTGACAATTGTTCGGTAATGACCAATGCCGTGTGGAGGGCCACCAACCGGTGGTGGGACCAATCAACTCCTGCTGCACCCCAACCGTAGTCCAGCTACGAAACCGAGTCAGCAGCTCGGTCAGTTCCCTTTGGGTGACCGGAAATACCCAAACTCGAACGTGCTCCGGACGGGTTCCCCCACATGCATGGATGAGTGATGGCGTCAAATCGATCTGGACGCCCCCATCACCGGTCGCCAACGACAAGCGCACGGCGTCCCACATCGAATCGGCCTCACCCCTGATCCAATGTCGTTCGCCAAAATGCAAAACCACCCATGGCCATCTCAGAGCTTCCCCATAGGTCGGCGGCAGCAGGTCGATCGGCACGAACTGCCGAGGAACCATCACGCCACTGTGAAATCCATCAGTGAATGCCACTATCACTGCCGTTGGATACTTCGGTGCGATACGTTGGCCTGAACAACCGACACTGAGCAACAGCGCGATAAACAGCAAGCCAAGTTTCACGCGGATACGGTCGGCAGTCACCAGTCGCGCGTCAAGTGGGCGTGCCAACTCGCCCTAGTGGGCGACCATGGGTTTACTGAGACCAATGCTTGCTGAAAGCCACCCGTGTAGGCAACATGCCCACCCATGATCGTCGCCTGGGTTATTGGCGAGAAAGGCCTGCTGAAGCAGGAATGCACGGCGACCGCCGTGCCCAAGGGCGCGGTTTGGTTGGATTGCATCGACATAACCACCGACGAGGAAAAGCTCCTCGAGTCAACGCTGCAGCTCGACATGCCCACTCGAGCCGAAATGCAGGAGATCGAGACGAGCAACCGTTTGTATCGTGAAGGCGGTGCCGTCTACATGACGGCGTTGTTGCTGGTGAAGACTGAAACCGAACAGCCAGAGTCTTCCGCGGTCACCTTCATTCTCTCGCGTTCCTGTCTAGTCACCTTGCGCTACTCTGAGCCCTGGTCATTCCGGACCTTCACTGCACGCGCACCGAAACTCTTGGTCGACTCGGCCGAGCTGATCTTCATTGGCTTGCTTGAGACCACCATCGAGCGTCTGGCCGACATGCTCGAATTGGTCGGTCTCGAACTCGAGCGGACGCAACAGCAGATTTTCCGTCGCGCCAACCGCGGCAAATCCTCAGACCAAGATCTAGACCGCGTCCTCTTTAAACTCGGATCCTGTGGCAACATCACTGGAAAGATCCGTGAGTCACTGGTTGACAAGAATCGCCTGCTCCATTTTGCGGAAAGCGCCTCGACTGACTGGTGCCCCGAAGGTCGCTCGCGTATTCGTTCGGTCCTCAACGACATCACCTCGCTTTCAGACCACGCCACTTACACGGCCAGCAAGATCAGCTTCTTGCTTGATGCCACCTTGGGCTTCATCAACAACAATGTGAATCAGCAGGTCAAACGCATGACCATTATCACGTTGGCCATGTTGTGGCCGACCTTGGTCAGCGGATTCTTTTCCATGAATGTGGCCTTGCCAGTTCCCAATGATGGACACCTGTGGCCGTTTTATATCTGTATCGCCCTGGCGTTCGGTCCGTTGATTATTGGTTTTGCGTGGTGGTGGCGGCAACGCCGCTGACCTGCTGAGCGCACGGCATGAACCAGTTACCCAGTCTGTCTGGAGCCCGTGTCCTGGTCTGGGGCCTCGGTCAACACGGAGGCGGTTTGGCCGCTGCCCGACTCTGCGCTCATGCGGGCGCGCGGGTTGAGATTCTTGATGCCAAACCGGCTGATCGCTGTGGAGCCGACGGCGCCAATGCCATCGCGGCAGGGTTCACCTGTCACGTTGGAGATGCGTCTCACCCGGCGTTTACCGTCGCTGATCTGATCGTTCCTTCTCCGGCGATTCCGCCGCGCGCCTGGCCAACAACACATCCGCCGATCATAAGCGCAGAGGCGCTGGTCCTGTCGCGTCATTGTGGACCTCGCATCGCCGTCACTGGGACAAAAGGAAAAAGCACGACGGCGATGATCCTAGGCAAACTGCTCGACTGGCCGGTAGTTGGGAATTCGTGGCGACCACTGGCGGAACATCTCCTCACCGCCGATCCGGCAGCGCCACTGGTCTGCGAACTGTCGAGCTTTCAACTCTGGTACCTGCGCGATCTTCAACCGCGCTTTGACGCGGCCATTCTCACCATGCTCGCCGTCGATCATCTCGACTGGCATCCCAACGCAGATCATTATCGCACGGCTAAGACAGCATTGCTGCACTGGAGTCACGTCGTCGCCATTGCACCCTCTGCAATCGGCCTGGTCTCAGCCGAGCTGAATCGCCTGCCCGAGGTGTTTTATCGCGACGGCGCGTTCTTCGATCACAGCGGTTCCCTGTTGGCCCAGCGCGTGGATCTGCCACCGCCTGGTGATCACAATGCAGCTAACGCGTGTCTCGCGCTGAGCGTCGCGCTCCATCTGGGCATCGACCGCTCGGTGATAGCTCCCCGCCTCCGTAGTGCTGAGCCGCTGCCGCATCGTCTGCGCCCGGTTCACGCGAATAGCCGTCTCACATTCATCGACGACTCGATAGCAACCACGCCGGAATCGGCTATGGCAGCCTTGGCTTCTTTCGCTGGTCCGTTGGCGATCATCCTCGGTGGCAGTGACAAGGGAGCTGAGTTTGCGGCACTCGCTAGCGCCGTTGCCAAACGACATGCCAAGCCGGTGCTGATCGGCACCACCGCACAACGTTTAGCCGTGGCCTTACGGGAACAGGGCATCGCAGCGCCGATTGCAACAGACATGGACGAAGCCGTGAAACTTGCAGCTACTGCGATTGGCACTGGCACCGTACTGCTGTCACCGGGGTGCGCCTCACTCGACATGTTCCATGGTTTCGACCATCGCGGCAACGTCTTTGCGGATGCGGCACGACGATTGTTTGACCCTGGGAGCGCCGCACTGCCGTGCGGCTAGAGGCAATGGTGATCTGATTGTTTTTATGCACTCGCGGTTCGATCTGCACAGGTCTGCGGCGCTCCCAGGGTCAAGGCTGGCGCTTCGCCGGTAACGGTCCAGCATGCCACCATGCTGCAGGTAGATCCCGCGGTCGGCCCCCCTTGTCCGCGCTTTCTCGTTGGCTTCGATCCCCGTCGGCGCCCCGGCCTGGAGACCGACGTACTGGTCATCGGCGGCGGCATTGCCGGACTGTCCGCAGCACTCGCAGCAGCCGAAGCAGGACGCGAGGTAACCGTTCTCAGCAAGGGCGCGCTACAAGAAAGTAATACAGCGTGGGCCCAGGGCGGTGTTGCTGCGGTGTTGGGCAAGGAGGAACGCTCGGCCGATGACGGCGTTGAGCTCCACGTCCGCGATACGCTGGCCGCCGGCGCCGGACTCTGCAACGAGCCCGCAGTCCGTGACATCGTGGCCGGAGCCGAAGCCGCGATGGCTTTTCTCCGCAAGGTTGATTGCCAATTCGACAGTGAATCGAACGGCCATCCCCAACTGACCCGCGAAGGCGGACACAGCACGCGACGCATTCTCCACGCCCACGGCGATGCAACCGGAGCAGAAATCGCGCGCGCACTCGCCGCCAAGGTCCGCGCCCATCCGCGCATAACCATCCTCGAAAACGCGTTTGCGATCGACCTCCTGGAACAGGAAGGGCGTACGACTGGTGCCACATTTGCCCAACGCGAGGAAGTGTATGCAGTCCGTGCTGGCGCAGTGGTCCTGGCGACCGGCGGCTGCGGCGCGATCTGGCGTGAGTCCACCAATCCACCGCTGGCGACCGGCGATGGATTAGCCATGGCCTACCGCGCTGGGGCCATGCTGGCTGACCTTGAGTTCATGCAGTTCCATCCCACCACGCTCTACATCGCTGGTGCTGGCCGTCTGCTGATCACCGAGGCAATGCGCGGCGAAGGAGCGCTGCTGAAAAACCACGACGGCGAGCGTTTCATGCCGCGCTACCATCCTGACGCAGAACTGGCGCCGCGCGACGTGGTGACGCGCGCGATCATGTCTGAAATTCGTTCCGGTGGATTCCCACACGCGTGGCTGGATGCGACGCACTTGGGCGCAACGTTCCTGAAAGAACGCTTCCCCACTATTCATCTCGCCTGCGTGCGCTTCGGCATCGACATCGCGACCGCCTGGATTCCCGTTCATCCCAGCGCGCACTATCACTGCGGCGGAATCGTCTCGAATACCCGCGGAAAAACCGCGCTCGATGGCCTGTGGGTTGCCGGCGAAGTGGGCTGCACCGGACTGCACGGCGCTAATCGGCTGGCATCGAACAGTCTGCTTGAAGGTGTCGTAGTCGGACTCGCCGCTGGCACCGATGCCGCAGCTGATTGCCGTATCCCGCGTCAGGTTCGCGCTGAACATCGCGCTCCGGTGATTGAGAATCTCGACATCGCCGACGTTGTCCGCTCGCTGCGGGCAACGATGTGGCGCAGCGTCGGCATCGAACGCAATGCTCGCGAACTCGCCATCGCCCGGCGCTCGATCTCGTTCTGGATGGGCCATCAGGCCAACGGATTCCTGCGCACGCCAGCTGGTTGGCAATTACAGAATGAATTACTAGTCGGCGCATTGATTTCCCAAGCCGCGGAACGACGAACCGCCTCGATCGGCACGCATGCTCGTAGCGACTCGACTGGCGAGGCAGCTCTAGTCCATTATGCCTTGCAGCGAGGAATCGCCCCATGAGCGACGATCTGCGCTGGAATGCCGTTGGTACAATCCACGAGTGGAAAGACGGCGAAGGCCGGGTCGTTACGGTCGGTGCACGCAGGATTGCCGTGTTCCGTACCGGTGATCGCTTTCGCGCCCTGAAAGACTCTTGTCCACATGCCGGGGTTTCGCTCGCGAGCGGTTACTTGGCCGACGATAACGTCATCTGTCCAGCCCACGCCTGGGCTTTCAACCTCGATGATGGTCGCTGCACCCAAGGACCGGCAGCCTGCGCGGCCGTTGCCTACGCCGTTCGCGTTGTTGCCGAGCAGGTCGAAATTGGCGTGGCCTGAACCCCCTCAATCGTTCGACGATCAATTCGCCTGATTACTGTTTTACTTCGTAGATAAATTGTTGGCCTCTACCATCATGCGCTGTTGAATCCGTGGCGCTATGCCAACCCAACGCATGCATATTCGAACGTTCTTGATTGCTCTGTTCATCGTCACCGGCGATTCAACGCAGATCTGCGCAGTCGAGCCGATACCAGCGCAATTTGTCCAGGTAGCAAAGGGGTTTTCTCGTCCGGTGTGGCTCGGACAAGCGCCAGGAAATCCGGAACGCATGTTCATCCTTGAACAGCACACCGGATTGGTGCGGATTCTCGATCTTACCACGAATAAGATCGCCAACGAACCATTTCTGTCTCTACCCGAGGTGACAAAGGCTAGTGAACAAGGCCTACTCGGGATGGCGTTTCACCCTCAGTATCAGACCAATGGCTTGGTATTCATCAATGCTACCATTCCCGGCAATGGCAAAGCCGGACGCACGGTGATCTTGTGCTACAAGGCGATCGGCGATCCAAAATCTGCAACTCGCGTCGATCCACAGAGTCGGACCGAGATCCTCGCCATCGATCAGCCGGAATGGAATCACAATGGCGGTTGGCTGGCCTTCGGTCCAGATGGTTTTCTGTGGATCGGTACCGGTGATGGCGGTGGTGGTGGCGATCATCATGGCAACATCGGCAACGGTCAGGATCGCACCAGTATGCTCGGCAAGATGCTGCGTATCGACATTGATCGCGGCAGTCCCTACTCACTTCCGACTAACAACATGATGCATGACGGTAAGCTGACGCCCATCGTCGCGTTCGGCCTGCGTAATCCGTGGCGCTGCGACTTCGACAGCGAAACTGGCGATCTCTGGATTGGCGATGTTGGGCAAAACCTGTGGGAAGAAATCGACGTTCTTCCCGCCGGTGCAATTGGGCTCAATTTCGGCTGGCGCGTACGTGAGGGCTTCCATCCCTACGGCAAAGGAAATCAGCAACCAGTCACGCCTGTCACTGATCCGATTTACGAAATGGCACGCGCGGACGCTCACTCGATCACCGGCGGCTGTCTGTACCGTGGATCAGCAATACCGAGTTTACGTGGGACCTACATCTGTGCCGACTACTGGAGCGGTCGTTTCTGGAGTATGCGCTACGACCGCACAACCGGGAAGGCCACTGACGCCCAGGAATGCACGGCGCAGGTGAAGGGAGCCAGTCGACTCGGAGCAATATCGACGTTCGGCAAGGATCTGGCTGGCGAAATCTACCTCTGCGATTTATCCGGCGGCAGCCTGTGGAAACTCATGCCCCTCGTCGGTGCCACAACGACAGTGGCCAGGGATTGGACCGCCAGTCTGCGCGTTCCCGCCAACGGACCAAAAGGAGCGCCCGCGCTGTTGTCTCAAACCAGTGCTTTCGTTGATACGGCTGCGCTGAAACCAGCTGCTGCGCTGACCGCATACGAAGTTAACGCGCCGTTCTGGTCAGACGGCACTAGTAAACGACGCTGGCTCGCCATGCCACGCACTGGCAAGGTGACGTTCTCAGTGAACGAACCATGGATCTTCCCCGCCGGCACCGTCGCGGTGAAGCATTTCGATTGGACGCCGGACGAGCGCCAACCACATACAACGAAGCGCCTGGAGACACGCCTTTTAGTTGCCAACGACAGCGGCGGCGTCTATGGCGTCACCTATCGCTGGCGTGATGACCAATCCGATGCTGACGTCGTGATGGCTGCGACAACAACGCCACTTACCATTACCAAGGCTGATGGCAGCGAACGCACGCAGACCTGGTTCTTCCCTGGTCCCGCCGATTGCCTGCAATGTCACATCCCGCAAGCGGGACACTTCCTCGGCCTGAGCAGCAAGCAGTTGAATCGGAAACAAGGTGATGGGACCAATCAGATCGAGGCATTGACGAAATCGGCCGTATTCAGCAATCCACCTGCGCAGGAGACCCAAGCGCATTTGCCCCGCCTAGCGTCCCCCACCGACACCGCACGTACGCTTGAGGACCGCGCGCGCGCCTACCTCGATACCAACTGCGCCTTCTGTCATAGACCTGGGGGAACTCCGATGAATTTTGACCTGCGCTGGGATGTCCCGCTCGCCCAACAACGCATCGTCAATGCGCCGGTGATCCAAGCCTTCGGTATTGATCCTGTCCATTTGATCACACCCGGAGACCCTGAACATTCGCTGATCTGGCGTCGTGCCCACACCACCGACGAAAAACTACGCATGCCAAGCATGGCGCGTATGACTATTGACGAATTCGGTACTGATCTACTGGCGCAGTGGATTTCGTCACTGAAACACTAATCCGCCAAGCCGCCGGCGTCCGACCGGTGACGCGGTGGAAGACCGCCCCGAAATGACTTCGCGAAGCAAAGCCGAGTTCGCTGGCAACCGTGGCGATGGCAAGGCCCTGGCGGAGCATGCCCTGGGCACGTCTGACTCGCTGACGGACGATATGCTCGGCAGGAGTACAGCCGACCTCAGCGCGAAAACGCTCATGAAAACGAGCCGCGCCCAAGCCCACTGCCTTCGCCAAATGCTCGATGCGCGGTGGGCAGACAAGCGACTCTTCGATCAGTTCAAGCGAACGCAAAACTGGCGGCGACACGCGCGGTGATGCCACGTTGCTGGCAGCGCGCAAG
>CAZZAM010000042.1:0-36075 GCA_964652775.1 uncultured candidatus Brocadiaceae bacterium | reverse complement strand
CTGACCCTGGCCATGACCGCCGTCGTCCTGTTCGCAGCCGAGCCGATACGCTTGGATGCCACCCCCTACGTATTGCCGGCTGGTTCCAATGATCTCTCTTTTACTGTTTCGACTACCGCCGGTACGCTCGTAGCTCGCAATCCCGCCACCTGTCGCGGTCTTTTCCAGCTCGAACCAATCAGCGGTGGTGGACTGACGGCAACACTGTTCGCCAGTTCCTTGCGGGCCGTCACCGCCGATGATTGGCGATTGCGCAGCGACATCGCTGGTACTCGGCAGGATAAGCAGATTCACCTACCTACTCCTGCCGCAGGAACTGCGGACGAACGCCGCCGCTGTAAGATCACCGGCACCGACGCGGATTGGGATAATTTTTCGATCCAATGGGATGGAGTGATCAATATTCCCAACGGTGGCGTGGATCTGGCGACCTCGTCTGACGATGGATCACGCGTGTGGATCGACCATAATGGTGATGGGACAGCGACAGCCGATGAATGGGGTGGCAATGGCTGGGGCGAAGGTCAGGGCACCACCCAGCGCGACGTACAACGCGACCTGCGAGCCGGTCAGGCCAGCATACGCGTACAGTTTGAAGATGGCGGCGGGCCCAATGCCTGCTCGCTCCTGTGGCGTGGTGTCGCTGGAAGCCGAGAGTGGAAACGCGTTCCCCCAGAGGCCTTCCTCGCCGTAGCACAACTGACAGTCACTGGTTCGGTCACGTTGGCTGGCCCCATCACTGGCGGTGGTTTGCTGGTCTGCCATGACGGGGTCCATCTCGCGACCAAACCGAAGGTGCGGACGCTGGTCATCAATGGCCGAGTTGCCGTGGACCAAGATCTCGACCTGCGTGGCATCGCGGTGGTCTTCGGGCACGACGCAACACTCGTCTGCGCCGGACACGCACTGATCCTCGATCGCCCGCGCGGCACTGGCACCGTCGATCTCAACGGTGGAGAACTATCCCTGCCCATTGGCGCGCACGATGTATCACTGCGCGGACCAGGCACGCTACACGCTGGGGCGGGAATCACCGAAGTAACGGCATTTGATGAGAACATCGTGGTGCGTGGACAGCAGTACACCGTTCGCAATAACTCGCACTGTCGGACTGCTGTTCACCTGCAGTCCCCGTTGACCACCGTAGTCCCGCTGAATGACGATGCAGCTACGTATGACTCCATCCAGGTTGAGGTCATCGTACCGACCGACGCACCCACCAAACTGGGCATCGGCGTCTGGCGGTCAGACCGTTCAGGCAGATGGTATCAGCGCATCCATCCCACGATGCTGACTGTCGGTCGACACGAAATTCGATTCCAGCTCGATGGTCTAGCAGCATTGAAGCCTGAAGGACATCGTGGCTTGTGGACAGCAGCAGCGGATGGCAGCAAGCTTGGACTCTTGTTCTTTTCCGACCAATCCAACGCCGCAACACTGCTGGTTCATACGCATGCGATTGCCTCACCAGCAACAATCCCGGTAAGAACTAGCCTGGTCGATCTCGAACTCGACGGTTTTGATGGACGAGTCGCCCACGCCACGACCGCGCGGCGCTGGGAGTTACACGCACGACCAGTTCCGTATCCGGCCGATCCGTTCGATCCAGCGGTCTTCCGCATGAACCTGATCGTGACCGAACCTGATGGAACCCAGCGCACGTTCGCCGGTTTTCACGATCAAAACGTTCAACCCAACGATGAAGGCAATCGTGTCACCTATACCGCTGTCGGCGCACCACGATTCAGCATTCGTTTCCGGGCGCGAGTTCCCGGCATCCATCGTTTGCGACTCGTGACCTCATCACGGCAAGGACCAGATCGGGTCATATCGCTCAGCGATCTCCACGTTCGTGGTCTTCCCGGCGATGGCATCGTCCATGTCGATGGCGACGACCCGCGATTTTTCAGCGTGAACGGACGCTTTGTGTGGCCACTCGGACACAGTCTGCATTCCAATTACGACACCCGCTCAGTCCAGGTCCTGCACAGCAAACTGACGGTAAATCGCGGCCAGTTTACTCGCCAGGCGCTACTCGAACGGCTGGTCGCCCATGGTGGAACCGGTTGTGAGATCTGGCTGAGCGCCTGGAACCTTGGCCTGGAATGGATCCCCACCTGGCCCGGATATCACGGTCCCGGCAACTACCACGATGGCCACGCGTGGGAGATCGATCGCTTTCTCGACGCCGCTGAACGGCTGGGCGTGCGCGCGAACGTCAGCATTTACAACCACGGCATGGCGCGTGGAGGCGGTGGCGCGGAAGAAGAATGGCGCTTCCACCCGTTCAACGTGGTCAATGGCGGTTGGCTGGATCAACCGTCAGGACTCTTCACCGATGATCGCGCCTTCGCCTATCAGCAACGGATGTTCCGCTACCTGGCCGCGCGCTACGGTGACAGTCCCGCACTGCTTGGTTGGAAATTATGGGCTGAAGTCAATCTCGTTCAGGCTCCAGTTCCCGCGGTCGAGGATTGGCATCGCCGGGCCAGTGAGGCGCTGCACAAGGTCGATCCCTATCAACACCCAGTCACGACGCATTGGTGTGGCGACTGGCATAATGCCAATCGCACGATCACGAGCCTACCAACGGTGAACTACGTAACGATCGACGCCTACCACGGTGTAACAGCATCCGTAGCCAACGTCTTGAACAACAGCACACACAACCCACTCGCTCCCAAGTCCGGACTCGCTGATATCGGCAAGCCGATCGTCGTCACTGAATTCGGTGGCAACTGGGATGCCTGTGCTGAGCCGCGCCTCATCGCCGAACACGCCATCGGTCCCTGGGTTGGCCTAGTCTCTGGCCATGCCGCATCGCCGATGTTGTGGTGGTTCGAGTGGATTGACCAGGGCGAACGTTACGGCGTGTATCGTGCGCTATCGCGCTTCATCGCCGGTGAGGATCTGCGTGGAAAAACCGCGCAATGCGTAGCGCCAACCGTGACAGCGGGAAAAACCGCTCTGTGGTGCCGCGCATGGCGCAACGATCAGCGCTGGCTGGGCTACATCGTCGATCTCGCCTGGAGCATGGCCGGTGGTAGCGCTGCCTCGTGGGACGGTTGCACCCTGATGCTGGAAGCGGACGTCGCACCGGGCACGTTGCTCATCGAGTGGTGGAACGCCGATAATGGGAACATCGTTACCACGGCCAAATTAGTCCACAGCGGTGGGAAACCAGCCTTCGCCGTACCACCGTTCGCTGGTCATCTCGCATTTAAAGTGCGACCAGTCACACCGACGCCAACCACTGATCGGTGACCATGCCTGCGTCAGGCGACTTCGACTTGAGAGCTGCCGACGGCTCCTACCGTGCGCCCCGTGGACATCGAACAACCAACGCAATTGATCGCCTACCTCCACCAACGCGGGCGGATCGAACCTGCCGAAATTCCGACCTGTCGGCTGTTGGAAGGCGGCGTCTCCAATCGCACGGTGCTGACGACGCGTCCATCTGGAGAAGCCTGGGTACTGAAGCAGGCGCTCGAACAACTGCGCGTCGCAGCCGAGTGGCACTCCAATCCGATCCGCATCCATTGCGAAGCAGCTGGCATGCGCGCGCTCGGTGAACTGCTGCCCACTGGCGCAGTGCCAAAATTTCTGTTTGAAGATCACGAACATCACCTCCTGGCGATGGAGGCCGTCGCGCAACCGCACGATAACTGGCGTGACCTGCTGCTGGAAGGCAAGATCAGCAACGATCTCGTGATCCAATTCGGCGAGTTACTGGCCTTCATGCATCGCCGTTCCCGCGAGCGTGCTGATTTCTACGCGCCGTCGTTTGCCAACCAGACCTTCTTCGAGGAGCTGCGACTGGAGGCGTATTACGCCTACAGCGCCCAAACCACGCCTGCCGCCGCTGCGTTCTACGCTCAATTGATCGCCGATACGCGCAGCACGCACACGTCTCTCGTGCATGGCGACTACAGCCCCAAGAACGTTCTCGTTCGTTTGGGCAAGTTGGTACTACTTGACCATGAAGTAATTCACTGGGGCGATCCGACCTTTGATATCGGCTTCGCCCTGACGCACTTCCTGAGCAAAGCGAACCACTTGTCCACTAATCGGACTGCTTTTGCCGCAGCCGCGCGAATGTTCTTCGACACCTACGCTGCCTGCGGCGGCTTCGCGAACCAAACCGCCGACGAGCCACGTGCCGTTCGCCAGACATTGGGCTGTTTGTTGGCCCGCATCGTCGGCCGCTCGCCACTGGGCTATTTGACGTCAGATGGACGCACGCGCCAACGCGACACCGCACTGCAACTCATCGCCGCACCGCCAACCACCATGCACACTTGCATCGACCGTTTCATCGACGGGGTTTCACGGAATCCTCATGCCCACCATTGAACAGATCACCGCCCGGGAAATTCTCGACAGTCGCGGACGCCCGACGGTGAAGGCGTATTGCCGCTTGAGTAGCGGAGCCTCCGCATCGGCCTCGGTTCCATCCGGTGCATCAACTGGCGCAGCCGAAGCGATGGAGCTGCGCGATGGCGACAAGAAGCGCCACGCCGGCTTGGGCTGTCGCACTGCTGCTGCGAACGTTGGTGGTGAACTACAACGCGCGCTCGCTAGCAAGCCATTCACCAACGATGGCAGCGGACAAGAAGCACTCGATCGCACGATGTTGACGCTGGACGGCACCGCAAACAAAGGCCGCCTCGGCGCCAATGCGCTGCTTGCGACCTCGCTCGCGTTCGCCCGTGCCGTCGCCAATGAACGGAAAACACCGCTCTATCTGCACTTCGCCGATCTCCTTGGCAAGCGGCCCACCACGATGCCACGCCTGACCGTCAACCTGTTCAGCGGCGGCAAACACGCCGGTGGACAAGTCTGCATTCAAGACGTCCTCGTCGTGCCGATCGCGGCAACCACTGTCGATGACAGCCTGGTCGCTACGACGGCGGTCTATAAAGCCGCCAGCGACATGATCACCAAACGCTACGGACAACGCATCCTGCGCGCCGACGAAGGCGGCCTGGCGCCGCCATGTGCAAGCGCGGAGGCAATGATCACCGATGCGATCACGTCGATCCGCGATGCCGGACTGACGCCGGGTAAGGACGTGTCACTGGCGCTTGATGTCGCCTCGTCGCATTTCTACGCCAACGGTCGCTACCAACTCGACAACGAATCGCTCGACGGCAACGGCATGGCGGCTCGCATGACCGAGTGGAGCGAGCGTTTTCCACTGGTCAGTCTCGAAGACGGCCTCGCCGAAGAAGATTGGCCACACTGGGCGAAACTCCGTGCATCCATTCGCAACGGAACCGCCGTGCTGGGCGATGATCTGCTGTGCACCAACCCAACTCGGATTCAGCAGGCTATTAACGCCAAGGCCGCGAACGCACTGCTGCTGAAGGTCAATCAGATCGGCACCCTCAGCGAAGCGCTGGCCGCGTATCGCCTTGCCCGTTCCGCCAACTGGCGGGTAACCGTCAGCGCGCGCAGCGGTGAAACCGAAGACGATTGGTTGGCTGATCTCGCAGTCGGCTGGTCCGCCGACTGGATCAAGATTGGTTCGATCACCCAGTCTGAGCGACTGGCGAAGTATAATCGACTGTTGGAGATCGAGGCGAGTGAGCGTTGGCCGGTGATTACACACCAGCCATATTGATCACGGTCATCATCAATCTCAAGGCAACCGCAGAGGCCGCTGAGATCGCAGAGGAGAGATGGTACAGTCCACCATCCAATCAAAAGCCCTCGGACTCCTGACCAACTGATTTTTTCGCCTCTGCGTCCTCAGCGGCCTCTGCGCCTCAGCGGTTGCCTTGGCGCGGTTTACGCGTCGTTCTTCGCCAGTTTCCCAATCAAGGCGATTTCGGCGCACTGCACGGCGTTGAGCGCAGCGCCCTTGAGCAACTGGTCGCCGACCACCCAGACGTCGAGCGTGTTGGGCTGGCTCTTGTCCACGCGGATGCGACCGACGTAGACGTTGTCCTTGCCGGACACGTCGAAGGGCATCGGCCAACGGTTCTTGGCGCGGTCTTCGAATACAGTCACACCGGCTGCTTGGCCGAGGACCTCGTAGGCGCGCTTCACGCTTAGCGGCTTGACGAACTCGACGTTCAGCGCCTCGCTGTGCGAACGCAGCACCGGCACACGGACGCAGGTCGCGGTGATGCGCGGGGATGAGTCGCCGAGGATCTTGTGCGATTCCTTCAGCAGTTTGATCTCTTCTTCGCAGTAACCTTCGGATTCGATCCACGCACTGTTGTGCGGGAAGAGATTGAACGCGTACGGCAACGGCAGGACCTTCGGCGTGAATGGCTTGCCATCCAAAGCGGCGCGCGTGCCTTCTTGCAGTTCAACCATGGCGGCGTGACCTGCGCCCGAAGCGGCTTGGTACGTCGCCGCGCACAGGCGCTTGATGCCCGCTTCGCGATGGAGCGGCGCGAGGACCATGAGTGCGATGATCGTGCTGCAGTTCGGATTGGCGATGACGCCCTTGCCGCCGTTCTTCAACAGGGCTTTGGGCGCTTCGAGCGGATTGATTTCGGGCACGACCAACGGCACGCCGTCTTCCATGCGGAAGGCGGATGAGTTGTCGACCATCAAACATCCGGCTTTGACACAGGCGTCGCGGTACTGCTTCGAGATGCTGGATCCGGCGCTGAACAGGGCGAGATCGTAGCCGACGAAGCTCTCCGGCTTCAGTTCGGTAACTGTGTGTTCCTTGCCATTGAACGTCAGCTTGGTTCCGGCGCTGCGCTTCGAGGCGAGCAGCGAGAGCTGAGAGATGGGGAATTTGCGGCGTTCGAGCACGCGGAGGAACTCAACGCCAACGGCGCCAGTGGCGCCAACGATTGCGACCTTGAAGGCCATGATCAGACTCCTGCCGTGGGTAGGCGGCGGGAGGCTAGGGAAACCGCTGGTCCCCGCAAGTCACCCCACCCCAAATCGCCGGTTGTCCACACTCTCGCTATCATAGCCTGGGCACTTCCTGCATGAGCGAGCCACAACAACTTTTCGAAGCTGCCCGTCATCGCGGTCTGCACCAAGGGCAACCATTTGATGTGCGACTGGAGTTGCGTCCGGCTGGACTCTGTCTGGTATTCGACGGTCCGGTCCCGGTTGCGCTGCCGTCCGCCACCATGACCGCCATCCAGAAAGCCATTCAGGCTCACACAAACGCTCACGCCTACGTCGATCTGCATGCGTGTTCGTACCTGGGCAGCGGAGCCATCGCCTGCCTGATGGAATACCTCCGTTTTGTTTCGCCACGCGGTCTTGGCTCGGTTCCGGTGGTAAATCCGCATGCTCGGGCGATCACCGTGCTGCGTATGCTTGGACTGGCGAACTTCTTCGTGCCGGTTGCCGATGACGCTGCCGCAGCCACCTGGTTTGCCCAACAGCGTAAATAACTCGGATTTTTTGCCGCAGAGACGCAGAGGGCCGCAGAGACGAGCGTTAGATCGTGCGGACAAAAACGAGTGTGCGTCGTCGGTTGGGTGAACAACGGAACTTGATCAGCGCACCCCCCAATCTCGTCTCTGCGGCCCTCTGCGCTCCTCTGCGTCTCAGCGGCTTGCCTGCCATCTGAATACAAGAGGTGAGCCAACGAACGCGCCTTGCTCATGGCAAGATGCACGGTTCAATCCGCGCCCCACCGATGACTGATCTTGCCCCCCTCGCCTTCGCCGTTCATGCTGCCTCGATCTGTGCTGGAAAGGGCGCCGAGGACGTCACCGTGCTGCGCCTGCCCGCCGGGGCCGAATTCACGTTGGTGGTGATCGCCACCGCGCGTAGCGAGCGACAGGCCTATACGCTGGTCCACGAGGTCAGTGGCTTCTGCAAGGATCACGATCTGTCGAGCCGCCCGATCGAAGGCGAAGCCGGTTGGTACGTGATCGACTGCCACCGCGTGGTGGTTCACGCTTTGTGCCTACCGCAGCGTGAATACTACCAGCTTGAACGTCTGTGGAAAAAGGCCGAGGTCATCGATTGGCAAGCCCAGCTCACCAAGTTACCAGCGCTTGCTGTTTCTGAACGCGCCGAACGGCGACAAGTCAAGGCCGCGGCTGACCGCGACGCCGAGGCGTAGGAGCTCGCGTGTTCAAAGCGATCGGCAAGCTCTTCCAGAAAGTTAAGGAAGGGCTCACCAGAACTCGGGATCTCGTTGGCGGCGCGCTGCGCAAACTCATCGGCGGCAGCCGCGCCATCGACAAGCAGTTTCTCCAAGAGTTGGAAGACACGTTGCTTGCTGCTGACATCGGCCTCGCCAAAACGACGGAAATTCTCAACGAATTACAGCAGCGCTACAAGGCCGGTGAGGTCGCCAAAGGCGAGGATCTCATTTCATTTTTGAAAGCGTCGCTGCGCTCCGAACTGCAAGCACCTGAATCCGAAATTCGTTTTCAGCCCACTGGCCCAACCGTCGTGCTGATCGTCGGCGTCAACGGTGCCGGCAAAACCACAACGATTGCGAAACTCGCCCAGCGCCTGACCGGACTCGGCAAGAAGGTCCTGGTCGCGGCCGGGGACACCTACCGCGCTGCCGCTATTGAACAGCTCACGATCTGGGCCAAGCGCGCCAACGTTGACATCGTCAAAGGCGAAGCTGGCGGGGACGCTGCTGCAATTGCCTACGACGCCGTGGTTGCCGCCCAGGCCCGGGGTAGCGATGTCGTGCTGATCGACACCGCTGGGCGGCTGCATAACAAGGACCACCTGATGCGCGAGCTCGAGAAGATCCGCCGTGTCATCCAGAAGCGCCTGCCCCAGGCCCCCCACGACGTCCTATTGGTCCTCGACGCCACCGCCGGCCAGAACGCGGTGCAGCAGGCCAAGGTCTTCGGCGAGTCGATGGGCGTCACTGGTCTAGTCATCACCAAGCTCGACGGCACCGCCAAGGGCGGCATCGCGATCACGATCAAGCGTGAGCTTGGCCTCACCGTGCGTTATATTGGGGTAGGCGAGGGTATTGATGACCTCCAGCCGTTTGATCCGGATGCGTTTATCGAGGCGATCTTCACCTGAGGGGTTCACCCCATCTGCGTCGCCTGATTCCCTGGTAACGTTTGGCCAGTACAGACGTATAGATACATAGACTTAGTGTCACGCTGCGGAGACTCACGCCCATGCGCCAGTTCATACTCATCCTCCTGGTTGCCACCCTCATCGGTGCCGATGACGAATCCGACTACCGGAACCTCAAGGACGATAAGGGGAACGTCCCGTTCCTCGGCGTCACCATGACCCCGACCAGCAGTGACGCTGCCGAACGCAACAAGATCGATCCCAGCCACGGCGTCGAGATCGCCGCCGGTGTGTTCTCAGGCACCGCCGCCGAACGGATGGGCCTCAAGCAAGGCGACGTGATCATGAGCGTCAATGGCAACAGCGTTGATTCGATGACCGATCTTCGCAATGAAGTTGCGCTGATCGGCGTTGGCGGCGATGCCAAGGTCGTCGTCATGCGTGACGGCAAGCAGGTCGTTGCCTCAGAGAAACTCGGGGTGTGGCCCGAGTCGGTTTCCCGGGATCCCATCGACGATGCCGCCGAGCGACGTTTTCGCGATTGGCAAGCACGCAAGCTGGACCGCCTGCAACAAGCCGTAAACGATCAACGCAAGCGCGTCGAAGATGCCGAACGCGCCAGCAATGAGAAAGTCAGCGCTCCCGCCCAGGCCATGCACAAACCAGCGAGCCAGGCCCTGCGTTCGCTGCCAGCCTGGAAGGTCACGATCAATGCTATGCACGACACCAAGACTGCGGTGCGCATCAGCAACGATGAGGTTGCCTGGGACGCGCGCGTCCTCATCGGCACGCCAGCACCAACCATTTACTGATTCAGCCCCATCCTCCACGGATCACCGACCATGACTCTCTCCTGCCTGCGCTGGAACCGCGCCCTGCTCCTCATCCTCTGTCTTGGCACGCTGCTGCAGGCTGCCGATACACCGCCCAAGGCGTTCCTCGGCGTTACCATCAATGTGGCTGGAACCGCCTTCAACGGCAAAGGCTTGGCGGTCGAGCGAGTCGAGCCGCGTAGCCCAGCAGCGGTCATGGGTGTCACTGGCGGCGATCGCATCCTGAGCATCAATGGCACCGCCCTCGTGACCCAAGACGACCTCGCCAAGGTCATGACCACCCGTAAACCTGGCGACACAATCAAGCTGGAAATCCAACGCGAAAAAGGCAAGGACGGACTGCCCGAGATCCTCACATTGAGCGGCGTGTTGCTGGAGGCGCCCAAATCGAAGTCCGCCAGCCTCGCCCAACAGCTCGCTGACAACGCCGAACGTCTAGCCGCAATCGAAAAGGCTAAAGGCCCCAGCCTGGGCGAAGTTCTGCAGAAAATCCAAGACATCGAAAAGGACCTCCCACGCGCTGCCGAGGAATTCAAGAAAACCTACCCGAATGGCGAATTCAAAATTTCGATTTCCGTTGAGATCACCAGCGACAAGACCGCGAAGGATCCGTTGACCATTGACGTCGGCGGCAAGCCGACGCCGGTTGAGGCACCCAAGAAGCCGGAAGACAAAAAGTAGAACCAAACATCGCAATCCAAGGCAACCGCTGAGGCGCAGAGGCCGCTGAGATCGCAGAGGATTGAGGTTTGGGGGTTGAGAGGTGCAATTGTTTTCGAACGCCAATCTTCCACCATGCTTTGCTCCCCTCTGCGATCTCAGCGGCCTCTGCGCCTCTGCGGTTGCCTTGGCGTTTTTCCAAAAGCCGAGTTAGGGTCCGCTCTAAACAAAGCGCATCGGCGCACCGATCGCCGTGTGCAGCAGTGCGCCATCGCGCATGACCATCTGACCGCGCACGATCGTGGCGATCGGCCAACCGGTAACCTTCATGCCATGAAACGGCGTCCAACCAACTCTACTGGCCTGCTGCGCGTCGTCGATCGTGCGTTGAGCAGCTAGATCCACGAGCGTGAGATCCGCATCATAGCCCGCAGCGATGCGGCCTTTGCCTGCAAGTTGGAACACGCGCTGCGGACCAGCGCTGGTCAGATCAACGAAGCGCTGCAGCGACAAGCGACCCTTGGCGACGTGATCGAGCATCACCGGCACGAGCGTCTGCACGCCGGGCATGCCGCTCGGCGTCTGTGGATACGCTGCTGATTTTTCAGCCCGGGTGTGCGGCGCGTGGTCGGTCGCGAGGATATCAACCGTGCCGTCAGCCACGGCGGCCCACAGCGCCTCGCGGTGCCGCGCTTCACGAACTGGCGGATTTTGCTGGGCGAAAGCGCCCAAACGCTCGTAGCAGTCAGGCGCAGCCAGGGTCAGATGATTGGCCAGGACTTCGACCGTCGCGAGATCACGTTCACCGCGCAGAAAGTCCATCTCCTCGGCTGAGGTGACGTGCAGCACATGCACTGGTCGATGATGACGCTTGGCAAGCGCCAGCAGGCGCACGGTCGCGCGCAAAGCCGAGACTTCGTCGCGCCACACCGGATGCCAACGCGGATCAGCGCCGGCGGGGATGAGCGCCTTACGCTCCAACAAACGTGGTTCGTCTTCGCAATGCACCGCCATGCGCCGACGTCCACCGGCGACGATGCGCTCCAACGTCGCGTCGTCGGCGACTAATAGCGTCCCCGTCGAAGCGCCCATGAAGACTTTGACGCCGGGGACTCCGGGCAGCCGTTCCCACGCACCGAGCTGATCGGCGTTCGCCGCTTCGCCACCAATGTAGAAGGCATGATCGACCCAGGCACGGCCCTGAGCACGGGCGAATTTGTCGGCTATGGCTTCGGGTGTGGTGGTGCTGGGCTTGGTGTTGGGCATCTCGAACACACCGACAACACCACCCAACGCGGCCGCAGCAGTGCCAGTGGCAAGATCCTCTTTGTGCTCTGCGCCTGGCTCGCGGAAATGCACCTGGGTATCGATGACCCCGGGCAAGACATGCAGTCCACGTGCATCGATCACCTCGGGCGCAGACGCATCGGTCAAGCCTCCAATAGCAGCGAAGCGTCCACGACGAATACCGATGTCCGCTGGACCAATAGCCCACGGAGTTACCACGGTTCCACCGCGCACGATCAGGTCGTAAGTAGCCATGCGCCCCAGGATGGCGACCAGCCTCTTCCCGCAACCAGCAGTGGCCCATAGTCTCGGCCATGCCAACCCTCGAATCCGTTGTTGCCCACGCCACCGAGTTGCGCCACCAGCTGCACCAAAAACCCGAATTAACCTGGGCCGAGCACAGTACGGCTGAGTTCGTACGTCGTGAATTGACCCGTCTTGGAATCCCGTGGACGAGGTGCGCCGATACTGGCTCGGTCGCTCGGCTTGCGGTGGGGAAATCGGGGCGCCACATCGCTATACGCGCTGATCTTGATGCGCTTCCGATCAACGAAACCAGTGGCGTCCCGTGGACCAGCACCGTGCCGGGAAAAATGCATGCCTGCGGTCACGACGGCCACACCGCCTGCCTACTGGGTGCGGCCGCCTGGTTGAAGGCGCACGAAAGTCGGCTTCCTGGGCCAGTCACCCTGTTGTTCCAACCCGCCGAGGAATGGGGCCACGGCGCCCGTCGCATGGTGCAGGAAGGCTGCCTTGATGGCATCGATGCGGTGTTCGGCTTTCACAATTGGCCTGGATTCCCCGATGGACAGTGGGCCTGTCCGGACGGTACGCTCATGGCCTCGAACGCATCGTGGAAAGCGGTCATCACCGGTCGCGGCACGCATGCCGCCGCGCCCCACGATGGCATCGATCCGATCCTGGTTGGCGCACACTTCACGACCCTGGCGCAGCAACTCGTCAGCCGTATCACCGCGCCGCAAGAAGCCGCCGTCGTCGGTGTCACATCCTTCCACGCTGGCACAGCCAACAATATCATTCCCGACACCGCTGAATTGCTGGGAACTATTCGTTCCAGCACGACCACGAAACGCGATGCGCTGGCGGTTGGCCTTGAGCGCATGCTGCACGCAGCGTGTACTGCTGCAGGCGCCACGGGAGAGTTCATCTATGAACCGATGTATCCCGCCACCGTGAATCACGCCAGTGAAGCCATTCGCGCCCGCGCTGCGCTTGAACGCGTTTATGGCCCCGGCAAACAGGTCGCCGCCGGCGTACCGATCATGGGTTCGGAAGACTTCAGCTATTATCTCGAAAAGAAACCCGGCGCCTACATCCTGCTTGGCACCGGCCGCGATGGCCGCCGTGAACCCTGCCATAGTCCACGCTTCGACTTCGACGACCGACTCATCCCGATCGTCGTTCGCCTGTGGGCGGATCTGGCTGGGCTGGGATAACTTCACGCAGAGCCATCCACATGATTGCGCTGCTTTCGAAAGCACGAGCGCTTAGGACTCGAACTGCGAAATCTGTGGACAGCTTCTCGCGAATCAGCGGACGATGGTCACGCTGCCATTTGCTTGAGCTACCGCGTGCAGGATCGCGCCATCACTGACCCGCCGCACGGTTAAGCGATCGCCACCGCGAGCGTCTGCCAAAGCCACGACCGATACATCAATCGAAAATCCCTTACCGGTCCAGACGCCGTTCACGCTGGCACCCGATTTAACCACCGGCGGTTGCACGAGAAGATCAGCAGCGACTGCAGTACCGGCAGCGATGTCGCGCCGAACGACGCGGCCGACGAAGTTGGCTGGTTCAAGATCAATTGCCGTGCGGTTACTGCGATCGATCACGCGCATCTCGCGGTTGAGATCACTGACGCCAACCACCTCGCCACGCCGCAGGTCGCGAGTGGCGACGAGGATCGATCCACGTCGCTCAATGGCCAGAACAACCAACGAGCGGCCAACTTCGCGGTCGCCATCCATGGCGCGGACTTTGAAGGGCTGGTCACCGACTCCATTCACGTCGATACCTTCGGCAACCAGATGTAGGTTCGCGCTCGCTGGGGCCGTAATTTCACCGGATACGCGCACGGATTTCCAGGATACACCGGTGCCAGCCACGGTTGCGCCAGCAGCTGCGGCAAGTTCGTCAGCCGTCCAGATACGCGCACGACGGGCAACGGTGCCAGAGCCTGTGACGCGAATCTGCGATGGAGCCGCCGCTTTCGTCGCGAGTGCGATGATCAACTTCGGGGATATGGAAACCGGTACGAGATCGGGCAGATCGCAGACTTGAATCCTTTTTAGCCGAGCAATCGTCTCCTCATCTGCCTGGATGTCGGCGACATCGGCCAAGGTTGCCCGCGCTGTATTCAGTACGGTGCGGTCATGAATGGCGATGGTCGCATGTGGCAAAGCGCTGGACGGCTCGGCAGCGGCCGCACAACTCACCAAGATCAGGAACGCAATCGTCCCGACCAAGTTGCTACGCACCAACGCTGGAGCCAAGAACATCACCGGAGCAGATCGTTGGCCGTTTTGAGCATCTGATCCGCCGTGGTGATACTCTTGGAATTCAGATCGTAAGCACGCTGGGCGACGATGAGATTCACGAGTTCAGTAACCGCTTCGACGTTTGCCTTTTCGAGCATGCCGCCGCGAATGGTACCGAAACCGGTGGACGTTGCGGCGCCGGTCTGAGCTGTGCCACTGGCGTCCGTTGCCTTGAATAAATTGCGTCCGGTGGCCAGTAAGCCGCTATTATTGCGGAAGGTCGCCAGGGTAATTTGGCCAGCAGTAGTCGCAACGTTGTTCTGCAGATAGCTCACGGTTCCGTCTTCGGCGATGTGGACATCATTTTCAGAAACACCGGTAGGAATAGTAATCGATGGCTGCAGATAGTATCCGTCTGGCGTCACCATGCGGCCATCGCCGTCGATGTGAAAATCACCAGCGCGGGTATAACCCGTGGTTGCACCATCGGACATCAACACCTCGAAGAATCCTTCTCCTTCGATGGCCGCGTCCAATTTGCGGCCTGTTGGTTCAAGATTTCCAGCACTGAACACGCGCGTTGTTCCGCTGACATCGACGCCAGTACCAACCTGGGTTCCAGTCGGATTGCGGCCTTGCGCACCGGTACGTGAACCCGGCTGCGCTGCAATGTCATAGAAGAGGTCTTGGAAATCAGTGCGCTGCTTTTTGAATCCGGTGGTGTTGATATTGGCGATATTGTTCGCCAATACGTCGACGTTGAATTGCTGAGCGGCCATACCGCTGGCTGCGGTCCAAAGTGCACGGGGCATGTCGTTCTCCTAGAATCGGTGTTTAACTGCGGAGGATGTCTGAGTAACCGTCACCAGTGCGCGACTGTTCGGTCAATGCCTTCTGCGCGGCGTCATAGCGTCGTTGCATTGCGACCAGTTGCACCAGTTCATCGATGGGATTGATGTTGCCGCGTTCAAGTGCTCCTTGGAAAACAGCCCCTTTCTGAGGGGCTCCACTTTTCCCATCGAACACATCGACCAGCGGTTGCTTGGCTGGATCAAAATACACACCATTGGCCGCCACCATCTGTTGCGGCTTTGCGACCGTAGCGACTCGCAGTTGATCAATAAAGGTACTCACCACGCCCGCAGTCGACGCGGTCTCGGTAAACACGCGGCCGGTGGCATCTATGACCACTTTTTGGGTGCCGTCTGGGATCGTGATCGGCCCACCCTGGCCAAGCGCCAGATGACCCTCTCGGGTTGCCAGTCGTCCTTGCGAATCGAGGTTAAAGTTGCCATTTCGGGTCAACATCGTCTTGCCGTTGGGGTCACGGACGGCGAAGAATCCATCACCTTGGAGTGCCACGTCGTAGGGATTACTGGTCGACTCTCGGGCTCCGTCGTTGAATGCAAAATAGCTGCCGTTGGGCAGGACGCCCGTGCCACCATCTCCAGCGACGCCGCCATTTCGACCTTCCTGGCGCAGAACGGCGTCAAATCCAACCCGCAAAGCGCCCTCGCGGCGATATCCGGGGGTCTGAGCATGGGCGATATTGCGCGACGTGGCCTCCAGCAACCGGGTCTCGGTTACCATCGCACTCGCCGCAGCGTAGATGCCTTTCGGCATAATCCCCCCTTGAGTGTGCAGTTCCTGCACACTGGATGACGTGAATCGCCATCCGAGGGGGTAGTATGCACACCGGGTGCCAATTGGGGGAAGTCAGAGGGATGAGGGCTGAAAGCTGAAGGATTAACCAGAACGCAGTGGACCAGAAGTCTGGAAGTCTGAATCGTCACGCTGCGAATGGAAACTCGTAGCTCGTAGCTCGGAGCTACTTCTTCAGGCCGCCGGCACCCTTACGGATCATGACCGTGGCGCGCATGTCGCCCTGCTTCTCGGCGATCTTGGCAGCTTGTTCAAACAACTCGGCGGCTTCGTCATCAAGGCCAAGTTGCGCCTGCGCGTTACCGAGATCGACGAGGATACGCGGGCGCAGTTTATCGTCCGGGTTTGATGCCAGCGAGGCTTGGAGACTACGTAGCGCCTCAGGCGCTTTGCCAAGGCGCAGTTCCGCGTTGCCGATGCGGTACAGCAGTTGTGCGCGCAACGAATGCGCGGGCACGGAACCAAGCAAGGCAAGCGAACGCCGGAGATGGTCCAATCCATCCGCTACGTTTCCGCGCCGAGCGATGAGCACACCCAGGTGATGATGCGCATCGACCAACTGAGCACGATGTGCCTTTTCAGTACATGCCGCGATCAGTTCACGCAGCGCCGTCTCGGCCTGATTCTGATCACCGGTCTGACGGCTGACTTCGGCTAATTCGCCAAGGACCTGGATACGGTGTTCGTAGTCGCCTTTGCGCTGCAGCGTTTCAATCCACTGCTGCATGGCAGTCAGCGCACCGTTCACATCGCCAGTGGAGCGCAGCTGACGAACGATGCTTGAGCGTGCCTCTTCTTCGGTGCGAAGATCCTTCGCCTCACTCGCCAACTCGGCAGCGACGCGGAGACAACGCAGGCCCTCTTCGGTATCGCCCACGCGAACTAATCCCGCACCGATGTGCAGTTGCGCTTTGGCTTGGCCAGCGCGATCGTCTGCTCGTTCGCACAGGTTGAGAGCGGCGCGGAACGCTTCCATCGCCTGCGTATGATTCTGCTGCTTGGCAAGAACGAGACCGAGATGAAGCTGCGCGAGCGCCTCCAATCCGCGATTACCGCTGGCAACATGACGAGCGATGCGCTCGCGATCAATCTGCTGCGCTGCATCAAACGCACCGCGATCACGCTCTTCATCGGCCCAACGTGCAAAAACCTCGTCAGCGTCTGCGTGGCGGGCCAATTCCATCAACGCGGTTCCTGCCGCGGCAAACCGCCGCGCAGCTTCGACGAAATCGCCTGCCAATGCAGCTGCTGCGGCAAGTTTCTCTTCACACGCAGCACGCTGCGGTCCTTTACGAAATGCGGAGAACGTCGCCAACGCCGCTTGTGCTGCCTGCGCTGCCGCAGCCGCATCCTTGCGCGCCAGATGGCAACAGGCGAGATCGTGTCGCACCTGCGCCAACTGAAGATGATCGTTAGCTTTGTCCGCCAATGTTTCAGCGCGACGCAACATGACCAGCGCTTCATCGGGTGTGCCGCGGTCAATCAACGCCATGCCCGCTTCGCTTGCTGCGGAAATGGCTTGGGTCAGATCAGCTTCATCTTCGACCAGGGCCAACGCATCGGCAAACGCCTTGGCTGCCTCGGCGTGATGAGCAAGCCGGCGATGCACGCGACCGAGATCAAGTAAGCACTCAGCTTGGCGAACCGCACGTTGTTCCTTGGCGAACAACTCCGCCGCTTCACGCAGATGCGGAATGGCGCCGGCTAAGGCCTGACCGCTTCGACTCTCGGCAATCATCATGCCGAGGCGGCGGGCATCGTTGGCTTTATCGTCGAGGTCACTCATAGGATGGCTGCTGCGCAACCTAACGTGTACCTCCCATAGTTGGCAATCCCCAGTTCGTACCGCCGTTGTCCTGTCTCATGCGCGGTCAGAGCCATGAAACTGGCGCCGAGATGTGGTGGCGGCATACAATCGGCGCAGCCGATGCCGCCACGATTTCGCCGGTTCCCCGGCGAAATCGAACATCGACAAAGCCAGGGGGTAGGCCGAAGGCCGTAGGGGCGCAGCCCCTGAAGCTAAGAGTCCATATTGACATGAGTCAGTCCGGTCCCTATAGAGGCAGCATGAACACCCTTCCTCCTGGCCAGACCCGCATCCTCGCTTTTTTCGCTGAAGCGGAAGACCACGGTCGGCAACCCAGCCGCGCCGAAGTTGCCGAGTCGCTCGGCTACGCCTTCCCCTCCGCCGTGTCCAAGCACGTCGAAGCGTTGGTCCGCAAGGGCCTGCTTGAGGCGGTTCCCGAAAAGAAACGCAACGTCCGCCTAACCGCGACTGGTTGGCGCGCCCTCGGGCGTTCGCCCGCGCGGCATGGTGTGCCGGTGATCGGCGCGATCGCCGCCGGCGCTCCGATCCTCGCCTTAGAAAATGTTTCCGAACACATCGGCGATCTGCAGCCCAAAGCTGGCCGTATCGCCCTGCGGGTGCGCGGCGACAGCATGATTGACGCCGGCATCCTCGATGGCGATTACGCGGTCATCCAATCGGGCCAGCCGATCAGCGATGGGCAGATCGCCGCTGTAGTCGTCGATGGCGAAGCCACCCTCAAGCGTTGGAAGAAGCGCGACCACGGCATTGATCTGGTCGCTGAAAATGCGCGTTATCAACCGATCCATATTCCATCTGAACGGCTAACAACCATCCAGGTCGTCGGTCCTCTGTCGTTCGTTTACCGCCTCGTCCGCTGATTCTGGACCATCCGCACTAGATGCATGCACCAGTGCACGCAGTGTCACTGAACGTCCTACACTCAAACCCAACACCACGACAACCCAAGCGAAACCCACCATGAGCCCCACCCCATCCGCCGCCGCTCCCCTTCCCGCCAAGATTCCCACCAAGGAGTCCGCCGTGAATCCCACCCCCGCAAAAAAAGCTGATGCCGCTCCACCCTCAGCCGAGACCATCGCCAAGCGCAAGGCGCTCGAGTCAGCCCTTGATCAGATCGATAAGACCTTTGGCAAAGGCACGATCATGCGCCTCGGCCAGTTCGACAAGGTCGAGATCGGTGCGATTCCCACTGGCTCAATCTCGCTCGACCTCGCGATTGGCGTCGGTGGCGTACCGCGCGGCCGTATCGTCGAGATCTTTGGCCCAGAAAGCTCGGGAAAAACCACCCTCGCGTTGTCGATCGTCGCCAGCGCCCAACGCGAAGGCGGCGTTGCCGCTTACATCGACGCAGAACATGCACTCGATCCAAGTTGGGCTGAAAAGATCGGCGTCAAACTGGATGACCTGCTCATCTCCCAGCCAAGTTACGGCGAACAAGCCCTCGACATCTGCGATCTCCTCGTCCGTTCGAACGCCGTGGACATTGTGGTCGTTGACTCGGTCGCCGCGCTCACGCCCAAGGCTGAACTCGACGGCGACATGGACGACAGCAGCGTCGGTGTCCAAGCGCGCATGATGAGCAAAGCCATGCGTAAGCTGGTTGGTGCGGTCAGTACCTCGAAGACCACGGTCGTCTTCATCAACCAGATCCGTGAAAAAATCGGCGTCATCTACGGCAGTCCCGAGACGCAGCCCGGTGGCCGTGCGCTCAAGTTCGCCGCTTCGCTGCGCCTTGATATTCGCCGCGTTACCTCAATCACCGAGGGCGAACGCTCAGTCGGCAACCGCGTGCGCGTGAAGGTCGTGAAGAACAAAGTCGCGCCCCCCTTCACCAAGGCCGAGTTCGACATCATGTTCAACGAGGGCATCAGCTACACCGGCGACGTCCTCGACCTCGGCGTTCTCGCCAAGGCCGTCAACAAGAGCGGCGCCTGGTTCACCGTCGGCGATATGAAGTTGGGCCAGGGCCGCGAGAACTCGAAGCAGTTCCTCAAGGACAACCCCAAGGTCCTCAACGAGATCGCCGCCAAGATCCGCTCGGCGAATCTCAATCTGCTGGATGGCAGCGGCGCGGCGGAATAAGAACCAACAGACTTCAAGAATCCGCGTAAATACCCTGCATCGCCAGGGTATTTACGTTTCCTGACTCAATACCGGACGGGCGAAACTGGCCCGCATCGCCTGTCCGTCGCGATCTCGAGTTCCCGGCAGCATGACGTGAATGATAAACGCCCGCCGCTGTCGACCGGTCGTGTTCGGCTGGGTGTAGTGCAGCGTCTGGCAATGGTGGAAGAGACAGGCTCCAGCGGGCAATGGAACCACCACGGATCCTGAAGTGTCCAACTGTTGTCCTGCAGCGTCAACCAAGGCCGTCGTGTCGGTGCGTGGTCCGTGCCACACCGGCCGCAGATGACTGCCGGATACAAAGTGCATCGCTCCGTTCTCAGCCGTCACATCATCCAACGTCAACCAGCAACTCATCAGGTTTGCCGGACGACATTGCCAATAGGCGTTGTCTTGATGCCACGGGACGGGACCGCCGTGGTGCGCTGGTTTGAACAACGCCTGATCGTGGAACAGCATGAAGTTTGGCCCGATGATGCTGCGGAAGACATCAAGGATGGGTCCGTGGTACAACAGTTTGCGAAAGATAAGGCTGCGTTCACAGAGTTGCATGATCTGCAGCATCGGCTTGGCACTCGGCGCGTGACTCTGGCGTTGTTCACCCGTTGATAAGTCGCGGCATTCGCCGGAGCTGGTACCCAGCTCAAAGATGCGGTCGTATTCGTGACGCAGGATATCAAGTTCACGATCATCAAGCACCTTGCGCCACGGGAGATATCCGCGCTCATGGTAGAAGTCGATGTCCGGTTGGCTTGGCGTATTGGTCTGTTTTAGTGCAGCTGCGGTTGCGGTCATAGGTTGGCATTATACGCACCCCACATGAGACGTCAGCTAGACGTTCCAATCGTAGACATTAGATTTTCGATCATGGCTGATTCCCCCGCGATTCACTTCTGCCCTCCACGCGTACCGCTGGTCGCCGGGTCTACGCGTCTGGGGCAAGCGATCGTGAGGCCATCCGGCATGCGTGAATGGCTGTTGATGCTGACCTTTCATGGCTCGTTTCGTTACACAGTTGGTGGTAAGGACCAGACTTTCTCAGTCGGAGATGCCGTGTTGGTCGAGCCAGAAATCCCCCAAGACTATGGCCCGATTGGCCCGCGTCCCTGGGGCGTTCGCTGGGCCGTGTTTACCCCACCTACCGCCTGGTGGGAATACCTCCGCTGGCCGGAAGTCGCGCGTGGACTACGCCAAGTTACGATCAACAAGCGTCCAGACTTTGCTCGTGTCTTGCGCCTGTTTGATGATGCACAACAGATCGCCGCCGGCGTATCCCCGTGGCGCGCCGCGTTGGCAATGAACGCACTCGAAGGAGCACTGATCCGTTGCATGGAACAGGTGAAAAAGCCGACGGCCGATCTGGATCAGCGTCTCCAGAACGCCATCGATCATCTGTGCCAACACTGCGATCGCGATCTGTCGGTGGAACACGTCGCCAGCTCAGTCGGATTATCAGCCCCACATTTCAATCGACTGTTTCGTCAGCACATCGGCCAGACGCCGCATACATTTTTAGAAACTCAACGCCTTGAGAAAGCGGCGCAACTCCTACGCGCCTCACCGTTGCCGATAAACGCGATTGCCCGCCAGTGCGGGTATCAACACGCCCTCTATTTCGCAACCCGCTTCAAACGGAGGTATGCCATGACACCAAGCGCCTATCGCTCCAATCCTGGAAGATAATCCCATCTGATTATCATGGTCTGGCTTACGCGGATCCATCCCAGCCGGACCTGGAGATATGGTCTCCGGCTTCCCCCCTCCATGCTGTCCGCCCATGACTACCGCCCCAGCATGCCAGGGAACGCCACAACCACGCCGCTGGAGTGCGAGTTGGATCTGGCCGCGCGACTATCGCGAACCGAACCTACACCTGCTGTTCCGTAAAGATTTCACGCTGGAGTCGGTGCCGGATACCGGATTGCTCCACATCGCAGTCGAGAGCGCAGCCCAGGTCATCCTGAACGGACAGACTATCGCGCGCACATCGCCAAACTCCTACCCGCATCAGCATTATTATGAAACCTTCGCTTGTCGCTCGGCACTACAACCAGGCGTCAATCGCCTCGCCGTGGTCGCGCGCTACATCGGCATTCCGTCCAGCGCCTCAATCCCGAAAGATCCGGGCCTTTTGGCTGAGCTGCTACTGGGATCGCAATCCATCGGCACTGACGCCACCTGGACGTGTCTGGTGCTCGATGCATGGCGCGGCAAGCGGCGGCGCAGCGAATGGCTGAACCTCGACCAGCTTGAAATTGTCGATCGGCGTCTGCTGCCAGCTGGCTTCCCCTACCCAACCGACATGGCGAAATTCAAAGCGCCGGAATCGCTGAAGTGGCCCGGAGTCCGCTATACCTGCGTCGAACCACGACCGTTCCCCAAGACGGTAACGTGTGGTGAAGCCCGCATGCATGTGGTGCGCGCCGGAACGGTCACGGATCACAGCGCCGAATATATTGAGACTCCACCCGAAGCGATTTCAGTAGAGGACATCACCGAACAACCATTCACGTGGGACGGACAGTCGTCGTTCACGATTCCTGCTCTGCCCAGTGGCCAGGCATTTGCCATTCAATTCAAACTCGACAATTACTACAGCGGTCGTCCTGAGCTCGACGTCGATGGCCCGGCTGGCGCGATGATCGACCTCGCCTGGGAAGAGAAATTCATCGATGGGAAAATCGATTTCCGTCAGCGCAGGACTTATACTGCCGATCGTCACATCTTAACCGCCGGGAAGAACCACATTGTTCCCGAGGACTGGATCACTGGTCGGGTTATGCAGCTCACATTCCGCCACGTGACCGCGCCACTGCACGTTGAGCGTTTCCGCTATATCCGAGAAGAATACCCGCTGCTCCAGCGCCTGAAGTTCGCTTCGTCGGATCCCCGTCTTGACCGCATCATCGCCATCAGCCTGCAAGCCGTTCGTCGCTGCATGCACGACAACATGATGGACTGTCCGTGGCGCGAACGTCGGCAGTGGATTGGCGACGTGCAACGCATCGCCTTGATCAATCACTTTGCATTCGGTGATCGTGCGTTGGTGCGTGGCGTGCTGCGCCAGCATATCGGCATGCAAGATCCAACCGGTCGGATGTGGTGCTGTGTCCCGATCTGGGAAGAATACCCAACCCAGTCGATGGAGTGGGTGCGCGCGGTGCTGGAATACGGTGACGCCTCTGGCGAAACCAGCCTGTTCACCGAAGTCTTCCCGAATATCGAACTGTTACATCGTTGGTTCCTACGCCATCGTGATCAGCGCGGGCTGCTGTTCATCAACGAACCGCCGATCATGAACTGGATGGACAATCCCTACAGCCGCATCCGGCCGTGGCAGTTCCAAGTTCCGTTCCTGGGCCAAAACATTCGCTACCTGTCATTCCTCGACGACATGGCCACCTGCTACACACGGGTCGGCAGACCAGCCGATGCGCAACAGATGCGCGATGAACGCCGCATCATTGAGGGCCGGATTCGCGAGCACTTCACCGATGCTGCCACCGGACTCCTGCGCGATTGCCCGGACGAACCTGGCCCTCCACGCACCTTCAGCGTCATGGCGCATGCGTTGGCAGTGTCGACTGGCTTGTACTCCGTGGCCGAGGGCGGTCAGCTGTGGGATCGTTTCCAGGCCTACGCCGCCCAACATCCAGACGACATTATCCCGACATCACCATTCGGTCAGTACCACGTGCATCAGGCGCTAGCCCGTCTGGGGCGCCATGACGCCATCATGGAGGACATCCTCAGCAAATGGGGTCACATGGTTGACTCCGGAGCTGAAACCAGTTGGGAAGACTTCGCGGGCAAGTCGAGCCACTGTCACGGATGGGCTGGAATTCCCGTCGTTTCGCTGGCCGGCATGGTGCTCGGGTTGGAGCCGCATAAAGCCGGCAAAGCCCGCCGCACCAATCTTGGCGGAGTGTCGTGGATAGAGGTCGAACTCGTCTGAGCCTAAATTACTCTTTTCAAGGCAACCGCAGAGGCGCAGAGCTACGCAGAGGTCGCAGAGGGCTTGGGTTAGAAGACATTGTTACCTCTAGCGCCACCTCCCCACAGGATGACGAGCCAACTGACGCTCTCCTCTGCGATCTCAGCGGCCTCTGCGGTTGCCTTGGGATATTTCAACAGAGCAAATTAGGCTGATCGGACCGCCCTAGGCACGGCCTGGACGGGCGTATGATCCTATCATGCGAACCGTATCCGCCGATGACCTGGACCCCACCCTGCGCATCGCCAACTGGTTCGATTGTAGCTCAGTCAATAACTGGGGACCGCGCACCATCGAAGATCCCGAACTGCTCTTGGTTCACGCAGGGCGCTTTAACTACCGAGTCATTGGTGAGCCTTGGCAAACTGTCAGTGAGCGAGATGTGCTGTTTATTCCGCCAGGAGTTCTCCACGAACTCACGGTCGATCCCCGCGCTGCGCGATCGGGTCTGTCCTGCTGGCACGGCGAGTTGGTACAACAGGGAACCTGGGCGGCCGGAAATTATCGACCAGCCGTGATGCCACCGACAATAACCCCAGTCAGCGGCCATCCATTCATTATCGCCTGCTTTCGCCGACTTGCTGACGTGTATATCGGATATGGAACTCGTCGCGTCACGTTGGCCCACGATCTGGTGCGCCTGATTTGGATTCACCTGATGGATATCTGGACCGCCGAGCAGGGCCCAGCGCCATCACGCCGGCTAGATCCGATGCTCGCCTGGGTACGTGAACGACTACACCTGCAGATCGGTCGCAATCAGCTCGCTCAGGCTTTCGATCTGACACCGCAGCACGTCAACGCCCTGTTTAAACACGGCCTGGGAACAACCCCAGGTGGATTCGTACGCCGTGAACGGATCCTCCGTGCATGGCATGACCTCCACACCGGAGGAATGAGCGTCAACGAGGCGGCTACGCGTTGGGGCTTCAGCGATCCGTTTCATTTCTCGCGCGTGTTCCGTCGCGAAATGGGCTTTCCACCCAGTCAAGCGCGATAATCCTAAAGTCGGTGTTGGGAAAAGTTCAAGGCAACCGCAGAGGCGCAGAGGCCACTGAGATCGCAGAGGAGAGCGAGCTTGCGTTGTCACGCTGCGGATGTTCGGTACCGGAAACAATCATGTATTCTAACCCAAGCCCTCTGCGTAACTCTGCGTAACTCTGCGCCTGCGGTTGCCTTGGATCGGGTTGTTTAGGACAATTCTAATGCTGTTCGATTTCCCCACGCGCTACGCGTTCTGAACTGGTGCCGGGGTACTGGTCAACGACCTGCTGCAACAACAAACGCCGTGATGCTTTGACCGCCTTATGGGCCCGGATGAGCAATTCGCGGGCATTTTCTTCGCGTACCTTCGCCAGCGCGGCATAGGCCTTGGGCGCGCTCGGCACCCAACCACAACGCTCGACGAAATCGACTAGTTGCGCTTCGCGTTGGTCGTCCTTCCCGTCAATCAACGGTGTCAACTCTGCCACTGCGGCTTCTTCGCCTGCTGCACGCGCGGCGATACCACTCGAGGTCATGGCGAATTCATTCGCGAGATGGCGGTACGACTTCATGCGTTGATCCGCATTGGTTTTCGTCTTGGTTGCCTCCAGCTCTTGCTGGGCAAATGGCTCAAGCGCATCAGCGATGCGCTTGGTCACGGGAAAATCACGCCAATCGCTATGTAAACGCTGCAGCTGGGCAATACGCATGGGTTCATTCGGCAACGCCAAAACGCGATCTACCTCGTCGTTGGCCATGGCCTCAGCGCGCTCGCGGATGAGCTTCAACGACGGACAACCGCGCCAGTCAGTTATGAAATTCCGAATGTCCGCTGGCAGCGGATTGTTGGCAAGCTTGGAACTGGCCTGACTGCATGCCGCATCCAAGTTTGGCAACATCGCATCCAGCGGTCCCGCATCCGCACCGGCGACCATGATCTGGGCCACCCGCCACGCCTTCAGACAACGCTCCCATGATCCATCGCCAGCATGCTTCGTTGCGGTTGCAACCATGTCGGATTTCGCAGCGGGAAACACCTTCCCTTCCACCCATTCCCTGGCCGCCGCATTGGCCGCGTCACGATCCGGATCGAGATTTTTTTTAGTGGCGGGACCCTTTAGAAACCAGGTCGTTTGCACGCCAAGCGTCTGTGCCGCCGTGGCCAGCAATTTGGCATCCGAAGGCCCATTGGTGTCCTCTGCCATGCCGGCAACGAACAGCTTTTTGCCCTTCATCCAAGCCGGCGAGCCACCGCCATCGATCATCAGCACGGCCGAGAAGCGCTCGGATAAACGACCGGATCGCTCGGCCATGGCCGACAGACCGACGGCTCCATACTGTGATCCGATGATGACCGATCCCACGGGAGTCGTATTCGGCGCTACACGATCCAGGATATCCAACACGGCATCAACGACGACGTCCAAATCACCAGGGCTCGCATGGATGAGTGGACACGGCATGGCGACGGAAATATACGCGGTTCCCTTCGGTGGATTCATCGCCGCGACAGGCGGAAAACTTGCCCGCGTATCAACCGTGAACAACACCGGATAATCGCGGTCGAGCGTGTATTTCGCTGGGAATGTAATGCGTACCGCGCCCATCGCCCCGCCCATGAAACGTTGCTTGGTCTTGAGAAATATTATTTGGGGACCGTGGCTTGCCGCAGTGGCCGTCACCGGCTTCGTTGACGTGCTGACTGGTTTGGTTGCTGGGGCTTTGGGCACTGGCGCTGGCGGGTCACCTGCACTCAGCACGACGCTGATGCTCCAGATCGCTAGCACGCGAAAACATATCCCAGGCATGTCATCACTCCTCATATGCATAGACCGAGCTGCGTCCCGAACAGTAACATGAATCCCGCGCCTCAAGCCCGATCCCAGTCGAATGCCATGGTCGCGGCCACATCCGGCAGGGCGAGAGCCAGCATGATCATGCGATCAAATCCGATCGCTACGCCCGCGCAATCAGGGAATCCGTCAGCAAGCATGGCGTGAAAACGGGCATCCAAGGGTGGGGCATCAACACCTCGCGCGGCACGTTCGTGCTCGTGTCTGCTGCGCAGGTCAGCCGCGTCCACACACTCATGATAACCATTCGCCAACTCGATACCCTCACGGTAGATCTCGAATCGAGCGGCCACGAGTCTGCCGGCGGCATCCTGGCGCAAGCGCGCCTGCGCCGCACCGCTAGCCGGGTAGTCGGTCAGGATGGTCCAACAACCACGACCGAGGCGCGGCTCAATCCGTTCGGTCAGTATAAGATCCAGCCGTTCTTCCCGCGAAAGACCATCCTGCGCGACGACGGCATCCGGATCGATGCCGACATCAAGGTACGCCTGCCGCCAGGACAAACGCTGTGCGCCACCGGACAATCCGGTAGCTAACTCAAGTACGGCGATGGTCTCTTCGGCAAGGCGCGCGTCGTCCCAACCACAGCGATACCACTCTAACATACGAAATTCAGGTTGATGACGGGTTCCACGTTCACCGGCCCGACACGCGGGCGACAACGTCCATACGTCACCGTATCCAGCCGCTACCAAGCGCTTGAGTGGATGCTCTGGGCTCGTCGGAATCCAGCGCCCGTTGCACGACATGGGTACTACGCCGTGATCAAGGTTGGCACCGCCCTGCAATATCGGCGTGTCGACTTCGAGAACGCCACGCTCCGCAAAAAATGTCCGTATGCGATCACGAATGGCTGCTCGCGCCTGGAGGGTCGCGAGAGTCGCGCATGGACGCCAAGTGGTCATATCCACCATTCTCCGCTCACGGATCCAACGACCGTCCGACTATTTGTCTGACCGGCCCTTAAATTCGCGGGTTTCCGTGTTGTACAAAATCTTGTCGCCAATCGAACAGAAGATCGGCACCTGTACGGTGGCGCCGGTTCCCTTGATCTTCGCAGCCTTCATGACTCGCGATTGGGTATCGCCCTTCACGGCCGGTTCCGTGTATTCGATCTCCAACACCACGGTATTTGGTAGGCGGATCTGGATTGGCTCACCGTTCCACAAGGTTACTGAAACCTCGGTGTTCTCGAGCAAAAAGTCTTTGTCGTCACCTACTGCCGTAGCCGAAATGGTCAGTTGTTCGTAGTCCTGCTGATTCATGAACACATAACCGTTGGCATCGGAGTACAGGAACTGCATCGGTACGTCGGATACGTCGGCGACATCCACCTTTTCGCCACCGCGAATGGTTTTCTCCAGGACGTTTCCACTGACCAGATTCTTGACCCGCATCTTGTAAAAGGCATTGCCCTTGCCCGGCTTGACGAAATTCAGCTCGGTGACGAGATAGGGATAGTTGTCGAAGATGAGCTTCGCGCCCTTGCTGACGTCGCCGACCGGAATGCTGCCCATGGCAAGGTTCTCCGCATACGCTAAACGGGCCCGCTGCATGCAGCACAACCCAGGAGGTGAGGCGGGAAAGCTACTGGGGGTATCCCCGGACGCCAGCACCTCCACGTGGCAGGCACTGCTTGCCGATGCGATCAGGGACGTCGATGAATTATGGCGCGTTCTTGCCCTGCCTACCGACCACTTGGATGCCGCCCGCGCTGCAACCCGTAGCTTTCCCTTGCTGGTTCCGCGTGGCTTTGCTGCCCTGATGACGCCCGGCGACTTGTATGACCCCCTGCTGCGCCAAGTGCTTCCGCTTGCAGAGGAGTTGTCCGATCCGCCTGGGTTCACCGCCGATCCGCTCCATGAGGCCGATTGCTCAACCGCACCGGGATTGCTGAGAAAATACGCCGGTCGCTCGCTGCTGGTTACCACTGGTGCCTGCGCGGTGCATTGCCGCTACTGTTTTCGCCGCCACTTCCCCTATCAGGAATTGCCCCGTGGTCAGCGTTGGTGGACTCCGGCCCTCACAGCGATCGCCAACGATCCTGCCTGCGAGGAGCTTATCCTCTCCGGTGGTGACCCTCTGACCCTGCCGAATGCGCAGATCCAAGCCATCATCAGCGACGCCGCCGAGATCCCGCATCTGACCCGCTTGCGCATCCACACTCGCTTGCCCGTGGTGCTGCCAGAACGCGTAGATCACGGCTTTATCGCGGCCTGCCGCAGCACCCGACTCAATCCGGTCATGGTGATTCACGCCAACCATGAACGCGAGCTGTCTTCGACCGTCACAACTGCGTGCGATCAACTCCGCAGGGCTGGCGTGTTGCTCATGAATCAGTCGGTGCTGCTCGCCGGCATCAATGATACGGTGCAAGCATTAGCGAATCTGTCACGTCGTCTGATCGCCATTGGCGTCCAGCCGTACTATTTGCATCAACTCGATCATGTGAGCGGGGCTGCCCATTTCGCGGTCAGCGATGGGCGGGCTAAATCGCTCATTGCCGAGTTGGCTACCCTTGTCCCCGGCTACCTCGTTCCGCGACTGGTCCGCGAAGAACCCGGCAGGTTGGGCAAGACATCCTTGGCCTAGCGCAAATTCCCAACACGATCACACGCATGTCCGCGACCGACCCTCATATCGTCCGTAAAAAGACCCGCGCGGCCACGTATTCCATCCTGACCAATAGTCTCCTCGTCGTTACCAAGTTCATTGTCGGATTGGCTATTGGTTCCGTTTCGGTGATGTCCGAAGCGATCCATTCGCTGGTCGATCTGGTGGCCGCCGTCATCGCCTGGTTCGCAGTGCGCATGTCGGGACAGCCTGCCGATGCAAAACATCCCTACGGCCACGGCAAATTCGAGAACGTCAGCGGAGCCATCGAAGCTCTACTCATCTTTCTCGCCGCTGGCTGGATTATTTCTGAGGCCGTTCACCGCTTGATGACGCCAAGTCCGGTCTCTGATCTTGGCTGGGGATTTGGCGTCATGTTGTTTTCAGCAACCGTCAACGTACTGATTTCGACCTATCTGATGCGCGTCGGCAAGGAAACCGAGTCCATCGCCCTGCAAGCCGATGCCTGGCATCTGCGCACCGATGTGTTTACCTCGGTCGGCGTGATGCTGGCCCTGGGCGTCATGTGGTTGGGTTCGCACGTCATGCCGGATGTCGATCTGCGCTGGGTAGATCCGGTCACCGCCATGGTTGTTGCCCTGCTGATCATCAAAGCCGCCTGGGATCTGACCTGGCAAGCAACTGGTGATTTGCTCGACGAAGGACTGCCGCCACCCGAAGTTGCATGGATCAAGGGTTTCATCTCCAGCCAAGCTCCGCGCGTGGCGAGTTGTCACGATATGCGTACCCGCCGCGCCGGACCGCATCGCTTTGTCGAAGTGCACATCGCGGTCGATCATCGCGAGACCGTCGGCCAAGCGCATGAACTCGCCGAATCCATTGAGCACGGCATCGAGGCTCAGTTTCCTGGTTCTACCATAACGGTCCATCTCGATCCCTGCGATGCGTCATGTAATCCCAGTTGTCTCTCTGGTTGTTTGTTGCAGCGCGAACATCGTTATCGTCTGCGCGCAGAACGTGGTCTGGGGCCGATAGACCCGGAGGCAAAGTAAGACGGACGAAGGCAGAATGATGAAAACAGTGTGCGTTGCAGCGTCGTTTTCCTCCTTCATCCTTCTTCCTTCTTCATTCCCCCTTTTCGCTGGTGCAATGTCCCGTCCCCCCGATCCTGCCGCCCTACCCCGGAGTCTCCCATGCGCACCACCGCGCTGATTATTGCCCTCGTTGCCGCAGCGCTCGTCCCGCTCACAGCCGAGGAACCCGTTCCACTACCCAAATCGACAGCTCCAGCCGCCGAACAAAAGCCCGCTGATGAAGCCGCCCTCCGCAAACAGGTCAGCTATCTGGTCGGCTTGCAGATAAAGGGCATGGTCGATAACGCCGTCACCAAGGGTGAACTGGATCGCGCTGAAATTCTCCGTGGCTTCCAAGATGGCGAAGCGGGCAAGGCAAAAGAGCCCAGTCAGGCCGAACAGCAGGCGTTGTTCCAGAGTTACGGCCAGATCATGCAAGCCAAGGCAGCCAAAGCCGGCGACGGTCAACTGACCGACAACGCAGCTTACCTTGCTGATCATGCCAAAAAGCCCGGCGTCATGAGTACCGCCAGCGGTCTCCAGTACGAAGTGGTGGCCAAGGGCAAAGACGGCGGCAAACAGCCGAAGTCGACCAGTAAGGTCAAAGTCAACTATGTCGGAACCAAGCGCGACGGCACACTCTTTGATTCAAGCGAAAAGAATGGCGGTCCGATCGAGTTCGCGCTGAATCGTGTCATCAAAGGCTGGACCGAAGGCGTGCAGCTGATGCGCGAGGGCGACAAGTATCGCTTCACTATTCCCAGCGACCTCGCCTATGGTCCTCGTGGCCCCGAAGGCATTGGCGACAATCAGGTGCTGATCTTCGAGGTTGAATTGCTTGCCGTTATCAGCGACGCAAAATAAGCCGCGTTGGTGGAGCATAGCTCGGTTCACCTAGCCCACGTATGACTGGATTCCTCGTGTCCCTGGTGGGACAGCGCTTCTGGATTCCTGCCTATATCTGCATGGCCGTGGGCATGTTTCTGCCGGGGGACTATCGCTACCTTGGCGACCTCATTCCCTGGTCACTCGGCGCTATTCTCTTTTTCACCTGCCTGAAGATACCGTTCAATGAGATAGCCACGGCTGTCCGCGACCAACGTCGCCTGCGCCAACTCAGTTGGATGGTTCCGTTTAAATTATTGGTGCTGCCAGCGCTCGGCTGGGCGGTGACCTGGTTGATCGCGCCCGAATGGGCGCCGGGCATCGCCTTGGCATGCCTAACACCGGTCGGCATGTCCACCACAGCGCTCACCGATTTGCACAGCGGTGATCGCATCCTCGCGTTGTTGTTGACCGCAGCGACCAGTCTACTCGCCCCACTAACTATTCCCATGTGCATGGCCTTCATGCCGCATGGCGTCCCGGTTACTCTTGATCTGCTCGCCAAACAAACCGTTTACTTATTGCTGCTCATTGCCGCACCGTTCATCGCGGCTCAAGTGGTCCGACGCATTGCCCCGCGCGTGATTGCCAACGGCATGGCGTGGTGGGGACGCCTAGCGATGCTGTCGCTGCACGTACTCATCCTCTGTGCCAGCCTGGTCAACCACGATGCATGGGCCTCGTGGAGTCCACTCCGAATGCTGATCCCCATCGGCCTCTGCTGCCTGGTCAGCCTCATTATCTTCGTTGCTGTTCTGCGTCTGCGTCCGTGGCTATCACGACCAGAGTTGACCGCCCTGGCCTGCGGTGCCCTGTACATGAACAACGGACTCGGCCTCGCCTATGCGAGCAAGTTCTATCCAGGCGACGCGCACTTCATTCTACCAGCAATCGTCATGGGCATCCCCATGTTGGCTGCGATTGCGTTATGGGGACGCTGGGCGCACGTGCCAACCGATGAGCCGGCCGCGTAAAAGCCGGCCATCCCTCAGATCACTTTCCACATAGGCGTAGACTGATATCGCAAGTGCCATTCACACATCGCATGCAAGGGACATCATGACAACAGAAGCTTCGCAAGTAAACTATCCTGCTCTGGTCAAGATTGATCTGGCCACCAGCAACCTGGAAAAAATGGCGGAATTTGTTACTCAGGTAATGTGTATTCCCCTCGCGTCACAAATGATATCCGGTTATCCACATTACGTCGGCGAACTCGGCAACGTAACACTCGTACTGGCACCAAGCGAAGCTGCGGGCATGACACCGGGTACCCCTGGCGTCCATCAAATACATCTCCGTGTCCGGCATATTGCCGCCGTGGTTGAAAGAGCCCGAGCCATGGGCTGTACAGTGTCAGCACCTTCAGCTCTATCCGCATGCATCTATGATCCTGACGAACACCCATGGATGGTTTTCGAGGATGCGAACGCCAAATAACGGCGTTACAACACCAGCGCTAAAATATAGGCTACCGGCGCGGCCAGAATCACCGCATCCAGCAAATCCAAATAGCCGCCAAATCCCGGCGCGCCGTGGCCACTATCCTTCATTGCCGCTTCTCGCTTCATGCAGCTTTCAGCGAGATCACCGGCCGCACCGAGCGGGCCAAGAATAATCCCCCATATCACTGGCTGCCACCATCCCGCAAACGGCGATCCACCGTTGGCGGCGAACAGTGCGACCATAGCGCAGGTTCCACCAACTGAACCGAAGAAACTACAGACGAATCCCTCCCAGGTTTTACCCGGACTAATTGCAGGGCACATCTTGTGGCGACCAAACGTCTTGCCGCCGAAGAAGGCAGCAATGTCACCGCACTTCACCGCTACCAAAAAACAGGCCAGCAACTGCATGCCGCGCGCCGGATCACTCGGCGAAGCAATAATTGCGAGACGCTCAAGCAGATTGATACACACACCAAAGTAAATCATACCAAACAACGAACCGCCGACATTCGCAAAAAAGTTCTCGGTCGGTGAACGCGACATGATCTGTGACAGCGTCGTCCACAGCAAGCCAACGCCGAGCAACATCGGCACCAACGGCAACGAATCGACGTGCGCTTCCCCCCACAAACTGAACACACCGCCATCGTGTAGGTGCGCTTCCAGCACCATAGCCCACGACACGAGCAGAGTCGGTGCCATGCGTACCCGCGATGCATTTACCCTGGCCAAACGTGTGAATTCGCGCACTCCCAGGACTGCGGCAACAAGGCCAAGCGCCAATATCCCCCAACGTCCGCCAGTCAACACATCTGTCGAAACGAGGCCGGCAACGATGACGATGAGGATCGTGCCAAAGAGCAGTCGGTTACGCAGTTCACTGGTCACGATGAGGCACATATAGTCGCACACCCAGCAATCGGAAGGGTGAATCTGCGCCCACCAATCGACCGATGGAGAATTACAGAATCGTCGGTAAAATCAGTTGTTTATGATGATTACAGCTCGGATGCATCTAGTTCCCATATCGATTCCTTGCCGACGAGAAGTGCTGGGAAGACGGATTTTTCAGTGCTTCCCAGCATACCCTCTCAGAAATGCGCTGGACAAGTCCCGTGTAATCTATACATACGCGACGCATCACCCTTTCCCCATTTGGGAGAAGATTCACATGGCCAAGTCCAAGTCATCCGCCAAGAAAAAGGCATCCTTCACCCTCGCTGGCCCCAAGAAGGGCGAGCGCGGTTACACCGCTTCCAAGCTGGCGGCCCACCTCGCTGGTGCCGTTGCTTCGAAGGGCTTCCCTGACATCTCGAAGAAGCAGGCTTCGGCCGTCGTCGACGAGCTCGTCAAGGTGCTCTTCACCTACGCCCCAGTCGGCGCCAAGGTTCCCGGTCTCGGCAAGGTCGTCCTGCGTGAGATCCCCGCCAAGCCCGCCCGCACGATCATGTCGTTCGGCAAAGAGATCCAGGTCAAGGCCAAGCCCAAGAGCAGCAAGCTGGTCTTCCGCTTCTCGAAGGAAGCCAAGGAACAGTTCCGTAAGTGAACCCACCACGCAGGTTCGCCTGCGTATTGGATTCTGAGCAACACCCTCGGCGCAAGCCGGGGGTGTTGTGTTTCCCGGGAACGCCGCTCTCCCGAGCGGCCAGTGGCAATGAGGTCTTCACCCTTCGAGCCGCACAGGGGTGCGGCGCTCCCAGGGTATTTCACCTCTCTGGAATTTCCCGTGCTACCGCCACGCTCCGCGCATCCCCATGACTGACGCCTTCGCCCTCGCAGAACGACTCGCCGCACACGGTCAGGGTCATCTGTTAGACCACGCCCGCACACTCGACCCAGCACAACGCGACGCTTTCAATAGTCGCCTCGCCGCGATCGACTGGGCTGAACTCCAACACACCCAGGCACCACCAACAACTGGTGCCATCGCACGCAGTCGGGTCATCGATAACAGCGAGCGCAGCCGACGATCGACCGAACTCCGCAACGCAGGTGAGGCAGCGTACCGCTCTGGTCACGTCGCCGTCCTCATGGTTGCTGGTGGCCAAGGCACGCGTTTAGGCAGCGACGCGCCCAAGGGGTGCCTGTCGATCGAGCCACACAGCGGCAAGAGCATCTATCAACTCCAAGCCGAGAAGGTCCTGTCGCTGTCACGTCGAGCGTCCAAGGCCGTTCCGTTTCTGGTCATGACTGGACCGACGACTGATGTCGAGACACGACAATTTTTTGCTGCTCACGGAAACTTCGGACTCGCTGATGGGCAAGTGTGGTTCTTCTGCCAAGGCATGGTGCCAAGCATCGATCTTGATGGTCGAGCCTTGCTCGCTGGTCCTGGTCGACTACTCGAAAATCCTGACGGTCACGGCGGCTGTCACACCGCACTGGTGAACAGCGGCTGTCTGCAACGACTGATCGACGCCGGAGTACGCCACCTCGTCTACATTCAGGTCGATAACATTCTTGCCGTCGTCGATGATCCCCTGCTGGTTGGCTTGGCAGTCAGTGATCACGCCGATGTCATCAGTAAAGTCCTGGAAAAAGCGCATCCAGATGAACGCGTTGGACACCTGGTTAATGTCGGCGGAAAAGACTGCATCGTTGAGTACACCGAGCTAACACCAGAACAGACCAGGCAACGACATCCCGATGGCGAACTGGTGTATCGCTGGGGTTCACCGGCCCTGCATTGCTGGTCGGTCGACTTCCTCGCGCGACTTGCGAAACGTGGCTTCGTGCTGCCGCTCCATCGTTCGAAGAAGCCACTGAAGGCGTGGGCCGAGGGCAAACCACAGGAGACCACTGGCTGGAAGAACGAACGATTCATCTTCGATCTGTTGCCCGAGGCCGACACCTCGCTTGGCCTCGCCATCGAACGCCGCGTTGAATTCGCACCGGTAAAAAATGCCAAAGGCGACGACAGTCCAGCCTCAGCAATCCAACTCAGCAGCAATCTCTATGTTGATTGGCTCAAGCAAGCTGGCGTCCGGGTTGAACTGCCCACAGGCGCACGGATCGAAATCTCACCGCTATTCGCGGCGACGGCCGAACAATTCCAAGCCCGATGGGATAAGCGCGTTGCTGCTGTTACCGGCGATTACTATTTAGAGGCCTGATCAGCGTGGATAGATCACGTCGGCTTTGTCCGCCCGCCGTGGCTCAGCCATCATGTCAGCTACCACCGCACGCCAGCGGTGATAGTGCTCAGTCTGCTGGTGCGCTTTGAACGCATTCTCATCGATGTAGATCTCGTCGAGGATGAATCGATCGGCATCACCATGGACGCGCAAGAGATCCCAACGGCGATTGCCTGGCTCCTTGCGCGTATTGGGATACGGACAGTTGTCCGCCCCTGGTGTAGGCCGTCTGGAAGCAGCCGAA
>CAZZAM010000041.1:0-36192 GCA_964652775.1 uncultured candidatus Brocadiaceae bacterium | reverse complement strand
AGATGGAGCGCGAGATCTTGGATCCCAAGGTCGAGCTCGATATCGACAAGAAGGCTGACACGGTGGCACCGATCACGGCGTTGGATGTGCCGACCGACGTGACCTCCAAGGAAGAAGACAACACCGACAAACCACCGAAGGGTCGCGAAGAAGCGGTTGCTGATTCCGAGATGGGCGGCTCCGGCGCGTTCATGGCGATCGGTGCTGGCGGCGGCAGCGCGGGCATGTTCGGCAGTCGCACCGGCGGTGGCCGTCGGCGCGCGGTTGGCAAGGGCGGCGGCTCGAAAGGATCCGAGAGTGCGGTCGATGCGGCGCTGCGCTGGTTCAAGAAGCACCAGTCAGCGAACGGGATGTGGGACGCCCGCGATTATTTCCAGAACTGCACCGAAGATCCGAAGTGCGAGCCGGGTTCGCTGGGTGCCCACGGTGCGGAAGCGGTCAACACCGCGATGACTGGTTACGCGTTGCTGTGCTTCCTCGGTGCTGGCCACGACCACAAGGCGCTCGGCAAGTACAAGACGGTGGTGAAGAAAGGTCTCGATTACCTGATCTCAATCCAGAAGCCGAACGGCTACATGGGCGCTCAGAATTATGAACATCCGGTGGCGACGATGGCATTGGCTGAAGCCTACGCGATGACCAGCGATCCGGATCTGAAAGGTCCAGCTCAAAAGGCCGTCGATCAGGTGCTCGAACACCAGAACATCGATCCCAAGGCGCCGGACAAGGAATACGCTGGTTTAGGCTGGAATTATGGGCCTCCGGTTGATCGCAACGACGCGTCGGTGACCGGCTGGAATGTCATGGCACTCAAGAGTGCGTTCGCTGCTGGCCTGACCGTGAAGAACGGCATGGAAGGAGCCAAGCGTTGGCTCGAACTATCGTGGAAGGCCAACAATGATGGCCAAGGTGGACGTCCGGATTGGAAGAAGCTCGACATTTACAAGGACGAAAGTTTGTTCTCGTATGCGTGGTATCCTGACCTGACTACCTACAGCCAAGAGCGCATGCGGCACCAAAATATCGAGTCGGTAGGTTTGGTGTGCGCCGTGTTCCTTGGGCACAGGTCTGGCGATGTCATGTTGGAAACCCTGGCCAACTATGTTGCGAATCGCCAGACGCCGAAGTCATTCAGCACGAACATCTACTACATGTACTACAACACCATGGGCATGTATCAGGTTGGAGGTGATCGCTGGAAAGTGTGGAACACCACCGTGCGCGATATGCTGGTTGACGCCCAACGCAAAGGCGAGGGCTGCTTTGACGGCTCATGGGACTGGCAGAATGCCAAGTTCACCGGTCACGACGTTGGCCGTGTTCTTTCAACTGCCTACTGCTGCTTGAGTCTTGAGGTGTACTACCGCTACGCCCAGGTGAACCAACCTGGGGCCGCCAAGCATTGACCCTGGGGGTCAGTTGGGGATCTACACTGGCTACAACGAGGACAGCCGCGGCCGTGCGGCGTCGTTGCGACAACGGTTGAATCCCTAATTTCCTCGCTGCGGCAACTGGCGCGCAGGCGCCGGCTTCAAGCGTTGTTCCGTCGCCGCCGAAGCCCACCATGCCCGCCATGAACCCCTACGGCCTGACCAAAGCCGAGGCCCGCACCTGGGCCGAATCGATCGGCCTGCCCGCGTTTCGCGGTGAGCAGCTCGTGCAGGGGGCTTATCATCCGGCCGCGAAGACGTGGGCGGACATCAAGGGATTACCCAAGGATCTGGTCGCTCGACTCAGCGAACTGGGTGCGCTGGCTCCGGCCGAAGAAGTCCGCCGTCAGGAATCATCCGATGGTACGGTGAAGTCGCTGCTCAAACTGCATGACGGCAAGCTGGTCGAGTGCGTGTCGATTCCCACCGCCGCCCGCCACACGGTTTGTGTCAGCAGTCAGGTCGGTTGCGCTGTCGGCTGTACGTTCTGTGCCTCGGGTCTCAACGGCGTCGAGCGCGATCTGCAAGCGCACGAGATCGTCTATCAAGTATTGCATCACCACCGTCAGCGTCCGGTGACCAACGTGGTGTTCATGGGCTCAGGCGAACCGCTGTTCAATTATGCCCAGGTTCTGCAGGCGATTCGCGCGCTCGGTGAACCGCTTGGTCTCGGCATGGGCCGTCGTCGCATCACCATCTCGACCTCGGGTGTGCCGGCGCGTATCCGTGAACTTGGCAAGGACGAGCCGCAGATCACCCTCGCGCTGAGTCTGCACGCCGCTGACGACGAAACGCGCTCGCGCTTGGTGCCGATCAATAAACGCTGGCCACTGGTCGAAGTCCTCGGCGCCATGCGCGATTATTCTGACGCGGTGAGTCGCCGCCCGACCCTCGAATACGTTCTGTTGGCCGATGCGAACATGACGCCGAACCACGCGATCAGCTTGGCCCACACCGCATTGTCGATCGCCGCGCACATCAATCTGATCCCGTTCAACCCAGTGTTTGAAACCGGCCATCGTCAGCCGACCCGCGACGAAGTCAGCGCATTCGCCACCGCTGTCGCCAATGCCGGCGGTCACGTCACGGTACGCCGTGACCGTGGTCAGGACATCGATGCGGCGTGTGGACAACTGAAGCTGCGGGACCTGGGAGGGTCGAGCACCAGCTCGACCACGCAGTAGTTCAGGCCGCAAACAGGCATTTTTGATCCATACCAGGTCGAGCCGGCGCTCGACCCTCCCAGGACTTTTTCGCTGGTGCGTTCGATCCGGCCCGCGAAATTCCCGACCCATGCAGATCAACACAGGCACAGTAGCCGCCATCCATTACAAAGTCGCCACCGCTGAGGGTGAACACGTCGACGCCAGTCAACCTGGTGAACCGCTGACGTTTCTCTGCGGAACGTCCCAGATTATCATCGGTCTCGAAGAGGCCCTGATTGGTAAGTCAGCCGGTGACAAAGTGTCGGTCGATGTACCGCCCGAGCGCGGCTACGGCAAGCGCGATGCGGCGCTCGACCTCGCGGTTCCGCTCGATGCTTTCCCGGTTGATGTGCGCGGCAAGATCCGCGCCGGCATGCAATTCCAGGCCGAGCACCCGACCAAGGAAGGCGAGCAGATCGTGTTCACCGTTCAGGGTCGGCGCGATGAGGAAGTTCTGGTTAGCGGTAACCATCCGCTCGCCGACAAGACCCTGCATTTCGAGATTGAGATCGAAAGCGTGCGCGCGGCGTCAGCAGAAGAAAAGCAGCATGGCCACGCGCATGGCCCCGGTGGTCATCACCATCATTGAGGGCTGGATTTAGCTCATTCGAGCGGAGTTATCCACAGATTACGCAGATTACGCAGAATACGCAGGCGCGAGACGGCCAAGAAAACAACATTCGAAATCGGTGCAATCTGCGAAATCAGTGGATAATAATGCGAGGGGAACGTATCTGCGGACCTCAACTAGTAACTGAATACCACTGGGCTGGCGGCGCGTTTGCGTCTGGTGGGAAAGCTCGCTAGAACCTCGGTGACATGACCTCGGCTTCCCATCCACCGCCGTCGCCGGCTATGCTGAGACGCTACAATCTCTTCAGCGGGTTGTTCGATCCACAGTTGGAACGGTTGTTGCCGTTGTTGCTCGTCGAAAGTCATCCAGCAGAAACGATCATCGTGCGTGAGGGTCAACTCGGCAATCGCATGTGGTGTATTGTCGACGGTCAGGTCGAGGTATCGCGTGGCCATGATGGCGGCATTGTCCTCGCACGCCTCGGCGCTGGGGAAACGATTGGCGAGATGGAACTCATCGACATGCAGCCACGCTCAAGCACCGTCACTGCATTGACGCCATGCGTGCTCTATAGCCTCTTGCTGCGCGATCTGATCAACCTCCAGCAGACCGATCTGCCAACCTACAGCGCGATGATTCTGAACGTCGCGCGCGATCTCAGCCGCCGATTGCGGCAGATGGACGCGGCCGTTTCGAAGATGTGAATTCCCTGGGAACGCCGCACTCCTGTGCGGCAAGGGGCAATGGGTGCCTCCCTGTTCGTAAGCCACGGTTCGAGCCGCACAGGAGTGCGGCGCTCCCAGGAAGTGCTTCGCGTCCGGAAAACGCCAATATAAGCGTGCGTATCAGCATGTCTGCTCACTCCGTGCCATCGCCTGAGATATTGAAACGCTACAGTCTGTTCGGCGGGCTGATCGATGCGCAGTTGACGCATCTGATACAGTATCTGCAGGTCGAAACCTATGACGCTGGCGCGGTCATCGTTCGCCAGGGCGAGCGCGGTGATCGTCTGTGGTGTCTGATCGACGGTCAGGTCGAGGTCACGCGCAGCGCCGGTCTTGGATCGCCAGCCGTGTGCATCGCCCGCCTTGGTGCGGGTGCGACGATTGGCGAGATGGAACTGATCGACATGCAACCGCGCTCGGGCACGGTGACCGCACTGACACCGTGCACGCTCTATGCGTTGGCGCTGCGCAACATTCTGGCCTTGCAGCGTGAAGATCTGCCGGCGTTCAGTCTGGTGATGATGAACCTGGCGCGCGATCTCAGTCGGCGGTTGCGGCAGATGGATGCGGCGATGGCGGAGAGGACGAAATGACGAATGCTGGAATGCTGGAATGCTGGAATGCTGGAATGCTGGAATGCTGGAATGCTGGAATATGACGGAGAGACAGTGAAAGAGAACGGGAGCGTTGAAGGTAGTAGGGAAAAATGGATCGCGCATCCACACGATTTGTCATTCGTAGTTTCAATCACCATGTTGTCGATTATGTGTCTGGTAATGACGGCAATTTCAATCTTCGATCCACTTGGCCACAGTCTCCCAGGGTGGATGGGGATAATAGCCCTGTTACCAATTCTAGCGCTTGCGGTTTGGGGTGTTGGTGTTTTGCAAATGATCTTCGTTAAAAGGAAAAATGGAAAATTTCGGATTCGGTCCCTTGTATTGCTACTCGCACCAGTTGTGCTTTTCTCAATCTTGTTCATTGCAGTACTGTTTTCTTGGAGATCTGAACCGACGTCCGCTTATTACGAATCGTCGCGCCGCGCACGCTGATTTAGACTAGATAAGGCAGGTCTACTATGATGCGTAATATTATAGTCTGGTGTGTGGTATTTGTATGTTTCTATTTGATGACATACGTTGCGATGCGGTCATGTTCGGTTCTGACTAGACGACTTAGTATTCATGATTCTGATTCGTGGCTAGAAGGTAACTCTGCTCTTGTTACGGCTTTTTATCCGGCTTGGGTTGTTGAGAGAAAGAGTAGGTCGTTGATTTGGCGTATTAAAAATAACAAGCCGCTCACTGGTTATGTCAATTATTAGGCAACATTCACCGCCCCGGTAACTTCGCTGCTCCCTGCAATACCTGTTCAGCAAAATACGACGAGCGCACATATGGTCCGGCGGCGACGTAGTCGAAGCCGAGTTCCTTGCCCCAGGTTTCGTAGGTGGTGAACATCTCGGGTGGGACGAAGCGGATGATGTCGTGGTGTTCCAAGCTCGGGCGCAGGTACTGGCCGATGGTCATGATGTTGCAGCCAACGCTGCGTAGATCTTCCATGATCTGACGGACTTCGTCGTCGGTTTCACCGAGGCCGACCATGATGCCGCTCTTGGTCCAAATCGTCGGGTCGAGTTCCTTCACCCGCTTGAGCAGTTCCAGCGAGCGGCGGTAGCGCGCCTGCGGCCGCACAGTCGGATACAGGCGTCCGACGGTTTCCAAGTTGTGGTTGTACACGTCGGGCTTCGCGGCGACCGCGACGGCGAGTGCTTCCCAATTGCCTTGGAAATCTGGGGTCAGGATTTCGATCAGGGTGTCGGCGCAGGATGCTCGAATTGCCGCGATTGTTGCCGCGAAGTGCGCGGCGCCGCCGTCGCGCAGATCATCGCGGTTGACGCTGGTGACGACGGCAAAGCGCAGACCCAGCTCGGCGATCGCGGCGGCGGTGCGCTGCGGCTCCGTCGGATCCAGCGGCTTTGGTGCTTTGGTGAAAGCGATGTCGCAGAACGTGCAGGTGCGCGTGCAGGCCTCGCCCATGAGCATGAACGTCGCGGCTTTTTTGCTCCAGCACTCTTGACGATTCGGGCAGGTCGCTTCTTCGCAGACCGTGACCAAACCGTGCTTGCGGACGACGGCGTCGGTGGTCGCGCTGCCGGCGTCAGCGGGCAGGCTGCGTTTGAACCATGCAGGCAGGCGCTGACGGGTCGGACTGACGGGGACGACAGGCATGGGCGGGGAGGGTAGGGGGGGATGGGGAAATGCCAAATGCTGGAATGCTGGAATGCTGGAATGCTGGAATGCTGGAATTTTTCAAAACGATGCAGATTGGAAATACAATCTCGAAGGGCTGCATTTCTGGGGATCAACGGGTCTATTTACTCGACATTCTAGCATTCCAGCATTCCAGCATTTGGCATTCCGTGGCAATCTGCCGTTACTGCTCCCTGCGCAAAAAACTCCCCGTCCCGGTAATCTCAGGCACTGGTCCGATGCCGTGATTCATGCGCGCCGGCTCGCCCATCGCCTGTCGCCACAGGACGACCAGGAAGCCGACGTCGTAGCCGGCATCGTGACGACCACCGCAGGTCGTGTGGAGTTCGTTCTTCATCCGGTCGAGGCGTGCCTGGGCCTGCCACAGGGCCTCGCCCGGGTGAAAGATGGCACCGACCAGCAGGTCATCCGCGCTCTCGATGCGGAAGGGCATCGGACGTCCGGCCGCCGCATAGAGTCGCTGCAACCACGTCGTATCGAAGTCGGGCGCATCGCTAAACGCGAGACCACCACGGAGCGCATCGTCGATGCGTGCGGTGACGTCGGCAGGTGACCAACCATTGCGTGCCAGACGCTCGCGATCGAGGCCGTGTAGTTTTTCAGCGGCCGGATCCCAGTGGGTCCACTCCGGCACGCTGCTGGGATTGATGAGGTAGCGGCGGATCTCGCCGGTGTGTTCGCACCAGGCCACCGAGATGGGCCATGACTCGGCGCCAAAGCCCGAGGCCTCAACATCGAGAAAATTAGGATACCAGGCGATCACGCCCATGATTAGCTGGTAAATCGCGGCGATGCAAGGTGTGCGCGGTGAAACATTATTTGCTAATATGCAGTCCGGCAGCGATCGCCGCGCGCACGCTGGTTTCCATGGGATGGCCAACGGCGTGATTGAGGTGGTATTGGAGATGGCTTGGCGCGACTTGATCCAGCAGCGCTTGGGCTTCGGCTAATTGGCCGTGTCGTGCGTTAGATATGGCGCGGAACACCAACAGTTCGGGTTCGTTGGGCGAGGTCAGCGCAGCTCGGGCAATGGCACGATCAAACGCTGCGGCATCGTTGCGCGACAGGGAGACATAGCCGAGCAATAATTGCGGCAGCAGACTATCCGGTTCAGCACCAGACGCGATCAAGGCTTGCTGTTCGGCCTCGGCAACGTGACCTTCGGCCAAGTTAGCGCGAGCGCTGGCGATAAGCGGCCAGAAATCACCGGGTCGTTCGCGCAGGGCGTTGCGCGCAGCCTCGGTGAGTCGTGGTTCGGGAGCAAAGAGCGCGAGCGCCATCGCAGTCGGCGCGGCTTCGCTTAAGGTGTCGGCAGAATCGGCACAGGCGCAGAAGATCGGATCATGTGCGGCAAACTGACTGCGTCCCAGCAGGCGTCCGAGCGCTTGCCATCCTGGTGTGGATCCGGCGCTGGCGAGTAACTGCGCGGTTGCCGTGGCGTGATAATCAGCGCCGCGTTCGCGCTCGGCACGCCAGAGAAACGCGAGCGAGGCCGATATCGTTGTCTGCAGCGGATGACCGCTTAATCGTTTGCTGTCTTCATGAACCTGTTCTGGATCCATGGTTAGGCCGGCGTCGCGGATTGAGGTCCGCCAAGCTTGCACCTGATCGGCCCACGGACCAAGCGTGCGTGTGCGTTGCAGCAGGGTGTCGAGTCGCGCCTGGATAGTCGCCGCCTGTTCGCGCTGCACGGCCAGTTCATGCGCCGTCTGCAGCCGCGCTTCCAACGCTTGCGCCGCCGCGAGCTTGGGCAGATGCAGTCGGATCGCTCGCACCTCATTGAGGGCGATGGCCACTGTCTCGGCGCGATCGATCGCCGTGTTGGCGGCAATGGCGTCCAAGCGCAGTTGCGCTTCATGCCGCACTTGCAGATCCACATAGAGCCAGCCACTCGCACCAGCGAGCAGGGCGGCCAGCGATACCGTGATGGCCGTACGCACGCGCGGCGAACGCCGCAGTCGCATCCAGGCGAGTTCCCAACGCGTGGCAGCCTGCGCCAGCGTGACGCCCTCGGTCAGCCAGCGGCGCAATTCATCGGCCACCGCGCCGCCGTTGTCGTAGCGTGCGCTGGGTACACTAGCCAGGCAGCGTCGGACCAATGCGGACAGACCACGCGGAACAGCAGTATTTCCGAGTACTGACAGATCGCCGCTTGCTGGCGATTGACGCGTGAGTGCAAAAAGCACCAGTCCACCGAGCGAAAACACATCCATGCGCGGATCAGCGGGCGCAGCCTGGGTTTGTTCTGGCGCCATCCATGCTGGCGTTCCCGCGCGCACGCCATTGCTGCTGCCGCTGGTCGCTGCCAGTCCCCAGTCGAGGACGTACACCGCACCGAATTCGGCAAGCAAAATATTCTGCGGCGTGAGATCACGGTGAACAACGCCACGGCTGTGCGCGTAGCCGACGGCTTCCGCAACCCGGAGCAGGATCTCGATCAGTTCAGGCAGGGGGCGCGATCCGTCACCAACGACCACGTCAAAGGTCTCGCCGTCGAGTCGCTTCATCGCAAAGGCAGGCAGTCCACCAGCGCGACCGACATCGTAGATCGGTGGAATCGCTGGATGTTCGAGGCCGGCCGTCAGCGCAGCTTCGTGGCGGAAAGCCGCCTCGCGAAGGTGAAATTGTTCGAGCGGTTCGTCGGGCTTGCGTGGTCGCAGCACTTTCACGGCGACGGTGCGTTCCAGCACGCGATCATGCGCGGTGCTGACCACGGCCATGCCACCTTCGCCAATCGCGGTGCCGGGGCGCAACCGACCTGCGGGCAGATCGCTCACGAATCCCAGGTGTGGGTCGTTGTTGGACGCCATCTCGCGCAGCGATCCGGAACTGGCATCATCAACTGCCGCATCAGCAAGCAGGCTTTCGGCCTCGGCTTCCGGCAAGGTATCAAGCCAACGATCGATTTCGGCGAAGCGCTCGGGCGAGAGGCGGCCGCGGCAATAAGCGCGGAGATCATCAGGCGACGCGGACATGACGACAGGAGAAGGCGGCGGAGCGAGAATGGAAGGTACTGACGCGCATTCCATACCTGTAAGGATTACCCTGGATTCAGCGACGGAAGGCAAGCCACAGAGGTCGCAGAGGACCGCAGAGACGAATTTGCGATCATGCTGACAGGAACGAATCTGTCTTGCCAATTGAGCCTATAAAGAGCGTTTGATTCATACGGAGGAACGGAGGTAACGGAGCAGACAGGGCTTGCCGGTCGCATGCCCATCACCCGATGGATGAGCAGGTCGCAATGCGTAACCCGATCTCTTGAACTGCGTTACCTTTGTTCCTCCGTGTGAACTGCTTCGTCTAGGTTGAGTGATCATCGGAGCCTGATCAGCGAACCCTCAAGTCTCGTCTCTGCGGCCCTCTGCGGGTCTCTGCGTCTCTGCGGCAAAACTCATCTTGTTGTGGTTAGGATACGTTCTTCGGCGCGTCCGTGGCTTTCGCGGTGCGTGCGAGTTTCCACTCCCACCACCACGAATAGAACACTGGCACCGAGAACAAGCTGACGAGGTCGGCCAACATGCCGCCGATTACCGGCAAAACCATGGGCTTCATGACTTCAGCGCCGCGACCGTCGCTCCAGAGAATTGGCACAAGCGACAGCAGCGTGGTCAGGTTAGTCATCAGGGCTGGTCGTCGCCGACGTAGACCGGCAGCAAACACGCGGCGATGGAGATCATCAACCGAGGTCGGTGGAACGCGGAACTGGTCGTGGAGGTAGGTGCCGAGCAGAATGCCATCGTTGAACATCACGCCGAGCAGGACAAGGAATCCGACAATAACCGCAGTGGTCATCTCGGCCCCGGATAGCCACACGGCGATGAAGCCACCGGCACAGGTAACGGTGACGTTGCACGAAATGATGATGGCAGTTGTCAGCAGGGAACGCGTACCGAGGTAGATCAGCACCAACATCACCAGGAGCGATGCGGCGATCACCCAGGTCATGGTTGCATCGGCTTTGAGCTTTTGTTCGTAGCTGCCGACCCAGCGATAGGTCGTGCCGCTGGGAAGCTCCAGGTGTTTCTGAGCGATGGCGGCACTGAGTCGTGCCTCGGCATCGCGCACGACATCGACTTCGGCACGATCGCGCGCGTTGAGCAGCACATACTGCGTGCGTTTGCCGCCTTCGCTGCGGATGGCCATCGGGCCAATCGTGTAGGTGAGGGCGGTCGATGATGGTTCGCGCGCCAACACGCGGATGGTGCCGTGATGAGGTTTTGCCGTACTGAGGCCGATGTCATCGCCCGCTGGCAGCGTGAGTTCGAGGCGGTCTGGCGCGAGGATCGTCGTGTTGCGTTGGATGGTCAGCGATTGTTCGGCCAGCCAGTCATTCGCGGTGATGCCGTCAAGCGCAACGCGGTGGACCACCGGAACCGCAACTAAACTTTGCAAGGCGATGGCGCCGTGTTTGTCCGGGCCGATCGGCACCTGGAGCAGACTCATCTCATCAAAATCATCGCGGCGTTCGCGGAGATAGCGGATACGTACGGCATAACGTTGCGTGCCTTCAACCGAGAACGTGATCGGCATGCCGCCGAGAGCCGTTTCGATGGTTTGCATCACGTTTTCGGCGGTGATGCCGAAACGCGCCATGCGCTCGCGATCGAGGCGGATTTCGCCGTATGGCTTTCCTCCTTCGCGCTGCATCTGCACATCGACGGCACCAGGAACCGCCTGGATGATCTTTTCGGCCTGTTCAGCGAAGCGCTCCAGCGCGGCGGTATCACTACCAAGGATTTGCAGCGCAATCTTGCTCTTGATGCCGGTCGAGAGCATGACCACGCGGGTTTCGATCGGCTGCAACCACGATGGCGCCACGCCGGGAATGTCACTGATCGCGGCCAATGCTTGGCGCACTTCGGCGAGCGTGCGCGGTCGATGTTCGCTGCTGCCATCGGAATTGATAATCTCCTGCACTGGCCAGGCGGCGTAGGGTTTCAACAGCACCACGGTTTCGACCATGCCGATCGGCGCGGGATCGAGGGCGGTTTCAGCGCGACCCATTTTGCCCATCACCTGGGCGACTTCGGGCACACTGGCGATGTTGCGGTTTTGCGTTTGCAGGACACTGAGGGTTTGGCCGAGACCACCGGCGGCCGGAATCGACGGCATGAACAAGAGTGAGCCTTCGTCCAGTGGCGGCAGAAAACTGGCGCCGATCCCGGGGAACGTGCGTGTTAGTGCGCGATCGATCGTCGTACTGGTCAGATCACCGCCGCAGGCGGCGATGGCTTTCCGCAACGGCCAACTCATGTTCTGCCAGCCGACCCCAAGCAGCCATCCAGTGAGTGCCAGCGCAGCGATGATCGTCGTAAAAGCGACGCGATGGCGCTGGATCCGCACGTAGGCCCACTCGTAGCCAATATGAATAGCGCGACTAACTGGATTCTCTTCGTACGACACCAGCTGTTCGCGACCGAGACGCCAAACGACGTAGGCGGCAAGTGCGCCGATGATCGGTCCGACAATGAATCCTGGAACGGTGATCGCCCAGCGGCCGTGATCGAATGGCAAGGTGATGCCGTCGGCGACAAACCAGCCAAACGCGAGTCCGCCGGCGACTCCGGCGAGCGCGATAATGATGTGAGAACGCATCTGCCACGGCGGCAGCAGGAGACGACACAGCAGGGGCACGAGCAACATGCCGAACAACACGGCTGCGGCGATTGCCAACGTTTTCGTGATCGCCAGGGGAATGAACAACCGACCAGCCTGATCGCCGAGCACAAAGATCGGTAGAAACCCGATGATCGTCGTAGCCGCAGCAGTGAGCAGCGGACGTGCCACTTCCTGTGCGCCGGTGACGACGGCGGCGATCACCTCGGGATCGAATGGAGAATGAGGAATGCTGGAATGCTGGAATGCTGGAATGATCGAGGTGGATTCCATTCCAGCATTTGGCATTTCTCTGCGCGCTTTCAGCGCGCAGAGATGCTGGGTGATGTTCTCGGTCATCACGATGCCAAAATCGACCATGACGCCGATCGCGATGGCTATTCCTGCCAGCGACATGATGTTGGCGCTCAATCCGACGAGGTGCATGACCAGGAAGGTGGCCAGCACACCCAGGGGCAGGCTGATCGCGACGGCGAGACTCGCGCGCGCATGGAGTAGGAACACGACGATGACCAAGACCGTAACGATCAATTCTTCGATCAGCGTATGGGCGAGCGTCGCGTTAGTTTCGAGGATGAGCTGCGAACGATCGTAGAACGGAACCGCGGTCAGCCCTTCCTTCATCAGCGTTGGGGTTAGCTCGTTGAGTCGAGCTTTGACCTCCTGGATGACGGACTTGGGATCTTCGCCTACGCGCATGGCAACGATGGCGCCGACCTGTTCCTGATCGGCGTCGGCGAGGATGCCCTGACGAACAGCACCGCCAATATGGACCGTGGCGATGTCCTTGAGCTTCAATCCGGAACTACGCGCCGCGTTGCCGCGGATGACGATGTCTTCAACATCCTTTGCACTGCGGATGAAACCAAGTCCACGGATCATGGTCTCGACCCCGGAATGTTCGACGCTCATCGCGCCGACATCGCGACCGGCATTCTGTACTGCCACCATCAGCATATCGATGGAGATCGCCTGCTCTTCGAGACGAGTCGGGTCAATATCGATCTGGTACTCGCGCACCACGCCGCCAACCGGTGCGACTTCGGCTACACCCGCCACACCCTTGAGCGCAGGAATAATAACTTGATCAAGGATATAGCGTTTGGATTCGGTGTCGCGTTGTCCTTGCAGACTGAATGAAAACACCTGCCCCATCGCGGTGGCATCGGGACCAAGTCGCGCTTGGACTCCGGCAGGCAGCAAGGTTTGGATCTGGGAGAGACGTTCGAGGGTTCTGGTTCGACATTCGTACAAGTCGCGATGATCATCAAAGATGACGTACACATAGCCGGCGCCATACAGCGACATGCCGCGCACCGTGGTGACGCCGGGCAATCCTTGCAGCTCGCGCGCGAGCCGGCTGGTAATTTGCAGGTCGATGTCCTCTGCACTTTTGCCTGGCCACTCGGCCCACACGATAACTTGATTATCCGAGAGATCGGGAATCGCATCGACCGGCACGCTCCGCCACGCCCACACGCCTGCAACGGCGATGACGGCGGTGATCAGGAGCGTGATAAGTGGGTTACGAATGGGCCAGGAGATCATAGGAATGCCAAATGCTGGAATGCTGGAATGCTGGAATGGGGAATGCCACAGCGCGGCACTTGCTGGTTTTGGAAATATTGCGAATTGGTTCGACGGCACATGATTGGAGAATGCGTCAACATGACCGAGATATTCTGAAACGGACGACGGCATTCGCAGTCCGGGTGATTCGCATGGTCAACGTTTTGCCTCGGCGGACGGCATCTATTGAGATTGGCCGCCAGTTGGTGCGAAGTGCTGGTTCGATTGGCGCTCATTGCCGAGAGGCTCGCCGTGCCCGTTCGATAGCGGAGTTCAAAAGCAAACTTGCTGTTGCCCAGCAGGAAGCCGAGGAGACTGCCTATTGGCTTCAGCTTATTGCTGATTCGGACATGTTGCCGGCTGCTCGTCTCGCCTCGTTGCGTGATGAGATCGACCAACTGCTCGCCATTCTTATTGCAGCCGAGAGAACAGCTGCTTCCCGACGTTCTGTCGCAGATTGATTTCCCAGAATTGGCCGATCTTTCTGCGGCATTCCAGCATTCCCGCATTCCAGCATTTGGCATTTTGTTAATTTCCAACTGGAAACAGCAGCGACTTACTCCCCGCCAACTGCGCCTGCGAGTCGATAAGAAACGCGCCCTGACTAGCGACCTGATCCCCGGCCTGCAACCCAGCACGAACAACAAAGAAATCATTGCCGTTGGCGTCTTCGATGCGCTGTCCCAGTGCCAGGGGGGCGATGGAGAAGCGCTGATGGCCATCCGCATTGACGCCGTCGAGTTTCCAGGCCACGTTGCGGACACCGGTAGACAAGACGGCGCTGGCGGGGATCAGTGGGAAACTGCCCCAGGTTTTCTGATCATCGGGATCGGCGGGTGTAAGATCGGCGGCGAGTGCGGTCTTGACGCGTGCGTTCACCAAACTGCCGGGCAGCAAACGTCCGTGCGGATCGCGGAGGTGGAGATGGATTTCGCGGGCGCGGATCTCGGGGTTCAGTTCAGGCGCAATCCAACTCACGCTGGCCTCAACGTCTGGCAGCTCGCCGACGTCATCGCTCGCGAGCGCAACTCGCTGTCCGGTGCGGATGAGTCTGGCACGCGGTTCAGGGACATGCACGACCAACATGAAGGAATCAGGGCTGACAAGGCGCACTAACGGCTGCCCGGGATCGATGTCCTGGCCGATTTTTACCATCCCTTCTTTGTTCGATTCCTCGTCTCCAATGGTCCGGCCAGCAAATGGACTTCGGATAACGATCGTTTCGAGCGGTTGGCCACCGGCGATGATGGCATCGGCGACGTGGGTCAAATTCCAGCGTGCAAAGCGGGCAATCACCGAGGACTTGAGGAGATGGTCTTTGATGCGGAGTGCGGTGGCGAGTTCGGTTTGCGCGCCGAGAACCTCGGAACTAAAGAGATCATACAATGGATCGCCAATCGCCACGGACGTACCAAGGTGGAGAGCGCCCGCATGACGCCCGACAATACGACCAGCGACGCGGGCGATAACGATCTGCTCGGTACGATCATCATAGCGCACAGCGCCGTACGCATGGACCGTGACGAGGGCTGGGCCAGCCGTGATCGTGCTCAGTTGCACGCCCATGCGCTTTGCTTGTTCGCGCGAAATTTCACCGGCCGTGGCGCGCTGGAGGGTCATGCCGCAGACCGGACACGTGCCAGGATGCGTGCCGATGAAATCCATCATCGGACACACCCAGCGTTCGGCGCTAGGTGATTGGTCGGTCGCTACCTCAGGGCGGATAAAAAAATTAGATTCAGGTATGATAGCGATAGCCAAGATGCCGACACTGAATCCGAGAACTCCACTCAGCCAGCGTTTCCAGGTTGGATCGGCCATGGTTACTCCGAGACGACTTTGTTCTCAAGCGCTGCTGGTCCGTAGGCATCGGGATTGGCGGCAAACTTTGCCGGGCACGCTGAGCAGCCGAATCCAATCAGCTTGCCGTGATACTCGGCCGTGCCGAGCGACGGCTTCACTGGCATGCCACAGATGGCGCAGATCGTGTTCACCGAGGTGCCAGTGGGTTTGCTGACTGGTGCAGGTGTTGGAGTGGATGCCGATGTCAGTGCTGTTGGCGCGCTGACTGGCGCGGCAGTGGTCACCGTCGAGCGATGCATGGCCGTGCGGATGACGACGGCCAGGACTACACCGACAGCGAAAGTAACGAGGAAGATGGAGAGTTGGCGTAACATCCTAAATCCGGCGTTGGGAAAACTCCAAGGCAACCGCAGAGGCGCAGAGGCCGCTGAGATCGCAGGGGAGAGTGGTTATGGAATCGTCACCCTTTGGGTGAGTGGCACCAGAAACTACAATGTCTTTTAACCTCAGCCCTCTGCGACCTCTGCGTAGATCTGCGCCTCTGCGGTTGCCTTGGATTGTGTTGTTTCGGATCATGGGAAGATCCCTAAGTCCCGAAGTCCGTTGTTCACGAACTTCGGGCTTCAGAGGGTTGTGGTTAATGTTTCGGTTCGCTCTTAACGCCGTCTTTGGGCGCGGCCTTGACTGCTGCTTCTTTCTTGGCCACACCGTCTTTGATCGCCTTCAGGTACTTGGCGACGTCCTTGTCGATATCCTTGATGCAGCCTTTGCAGCAAACCTTGAACTCTTGGCCTTCACGGACGACGGTGATGGCGTCGCCCATGCTCCCGAGCTTGTCCCCGGACACGATGCAGGTGTCGAGCGGATATGGGATGACCTTGGCCTTCTCAACCGCTGGCGTTTCAGCGGCAGACAGCGAGCCAATGGTCGCGGCGATGGTCAGGATGGAGGCGAGGATGCGGGACATGGAGGACGTTCCTAGGGGGTTCAACCTGGGAACGTCGTGGCCCGCGCGTCTGTTTCAGGGTTTCTTGTCCGGTTTGCTAGGCTTGGGCGGTTCAGGCTTCGGGTACGACGTGAAAACCAGGGTGACCTTGTCCGATTCGGTAATTGCCTTTGGTGTGATCATCTGGCGTTCCAGGGGCAGGCCACCCTGTTCGATGAAGCGAATGAACCCCTCATTGGGCTTCCAGTTCAGATCGCCCAGTTTGACCAGTTTGCCGAGTTCCTCATGGTAGGTGGTCTTAAATGATTTGTAGAGCAGTTCCGAACAGTACAGCGCACCGTCATCCAAACTCATGTGGATGTCGTACGGCTTGCCGGTGTAGGTCCGTGCGGCGGCGATGAACTTGGGCATCTCTTTGCGATAACGTTCAAGTAGGCGGAACACTGCGTGGTGCTTCTCGCGACCACGATTGATCCACTGACTGAGTGCGATTTCCCCAACTGGCCCGTGCGCTTCGATGACCTGCCACTGATTCCTATTCGACTTGGTGACAATCCCGCAATGCGAATACAGCGATGCGGTGCACGACTCAATGGTGTCGGTCAGCGGGGTGTGCGGAGTCGATTGGAGGATGAGGTCACCTTCGGCCGGCGCATACTCCGCTGCAGCATCGCCGCTGTGGAGTATGGAGCAGACCGTTAGCGTCAGTAGGCAGCGAATCATCGGAGGTGTCCTCCGCAGGTCATACGGGACTCACCCGGCTGTGTTCAGAGTGAATTGAGTGGTTCCACCGGTTTGTCGGTACGCACGGTGCTAACCACGGTTTTTCCCTGGGATCGCCGAGTTGCACTCGGCCGTGGCAATGACGGTCGCAATACGAGCCGAGTACAACTTGGCGATTCCAGGGCTTATGTTGACTTCGGGGGTGGCTCGCTGGTCATGCGCCTGGTTGCCAGGATGCCAATGACAGCGGTGGTGAACCCGCCGAGGAGGTCCCACACATAGTGCTGTTTGGTGGTTAGAATGGTCAAAGTGAACGGTACGAAGACGAGAGCGATGACCCAGCGCCACCGAGGATGTTCCTGGGCCAGCGCCCAACAACCAACAGCAGGAGCAGTAATATGACCGGAGGGGAAACAGTTTGCCGGTGTATCGATCGACGTGAGCCAACGATACCAGGTGTCATAGAACGCGTTGCCATCGGGCAATGGTGGTCGTGGATAAGTAGTTGGCCAGAGCAGGAAAATCGCGTAGTTGAGCAATGCCCCGATCGTCAATGCCATCAATGCACGACGAAACAATTGAGCATCGTGTACCAAGGCCGGCAAGTACATGCCGCCAATCAGCATGAAATACGGAACAACGGTCCAGGTCCAGAACGGAATCGCCAGGTCGATCGCGGTCAGTGGTAGTTCAACCGGAGGACGGATATGAAAACGATTCGTCGCTTGATAGATGGTGTACAGCGCACTGGTCCATCCAACCACGATGAGGAAGCGAATCAGGATACGGCGCGTCGTTGATCCCATCATGGCGCGAGTAACACGACGGTGGATCCAGCGAGTGCGGCGATGGCTTGCCACCACCAGCGACGTTCACTGATCGGCAGATTGCGACGATCAGGTATGGCGATCCAGATCAGCGCTGTGCCAACAAAGGTGCCTCCCGCGGCCAGGGCAAGGTGTGACCATGGTGGGCTTCCCAGCAGTAGCGCCGTTGGCAGTAGTACAGCGAGCATGGCGACGATCCATGACTGCATCAGCAAGACAAACCACGAACGCAGTGGTTGACGATGTGCAGCAACGAATAGCCCAATTGCGGCAAGGTGAACCGTGTAGGTTGTCGTAGCGCCGATGATCCAGCGGACATCGCCGGGGAATCGGGATGCGACCAGCAACCAGACCAAGCTGGGTAAGACGATGGTAAGTGGGACGGTGACGTGATGTTCGCGTCGACCATCACGGGGTGGGGACAGCGTGGTATACAAGACGAAAACTAGTGCCGGGGGAACCAGCCAGGGCCATCCGCCAAGGTCCCATAGTACGAATCCGAAAACAGCGCAGCACAGAACTGACGCATCATCAAGCGTCGTGCGTCTGCGCCACCACCAACTGCCTATAGCGAGACCCGTCATCATCAATGTACTGTCGCCAAGTTGACCCAGCGGCATGCCATGGAGTCGATCAATCAGCAGCATGCCAGCGACAGGGATAAAAAGATTATCGAATCCCTCCCAGGCCAATGCTTCAACCAGCATGAGCATCAGCGCGACGTTGACAGCGATGAGCAGCGACTCCGCTCGTCCAATTGGTGTGCCGAGCAGCAAGGGGATATGTACGACGAGAAAGGCGGTAAAGGCGAAAGCGACGGATCCTTCCCATGATTTACGCGCGTTGGCTGAGCCGTAGTGGAGGCGTCCATAAGTGGAGCCTATGAGCGCTGCGACGGCATCCGCCACGGCCAGGACGAGAATCGGTAGACTGAAACGCATCCAATCGCCTGGGACAACACTCCAGGATAATGCGGCGGCGATGGGAAAGCAGAATTCGCCCCATGATGCCCGCTCAACGTCATGCAGCGAGCCACCGAGCAGCGATCGTAGTGATGGTACCCAACGCAAAGCAGCAAGTGCGGCGACCGCACATCCAGCCAAGACCCAGACCGGCCAACGTTCGTCGAATAACCACGGGAATGCGGCAATGATGATACCCAGCTGGATGTGCACTGACTTGCGTGCGAATTCGCCGTCAATTGTCCCAAGACGCCGCAGCAGCGCGGCCAGACCAACGGCTAAAGCCAGGAGGATTGATACGAGTGCGATGCCAATCAACGGTGGTGGTGGCCAGATCACCGCAGTTCCTCAACAACAACGGCACTGTAGAAGAAAGCTTTGTCCACGGCGAGTAGTTCTCGGCCAAGTTCCTCGCGCAGAATCAGTTTGTCGGCGAGATCATCTGGCCGACTGCGGGGGACGAGCATGTTCCAGTACAGCAGACGGCCACCGGGTCGGCCAGCACGGATGATGCGCTGAAGGACCTTGCGATACACATCTGGCCCCATGTATTCGAAGATATCGCTGAGGTTGAAGCGATCGACGCTGGCTGGGCCGAGGCTGTCGAGTGTGTCTTCCATGGTGCTCAAGCGCCATGAGAACCGGTCGAGGCGATTACGAATGGTATTGAAATGCTCGGCTCTCAGGGCCAGCGGCAAGGCGTCACTGTGACTTCCGCAGAGAATCCAACGCAGGTAGGGATTCTGCGCGGGATCCAATTCGGTGAGGGCGAACGTGGCCCTAGCGCGGATGCGATCAGCAACCGACCCTTTCACGTAGCGGAAGAAAGCTGGATCGCGTCCTTTCCGCCCCATCACGAAGCGCGAGAAGAAAATTGCGAACAACATCCGCCAGCGCCACGTGTTCCATCGCTTGTTGTGGAACTCCAGCCGTCCGGCGTGATCGCGCTGTTCAAGCAGCGCATCGACCGTCGCTCGACGGTGTACCAGTGGCAGGATGCGCCGGCTGAACGTCACAAAGTAGCGCTCAAACTTGCCGGCACTGCCGATGCCCGTGGTAATCTCAGCTGCATGTGCATCCCAGAAACGGCGCGCGTCATCAGATAACAGCGATCGACAACGCTGATAGAGCGCCTGGCGATCATCGCCTGGTCGGCTGCCGATCAGGCGCAGTAGTTCCGGATGTTCCAATGAGCGGTATGCAGCAACCCGCAACTCAACACAGGCAAGCTGTGCCGGATTGAGATCGACCGCGATAACTCGCGCCGGGTCATGTGTCAGCATGGCCAGGCAGTTGTCGCCTGCCGAAGCAATGCCAACGCAGGTGTCGCCGGGACGTATGGCGAGGCCGGCGAGTAGCACATCGGCGTCTTCCCAGCATTGGGCGTAGCGGATGGCTGAGAATTCAGCGCGTTTGGCGACTTCGGTCATGGTTCGCTTACCTTGCGTACGACGCCAGTGGCTCCGTCGAGTTCAATGAGATCGCCATCGACGATCCAGGCCGTGCATCCGGGGACACCAACCACGGCGGGGAGTCCAAGTTCACGTGCGACGATGGCGCTGTGTGAGAGCAGGCTGCCGCGCTCCACCACGAGTCCGGCCGCAGCGGGGAACAACATGATCCAGCCAGGGTCGGTCCGTTCGGCAACGAGGATCGTACCGGTGGGCAGTTCGACGCCGCGTGGATCGCGAACAACGCGAGCGTGTCCGCGTACTACGCCCGGACAGCAACCGGTTCCGGTGCGTCGATCGCTGACAGGTGTTGGATCAACGCCGGCCTTGGCTGGCGCAGCGGTGAACGGATTGGTTGCACCTACCCAGCCACGGGTGAGGAAGCGATCGGCTGGAGCTGGTTCGTTACTATAGCGTTCGTAAGCTGTGCGCCGTGCGTGCGCCAATGCTTTCAGGTCGTGGCATGACGTGGTGCCGCTGACAAAGCCGAGTACTTCTTCGAGTTCAAGCCAGAACACATCACGCGGAGATTCCAAAACGCTGACGGCTGCCATACGACTGCCCAGCTCGACAAGAATGTGTCGTACGCGACCAAACAGGCGCGTGCGTTCGAAGCGCAGGTTCTCGCGATTGCGGACACGGGCGCGAGCATTGCGCAATACCCAACCAAAAACCAGCCGGCGTATGGGACGCCAACGTAGTTGCTTGCGAACGCGCTCCTCGGCCGTGCGACGAGCGGCGGCAGCGTAGTCGGTCGGCTCTTGCACAGCGCGGGCAGCGAAGTGTCCCACAGCACGCAACACTGGCAGGGGGTCATCATGCAACGTGGCACTTTCCAGCTTCAGTTCCTCAAGACAGCGGTCGCCGAATCGCGCCAAGTAACCCTGAAATTCTTGCCAAAATGCTGGGCGGCTGCGTGCGGCAGTTAGTACTTCGGCGAGCGAAGCCGTGCGCAGCGCATTGGCAAACGGCTGATCGTTGGTCACCAATCGGGCCATGGCTTTAACTCGCAACGCAGGCTCGGCACTCACCACGCCACCTTCGCCGCCGACGAGATCGTTTTGTAACGTACCATCGCGATCGTCGCACCAGCGCACGCAGAGCTGACGGAGGGCGCCATAGAAAATCATCGCGAAGAAATCATTGGTCAACGGCGCATCCCACCGAGTTAGTAGGCGACGTTCGAGGATGCGGTAAGATGCGACTAACTCATCGGGTCGCTGCTGTTCAAACGGGACAGCTGGATCGGCGAGCGCTTCGACAAGACGCTCGTAGAAGATCCGAATCTGGCGATCCATGGTCAGATGATTGCGCACCAGACCGGTCATGCTGACAACCAGACGCAGGGTGTCGCAGAAACGCTCCCAACGCCCAGGCGGCGCGAATTCACCGGCGAGTTCGGGCGGCAGGCCTTCCTTCACCCCCATCATCTGTTCCATGAAGCCGCGATTGGCCTGGAATCCAGGCAGCAGCGCGAGCACGCGATACCAATTCAATAAATCGTAATACACGCGCCCACGGACGCAGCCGATCATGGCGCGGAAGGTGTCGGCATTGGCTTGGATCCGTGTCCCAGGTACGCCCATGAGACGGCAGAACTGGCGGTACACTTCTTCGTAAGCGCGTCGCGCAAAACTGTAAGTGAGCGGCGTGGTCACTCCGCCATAGCTTTCGGCAATGTTGCTGTTGTCCCACAACGCCGGGCGTCCGTCTGGATCGGGTCGATCGGCCAACGTTGTGATTGGTCGTGATTGGAGCAGGAATAGTTCGCCGCGATGCCAAGCCCATTCGATGTCTTGCGGTCGTGTGCGCGCTTGAGCGCAGCGGCGAGCGAGATCAGCCACGGCGCGTACCTGGGCATCGTTCAATGCCGGTGCGTTGGGATCGTTGACCGGCACATCGGTCACGCCTTCGCCCTCACCCGGTTGTGGGCGATGTGCATGCGATTTGGCGACGATGGTGCGTTCGATGATTGCGCCTGTGCGATCTACGCGCCACGTATCTGCATCACCCGCTCCACCGACCAGCCGTGTGCCGAGTCCAACCACAGCAGAGACAATCGCGACACTCCAGCGACCACTCACCGGATCGGCAGAGAATGCAACGCCAGCCGTATCGGCGATGACCAGACGTTGTACCAACACGGCTGGTGGTCGTGGAGCACCGAGTTGTCGGCTTGAACGATACGCCAGAATTCGTTCACTGAATGCCGAACGCCAGACAGCGGAAACTTTCGCTGGTACGTCCTCTGGTCTGACCGCGAGATAAGAATCGAGTTGGCCAGCAAAACTGTGCTCGCCACCGTCTTCATCCGAGGCCGATGAACGAACAGCCAATAATCCGTCATGACCTGCGATGCGCTGCGCGGCAGCAATCCATGCCTGTGCTAGTAATGGATCTGCTCGAACAGCTTCGTCGCTCGCTGAGCCTTGTGAGGCATTCCAAGCGCCAGGAGCAATCGCGAACCAAGCCGGAATCGGGAGTCCGTGCAATCCAAGGGCTCGCAATGCTGCGGCTTTACCGCCTAATTCACGGTCTGGCGCACTGCCATCCGATGTGCGAATCCAAGTCTCAGACACGGGCATGCTCCATGATCGGCGGAATGAGGCCTAGTGATCCGTACAGCAGCAGCGTCCATAGACCGGCAACGAGTTCGACACGGCGACCATCACGCGGCTGCTGACGGCGAATAAACCAGAGGGCAACTACACCCGCGAGCACGACGCCAACGGTTAAAGTAACGCAGACAGGCAGCGCAGCATGGGCATTATGGGCAGCAAGAGTCGCCAGCACCGCTGTGACCGTCATCATGGTCCACCACGCCAACACGGATCGGTGAGCGCCCCACAATACGCTGTAGGTCTCGACGCCTTGCTCTTCATCGGCGGGACTGCGAATCTTGCGTCCAAGTTCAATCACAACGCCGTTAGCGAAACTGGCCGCGAGGAACCAGCCCAGTCCCGGTGGTGGTGCGCCAACTGTTGGAACCCAATCGCAAGCGGTCGCATAGAGATCAACTAGCGGCATGATCAACATGTGTGACCAGAGGTAGGTGATCGGGTGTTGCTTCAGCCAGGTGCGGATGCCAAATTCGCAGGACATCGCCGCTAGATAGATCCAAGCGACGGCCAGTACGACCACTTGCTGTGGTGACCAGACCAGAGCCAGAGCGAGTTGGATTACCGCAGCGGCGACGAATACCCAACCGAGTTCACGTAAGCGCACCAATCCGCGTGGCACCGGTCGATAGGGACGCCAGCGGGCATCTTCGTCAGCATCCTTGAATTCATCCGCGATGCGCAATTGGAGGAAGAACAGCAGGCTGGAAACGCACGCGACGGCGACGGCGCCTGGATGCGGCCAGCCTGCTCCACGAAGATGCGAAGAAAACGCAACGGCGCAGAAGCTGAATGAGAGAATGAGCGGACCGTGAGCGACGAGCGGAAAGCGCTCGCGCTGGTACACCCACCAACGTCTCCAGCCGACGGGATCAGCCATTCAGACAGGCTTTTTCGTTTTGGCTTGGCGCTCGCGTGCCAGGCGTTGATGCGCACGCGTGAACTGACCACTGGCTAAGGCTCCAATGATCGAAAGTTCTCCAGATAGTGCCATGCCGGCACACACTTCGGCGAGCGCACGCGCGTGTCCGTTACCGGATAGTCCCATCAATTCCAGACAGGCGCGCTGACTGGGTAGACCGGTGCCGCCACCAACCGTGCCGACGATCAGATTCGGCAAGGTGACAGCGGCATAGAGTGCGCCATCGACTTGTTCTTCAAATCGTGTCACACCCACGGCGGCTTCCGACACGCAGGCGGCGTCTTGACCGCAGGCGATGAACAATGCGGCCAGTCCGTTTGCGTAATGACCTTGAATGCCGATTGTGCCCGACAGAACGCCGCCCAAGGCCGACATGCGCCAGTAGTCGACCATCGCTCGTGACGTGGTGTGTAGTCGCCGTTTGACCAATTCAGCAGGAAGCACGACCTCGGCGGTTACTTTTTTTCCGCGTACGCTGTTGAACGATTGCGCGGAGGCTTTTTTGTCACCCGATGCATTGGCTTCAACAAACCAATAAGCCGGCTGGATCGGAGTCCGAACCATGATGTCGTCGCAGATCGCTTGGGTGGCGATGGTGACCATGTTCTGTCCGGCGGCATCTCCAGTAGAGTAGTCAAACAACAGATAGACGTGGTTCCCTTCGACGGTGACGCGCAGATTTTCCAAGCGACCGTGACGTGTGGTGCTGGCAGCGACGTTTTTGAATCGTTCCTGTTCTTGCAGAACCCAGAGCATGAAGCGTCCGGCATCGATCGACGTAGCAAAGGCGAAGCCTGGCGATCGTGTGACGCCTTCGGCCAACAACAGAGCGGTGCAACCGCCCGCTTCGCTGAGTAGCTGTGCGCCACGATGGTAGCTCGCGACCAGCGCTGCTTCATGGGTTGCCAACGGTAGCCAGTAGTCGCCCTGCGCATGCAGGCCGTTGACGCGCAATGGACCGGCGAGACCGACCGGGAGCTTGACCGTGCCGATGTACTGTTCGCAGTTGTTGGCGAACGTGCTTGGTTCGTTGGTGTCTGTCAGCGCGCCAGGTTCACGATTGAGTAGGCGCCAGCGTTTGGCCACGGTCTCTGGATTGGCCAGACCGCCGCCAAGATTTTCGCGTCGCGCGCCGGCTTTCGGCTCCAATTGTTTCCGTAGTTCTTCGAGTGTACGACCTGCGGTCATCCGGTCGGCCAGGGCGCGCAGGGCATGATGATCAATGGCCATTGGATTGTCTCACAGCGGCGATGAGTGCGGGATAATCGACCTTGGCATTATGCCGGCGATCGAGCGGGATGCGTAGGGGGAGGATCCGATCGATTGCGGCCCATGCTACTGCTGCACGAAGTGCTGTCAGATTGAGGTGGCTATCTGCTTCAAACGCCAGGATGCGCTGACCGTCGAGGCCGAGTAGTGCTGCGCGGCGAACACCAGCGACGGTGAGTGCCGCAGTCTCGACAGCGAACGGATGGAGGACACCACGTTGATCGTTGATGCGTGCCGTACAGCGTCCGAGCAACCACAAGCGTCCGCGTGCATCCAAGCAGCCGGCATCTCCGGTGCGGTGCCAGACCTTGCCATCGACACGAAATTTGCATTCGGCATCGCCGAGTCCGCCGAGATAACCGCCAAGGACATGCTCTCCAGCAACCACGATCTCGCCCGGCATATCGGCAGTGAGTCGGAGCGTAGTCATATCGGCTGTGGTCATGTCAGCGAGCGGCGTCCCCCAACGATCCGGTAGAATCGCCAAAGAGATGTCGGGAACCGGTGGTCCAGCGAGCAATCCTTTCCCGCCGCGCTGCGCAGCAAGATCGCTGTCGTCCATGTCACTATAAGCAATCTCAGCGATGGGTTCAGCTTCGGTGGACCCGTAGACAGCAACCACTCGTGCTTGCGGCGCTAAACGCTGGAGTCGGGCGAGTAGGCTTGGATGTACTGGCGCTCCACCGGTGAACATCGATTGGAGTGCGGTCAGGTTGCCATGACCAGCTTCGCAGGCATCAGCAAGTCGTTCGAAGAATGCTGGTGAGGCCACGGCGCTGTGTGGGCGATGGGTCGTGATTTGGGCAAGCACTGGTTGTGCGTTGATCGATCCGGGATGACGCACATCGGCGTCAGGGATGAGCACGCTTTGCCCAGAAGCGAGATTGGCGAGTGCGAATATAGGCAATGTCGCCAAATCGATGGTGCCTGCCCGGTGATCCAGGCTGCGCGCGACCGCTGCGTGTTGAGCACGCAGAAATCCGTGCGAACGCACAGCACCTTTTGGAACACCAGTAGAACCTGAAGTGAACGTGACTAATGCCGGGTGCTCTGCGCCGACGGGTTCCACGCAATCATCGGGTGCATGTTGCAGGGCCTTTCGCCAGCTCCGACTCAGTAGCGGAAATCCAGTGGACCAGGCGATCGGAATACGACGCAACGGCGTTTTGCTGAGACGTAGGAGTTGGGCCATGCCCGTACCGACGAACGCCTTCGGCGGCATGCGTTCAAGACTGCGCGTAAGGTGCTGGGTTCCGGCTCCAGGGTCGACCACCAATGCGACCAGGCCGACGCGCCACAGCGCGGCAAGTAGGACATAGAGATCAATGCCCATCGGAACGAGAACAAGCACCGCATCGCCGGGTTTGAGTCCAGCAGCGCGCATGGCACCGGCGATATGCGCCGAAGATGTTGCCAACTGTGCGAAGCTCAGGCTGCGTGTTGGTTCGATGATGGCTGCCTGCTTGGGGCGCTCCTGAGCCTGATTCAGCAGCAGGCGGACCAGGTTCACTTCAGACTCCGCGAGAATAGCGTGTAGCGTCTGATTTCTTGCGCACCGATGCCAAGATTACGCGATCGATTGGCCTGATGCATCAACGCATGGATGGCGCGACGGAAACCAAGTCGATGAGCTGATTGCTGACAACGTTCAAGCAGCAGTTTGCCGAGTCCGCTGAGATCTCGTCGTGGGATAATGGCGAGCGTTTTGATAACGACGGTGTCCACGGGTGCGCCACGCCGGGCGCGTTCATGATCGGGTAAGGCAAAGACGAATCCAACCGGCGCGCCAGCGCATTCGGCAAGGAAGCACAGCCCGGGACGCATCAGCGGCAAAGCGGGCTGATACATGGCATGGAACGGAGCCTCGGCCAGTGGCGTATAGAGTACGTTCTCGCGGAACGCCTGAATTGAGACGGCGTAGATGCGCGCCAGCTCGGCAGCGAAGGAACCAGGATCCAGTTCACGTATGGTCACGCCAATGCGATCAAGTCGCTCGCGGACGCTGGCGAGACGGGGATCGCTTGCATCAAGCTGCTCGACCACCGCTGAGTTGTAATGCTCCCACGCCGCGAACCCTGCGGATTGCCACCACGCCGGCCAGGTGTCGGGCTGGTCCGGTTCGAGCAGGAATCGCGGCTCATCGCCGCGCCAGGTGACGAAGCGATAGGATCTCCACGTATTTCCGTCCATCGGGCCGGCAGCGCGTGTGCATCCTGCTCCGCGCAGGACGCCGCTAGCAGCTTCAAGCACGGTCATCACATCCGCTGCCTTGGCTGAAGCGGTCGCACGGAAATGACCGATCACGCCGAGCTTTTCGTTTGCGCACGGTGGAGCCGATGTCCACCAGAGACTGCACGAGACCCGGCCGGGTAATAGAACCTGCGCGTCGACATCCTGTGCTGTCAATGTGGCAGGAGTTGGCGAGTCGAGGGCGACATCAGCGACGAAATTGGGCCGATGATGGATGACGATGTCGTTCATGCTGCGGTTACCGCGAGTCGCAGCGGTTGACGCATGCGTAAGGTGAGGCCAGGAAATGGCTGTGGGACACTACGACCAATTACACTGAGGCGGATCGAGCGCAGTAGCGTGGCAAGGATGAGTGGCCCTTCGACCATCGCGAGATTTCCACCGACACAGGCGTGTGGCCCGGCACCAAAGGGAATATATGTAAACGGCACAGGCCGACGAATGAATCGATCGGGTTTAAATTTGTCGGGATCTTTCCAATAGTCAGGATGACGATGGATGACCCACGGTGCGACTATGACGGTCGTGCCGCCAGGAATGCGATAGCCGGCAATTTCGTCGTCTTCCGTTGCTTGACGATCCAACAGCCAGATTGGCGGATAGAGGCGCATGGTTTCTTCGAATACACGCGTGGCGTGAACGAGTTTCGGCAGGTCATTTGCAGTTGGCGCGCGATTGCCAAGGATTATTTGCGCTTCGCTGCGTAGCCGGTCTTGTTCATCAGGATGCGTGGCGAGCAGCCAGAGCGCCCAGGACAAGGCGTTGGCGGTGGTCTCGTGTCCTGCGAGCAGCAAGGTAAGCAGTTCGTCATCAGCGTTGAGGCCACCGAGGCGTGCAAGCATGCTGGCGGTGCGGCCAGGATCGGCCTGCGCTTGGAGTCGAGCGAGAATGTTGCGGAGCTCGGTCGTGCCAGCCGTGAACGCGCGTCGACTGCGCGTTGGTAGGCGATGTGGCAGGTCGAAAGGGCTTTGCACGCGCCGCCAATGATGCAGGAGCACATCTGACAGCGCACGTTCCATCCGTGCTGCCTCGTCGCCGATCGGAACACCAAAGAGGACTTCCGTGATGATCGCCAACGTCAACTCCATCATGTCGGAGTTCACGGCGACCGAGCTATCTGCGGCGGCCCAACGCTTCGTAACATTTTCAGCAAGGCGACCAACGATTGGTGTCATAGCCAAGCTTGGTGCTGGTGCGAGCGTCGGCGCAATGGCCTTACGCCTGGCTTGCCATGGGCAGCCATCAGTCGTTAGTAGGCTATCACCGATGATGTCGCGCAGTCTGGCGTTGGTTGGCGTGGTTCGGAGATACACGCCATGCGCCGTCTTGAGTATCTGTTTGGCTCCCTCTGGTGATGACACCATGTGGAGCACCAGCGGACCAAGACGTAGTCGTACGACATCGCCATATCGGGCGCGAGCATCGAGCAGAAATGCCAGTGAATCACGTCGAGCTTGCAGGAGATTGCCCGTTAACGGCAATCCGCGTGGTCCCGGTGCTCGGAGTGCGGTTGGCATGGCTGGCGGATAATGCATCCACTAGCGGGTGCGCCAGCGGGCATCGTCGAAATCTGGGATCGCCGAGTTGCACTCGGCCGTGGCAATGACGGTTGCAATACGAGCCGAGTACAACTCGGCGCTCCCAGGCTTACGTCGGTGTGGGTTCTTGCGGCTTCGGCGCAGTTTCACCGCGCTTGAACACGATGTGCTTGGTCTTGCCCTCGCCGGGTTCGACGTCGACGGTGATTGAAGCACCGGCGGTCCATTCGCCGCGCAGGATGGCTTCACCAAGGGGATCTTCGACCAGGCGTTCGATGGCGCGGCGGATTGGCCGGGCGCCGAACTTTGGATCGAACCCTTCCTTGAGTAACAACTCGACTCCATCTTCGGTCAGTGCGAGCGTGATGCCGGATTCGACCAGGCGTTTGATCACCTTGTTGAATTCCAGGCGAACGACGTTCTTGAGGTCATCGCGTTCGAGCGGACGGAAGACGACGATGTCGTCGAGGCGGTTGAGGAACTCGGGTCGGAAGTGGTCTTCGAGCGCCTTCTGGTAGGCCTTCCGCGTCGATGAGCGGGCGTAGGTCTCGCCGGTGTGTTCAACGGTGTCGAAGCCAAGGTTGCCCGCTTCGTTGGCCCCGGCGGCGCCGACGTTCGAGGTCATCACGACGATGGTATTCCGGAAATCAACCGCGCGACCGAAGCTGTCGGTGATGCGGCCTTCTTCCATGATTTGCAGCAAGAGATTGAAGACGTCGTTGTGAGCCTTCTCGATTTCGTCGAAGAGGACGACGCTGTACGGACGCCGACGAACTTTTTCGGTGAGCTGGCCGCCTTCGTCGTAGCCGACGTAGCCAGGGGGGGCGCCGACGAGTCGTGAGGCGTTGTGTTTCTCGCCGTATTCCGACATGTCGATCTGAATCAGCGCGTCTTCACCGCCGAACATGAATTCAGCGAGCGCTTTGCAGAGCAGGGTTTTGCCGACGCCGGTGGGCCCGACGAACATGAATGAGCCAGTCGGACGCTTGGGATCTTTGAGTCCGCTACGCGAACGACGGATCGCGCGCGCAATCGCGGTGATCGCGTCGTGCTGGCTGACGACCTTGCGGTGGAGGTGCTCTTCGAGCGCAAGTAACCGCTTGGCCTCGCCCTGGTCGAGGCGGGTGAGGGGAATGCCGGTCATGCTGGCAACGACTTCGGCGATGACTTGTTCGTCAACCGTACCGATCGGCTCCTTGGCCTGCTCCAGCGCCTTTTTGCGCAGCTCGGTCAATTCCTTCTTCTTGCGTTCGGCCTTGTCGCGGAAGTCGGCGGCGCGTTCATAATCCTGGTTGAGCACGGCTTCGGATTTCGATTTCTCGAAGTCGCGGATCTGTTGCTCGACCTCTTTGAACTGCGGTGCCTTGCCCGATGCCTTGAGGCGGAGGCGTGCGCCGGCTTCATCGATCACGTCGATTGCCTTGTCGGGCAGGAAGCGGCCGTTGATGTAGCGTTCGGACAGCTTCACCGCAGCGGTGACCGCAAGATCAGTGATCTTCACGCGGTGGTGGGTTTCGTACTTGTCGCGGATGCCGAGGAGAATCTGCACGGCGTCTTCAGGGCTTGGCGGATCGACGATGATTTGTTGGAAGCGGCGTTCCAACGCGCCGTCTTTTTCAATGTATTTGCGGTATTCGTCGAGCGTCGTCGCACCGATGCATTGCACTTCGCCACGCGACAGCGCGGGCTTGAGGACGTTCGATGCGTCGATCGCGCCTTCGGCGCCACCGGCACCGACGAGTGTGTGCAGCTCGTCCACGAACAAGATGATGTTCTTGGCCTGTTTGACTTCTTTCATCACGGCTTTGATGCGCTCTTCAAATTGGCCGCGATACTTGGTGCCAGCGACCATGCCGGCGAGATCAAGCGCGATGATGCGCTTGTTCGCCAGCGGCTCGGGCACTTCGCGCTTCATGATCGATTGCGCGAGACCTTCGACGATCGCGGTTTTGCCGACGCCGGCTTCACCGATCAGTACGGGATTGTTCTTGGTGCGGCGGCAGAGGATTTGCCACAAGCGTTCGATTTCGCGTCCGCGTCCGATCACCGGATCCAGTTCGCCAGCATCAGCGGCGGCGGTTAAATCGCGGCCAAATGCGTCGAGCGCCGGTGTTTTACTTTCGGCTTCTTTGCCTTTAGGCCCTTCTTTGCCAGCCTTGGCCTCTTTGCCTTCGACGCGCTCAGATTGTCCGGACGTCGCGCCGACATCGCCAGCGCCAAGGAGATCGAGAATCTCGTTGCGGACATCTTCCAGTTTGACCTGCAAGTTGATCAGCACTTGGGCGGCGACTGAGTCCTGCTCAGACAACAGACCCAGCAAAATGTGCTCAGTCCCGATGTACGGATGGCCAAGGGCGCGCGCTTCCTCGGACGCGAGTTCAAGCACACGCTTGGCTTGCGGAGTGAACGGCAGCGGGCCGCTGGGTCCGGACTTCTCGGTCGGCTTGACCAGCTTCTCGACCTCGCGGCGAACCTTCTCGACATCGATGCCGAGGTTGTTCAGCGCGGTGACGGCGACGCCGCTGCCTTCCTTCACCAGGCCCAGCAGCAGGTGCTCGGTGCCGATGTAGTCGTGATGGAATCGTTCGGCCTCTTTCTGGGCGAGGCTGATGATCTTGCGGGCGCGGTCGGTGAATTTGTCGAACATGGAATTGTACCTAGTTTGAGGCAGCGGAGTCGCACAGCCAGGAGCGGACCAGATCGGCGCGCAGCCGATCGCGGTAGGTGCTGTCGCTGGCCGCAGGATGCGCGGCTTGGAGGTGGGCCGGCTGGCAGTGCAGGAAGATGCGGTCGAGCGCCTTCCAGGTGAGTCGGGGTGACATGGTGCCGGGTTGCATGGCGGGCCGCTGTCCTTGGCCAAGCACGTTCAGTGCCAAGCCCAGGCGTAGCCACGACAGGTGTTCGACCAGCTCTTCTGAGCCGAGACTGCGCGCGTGGGTCAGTACCGCCCAGGCTCGCCACACCTTGTCATCCAGGCGCGGCCGATGGGTTGGCGATTTCAACATGGACTCACGGGCGAGGCGTTCGGCTTCGACCACGCGCAACGTCGATTCGTGAACCAGACGCACGATCGCGGACTCATCGAGGCCCAAAGTCCTGCGGTTCGACAGCTGGTAATAGTGACCTTGCGGTTCGCTGCCTTCGCCGAAGCGACCACGGACGGCGAGGTGCAGCTTATCAAGCGCGCGCATCACCGCCTTCAATTCGCCGGTCTCGGAGAGTGCCGGCAGATGCAGCATCACCGAGGCGCGTAGTCCAGTGCCGACGTTGGAGTGGCACGCGGTCAGATAGCCGAGGCGTTCGTCGAAGGCCCAGCCGAGTTCGCTTTCCAGGCGACGATCGAGATCGACCGCGCGCACCAGCAGCGATTCCAGCGCGAGACCAGGGGCGAATACTTGTAGTCGGAGGTGGTCTTCTTCGCCGATCATCAGCGCGGTGCGTTGGTCATCGACCAGCCACAGACCACTGGCGCGTTGTGATCCAGCGAGTTCACGGCTCGCGAGTTGGCGTTCGACCAGCACTTGCCGCTCGGGTGATTCCAGGCGATCGACGCGCAGTAATTTGCCTGGGCAGGCGCGAGCGGCGGCCTCAGCGACGCGTTCGACCAAGGTGCGTGCGCGCGCAGCGGCTAGTTTGCGCGGGAAAAGCCAACCTGCGAGATTGCGCGCCAGACGGATGCGGCTGGACAGCACCACCGCGTCGTGTTCGCCGGGACTTTCCAGCCAGGGCGCTGCGGTTTCAGCAAGCCGGGTGATATCGCTCATGATGGTTCAACGTGTAGACGGCGGAGTTGATCGCGTAGGCGAGCCGCGACTTCATAGCGTTCCTCGGCGACCGCGACCGCGAGGTCGGCCTCCAACCCGGCGCGTTCGGCGTCAGCGGCGGCCGGGCCAGCCTCGCCGGGCCGCCGTCCGGTGTGGGCGGTTGCGCCGTGCCAGCGACGGATCAGCCCGGTGATCTGGGTCGAGAATGTGGTCCAGTCATGGGCGCAACCGAACAGATTGACCTGCTGGTATTCGCTGAAACGCAGTCCACAGGTGGAGCATGTCGCAGTGCCATCGTCGCCCTCGCTAGCAGTCTCGGTTGATTCGGCTTTGCTGGCAAGCAGTGCAGCGATCGGCGGCGGCAAGGTGGTCGTAGTCCAGCCCGCTTCCTGGCAGCAGGATACGCAGAGGTGCGCCTCGGCATGATTGCCGGACAGCGATACTTCGGTGAGGTGGATGGTCGCAGGGCGACCACCGCATTTTTGGCAGGTCAGGGGCACGGCACAGAGGTTGACCAGGGGAATTGGCAGGGCAACGGGGGAGAAGGAAGGCGGAAGGAGGAAAGATGGGTGATGAAATGGAGGATACAGAGCGTGATCGGGACTCGGCATGGCGTTCCGGGTTGCGTACACGCCGATCACGGAGTACGAGTCACCCATGCCCACGATCGGCTGGAGCGACGACCTCAGCATCGATGATTCGCAGATCGATTTCCAGCATCGCCAATTGCTGGATGCGATCGGCGATCTCGAAGACGCTTTGGCGGCGGGCGATCCGCAGCGCGTCGCTCAGGCGATGCCATTTTTGCGTCTCTACGCCCAGGTGCATTTCGTAGATGAGGAGCGCGTGCTTGGCCTGATCGGTTGGCCGGAACTGGCTCAGCATCAGAAAATGCACGAATCATTCCGCCAAAGGCTGGGCGAACTCGAAGGTGCCGTACGCCGCGGTGACATGGCCGCCGGAGCGACGCTCCTGGGCTTTTTAGCGGCTTGGCTCAGTGGCCATATTCGTGGTGAAGATCGTCGTTTTGCCGAACCCTTGCGGAGTCTGCGCTCCCAAACGGCCACGTCGGCAAAGCCCCAAAAAAGCCAGCCTGATCCGAAGTTCTAGCGGTTGCGGCCGATGTTCTCAAATCTTCAACTGAGTCATCCGGTGACGCAGGCTGTCGCATAGCCTGTCATACACCCCCCTTATACGTCTTCTGAGGGGGGTTGTGGGGGTGGGTCCCCACGGTCAGCATCGCGCGGACCCGACGACAGCGGCGCCAACCGGCGGCACGGCGTGGGTAGGAGCGAAGCGATGAGTTCTACGCAGCGCACGGTTAGCACGCAGATCCGCATCTTGCGTCCCCTCGCATCGGTGTTGTTCGCTGCCGCGTTGTGCGTGCCGCTCGCGGCCGAAGAGGGTGGCGGCAAGGCCGACCCAAACTTCCCGAATCAAGATCAGGCGAAGGCTCAGTTCGCTGAAGGCGTTCAGCAGTACCGTGCCGGTCGTATCAAAGAGGCGGCGATCGCCTTCCGCAACGCGCTCCAGAACGATCCTGAAAACAAGCTGGTCTACGAGTTCTATCTCGCCTGTGGCGATGCGATGATGGTGCGCATGCAGGACCAGGATGTGTTGGACGACGTCCTCAAAGACGTCCTGCGGCGTGCACGCATCTATCAGAAGCAGCTCCGTCGCGATCCTGCCTACATCAACCTGTTGATGTCCAAGCTCGAGAAGGGCGAAGAGGAACGCATCGTCGCCAGTAATGAATTGGCTGCGATCGGTCCGTTCGCGGTGCCAATTTTGTTGACCTCGATGGCTGATACGCCGCAAGAAGAGCGCCGCACCTACTGCCGCGTCGTCCTGACCAAAATGGGCGGCCGTTCTGTGCTACCGCTTACCACTGCGTTGGCCTCCAAGGATCAGCGTCAGCTCAAATCGGTAGCGTTGGTGCTGGGCGACATAGCCGACCCACGCGCGATTCCGGCCCTGCTGCGTTGCCAGACCCGCGGCGATCTGGATGACCTGACCAAGCAGATTCTCGCCTCGACGATCACGGCAATTGCGACCCGTTCGAAAATCACCGACCTCAGCCAGCCCGACACCATTCATCTCAGCGAAGCGTTGCGCTATTTCCGTGGCGGCCCCGAGATTCGTGACGAGCAGACTGCCGCTGCCAATCTCACCTGGCGTTGGGACGAAGAGCAACAGGGCGCCGCGAAACTCCAGTTCGTCCGCGTTCCTGGCTATGCCTGGAAGGAACTCGTCGCTGAAGAAATCCTCTTCCAGGGCATGGCCACTTGGCCGAAAACGCCTGGTTTCCAGCCGGCGCTCGCCGCTGTGTATGCCGCCCAGATGGTTGGCGTAGAGCAGCGTGCGCGCATGGCCAAAGAACGGACTGCGCCAAGCGAACAGGCCGAAGACGCCGCCGAAGCCATTGCCGAGCGCGTTCAGGCGTTGGCCGAAGCAGGCAACCGCGTGCGCATGGCCGGTGCAGCCAACATTTGCCGCGCTGTCCAGCAATCGCTGGCCAGTCAACGTTATGATGTTGCGGTCGGGCTCATGCGCGTCTTGGAAGACCGCGACCTCGCCCGTCCCGAACTTATCCTCCCCGACAAGGCGATCAGCGCCGACAAGCCGGGCAGCGTGCTGATTTCCGCGCTCGACAATCCTGAGAAGATGGTTCGCTATCAGGCAGCGATCACCCTGGCGAGCATCGATGCACCAGCTTTTGCGGCGAGCGAAAAAGTTGTTCCCGTGCTGGCTGATGCGGTTGGTGAGTGGGGCGTACGCGTGGTGCTGGTCATCGACCAGGATTACCGTCAACGCAACGCTGCCCGCGCTGCATTGCAGGCGAAGGGCTACATCGTCATCACTGCTGCTGACGGCTTCGAGGCGATGAATCGTCTCACCGAGGCGCCGATCAAAGATGCGGTGATCGTTGCTGGCGACCTGTCGCCAACCCTGAAGAACGAACATGGCGGCATGCTTGATGCACCGCAGCAGACCGCTGCTGATCAGGAAATCAGCAAGGGCAAGACTCGTCCTGGACTTGTCACCGTGCTCGCTGCTGATCCGCGTCTCGCTGGCGCGCCAATCTTCGTATCATTACCGGATGCGCCGGATCGCGCCGCTAAGGTGCAAGCCCAGTTCGAAGGCAAGCTCGCCGGCCGCGGTGGATTTGTTGCCAAGCCGTTCGATGCCGTCGAACTGCACGACAAGATCGAAGCTGGACTCAAGGATACCAAGGCGCCAACCCTGAATCAGGCGGCGGCCGAGGAAATCTCGCTGCGTGCAGCCATCGCGCTGCAGCGGCCCGATCCACTGCGTACGGTGCTCAACCTTGGATTGGCCACTCAATCCCTGCTCGCGACCATCGATGCGCGCGCGGACGCGCTCCGTATTGAGACGCTCAAGGCGATCGGACGTTCCGCGCTGAGTACCGCTGGTGCAGCAGCGTTAAAACCGCTCGCCAGTCGGATTACCGATGTGTACGGCAGCCAAGATGCCGAGTTGGAAAAGAACCCCCAGTTGCGTGCCGCCTTCGTGTACGCCATAGGCAAGGTTGACCCAACCAGCGACGCATCCATCGCCATTCTCAAGAAGACTCTTGCCCATACTGACGCTGGTGTTCGTGCCGCTGCCGCCAACGCGGTTGGTGCATTGATCACCGTCCCACCTGAACTGCTCGCTGCCTACCAGCAGCAGCAGCGTCTCGACGCCCGCGCCGCGGGTGCCG
>CAZZAM010000040.1:0-36668 GCA_964652775.1 uncultured candidatus Brocadiaceae bacterium | reverse complement strand
CCTCTGCGCCTCTGCGGTTGCCTTGGAGTTTTTTCCAATGCCGGATTTAGGTTCAACCGAGCAATGTAGGGTTAACGCGATTACGGCGCGCGTGGGTTGAGCAGCTCAGCGGGCCATGGTCCAGGATCAGCTCCGGTCCCAAAGCGCGCTGCCTCATAGGCGGCAAGCTGTTCACCCAAGGAAACGCCAGTTTTCTTGGTTAAACCTGCACAAATAATCCGCGCGGTGTCTCCGGGCATCACGCGAATGCCGAGCTGGCGTGCGATGCGGACGAGTTCCTCACCGCGCTGACGGAAGACGCGTTGTGGATCTGGCTTTCGGGTGAGCCGTGCTGCGCGGAGGCGACGTGCGATGAGCAGGAGTACTACGATTCCTGCTAGCGCTGCAGCAATGATTACCCCATAGCGTGGAAGTGGTTTCAGCGGGATCGCGGCATTGGGATCAGGCACGGCTGATCGGGTTGGATCCATACCCTGAGTTGCGAGATCAAAGGCAACCCGTGGCGTTGGTTCGCAGCGGATCCAGCAACCGTCTTCGCGTAGGACTTCGATCCAGGCGTGGGCATGCAAGCCACGGAAAATGATGCCGTTGCCATCCCATTCGGCACTGGCGTAACCAGTGACGCAACGCACGGAGTGTCCGGCTCGGCGTAACAAGAGGGCTGCCGCACCCGCGAAATACTCGCACGTTCCGCGCCGTAAATGCGCGTCTTCAGAAAACAGGAATGTGGCAACGGGTTCGGACTGGCCTTGGGGCAAGTCAAGATCGTAGGTGCAGCGTCCGCGCAGTGTGATGGCGATGGCGTTAGCGGCAATTTCAGGTGGCATGCCGCGCCACTCAGGTCGCTCGATGCTGGCCCACGGCCAGTTCGACAGCGCTGGCGGCAATTCGCGACAGGTGGCTCGCGCTAGCGCAAGGTCGGATTCGGGCTCGCGGCGCGGTTGGTGTCCGGTGGCGACGCGGTAAGCGCGGACGGCTTCGCCAAGGTTCACGCGCCAGCGATTGCGATCACCGTCGATCCAGATGTCATCGACTTGCGCCCAGTCGCCGTCATCAGGCAGCAGGACGATGTCACCAAGCCCGGCCATGCGGACGAGGTCGCCGCGCGGAATGTTTGCGGCAGGGGGTTCAGTCGATAATTGCGCTTCGCCAAGAGCCGGCGACCAACGCCAACGTCCAGTATCAACGTCGCGCACGAGATGGCTGCACGCGGCACCGCGCAGATAGACGACTTCTCCGGGATCATTCGGCAGCAAAAGGCGAGCAGTCGGCAGTGGGTCGCGCGGTGGTGGGCGCCCTGCGTCGATGCCGACGTCGTGACCGTTGCTAGAGCTACCGCCAGGTCGTGGTTGAGTGCGTGAATGAGCGCCTTCAGCAGTCGAGCCCGCATCGCGCACCGGTTTCGGCCGCATCCATTCGGCAACGCGTTCTGAGGGTGCGAAAATTAGCAAGCCGATAAGTGCCGCCAGAGCGGCAGGAGCCAGAGCCCAGCGCAGCAGACCTTTGTTTTTCCCCGGTTGTTCGTTGGGATTCGACCGTGCGCCATGGCGAGCTTGCAGCCACGCGTCGAGCGCAAGTGCAATGCAGGCCATCGGCACCAACACCAGCACCACGATCCACACCGGCGGATGTTGCACGCCTGGCAGTCCAAGGATCACCAGTTCGAAGGCACACAGTGGTGCGATCAAACGCAGCACACCTGGGCGGGCTGGCATCAGCACCAGTGCGGCAACCAGCGTTCCCAGCAGGGCGTGCAGAGCGCCTGGCGTGTTGCCACCGAGCCACCAGCCCAGTGCAGTCCCGATCAGGGCCAGTACCGGCGTGCCGAGCTCGCGCCACGCGCCTGGCCGCAGCCATTCGCCGATCGTGGTCAGGCCAGCAACACACAATGCCGGTAATAATCCGTCGTTTTGCGATGCGGCTAACCAACCGGCAAACGCGGCGAGAAAGAGGCAGTGGGCCAGACGAAGCTGATGCGCCGAACTCACACGGTCTTTCGCATGGGCAGTGGCGCGGACAGCCGCCGTGGCAAATGGATGAGGCGTGGCAATTCGCTGTCGCGAATGATCAGGGCCGGTGGCACCGTTCGAGGTGCCGGTGTGCTGTCATCAAGGAGCGCCAAGCACGGCGAGCCACGCGGAACAATCTCGTCCAGCGGAACGCTGCCGCCGACACGACTCATCGCGAGCGTTTCAAGTAGGCGATCACGAGCACCGCTGAGACCATGGGGAATCTGTCCGTGATGGATGACTAATTCCCAGCCGCGCGCTGCGAGATCATCGCTGAGTGTTGCGGCAGCAGACACCAGGCGTTCGAACACCACCGATGACGCATGCGGATCAATGGCAATGGCCAGTCGGCGTGCGGCCGGTGCATGGCGTTCAGTGACCAGCAAGGTGCGATGGCGAGCGCTGGCCCGCCAATGGACTCGCGCTGGTGGATCACCGGGCGTCCAGGCGCGCAAGCGTCCGAGATCATCGCCGCCAAGTTCAGGCGCGGTGGCAACGCCAGCGAACCACTCGGCAAGCCGAGCGCGCAAGGAGGCGCGTACTCGTCCCAGCGCTGGCAGCACGACGATATGCGCATCGGAACCAGCAGCTTGGGCTGCCCGAATCAAACCCAGCGGTTGCTCGCCGGCGATCACCAATGGCGGCAGATGCACATGACCACGGGTTGGGAAGCGCGTTGTCCAACGCACGCATGTAGCCAACGGTCCGACGCCAGCCAAGCGCGCAACTTCGCGTTCACTGCGACTGCGTGGATCCCAGGCTAACAGTACTGCTGGCGGAGTTCCGGTGGGCGCACTGATGGTGGCGGCCAGGGTGGTTTCACTGCCAGCGTGGACCGATTTGGGCAACAACCAGTTAGCTTCAATGACCCGGAGATGTCGTGCGGCCTGCAACCGTGCCACCGCAACGGCGGCGAGCAGGGCGGTTCCACCAGCAATCGCCAACGGGGCCGATTGCCATGCTGGAACCAGGCACAAGGCAACCCCCTCAGAGGCGGTGATCCAACCGAGATGGGTGAGACGCAGACTCATGATTCGCCCGATAATTCGGCCAAGGCAACCGCAGAGGCGCTGAGGCCGCGGAGGACGCAGAGGTAGTCAGGGCATAATCGCAACGGAAACAGATGAGGGGGACCGTGCAAGGATCGCCGCCGGTTTCCCCTCTGCGATCTCAGCGGCCTCTGCGCCTCTGCGGTTGCCTTGGGTTGTCCCACGGAATTTATCGCGGCACGGCGACGGTGGCTACTGCGTCGCGCACGGCTTGTTCAGCGTCGTTGGCGCCACGCGGAACGACGCGGTGGGCGAGGGCTTCGACGGCCACGCCCTGGACATCGTCGGGAATCGCAAAGCTGCGCCCAGCAAGCAACGCGCGTGCTTGGGCAATGCGCTGTAAGCCAAGCGCGGCGCGTGGGCTTGCGCCCAAGGCAAGGCTCTTGGCACCGCGGGTTGCGCGCACCAGGGCGAGAATGTAGCTGCGAACTTCATCACTGAGCTGCACGGCTGCCGTTGCGGTGCGCAGATGCTCGGCGCCCGGAGTATCGACCACCGGACGTAATTGCGCGAGGTCAACCGCAGCGCCATCGCGGCGCAGCAATTCCAACTCAGCAGCCTGATCGGGATAGCCGAGTCCGAAGCGGAGCAGAAAGCGATCGCGCTGACTATCGGGTAGCGGATAGGTGCCGGCATGATCAATCGGATTCTGGGTCGCGAGACAGCAGAAGCGGGTAGGAAGCAGGCGTGCAACACCATCGACGCTGACCTGGCCTTCAGCGAGGGCCTCCAGCAATGCGGACTGCGTGCGCGGTGGGGTGCGGTTCAATTCATCGGCGAGGAGTACATCAGCGAACACGGGTCCGGGATGAAAGACGAAGCGGCGATCGTGTTCGTCCCAGATTGAGGTGCCGGTGATGTCCGCCGGCATGAGATCAGGTACGCACTGGACGCGCTTGAACGAACCGCCAGTCGCCGCAGCCAGCGCACGGGCCAAGGTCGTCTTGCCGACTCCGGGCACATCTTCGATCAGCATGTGGCCGCGAGCGAGCCACGCTGCGACCGTCAATTCGGCGGCGCGACGTGCGCCACGGAATACCGATCCGATCGCTTCTACAATCTGTTGAGCGCGTGCAGCATCTTCCATGACAGGAGGTTAGGTATGGTTGGGGTGGGGTGCAAATGGGGCTCGGCCGGGTTGTTTATTGTGAGTCCGACACTCGGAACCTGAGTCGGGTTACTGACTTGCGTCCACCAAAATCATCCATCAGGTCTTGATCCGTTCGCCCCGCTACGCTATAAGTCCATGCAGGACAACCGCCGGAGACCATGACCATGTCCGAGCAGACGATTGCCAAGCGGGTGCTTGCCGACCGCATTGCCGCCCGCCTCAACCTCCCCCAAGGCCAGACGCTGCAGGTGATTCAGAGTTTTCTCGACGAAATCGTCGACGAACTCGGACACGGCAATCGGCTGGAGTTCCGGGATTTCGGTGTGTTCGAACTGGTCTCGCGCAAGCCGCGGACCGCACTGAATCCCAAGACGTTGGAAAAAGTTCCGGTGCAACGTCGCACAGTCGTCAAGTTCCGCGCTGGTCGCCTCCTGAAGGCGAAGGTCAAGGACCTGATCGTCGATGCGTCTGGCAAGCCGGTTCCGCCGACATCTCCTGGCGGCGCGCCGTAGGCACTGTGTTGCGGAGCGTCGTTCTTTTAACGTTGGGCGCTTGGTTCTGTGCCGGCGTGGTTGCGGCCGCAGATCCAGTCGTGCCGCCACTGCCCACGAGCGTTCCGATTGAGATGCATTTCACGGCGACTGGCAACACCCGCCTTGGCTTGCGACCAGGCCAGCCCGCCGAGTCATCGGGCGTTACATTCTTGTATGAGCGCGTGCGACTTGCCTGTGATTTTCTGGCCTATCGTTCGGAGTCGTATCAGGGAGCGGTGAGTCCCGTCTTGGTCGAGGCGAAATTGCTTGGTGGCCCGCTTGGCCCAGCCGACGGTCGGGTGCTCATCGATACGTCACAGAGTCAACTGACGCAGATGGCATTCAAAGGCGAACTGCATCCCAAGACCGTCATCCTGCGCCGTCAGGAGCCGCTTGAGGCACGTCCAAACATCGTGCGCTTCCAACTTGAGGCCGCCGACGTCGGTGACTTCAGTGGTTTGGTCAACACCGCGGCCGGCGAACGTCAGTATGTCATCTGGGCAGATCACATCATCATGGATCTGGAGGCACCGTTGGCCCCAGCTGCGAAGATGGGTATTGAAACACCACGACTCCGCGCGATGCACATGTATGGTCGGCCGGCGCAGGATGGCCAGCCAGCTCGCGGTGGCATCATCCTGCGAATGCTGGTCGGCACAGTGATTCCCAAAGAGCAGGCGAATGCCGAACGCCTACGCGGTTTGAAGACCTATGGAGCGTGCAATCAATCCATGACCCAATCGCTGTATTTCGATGAGCAGGGTAACATGGTTGATTACGTGAGTAGCTATATGGACGTCGACCGACGCGATGGCGAGGACATGGTGCCGCAGGCGCAGCCGAAACCAACGAGCCAGCCCAAGATTGCACCGTGAGAGGGATGGATTGCCGTCGTTCGGACGGTGACGTTTTGCGTGAACTACCGTGAATATCCTGCGTTTCCTGCGTCCGGCGTGCATCAAGTTGCATCTCGACTTTCACCCGGCCGAGCCGCTGCCGGATGAAAGTGAGGCGACTACCGCGGCCCGTCATCGGCGCGAAAAAGAAGTGCTCATTGCCGAACTGGCAAGCATTCTGAATCAGAGCGGCGATATCGCCAATCTCAGCAAGCTGACCAAAGACCTGTCGCATCGCGAGCGCAAGGCGACGACCGCGATCGGTCCCGGTATCGCGATTCCGCACGTGCGTTCGTACCAGGCCAAACATTTCATCATCGGACTCGCACGTGCTGACCAACCAGGCATCGACTTCGATAGCCTGGACGGCGAACCAACGCGTCTGTTTATTTTGTTGGCGAGTCCGCCCTACGACGACCGCACGTACCTGCAGGTCTATCGCGAATTCGCGCATCTTGTCCGCGATGAGGATTCGCTGGCGGGATTATATGCAGCTGAAACTGAGCAGGACGTATTCAATACGCTTAGGACGTTTTTCCGCTGAGGTGGTGACCGGAACGCGGGCATCCTGCCCACTTCGATTCAATCAAAACAACGCAGTCCAAGGCAACCGCGGAGGCGCAGAGCTACGCAGAGGTCTCTGAGATTGGGGCTAGGAGACATTGCTGTTTTTGGCGCCACTCATCCACAGGGTGACGATCCAAGCTTCACTTTCCTCTGCGATCTCAGCGGCCTCTGCGCCTCTGCGGTTGTCTTGGAGTTTTCCCCAATGCCGAATTGAGATTCATCACGTCATTGCACCAGGCGGGCAGGTTGCCCGCGTTCCGGCCACGAATAACTACGGCCGAATGCGCACCGCCGTTGGCGCGCGATCTGGCGCGGCGATCAACTGATATAATTCTTCGGCGTCCTCGTTCTGCATGCGGATGCAGCCGTTGGAAACGCGCGCCTGCATCTTGCCGTCGGTGCCGGTATAGCCGTGGATACCGATGCTGGAGGCGCCGAGTTCCTTGGCGTCGAAAGCCAACCAGATCGGGCCGAGGATGTTTTCGGGATCGCCGTAGCGCAGTAATTTCTTGGTATCGGGATGCGTCCAGTCGGGATGCCACACACGATTGACGATGTGGGTTCGTCCGGTTGGGGTCGGCGATCCGGTGGCGCCGTGCGAGATGATGTAGCGTTTGGCGAACACACCGGCGATGTAGAGATCGAGATTAAAATTGGCGAGATCGACCTCGATCCGATTGCCACCGGCCTCTTTGATTTTGACGATCTTGAGCGCGTCGCCGGCATGAAGACCCGTATCGTTGATGCCCTTGCCACGCAGGCGGTTGAGAAACTCGCGGCTCATGCCGTATGGCTTTGCGGCTGCGTCAGGACCCTCACCAGGATTGACGATATGAACGCCGATCAATCCGCTGGGATCATTCGGCCAACGTGATTTGCTGAAGAAGAGCGCCTGACCAAGGGGGTCAAGACGGTCGCGAACCAGCTTGTCCTCGGCATCGTGATTTCCGGGCAGGTCGTACATCGCGGTCAGGACTTGGCTGTAGAGCTTGGCCATCCGTGGGGCGGTCGGCGCATGCGAGGGATCGCCGCCAGACTGTGCCCACAGCGCCTCGGCCTCATCGAGCGTCTTTTTGGCGCTGGCAGGAAGCGCAGCTGCTGGCGTGATGACCGGGTTGCTGTTGAAGGGGTTGTCACTGGGTGCAGCGGGATTCCGCTGCGTCCACCACCAAATCCCACCACCAACGGCGGCGAGCAATATCACGGCTTGAAGCGCACGCATGGTGGCACTCTGTCGGGGAGCGTTTTTTCCGCAACCAAGGTGGGCGCGGGACTGGGCCTTTCCGGCCCCTGAGGCCCCGCGCTTCCGGTGCTTGACCTCACCCCCAAGCCCCACATCCTGCCCACCCCTTCCTACCGGAGTCTGCCATGGCCCGCGGCCAGCATCGTTTTCGTAATCGTCGTCTGAAGGGCGAGAAGCTCATCCAGGCCAGCGCCAAGGCATACAACGCCCCGCTGACCAAGAAGGAGGACGCTCGCCGCGATGTGCGCATGAAGTCCCTGGTCAAAGCGCAGCTCGCTGCCGGCAAACCACTCTCGGCCAGCGCCCAGAGTTGGGTCTCGCGCCAGGTCGGCCGACCCTTCACCAAGTTGACTGCTGAGCAAGTAGCTGCATTGTTGTAGGGGCTTTGCCCCTACGACCCCCGGGCTTAGTCGGTGTTCGATTTTGCGTCGCTACGCTAGCAAAATCGTGGCGGCATGGGCTGTGCCCATTGTATGCCGCCAACACACCTCTGGCGCCCGTGTTACTCCAGTAAACGTTTAATGGATTCCGTGCGGCACGTGGCCAATTCGGACGAAGGCGCTACGACGATTCCGGCAACACGCCGTTGTGCATGACGTCTTGTACGTCGGTATGCTCATCAAGTGCTGATAACAATTCGTGGATCTGTTCAGCGATGACTGGATTGGTAACCGGAACTTCGGTGTCGGGGATACGCGTGATGTCGCTGCGCGCGGTTTCGATTTTGGCTGCAGCTAAAGCTTTGAGAATCGCGTCGTAATCTTTTACTTCGGCAATGATCGCGGTGCCGGTGCCGTCAGGTTGGATGTCGATCGCGTCGGCATTGCCTTCCAGTAATGCTTCCATGGTGCGGTCGGCACTGACGTTGTTGACGTGGAACACCGCGCGTGGTTTGAATTGCCAGGCGACGCAACCGGGCGCGCCGATCGCGCCACCGAAACGCTCGAAGAGTTTTTTGATTTCGGGTGCGGTGCGATTGCGATTGTCAGTCAGAGCTTCGACGACCACCGCGACGCCGCCAGGTGCGTAACCTTCGTAGGTCAGTTCGCTCATCAGTTTGCCGTCGGCACCTTCGCCGCTGGCACGCTTGATCGCGCGTTCGATCGCTTCGTTGGTCATCTGCACCGCACGCGCGCGCGCTATGGCTAGGCGCAGACGCGGGTTGTCTTCTGGACGAGGACCGCCTCCGGCGTGCACAGCTGCAGCGATTAATACGCCCATTTTTGCAATACTTGCCGCACGCCGCTGATCAGCGGCGTCCTTGTGATGCTTTAAATTATGGTATCGTCCTGAGCGGAGCGCCACGACGGATCACTTCTTCTTGCTGGCCGGCTTCTTCTTCGCGGCAGGCTTCGCTGGCGCTTTGGCCTTGGTCGGCTTGGCGGCTGCTTTGGCCACTGGTTTGGGCGCCGCCTTCGTCTTGGGTGCTGGTGCCGACTTGACCACCTTCACGGTTGGCGGCTTGACCGGTTTCGCGTTGCTGGCGATAAACTTGGCAAACTTCGTTCCCGCCAGCGGATCGGGCTTGTCCCAAGCATAGGTCAGGCCCTGGGGTTCTTCTTCACCAGCTTCCTGGCAGATGTGCGCGTGCTCACGGAGGACGCGCGACAAGCGATCCATGCCTTCGGTGTCGAGTGCCTCTTCAATGCGCCGCTGCGACTGTTGCAGAGTCCACTGTTTTGGCACTGCGCCGAGGAACTTGAGCATCCGGATCTGATAGTCGTCACAGGGGAACACGGTGATGCCAACCGCGAGCAGCAAGGCGCGATCAACGAAATCGCGGCGAATGTTCGAAGTTTCAGGCAATGCGCGCAGGGTCTCGATGCCATCGCCGGCGAGCGCCTCGCGAATGTCCATGCGGCGGAAGGCCGTGTAGAGGTCGGCAAGGAGGTGGCGTAGGTCTTCAGACTTTTCTCGCGATTTCGCATAGCGCGCGCCGAGGACATCCTCGATCTCACGCACCGTGGCGACGCGCATGTCATTCCAGTCAATGAATTCATCGCGCAGGCGCTTCATCGCGTCGCGGGACTGCTTCTCGGGCACGCCAAGATCAAGAATCTGGAATACCAACGCCTCAATGACGTCGTCGTAGGTCTGGTGCTTGCGCCGACCGTAACGCACTTCGAGGGCTTCACAGACCTTGATCAGGTCGGCAGCAAAGTGGGTATGGACGCTCGCGGCGGGCTTAGCCATGCGAATCGGCTCCGGTAGAAGGGCGGGAACCCTACCCTGCGCCCAGAGGTGGTCAATCGCAGTCCGGTGTCCGGAAGTCCTGACTGCGCCGTCTAGGCCAATTTCTTGGACTCTCAGGCAGGTCATAACGCCAATGGTTGATGTTGACCCTTCTGGCAACCTTGGGAGGCTAACCGCCCACGTGTCTACCGGCTCAAAACACCCACCGAATCAGCAACCTGGATCCCAGCCGCCTACCGGCGCGCCGACGGATCAGACGATTGTTGCCGACCTGAGTGGCAAGTCCGCAGGTGCGGTCAGCGACAAGACAGCGACGACCGATTTCCGTTCCGCAGCGACCGTGAAGACTGGAACAACGCATCCGCCCGAAGTGGGAACGGTGGCGACGCGAGTCGCTGGTGGTGCGGCTGACATTCAAGATGCCATTCCGACGCATCTGTCGGACCCGTCCCACCGTCCGCCATCCTCGACCGATGCGACGTCGTTGCATGTCGCTGGGGCACCGACCGGAGGCAGCGGTGGTACTCATCTCGGTGAAATCTGGGGCGACTTTCAGTTTTCGCGACTGCTCGGCAAGGGCGGCATGGGCGCGGTGTATCTTGGTCGACAGTTGTCACTTGACCGGCCGGTGGCGATCAAGGTGTTGCCCTCGCATCTGTCAGACAACCCGCAGTTCCGCGAACGCTTTACGCTTGAGGCCAAAGCCGTCGCCAAGATGAGTTCGCCGCATGTCGTGCAGGTCTATGCCGCCGGGGTGCACAAGGGTCACCATTATTTCGCGATGGAGTACGTCGAGGGAGAAGATCTCTCGCGCCGGATCAAGACCGGACTCAAGCCATCGTATCGCCAATCGCTTGAACTCGTCATCCAGGCTGCCAAGGGTCTCGCAGCTGCCGGCGAGCACGGGATCGTCCACCGTGACATTAAGCCCGGTAATATGATGATCGATCGCAAAAACACGTTGAAAATAATGGATTTTGGTTTGGTGCGTCTGGCTGCGGCCGGCCATTCGTTGACCATGAGCGGCACGGTCATGGGCACGGTCAGCTACTTCAGCCCCGAGCAGGGCCGTGGTGAGCCGTGCGATCAACGTACCGATCTGTATGCGCTCGGCGTCGTGTTCTACGAACTATTGACCGGTAAGCTGCCGTTCGTTGGTGAGAATGCGACGTCAGTCATTTACCAGCACATCCACGCCGAGCCCAAGGCTCCGTGTGTCATCGATCCGCATATTCCGCCCGACTATCAAGCAGTGGTGTTCAAGTGCATGCAGAAGCAGGCCGACGCGCGCTATATGACGGCGGTGGATCTACTCAGTGATCTCGAGCGTCTCGCAGCTGGACACCCACCAGCGATTGCGTTGGAACGGCCAGACCTGTTATCGCTTGGCGCAACGATGGTGGCTGGCAGTTACGACGGTGGAGCGAGTGCCGGTGCGCCACCCAAGCGGAGTGGATTACTGGTCGGGATTGCGGCCGGTGTAGTCGCGGTGATCGGCACTTCGTGGTATCTGCTTGCGCGACCGGATGGCCAAGCAGCGAACCCCACCGCTCACAGTAGCGTCATGCCCAACGTTGCGAGCTCGCAGTCTCCTTCTCCTGTGCTGCTTCCTGCTCCGGTGGATCAAGCAGCGCTCGGGGGCATTCAAAAGTTGGAAACGTTGCTGGGTTCAATGGCCAAGCAGCAGAATCAGGACGTAGCGCGCACGCAAAGTCTCTCGAAGGCCGGAGGTCTCGTTGCGGAGCGCAAGTTCGCTGCCGCCGAGGGCCTCCTGAGCGAGTTACTGGCTGCCGCGCCAGACGATGATCAGCTCAAGGCCGCTCTGCAACAGGTCCAAGTCGCCCGCGAACAGGCTGAAAGACAGACCCAGGCATTTACCGAGCGGATGGCCGCAGGAGAGGCCGCGCTGGCCAAGGGTGATTTGCCCGTAGCGCGCGAAATGTTCCTGGCTGCCTCGCGCATTGATTCACTCGATCCCGGGCCGACGGCAAAATTGGCCGATGTTGCTCGTCGCGAAGCCGAAGCTGTCGCCATAGTGCAGAAGCCAGTGCAGTCGGAAAAACCCGTAGTTACGCCGCAGCCGGTTGCTGACCCTGCCCATCAAGGAGACGCTGCGTTGGCCAGCGCTGGCGCAGCCCTGGCGCATGGCGATCTCCCGGAAGCTCGTCGTATCATCAATGTGAATCGCGGCATCAATGTCGGTGACCAACGTTGGGCGGATATCGCCAAAAAACTCGATACCGCAGAGGGCAAGTCAGCGCTGCGCGAGGCGCAGGCAGCATTCGAGCGCGGCGCTATCGACCTCGCCGGCAAGGCGGCTGCCAGCGCGCAGGCGTTGATTGCTGATGATCCGGAATTGAAAGCGTTACTCGTCAAGATCGCCAAGGTCGAGGACGACAGCAAGCAGCAGAGGCGGATTATTCTGGAGGCGGACAACCAATTGGCCGACGAGCATCCCGACATAGCGGTCAAGATGCTGAGCGAGTTGGCAGCCAAGCATCCTGAGGACGCGACGATCGCGAATGCGTTGCGCCGCGCCAAGAGCGAACTCAGTAAGGCCCAGGATCGCGCCGCTCGCGTCGAGGAACAGCTCACGCAGGCCGACGAGCGTCTGAGCAAGCATGATCTCGATTCGGCCCGCCAGTCCTATCTAGCGGCTTTACAATTCGACCAGAAGAACGTTCGCGCCAAAGCCGGTTTAGAGACGGTTGATCGGCGCAAGCGCGAAATCGAAGATCTGTGCAAGCATTTTGCCACGGCCTTGCAGGGCGCCCATATCGCCGAGGCCAAAGCGGATCTGGTCAAGCTGCGCGAACTCGCGCCTGGTAGTCCGCAAGTCATTATCGCCGAGCAACAGATGGAGAACGCACTGCTCAAGGAAGCGGATGCGCGACAAAAAGCGGAGGCCTTGGAATTGTCGCGGCAAGCCCACGCAAAAACGCTGGATGGTATGCTCGACGACCTGGCTCGACCAGTGCCCGAACTGGACAAACTCATGGCCGATTTCAAGACTCAGAACGGCGCTGATCGCGCCGAGCTTCCTGGGCTTGAACGCAAACTCGAAGACCGCCGAAGTCGTGCGGCCATCCTGGCTGGACTTGGTGAACTGGACGCAGCTTTCGCGGCCAAGGACCGTGCGGGTTTGGCCAAGCATGTCACCGATGCGGAATGGCTGCAGGCGGTCAGCGAACTGAGCCAAATGCCGAGTGCGACCATGACGCAGCAACTCGAACTATTCACCCGTACCGGTGACACCGTCATTGCGAGCATTGCGATCAAGACTTCATTGCCAGAGGCGCCCGAAGAGGTGCTGCATGCACGCTATGAGTATACCCGTAGCGATACCGCCTGGCGCATCACCTCAGCGCATCTCCAGAAGCCGTAGGGATTATCATGAACGTCGTTGCTCTCTTGTTCCTCGTTGTGTGCGCCAGCGCGGCCGACTTGCCGCTTGGCATCGTCGAGAAAGTAGACCGCGACGTTGTACTGATTCGCTTCGATGCGGCAACGCGGCTCGCCGCCGGCCAGATGATCGCGCTGTATGGACCTGGAGCCGTGGTGAAGCACCCGCTAACCCACAAAGTGATCACTGAAAAACGCAAGTTGCTAGCCAAGGCGCAGGTCCAGGGTCCCGAGGGCGATTTGCTGCGCACGCGCGTGCTGTGGCGCGACAACGGGGCTGTTCCTGAGGTCGGCTGGGATGCTATTCCGCTCCCTGGAGAAGCGGCGCCCAATTCGCCGCCAGTCAAGACCGTTGCTGTCATCGCGACGCTGACCGCAAGCGCTGGTGGCACTGTGTTGATCAAGGCGCCGATCGCCGACCCGGATGGCGAGGCGCTCGTCTATACTTGGGAGCTCATCGGTGGTCAGGGTCGTTGTGGTCGACTCGATGCACGGACGACGGTGGTACCAGAGAACGTCTGGACAGCTCCCGCAGTTACCCCAGAAGGAGGCATTGCGTTGTCAGTCACGGCACGCGACCCACTCGGACAGAGTGTTGCAGTCAGTATTCCATTGGAACTGAAGGGCAGTGAGGACGCACGCCGCGCGCGCAAGCCGTTTGCTGGTTTCGGTGGCGGGCAAGAACCAACCTGGACCAGCCTGCGCAGTTGCGATGATGGCGGTTGGGTCGGGATCGACGATAATGGCAAGATTTTCCGGGTCGCTGCTGGCTGGCAGCAAGCCAAACCGGTTGCCGTGGCCGAAGGTAGTATTCGTCGACCGATTGCCGCACTGGTGCGTGCTCGAGAGTTGTACGTGCTCGACAGCAGTAAGCAGATCGTGCAGGTCTTTACCGAAGCCGGTCAGACGCGTCGTGCGTGTATCGGTCTTAGCACACCAACGGATTTGGCGGTTGGCGTCGATGGCACGATCTTCGTCGCCGACAACGATGCGGGAGGCGTGCTGATTTTTGAGGCCAACGGAAAATTCCGTGCGCGGGTTGGCCGGACCAATGCCGACGATGGTTTTGCCAAAGTGACCCGTATCTGCCTGGATAGCGATGGGAATCTGAACTGTCTTGATAGCGAAGCACGGCGACTGGTGCGTTTCTCGCGCGATTTGCGGCGAATGGATACCTGGACCCTGGTCGGTGATCCCAAGGTTGCCGTCGTCGATCTGTGCTGGCATCAGAGGGGATTGCTGATGTTACTGGCCGATGGATCACTCCAGTTACTCAATGCTAAGGGGGCGGTTGCCGAAACCTGGAAGGCTGCGAGCGCCGCTGGTCTCGTCGATGATCTGGGTTCGGCGATGTCACTGACTGCAGATATTTCTGGTGACACCGTGGTGACGTATCGCGGCGGTATTCTCGCGCGGCACGCTGCGACGGGCCATGTCACAGGTGTGCGTGGACCGCAGTTGCGACGTGATCTCGGCATCTGGTCGGCAGATGGCACTGGTCGGCTCATTGGCATGAATACCGACTATGGTCTCGTCCACGTGCATGACGCTGAGGGTTGGCGCACACTGCGGGTTGGTGGTCAGATCAAGAACGGTGGGCCATTCAGCGAAGCGTCAGCGATGGCGATGGTACCCGATGGGGCCGCGCTTGCTGTCCTGGATATCGATAAAAAAATGGTCATTCGCTTTGATGCGCGCGACTGGCGCAAACCACCGCTCACCTTCGGCGGTTACGGTAAGAACAACGGTCAATTCCAGAGTCCGGTGGCGATCGCGCTGGATGAAGTGGGACGTTGCTACGTACTGGATGAAGACGCCTATCGGGTGTCCGTGTTCGATGCCCAGGGAATATTCCTATTTGGGTTTGGCGAGAAGGGCACGGCGGCGCATCAGATATACTCACCCAAGCTGGTGGCCGTGTCGCCAGTTGGTGATGCCGCCTACATCTATGACGCCGATACCTACGAGGTGAAAAAGTTCAGCCTCGATCAAACAGCGAAGACGGCTCGTCATATCGGTAACGGTGGTGGCAAGGGGTATGATCCGGGCCAACACCGCACCCCGGTGGTCATGGGCGTGGATCGATTCGGCATCCTGCACGTCTTTGACACCAAGCGTGACGACTGGCAGGCGATCGATTTCCGTGGCAATGGCGCACTGGCCTTGGTGGCGCGCAAGTCAGAGGAGATCCTGAGTAGCGCAGCGACCATGGCCCTGGCTCCAGACGGACAGCTATTCATCATCAGCGGCACCGAGGCCGTTGGCCTGCGCTGAGCGAATGATCCTAAACAACGCAATCCAAGGCAACCGCAGAGGCGCAGAGCTACGCAGAGGTCGCAGAGGGCTGGGGTTAGAAGACATTGATGTTTCTGGGGCCACTCACCCACAGGGTGACGATCCAATCGTCGCTCTCATCTGCGATCTCAGCGGCCTCTGCGCCTCTGCGGTTGCCTTGGAGTCTTTTCCAGCGCCGGCTTTAGGATGATGCGAACCGGGCGCCGCCTCGGCCGTTGACCACAGTGGAAGAGCAGCGCAGTCTGTCGCGGAGGACGCCATGAACGGTAGTTTCAGCTTCAACGCCCCTGGCATGACCAGTGTCCGGCCTTCCGCATGTAGGTTGTCCTAGTCATGTTCGATTTCGGTCACCCTGGTCCCAAGAAGGACATCCCGGTATTTACGCTAGATAAACGCGAGATCGCCCGCGCACGCCAGCGAGGAAAATTGAATAAGGTCGAGTGGCGCCTAGTCATCTTCATGCCTGTGTTGTTGGGCTTGATCATTTGGACGATGCTCGATTGGAGCCAAAAAATCTCTGCGGCTTTAGCAGGGGCTTTCGTGCCGATCCCACCGGTGGCAACGCTGCGGCCAATGATCCGTCCGCAGATGGATACGTTACCTGACTTGCCCAGCGAAGCCCAAATCGCGGAAGTTCGCAATGATGTCAGCGCGCTGGTAACGGCCGGGCAGCCGCCGCCGCTCATGGCCAGCGGGCTTGATGCGCTGTCCCTTGCCTGGGCCGAGGCGCAGCTCGCCGCGGATGTGAAGCTTCCGCCCTTGCCTCAACGCTTCACTGCCCGCGATCTAATCCTGGCCGAGCATGTGCGCATCGGTTCACCGTTGGTGCTCGAAGGACAACTTGAGGATCGTTTGACCTCGCCGGTGTCAGGATCCGATCGGATCTGGCAGCGCGCCTTGGTATCGCTGGATGCAGGACAATTCGTCGAGGTGCTTGCAGGTCCCGAGACGACGAATGTGGTCCTTGGTCACCACGTGCGCCTGATCGGTCGCTTCCTGGGCTATGATGAATTGCCGACCGCCAACGCGACCACGCAACGGGTGCCACTCATTCTGGCCCGCCTGATGATCGAACCGACTGCTGAAGCGCACGCCGAGGACCTGATGGCTGAATACCATCGCGCATGGTCCATGCCTGAGGATCTCTGGGACGAAGTGGACGATGCGCGACTGTGGACGGAGACCCGGCCATATTACTACACGCTGGGTCACGTGCTGCGCGATCGTACGACGCCCGGTGTGTACGAGAAAGTCCCCGACGGCAACCAGGCGGCTGACGATATTCATCTAAATCCGTCGGGGTTTCGCGGCCAACTATTTCGCGTCACTGGTCGCGTCTATCACGCCTGGATTGATGATGATGTTGCCCGTGATCAGCCGTTTGGAGTTGGTCGAGTCGTGCGGATTTTATTCTGGAAAGTCGATGTCGCGCCGGTGACCGAGACGGTTGATGGGGTCACCAAGCGGCGTACCGATATGTCGGTGCTGCGCCTGTATGAACTGGCAGCAATCTCTGACGCACCATTGCCGGCGCGTGGCGAAAACATTGTTGCGGTTGGGAGATTTCTCAAACTGCGTGCCATTGCGGTCGAACACAACGCCGCGCGCGACAAGGCGAATGGTCTGCAACCGCACAGTGATCGCCGCTATCCGTGGATGTTCGTCAGTGATGGCTGGCAACACATCGAAGGCCCAGCGCCCTACAGCCTCACGCCGATGGCTTGGGTCATCTCGTTCGTCTGCTTGGTGGGAATCATTGTCGGCATCTATTGGTGGTACACCGAGGTTCGGCTCAGTGGGCGGGCCATGCGCGCCAAGGTGCAGGAGATGCGCGCGAATCGCGCTCGGCTTTTTGCGCGTGACGAAGCGCAGGCGGCTAGCAACCCCGCACCACCAGCAGAACAGCAGGCTCCTCCCACTGAGCCTGGATCATCGACTCCGGAACGCTGATGCGCGAACTCATGCAGCCGCTCGGATTCGTTCCGGTTTATCAGTCGTTGGTATGGGGTGGGCAGCGCATGGCGGCATGGCGTCGTGATCTGCCGGCGGGGCCAATCGGAGAAAGCTGGGATCTGGCGGATCACGAGCGCGGCATGAGCGTCGTCGCCAGCGGTCCGCTCACTGGCATGACGTTGCGCGAGCTCACGCGCGCGCACAGCCGCGAGTTCATCGGTTCGCGTTGGGACGGCGGCGAGTTTCCCCTGCTGATCAAGTTGATCGACGCGGCCGACCGGCTGTCGGTTCAGGTGCATCCGGACGATGCGCTGGCGCGCAGCCTACGGGTTGGCACTCGTGGCAAGACCGAGTGCTGGCTGGTGCTGGCTGATGGCGGCGAGATATTTGTCGGCCTGAAACCCGGCACCACGCGCGAGCAGTTCTCCGCTGCGGTTGCATCCGGCCGCGTCAGCGATTGTCTCATGCGCCACGTCGTCCAGGCTGGGGACTTTGTATTCCTTCCTGCTCGGACTGTGCATGCGCTGGGCAAAGACACATTGATCTATGAAGTGCAGCAGACCTGCGATGTGACCTTTCGCGTCGATGACTGGGGGCGCGTCGGGCTTGATGGCAAGCCGCGCCAGCTGCATGTGCGCGAATCATTGGAGACCATCGACTTCAGTGCTGGCACCGGAGGGGGCCTCAGTCATCCGGCCTGGCAACCGCATCCAGACGGTGGCGAAGCGCGTTCGTTGGTCAGTTGTGCGTATTTTCGCGTCACCGAGCGCCGCGCTTCCATCATCCGGGGCCCTGCCACTGACGTATGCACGATCGTCACCTGCCTCGAAGGTAGCGGTTCGCTGGCGACGGCGAGCGGCAGCGTGGAGATCCGGCCCATGACCACCTGGGTCGTGCCGGCCTGTTCTGGTGCCTGGACGGCCACCGGTTCGCAGGGACCTATCCGCCTGCTCATCTCCCAGCCGACATAAACGACGCAATCCAAGGCAACCGCAGAGGCGCAGAGCAACGCAGAGGTCGCAGAGGGTTGGGGTTAAAAGACATTGCAGTTTCTGGCGCCACTCACCCACAGGGTGACGACCCATTCGCCACCTTCCTCTGCGATCTCAGCGGCCTCTGCGCCTCTGCGGTTGCCTTGGAGTTTTTTCCAACGCCGGCTTTGGATAATGGATCGTTTAGCCCCTGAGTAACGAGGGGTAGTCGAGTGCCACACCCAGCCATGGTCGCCCCGGCAAGGGGGTTGAGCCATGCCATTGGGTTGCAGCATGGCGGCCATGGACAAGCGCCCCGCAGCCAAGCAACCGCAGACCGAGGTCGGCATTCCCATGCCGCAGAGCCAGTCGGCCCTTCAACCCAACGTGGTCGAGGAACCAGCGTTGGAACCGGGAGACGCCCTCGAACCAACCGTATCGGCGCAACCCGCGGCGGCCAAGGCTGGCACCAAGTCGGCACTGCGTGGGCGGGCGACCGGTTCGCGTGCTGGCGCCACCGGCAGCAACAAAGGCAGTGCGCCGCCGTCCCGCAAGTCGGGCCGCAGTCCATCAAGTTCCAGTCTCAAGGCCACTAGCGCCAGCCTGAAGTCGGCTGCGTCCAGTCGTCGCGTGGTTGTGTTGACGCCAGAGGAAAAAGCAGCGCGTAACAAGGTGATCATCTGGAGTACCGTCGGCGTGCTGATCACCGCACTGGTGGTTGTCGGCATTATTATGTTCGCTGGCAAAACGGACACGACCCGTCCTGGCACCGATGCGCTTGCTGAGGCGACGCGTCAACTCGCTCAGACCAAGACGGCGATGGCAAATAATAAGGGAGCCGATGCCCGGCTCGCCGCGAAGGCGGCGCTCGACGCCTTGACCAATGAGCCGTCGTTGGGCGGCGCGATTGCTGCGCCATCGCAAGAGCCGCCGGTTATTCCCGATCTCGCTCGTCGCGCATACGATCTGCGGCAAGAGATCGAGGCGCAAAATGACCGCATCAAAGCGCTGGAAGAGGAGAATATCGCCGAAGCCAACCTAGTCGTATTGAAGGCGCGGCTCTCCAAACTTGCCGAAGCGACCACCGATATTGAACAACTCGACAAGGACCTGCAGGCGTTCATCGACAATCCGATCAGTCCAAAGTCTCCTGCCGCTCCCGGCATCGCCGAGCGCTTTCTGCGCACCATCAACGAAGCCAAGCTGCAGCAGCCTTCGATCGTGTCCGAGCGCCAGCGCCGCAAGGATCTGCGTACCACCGTGCCGGTACGTCAGGCCCAGGTTGACACCGAACCGTTGGTCGCCGAAGAAAAGTACGGCGCCGCCTTGGACAAACTCGCCGCTCTGGCCAAGGAGAACACTGAGGCCGACTTCCAACCGATCGTCGCCCTGGTGAAAGACGCCTCGGCCAACGGTTGGCGCAGCGCGAAATCGCAGATCGAAACCCGCATCGCTGACTGGAAGAGCCCCGCCTCAACCGAAGAACAGCGCACCGTCGCCCTCGCCGCCGCTAAGAAACGCATCGATGAAGTCATCGAACGCTTCGGCATTCCTGAGTACGTCGATCAGGCGCGCACAATGCGTGCGGCGTTGCCGTAGGACGGTTTGCAGTCCAAGGCAACCGCTGAGGCGCTGAGGCCGCGGAGGTCGCAGAGGAAACCAATGTCGTTCCCTTTCCGCCTTGTGCTGTTGAGTTTGATGGTCGTTGGTTGTACTGCGTCTCGACCCACGTCCGCTGATTTTCCTGTCGTTGAGTTAAGATACGCTGATCACCTAGTGCACGTCGGTCTTAAATCAGCATACGGTTTTATCATTGCTTGGGGGGAAGGTGTGCCGCCAACATTTTATGTTTTCTCTCGGGCGGAAGGTTTGCGAATAAAGACCACTTTGTGGAACACCTTCATTCACGAGCTGCAACGCCTACCAGACGGCGTGGACATCGACGATATTGCCAAATGTACGGTTCCGTTCGCTTGGGAAATGCCCGACGGCAAATGGCAGGAACTTGAACAGATACTCACTGCAAAATCCATGCGGTTGATTGCTGCTGATGACGAGCGACACACCACATTTTGTTACTGTGAGAGTAAGGGGTTTAGCGTTTTGTACGACCAAGAGCGGTAACGGTTGTTGTGGCCCGACCGATTTTGAATTATCCAAACGGCCCGGCGTACGACTAATCGACCCACGCAGATTTCCATGCATACTGAGACATAAACTGCCACAGACGCGATGAGTCGATTGATCGAGCGGGTTTTGTTGTGCCGTCACTAACGATCGAAGTGGTTATCTTAGCACGGTGGCTAGCTTCACGGTAGTAATCTCGAGCGGTCAATTGTATCGGCGCCGCCGCATTCATCACACCGCATTCCTGATGCAGCACGCCGATGAGCGCCGCCGTCGCAACATCGGCCGCATCTTGTTCGTGAATAAACGGAAACGGGCGATCGGGGTCACCGGGGATGAGCAGCGGTTTTCCGGCAGTGGCGGCTTCACGGGCGCGAATGATGGCGCGATCACGGGCAGCTCCGACGAGAGCGGGCATGCGTAGGACTAATGAATCGACTTGTTCCAGCACGGCGCGCTCGATTGCTAACAACGGCCCAGCATCGGCAGCGAGCGGACCATCTTCTGCAACCGCAGCACCACCAGCATCGCCATACACCGCAGTCGATCCGCTATAAACGAAGCGTGCCGCAGGCAGTCGTTCGTGAACCAGCGCAGCGATACGATCGAGGTTATTATCGCGACCACGCCGCAGGCCCGGCGTTGCGCACAGCAGCACGGCTTGCCAATCAGAACCCAGCATTGCCCACGTGGTTGTTTCGGCGGCATTGCCTACGGTCATTGGTATTGACGCGTCTGTGGACGATGACCGACGCACGCCGTGAACCTGATGACCAAGCGTGATGAGCCTATGCGCGACGTGCGTCCCCAATCGTCCGCAGCCAAGGATGAGAATTTGCGTCATTCCTCATCTCGCATTTCAAGGCAACCGCAGAGGCGCTGAGGCCGCGGAGGACGCAGAGATGAAAGATGATGACCATGGTCCAAACAATTGTTGTTGGCAATTTCACCAGTGCTCGACTCAGCTCTCCTCTGCGATCTCCGCGGCCTCTGCGCCTCTGCGGTTGCCTTGGATCGTTGCGATGGCATTCATTCCTCGGCAGCTTCAGCCAACACGATGTCCGCGATCATCAGCGGCACGCCGGGGAAGCGCACCAGTAATGCCAACGCATCGGACGGACGACAATCGATCTCGCGGCGGACTTTGTCCGGACCTTCGAGGACCAATTCGGCGAAGAAGGTTTTTTCACGCAGATCGACGATGCGCACTTCGACCAACGTATGCTTGGTTGCGGTGATGATGATGGCGATTAGGTCATGCGTGAGCGGGCGGGGGAATTGCTGACCCTTCACAGCGCGGTCGATGGCCAGTGCCTCGGTCGGTCCGATCGAAATGGTCAGTCGGCGTTTGCCGTCCACTTCGGCAAGCAGGACCGCCTGATGATCGTTGCCTTCATCGACGACGATGTGCGAAATGACGCAAGGGCGCAGGGGCATGACAGCCGTGTACCAGGACGCGTCGATTTGCGCAAGCTGCTTGCCTGATCTTCGATGGAGTACACAAGGCAACCGCAGAGGCGCAGAGGCGCAGAGGCCGCGGAGGACGCAGAGATCATGCATGTTGATGATCGTGATTGCGGCGCTTTTCCTGTCGTGCAGTTGCCTAATAGCTCTCCCCTCTGCGATCTCCGCGGCCTCTGCGCCTCTGCGGTTGCCTTGGAGGAGGTCTTTTATTCGCGCGAGAGCAGCAGGTACCGATAGGGGGTTTGCAGGGCGATGATCGCTGCAGCGGTCGCTAGGGCATCGCCGTTGATCCCGTCGCTGTGACGTACCGCCGATGCGGGCATGCGCGCCATGCCGACGCCCTCGGGGATCAGGCGCGCGGGGATGGTGCGGGTGAGGCCATTGGCCCAGGTAGTCCACGCTGGGCCGCCGCCTTCATGCAGAGCGAGTCCGGCAAGGCACCAGGACAGGACGTCGAGGCGCTCGTCGGCAGGGGTCGGTGGATTGGCCGCAAGTTGGGCGAGGCCAGCGTTGACCTCGTCGGTCTCGCGCTGGCCAAGGACGATGCGGGCATAGGCGGACAGACCAACGCGGCCAACGCTATCGATGGTGAATGGCAGCGGCCGAGCCATGCGGTTGCGCGCGGCTTCAAGCGCGCCGGTTGGCGTCGGAATGCTCGAGGCTTCGGCGGCTTCAAGAGCCAGCCAGCCGAGGCCAGCCAGGCCACCTTCGCCGGGCCGCGACGGCATTTCGCGGGTGAGGCGGAGGAGTCCAGCCTGCGCTTGGAGATACAGTGCAGGATCTTTGGTGACCAACGCACCATCGACGAGAGCGAGCGCCGAGGCAGCGAGTGCCTGCGGTCCAAGCGGTTCGGAACCAGCCATCGCCGCTGCAACGGGACCAAGCGCGAGGCGCGCGCGGACCAAACGGGTCTGATCGCCGCCGCCTTCGCCAAGCAACGCCAATGCCGCCAGCGCTTGGATCGCGATGCCACGTTCACCGACGCAGGGTTCACCGATGCGTCCTGACACCGGGTCCTGATGAGCAATCAACCACGCCACCATGCGGCTAACCGCAGGCGCGGTTGTGCCAAGACCGGCGCGGTTGCGCGCAAGCTCGCGCTGCACTTCGTCTCGGCGCGGAGCCAGGAGGTCATCGTGGTTGAGGCGCAAGCGTTCCCAACTGGTCGCCGTGGTGGTGACTGGCACCACATGATCACGTTGGCCGGCGAAGGTTTCAGCGCTGATTCCCAGGCCATCGTCGCGGTTTGACAAGGTGGTGAACAACAGAATAGCTGCGACGTGCGCCGCTGCGATCGCGGCGATCAAGCGCCACCGGCGTCCGGTTTCAGCGGCCTGCTGCGGGGTAAGGCGCAAGCTGCTGCGGGAAATGGCCTGACGTACGCGATCACGCAGATCGGCACGACGCGGTTTGATATCGCGCACCAGGTTCTGCAATCGTGCAAGCGCCGGATCACTGGTCTGGCCATCGGTAAATCGATCTATGTCGGTTTCGGCGGTTATCTGTGGGTCAGCCGCGTTGCTGAGCGCAGCGCGCACACGATCGCGGAGATCGACTCGGGGGTTCTGCGCCGCCCGGCGGGTCAACTCACCGAGGCGCACTAGACGCTGACCATCGGGGCAGTGGGGATCGCCGCGTGCGATCGCTTTGAGGAGGGGATCACTACTCATGGCTGATCCTCGACGAGATCAGCGAGCTCATCGCGCAGCAGACGAACGGCATGATGCATGCGCGACTTCACCGTGCCTTCGGGAATACCGAGGACGCTGGCGATGTCGTGGTACTTCATGCCGTGATTGTTGGCGAGGACGAACACTTCACGTTGGCCTTCGGGCAGTTCAGCAAGCGCGGTGCGGACGCGTTCGCGGATGGCGGCGTCGCGCTCGACCGCATCGGGATCGGCTTGGCCAGGGGCAGCGATGACATCAGACAGACGCAGGCCTTCTTCGCCTCGTTCAGCGTCGAGGCTGACGAGGTTGCGCCGACGGCGCAGGCGATCGATCCACAGATTGTGGGCGATGCGATAGATCCAGGTGCGCAGGCGTGCAGTCGGCTGCCAGCGTTCGCGAGCTTGATAGAGGCGCACGAAGACGTCTTGGGCAAGTTCCTCGGCGGCGAGTTGATCCCAGGCTAAGTGATAGAAGAAACCGATGAGCTCGTCCTGGTAGCGCTCGACCAACCCGATCACCGCCTCGCGATCGCCGTCGTGGACTCGCTGCATCAGCACCAGTTCGGCCTGCGAGGCAGCATCCATCACGTTGTCGGCAGCAACGTTCATACGTGAGTCGGCCTCCATGACGGTGTGTAGGATACGAACGGCGGCACCCATGGCAGGGGGATAAACGCAGCCTCTTGGGCATAGTTCAATATCCCAAGGCAACCGCAGAGGCGCAGAGGCCGCAGAGGTCGCAGAGACAAGAACTTAGGACCATTCGTCATGCGAGAGCCGAGCATCAACTCCTCCCCTCTGCGGCCTCTGCGCCTCTGCGGTTGCCTTGGGCTTCGCTTGGCTCTTGACTGCCGCCCTTTCCGGCCCCAATCCCCCGCCGGAGACCCCCATGGCTAAGAAAACCGCCCTCGCCACCTCGACCGGCCGCATGCAGGGTCCGGGTATCTTCCTGGCCCAGTTCATGGGCGACGCGGCGCCGTTCAATTCGTGGCCGACAGTGACGAAGTGGGCGGCGAGTCTTGGCTACGTCGGCGTCCAGGTGCCGAGTTGGGACGCACGCTGTCTGGATCTCCAGAAGGCGGCGACCTCGAAGGCGTACTGCGATGAGTTGAAGGGCGTCGCGCAGGCCAATGGCGTTGCGATCACCGAGTTGTCAACCCACCTCCAGGGTCAGTTGGTAGCGGTGCATCCGGCCTACGACGAAATGTTCGACGGCTTCGCTCCAGCATCGGTGCGCGGCAAACCCAAGGCGCGCCAGGAATGGGCGACTGAGCAAGTGAAGCTCTGCCTCACCGCGTCGCGCAACCTCGGCCTCAATGCGATGGCGTCGTTCACCGGTGCGCTGATGTGGCACACGATGTATCCGTGGCCGCAGCGTCCGGCTGGTTTAGTGCAAGAAGGTTTCGCTGAATTGGCGCGGCGTTGGAAGCCGATTCTTGATCACGCCGAAAGCGTTGGCGTTGACGTTGCCTGGGAAGTCCATCCCGGCGAAGACATTCACGACGGCGCGACGCTCGAACAATTCCTGGCCGCGTTGAGCGGCCATAAGCGCGCGAACATCCTCTACGATCCGAGTCACCTCGTGCTGCAAGGCATGGACTACAGCGCGTACATCGATCACTACCACGAACGCATCAAGTGCTTCCACGTCAAAGATGCTGAGTTCCGTCCCGACGGTCGCACCGGCGCTTACGGTGGTTATTTGCCGTGGAAGGATCGCGCTGGTCGCTTCCGTTCGCTCGGCGACGGTCAGACCGATTTCGGCCGCATCTTCAGCCAGCTCACCCAGTACGGCTACCAGGGCTGGGCGGTTTTGGAGTGGGAGTGTTGCATCAAGGACGCTGGACAGGGCGCGGCCGAAGGTGCCCCATTCATCAAGCGCCACCTGATCACCCCGGCCGCCAAGGCCTTCGACGACTTCGCTGGTGGCGCGGTCGACCAGGCGCAATTGAAGCGGACCCTGGGCGTTGGTCGGTAGTTTGAGTTAAACTGGCGCCGAGGAGCGGTAGCGGCATACAATCGGCGAAGCCGATGCCGCTACGGTTTCCGAGGCTCCCGACGAAACCGAGTGACGACAAAGCCAGGGGTAGGCCCCAGGCCGTAGGGCGAAGCCCTGAAACAAATAGTTCGGAACATTTCATCGGGCCAAGCGTGTTACCTATGCCCTATGACTACCGCAACCCTAGCCGAAGGCTCCGTACAGCGTGTACGGAGTGCTGTTGTCGCCCGAAACCAGGCGCCTGCCCGGCCGGCACCGACCGTCCAGCCACGGTCTGAGGCCGATGAAGACCAAGCGCTCATGCGTGCGGCCCAGGCCGGAGAGCCGACCGCGTTCAATCACGTGGTCGAGCGGTTTGGTGTGCGCATGCTCCGGTTCTTGGAATGTTTTGTTGGCGACCGCGCGCGGGCCAGGGATCTAGCTCAGGAATCGTTCCTGCGTTTGCACGGCTGCTTTCGGGGTCATGAGAACCAACGCGACGGCAATGGCGTCAGTCTGCTCTACACGATAGCTGCGAATCTTGGGCGTGACGAGTTGCGGCGCCGGAAAGCACGGCGTGAAACGTCGTTGCAGGCTGCGGCAGTCGTGTCGATTACGGAAAGCGAATCGCGACTAGAGCGCGACGAACGCCAGGAACAAGTCATGCGCTCGCTCGCTGAATTGGATGACGACGCGCGATTGCTGCTCGTGATGCGCGAGATCCAAGATATGAGCTACGACGAGATCGCCGCGATCCAACAGGTTGCAATCGGAACGATCAAATCGCGGATTTCTCGCGCTCGACTTGCATTTCGTGACATCTGGTGTCGGCATCAACGGGCCAACGGTGATCGGAGTCCGTCATGACGATCACGCTGTCGGCATCGTGTGCAGCCTGTGATGAACTGCTGCCACCGTACTACGATGGTGATCTTGAACCGACGCTGAGCGCGCAGGTCATCACGCATCTGACGCATTGTTCCCGCTGCACTGATGCATTGGTCGATCTCAGCTTGGCGATGGGCGCTCTGCATCGAATTCCGCAGCCTACGCTTGGTGACTTGTCCGCACACATCGCGCACACGGTCCCGGCTCCGCCATTGCGCGTCGTGACGCCCTGGCGTTGGCAGTCGGCAGCCGTGTTTGCCGCTGCTGCCGTGCTGGCGTTGGCCGCTAGCGTGTATCTCGGATATGGCGTTGCGCGGCGCAGTGCAGCACCGCTTGATCATCAGTTGCAGGCAAACGGTCTGGTTGCGACCAATGAAGGCTGGCTGTCACCAAGCGTATTGCGCGAACGTCAATCCGGTCGCGTGTGGCTGAATGGCCGCTGGACCGACCGCGTTCCAGCGACCGAACGTATGTTGGCCGAACAGGGCCATACCGCGCACCCCGGTGCATGGCTGAACAAAGACGCCGAGACCAAGTTGCAGCAGGATCACCTGCTGACGCCGATCGGCTGGACACCTGCAGAGCAAGTCATTGCTGACCGACTCACCAAGCAGGGCTTGGCGCGCACGGGAGCATCGTGGATCGACGCCAAAGATGTGCAGGGACTTCGCCGCGACGGCAGCATCGTCACCACTGATCAAGTGGTAGGTGAACGCCTCGTCGCACTAGGCTATGTTCGTGCTGCTGACGGCGCTTGGCGTCTCGCTGAAGAAGAACGTCACATTGCCAAGGGCGAGATTCGCGTCGGTGACTCGTGGACGACCGCCGAGAAAATCGCTGAACAACACAGCGACGCGATGGTGCAGGTGCGTTTAGCTGCCGAGGGCTTCCGCCGCGATTCTGCCGGGCGTTGGTATGCGCCTGCCGACCGTCGCGAGGTCAACACACTGGCGGTGATTCCCGCCGGATGGAACGCGGTGGCAGGTGTTCCCAACGTTGCCCGTGTGTCCAAGCCGTCAGGAACGCCGCAGGCAGCATTGAGTTCGATCCGCGCCGGCGGTGGCGCCAGTGCCGGGAGTCTGAGCGTGAACGTGCGTCAGATTGTTCCGGGACGAGCGACCACGCTTACTGGTGCCTGGATTGCCAAATTGCCGGAGGCGGTCGGTGGAACACCGGCCGTAGTTGCTGGCCGGGTGCATCTCAAATCTGGCGGATCCACGGTGAGTGCCGTTGATGCGGTCACCGGGCGTGGCATTTGGTTAGCACGATTGTCAGACACGACGCCATCGAACCCCGTTGGCTACGGTGATGAAGATGTCGCCTACACTACCGGAAGCTGCACGCTGTATGCGCTTTCGGGAAAATCTGGCGGGGTGCAGATGAATGCCTGGATCTGGGGCACGCTCTCCAGCATGCCGTTGGCGCATGGCGACTTGCTGCTAACTACGAAAGCGGACGAGCATGGTTCGTGGTGGTTGGCGGCGATGAACGGAAAGAGTGGACGGACGCAGTGGGCCGCGGCCATACCGTCCGATGTTCGCACCGGAATCCAGTCCGCTGGCACGCAGTTGCTGTGCACGACCAGGGACGGCACGCTGATTGCCTGGGAAGGTAACTCAGGGCGGGAAGTGTGGCGCCGCCGGATCGCCAGCGTCAGTCCGCCAGCACCACGCGGCGGCGACATCTTCATCCGCCGCTTACTCTACAACAACAACGGAGCGATCGGCGAATCAACGGCTGTACTCGATGCTGCGAACGGCAACGTGCGTATCGAATCGTTTGGTGAGCCGCGAACGCTGCCGGGATTTCGTGTCGAAGTCGCGAATTCGATTCAATCAAATTCTTACGCTGAAGTTCCCGAAGGATCAGAGTTGACCCTGGCCGAGGCACCGGCGCCGCTACCGGAGTTGGGTGCGGTGTCAGTCTCCGGCATGGCCACGATCGTACTTACTGCGCACGTCGTCGAAGCGCGTTCCATCATCGACGGACGCATATTGTGGCGGACAGAGATTCCGACCCAGGGCATGCAGGCCGGAGAGCACACCGATCCGGTGGTGGTCGGCAACCTCGTAATCATGGGTTGTCTTGATGGGTCGGTACGCGCGCTGGATATGGCGACCGGGGATATCAGCTGGTCGTTGGATGTCGGCTCAGCGATGGGCGCCGATCAAACAGGCATCTCCATGTTGCGCTGCCAACCGACCGTGGTTTCGGGGCGCGTCTACGTAACGACTCTGGCGGGTGAACTGGTCTGCATCGACACCGGCAATCGAGCGATGAGTGGCCCGCGCTGGTGGGGTGACAACGGCTGAGATTCCGCAGTTCGATAAACAGGAGACGCAGAGGCGCATAGATTCGCAGGAGTGGGAGAGGTGATGCGAGTTCGGCGACCAGTTCTTTGACTGACCTCTGCCAATCTCTGCGCCTCTGCGTCTCCTGTTTTGAACGTGTTAATCGCTCTTGGGTGTTGCGTCGGCTTTGCCGCTGAGGGCAAGATACAAACGGCGCAGATCAGGCAGCGGCAGTTCGCATAAGCTCGACATGTCGCGGCCCAGCTTGGTACGGATCAACTGGTGGATCTGCTCGGCGTTCAGCAGACTCAGCGGCACGGCCACGATGACATCGGTGGCGCGCGTACGTGGGGTCGGCGGCTTCGGCTTGGACACTTTGCCGAACACGTAGTACCAAGTCGATTTCGGACTCCGCCCCTTCGCCTTCATATCACGGTAGCGCTGCAGATGTCGCGCACTCAGCTTGATGATCTCCGCCTTGGTTGTCGGAGCCGTCCGCCGCTTCTGCCAATTCGTCACATAATACACCGTGTTATCACGTTCTACGAAGATAGCTGAGGGCGGGGTGTGTTTCATGCATGTGGTACGCAGACGGCAGCCAAATGTTGGCCTGGGCGTGACAAAGTCGTGACAGACACAGATGCAGGTCGGGTACGATGTAGGCAGGAGATATCCATGTCATTACCAGCACGGCTGCTGAACTGCTCGTTGTTACTCGCGCTTGTCGGCGCCGTGACTGCGCAGGAGCCCAGCCCGTCCGTAGTTCCTGCCAGTGCTACTGCCGCCGCGACAACGCCGTATCTGAAACCCAACCCACGAATTGATGCCGGTGCGTATCAGGCATCGGTCATAGAGGCCATGCGGCAGCGCGAGACTCATCGACTCAGCGAAGAGCAATTCATAGCTTGGTCAAAGAAACCCAGCGTGATCATTCTGGATGCCCGAAGCGCAGATAAGTTCGCTATGCTGCATGTGAAGGGCGCGATCAATCTGCCCTATCCCGACATCGCCGTGCAATCGCTCAACGACATGCTGCCCGATAAAAACGCGACGATCTTGATTTACTGCAACAATAACTTTATTGGCGATGAACGAGCGATGCCAACGAAGTCGATGGCGGGGTCACTGAACACCCCGACGTACTCCACGCTGTACGCCTACGGATATCGCAACATCTACGAACTGGGACCGCTCTTGGATCTGAAAGCGACGAAGATCGCCATGGAATGGAAGACTCCGCCGAATCCACAGACGGTCGTCCTGCCTGCTCAGGTCATTCGCGACGCTGCGCGGCACCAGGAGTTCAAGGACTTGATGAATACCGATCCGACAGCGCCAGCGCCGATGCATTGAGCCATCAGCTCCATCCACTCCAACAAGAAGGAATCCAGCATGTATCGTTTCATCATTCTCTCCCTGTTCTTTTTCACTCTGTGTGCTGTTGATATTGCGCCGCCTACGCGCAGTCCATTTGGCCAGATATCGGTTAGCGGCTCGGCGCGAATCATGGTGGTTCCCGATGAGATCATCCTCAGCCTCGCTGCAGAAGCGGTGGAGAAGGACTTGCAGCTCGCCAAGACGAGTACCGATGCTGGTATCCAGGCCGTGCGCGCAGCAGCGAAAGAGTTGGGTATCACCGATAACAAAGTGCAAACTGACACTATCGATATTCAAGTTGAATGGCGCAACAAGAGCAGCGCAGATTCCTTCGGCGCTGACAAACGCTATTTCACGGTGCGTCGTGGCATCACCGTCTGCTTGAGTCGCGCTGATCAGGTTGATTCGTTAATGACCAAAGCGTTGGCGGGAGGCATCACGACCGTGAACAGCATCGACTTCCGAACCACCAAGCTGCGCGAGCATCGCGAGGCTGCTCGGTTGCAAGCAGTTGTCGCCGCGCGCGAGAAGGCGACGGCAATGGCCAAGGCCCTCGGTGTCGAGTTGGGTCACCCCACCAGCGTGGGCGAAGGGAATTCCGGATGGTACTGGGGTGGTTTCAATCGGCAGCAGCGTCGGGGTGATTATCAAAACGTTACGCAGTCCAGTAGTGGTGGTGGAGATGATAGCGGCAACATTGCACCTGGAAGCATCGCTGTTGATGCGTCGGTGCAGGTGACCTTCCAGCTCCAATAGAGCCTTCCCCGGCGACATTCAGCGTCAGGATCACTCCATGCCGACCATCCTGGTCATTGAAGACGATGCTGCGATCCGTCGCGGTGTCGTTGCGGCGTTGCGCTATGCCGGGCATACCGTGTTGGAGGCCGCCGATGGCGGGACTGCACGACGGATGGGCGTGCAGGCGACGTGTGATCTCGTGCTGCTTGATCTTGTGCTGCCCGGCGCCGATGGTCTTGATGTGTTGGCCGAAATTCGTGCCGCTCGCCAGACGCTGCCGGTCATCGTGCTCACCGCCCGTGGCGAGGAGCACGACCGCGTGCGCGGTCTCCAGCTCGGCGCTGACGATTACGTGGTGAAGCCGTTCAGCGTGCAGGAGTTATTGGCGCGCATTGCGGCGGTGTTACGCCGTGCGCACGATCGCCCGCCGGCTGCTGATAGCTTGGCAATTCCCAATGGCCGCGTCGATATGTCTCGCCGCGAGATCGTGTTCAGCGATGGAACGCGCGAGGAACTCAGCGAACGCGAAGCGTTGCTGCTCGCGTATCTGGCTCGGCATCGTGATCGCGCGGTTGGTCGTGATGAGATCCTGGAACGAGTGTGGCGTATTGATGCTGCAGCACTGACCACGCGAGCGATCGACATGCAAGTCGTGCGTTTGCGCGCCAAGTTGCGCGATGACGGCGATGCGCCGCGCATGCTGCTGACGGTTCGCGGCAAGGGCTACATGTTGGGCACCGACGTGGTGCCGACATGAATCGACCGTGGCTTCCGTGGATGGCTTACGCACTCGCGGCCACAGTGGTATTGGGGACGATGCTGTGGCTGAGCATGACGGTGATTGGACTCGATCGCTTGGAGGCGGTCGGACGACGCAGCGCCGCAGTCGAGGGCGCGGTGCGTCTTGCGCTGTGGCGACTGGACGCTGAAGTCGCGCCGTTGGTGGCGCGGATCAACGCATTGCCTGATGCGTGGTTCAACGAGCCAGAGTTTGCGGCCAAGTCGGCGCAACGGAGCGCGATGTGGCTGAATATTCCATTGATATTTGGGCATGTTGGGGGTTCTGTTCCGGCTGAAGCTTGGCGTTGTGTGCCAGGACAATCAGCGATTGCAGTGGCAATGCTTCCTTCGTCGGAGGCAATTGCTCGTGCTTGGCGCGGACGTAAGCCCCAGCCAGCGATTGTTGTTGATAACCAACAGCAAGAAATGAGGCAAAGTGTTCAGCAGTTGATGGCCCAGTCGTCATTCGACAGCAGTGCCAACATCGTTCAATCGAACCGACGCAATTCATCGTACAGCAATTTGAGTGCACTGATGAACGAGTCGCAGTCGCAACAACGGTCCGATTTACAGGCTTCGTGGATTGGAAACGATCTCGTCCTGCTGCGCCCAGACAGCGCTGGAAGTGGATCCTGGCACGTTGCCATACCAGAATGGCCAGCTCTTGAACAGCGTCTCTTGCGCCTCGTACACGACGATCTGCCCGATGCGCGCCTGCAGTCACTGCGCAGCGAACCGGGAGACCCCGGTCATCGCATGGCGCTGTTGCCGATTGAGTTGATGCCAGGCGAGCGACTCGCGCCCATGCTCGAACCGCTGTCGCGGTCATCGTTGGCATGGACTTTGGTGCCGGCGTGGATTCTCGTTCTCGTCGCATTAACCGGCGGAGCAATGTTGCTGTTGGCTGCACTGCGGCTCAGTGAACGACGCGGGGCATTCGTTTCGGCGGTCACCCACGAACTGCGCACGCCACTGACCACGTTCCGACTCTATGCGGATCTGTTGGAACAGGACATGGTGCCGGCGGGATCCGAGCGAACGAAACTCTTATCCACGCTGCGGATCGAAGCGGAGCGACTGTCGCACCTGGTCGAAAACGTCCTTAGTTACGCGCGCTTGGAGCGAGTGAATCCCGCGCCGGCGCGGCCGATCGAGTTTGCTGCGTTGTTTGCTCAGGTTCGTACTCACGTTGCGGATCGTGTTCGCCAGGCTGGGTTGGAACTGGTGGAAGAATTTCCGCCAGACGCTGCCGCAATTCGTGTGCTTGCCGATCCCGCAGCGGTCGAACGCATTTTGGTTAATCTTGTGGATAACGCCGGGAAATATGCGGCAAACGCCACTGATACGAGACTGCACCTCACGGTCACTATTCGTGCTGACGTTGTCGAGGTGCGAATTCGTGATCACGGCCCGGGAGTTAGCCCAACTGTTGCTGGACGTCTGTTCACGCCGTTCGCCAAGAGTTCCGCCGAAAGCGCGCAGTCCGCGCCTGGTGTTGGCTTGGGCTTGGCGCTCAGTCGTCGCCTAGCGCGACAACTGGGCGGCGATCTACGTTGGGATGCGGATGCGCAGGACGGCGCGACGTTTGTACTCACGCTGCAGCGAGTGGTGTAGCCTGGGAACGCCGATCTCCTGATCGGCATCGAAAAATTGATGCAACGCGACGATAAGACCCATTGCCCCAGGCCGATCAGGAGATCGGCGTTCCCGGGTTCGACTTACTTAATCTTAACTTCTTTGCCCGCTTTGGCCGACGCATAGATCCCATCAAGAATCTGCTGCACCATGACGCCGTGTTCGCCGTCGGCGATGTCGGGCTTCTTGTCGCGGATGCACTCGATGAAGTTCTTCATCTTCAGGTTCTGGACGTGGGTCCAGTCGCCTTCGGGGCCGGCTTTGTTGAGGTGGGCCGGGGTCATGTTCCACATGTAGCCGTCCTGATCCTTGTGGACCATGCCGGTTTCCCAGGTCGCGCCGCCTTTTTCACCCATGATGGTGACGTTCCAGATGTCTTTCTCGATGTGGGCGCAGAACGACGCCTCGATCGACATCATCGCGCCGTTGGCGAAACGGACGTTGCCGACCGCGAGGTCTTCAACGGTGTAGGTCTTGTAGTCCCAGTTCGGCCACATGCAGGCGGCCTTCATCGGCTTGTCGCCCATATAGGTCCAGCACGCGCCGTTGGCGGAGATCGGTTTGGGCGAGCCCATCATGAAGTGAGCCATCTCGGCGCAGTGGACGCCGATGTCGATCATCGGGCCGCCGCCTTGGAGTTTCTTCTGACCGAACACGCCCCAGTTGGGAATGCCGCGACGACGCAGTGCTTGAACGCGGACATAGAGGATCTTGCCGAACTCGCCGGCATCGACCTGCTTGCGGATCATCTGCGAACGCGAGTCGAAACGCCACTGGAAGCCGATCGTCAGGTGACGCTTGGCTTTGATCGCGGCGTCCTGCATCGCACGCGCATCTTTGGCGTTCATCGCCATCGGCTTTTCGACGATGACGTGGACGCCAGCTTTCAGCGCGGCGATGGTGGGATCGCGGTGCATGCCGTTGGGCGTGCACACCGAGGCCGCGTCGATTTTCTTCTCGGCGCGCAGCATCGCCGCACAGGTCTTGTACGTGCGGATGTGCTTGCCCCAGGCAGCCTGGAATTTTTCCAGGGACGCGGCATTTGGATCACAGGCGGCGACGAACTCAACATCCTTGCCGAGCAACGCCAAACCCTTGGCGTGCGCGTGCGAGATCATTCCGGTGCCAATGAAGGCGTATTGAAGCGGTTTGGTAGCCATGATCGGGTCCGTTACTTGCGCCCGTAGGCGAGGTTGGTGGAGGACAGGTAGCGGTAGCTCTCGAGCACCGCGGTCAGCATGTCGGTGCTGCAGCGATCAAGCTCGATCACCGTCCAACGCAGCACATTCGGATCAGCGGCACGGATGATCGACGGTACATTCAATGCGCCGCTGCCGACCGCGACCATGTTCTGTTCGCGTGGCAAGCAGGCCGGGCCGTCCTTGATGTGCAGGAACGATGCGCGGTTGCGGTAGGCGCGAACGATGCTTGCGGGACACTCGGCGCCGAAGTTCGCAGCCCAGTACGTGTCGATCTCAAGCATCAACGATGGGATCGGATCGATCAGGTAGTCGTAGACGAACTTGCCCTTAATGCGGCGGAATTCCCAATCGTGATTGTGGATCGCCAGGGTGATGCCAGCGCGGGCCAGCGGCGCGACAACGGCGCTTAGCATGTCGGACGCGGCTTTGATCGTGTCGAGCGACTCAAAATTCGGCGGACCGAAACCGGTGATCAGATCTTTGATGCCGAGGTCGCCGTACTGGTCGATCGTCTGGCTGACCGTCGCGGGCGTCGGGCAGGGGAAGGTGTGGCTCGAGGAGATCTCCATGCCCATCCCGTTGATTGCCTTGCGCAGATCTTTCGGGGTCATGCCATAAAAGCCGGCCAGCTCGACTCCGGCGAAGCCGGCGTCAGCGAGCTTCTGGAGAATGGCAAGGTGGTTGCCGTCCTTCATCTGTTCGCGGAGGGAGTAGAGTTGGACGCTGATTTTCGGAAGCATGTGTGGGGTGTCCTAGGGCGGTCGGCGGACACTACTGGCGTGGGGAACGGTGCAATACGTCCTGGGAGCGCCGCACTCCTGTGCGGCTCGAATCGCGAGAAATCCAACCCGCATTAACCCAAAGCCCCAGGCCGCACAGGAGTGCGGCGCGCCCACGCCCGTGCCCACCAAGATTGCCCCCTTGGGCTACGCGACTTGACCTCTATATTCCCCCCCGCGATGCGCCTGTAGCTCAGTTGGTAGAGCAAAGGATTTTTAATCCTTGGGTCGAGGGTTCGATTCCCTCCGGGCGTACCATCTAATCCCTCTACAAGCAAACAACTTGTGGAGGGATTCTGTTTTGAAGTTCAGTTGGCCTCATGTCCACAAGTCCACACTTTGACGGATGTGTCAATATTTCAGCATCACAACATGGTGTTGCGACGTGCGGGTTGCTGGGTGTTTATTCTTACGTTTTGGCGTAAGCGTCGGCGATGATATTTCTTCGCTCAACAGTCGCATGCGAGTAACGCGAAAGTTCGGCAAGCGACCGATGGCCCGTAATACTCTGCACCAAAGGCAAATCTCCCTGTGCGAGAACTATGAGCCGCGAACAAGCGGTGTGTCGGCAGCAGTAAGGTGTCCCCGGTAACTTCGCTCGCTTGATCAACACGCCCACCCTGTCAGTAAGATGATGGCTGGTCCATGGATGGCCCTCACCCTTGTATGTGCAAAATAGGGGGTCGCTCGGTGGCCGACGTCCTGCCGCCGCCGTGAGTTGATCTGCGGTCTCTGGGTCGACCACGAAGGATCGAGCGTGTCCATTCTTCGTGATCCGCGACGGAAGCGTCAGCGTGCGACTACGCGGATTCCAATCTCCGACGGACAACTTGGCGGTCTCGATCGGTCGCGGACCGTAGCGCAGCATGAGCCACAGCGCCGGACGTACGGCCTGCCTCGTGCGGTAATCGCGGGTGGCCACCATACGGGAAACAATCTCAGGTGATCCGCGACCTGTTCCATCGCCGCTGGGCAAGGTGTCGGCTGCATTGGGCTTGTCGCACTCGGCGAGCAGCCTGCGTACCTCGTCCTCGGTCCACGACTGGCGCTCCTTCGGAATATATTTGGCCGCCTTGTAGCCGAGGATTTCCTCATCAATGAGCAGGTGCGACTGACGAACCCAGCGCAGGAACGTCTTGATAATGCTGATGGCCTTCTTGAGCGTGGACTTGTGATCGCCGTGAATACTGACTAACCGATTGATGGCGCGCGCGTTGATCTCGTTAGTCCACGTTACATCCATGCGTTTGATGCTGCGGAATAGACAGTCCCGCACTTGATCTGCATGTATGCTAGCGTGTTTGTTCTTCGCCCGTACGAAATCCGTATATTCCGGAATGAGATCTACGAGCTTACCAGGCTCAACCATCGAAGCGGCAACAGCCGATTGAATATTCTTGATCACCCCCACTTGACGCACGAAATCGTCTGCCTCTGGTCGCTTCGAGAACGTCCTCGCAAACTGGACGCCGTTTTCCCGCCATCGCACTTGCCAAACAGGTGCGCCGTTGCTCATCG
>CAZZAM010000039.1:0-36959 GCA_964652775.1 uncultured candidatus Brocadiaceae bacterium | reverse complement strand
AATGCCCCGTCCTGGGCCCAATAGTTAAACCGCCGGGTTGGTGGGGGGGTTTTTTTGTTTTGGCGACCTGGCATCGGCCTTGCGCGCATGACCTCCACCGTGCCACCGCCATCGCCCGGTCACGGCGGGGAGCGAGGGCATCCCGCGCAGCGGGACGCGAGTCCCCGTTAGGGGAGTCGGCGCCGAGTGACGGCGAGGGCTCGGCCCGAGCCCGGCGGCAGATAGATAGCACGGAGCCTCGATTCCCAACCAAACACCGCGTTCGAAACCATATTATAAATCATGGAACCACGCGTCGATGTCATCCGCTTTCGCTTCTTTTTCGTTTTCACTTCCACTTATTTTTCCTGCTTTGATTTGGTCCGCCCTGCCTCTGGCCTGTCGTTGATCTAGCTTATGTTTTGCCAACGAAATCCGTGAGTCCCTTCTCCGCACTGCCGCCTTCGACCTGGATCGCCAGCAACGACCTTGCTTTTGCGGTTGCAGACGGATTTCCGATCGCCCGCGGTCATACACTGGTCATCACCAAGCGTGAGGTGGCAACCTGGTTCGACGCATCCCCAGAGGAACAGGCAGCGGTTATGTTGCTGGTCAGCATGGTGAAATCACACCTAGAGCGGACTCTCTCGCCCTCACCAGATGGTTGGAATGTTGGTCTCAACGCGGGGGCAGCGGCCGGACAAACTGTACCTCACTTGCACATGCACGTCATCCCCCGCTGGCACGGCGACGTGCCGGACCCGCGCGGAGGCGTGCGCCACGTCATACCCAACAAAGGAAACTATCTCACCGCTCCTACCGACGGTGCAGATCTCTGTACTGGTCATCCAGACGACCCATTTCTCCAGCGTCTTTTGCCAGAGTTGCCAGGTGCACGAGAGGTCGACATACTCGCCGCCTTCGTTCAACCCAGCGGGGTGAGTCTCATCGAGTCGGCTATCCTTGCTGCATTAGCCGGGGGCGCGGTCATCCGTATCTTGGCCGGTGACTACCTTGGCATTAGTTCGCCCATCGCGCTGCGCCGGCTCCTGAGCTTGAGCCAACTGCGAGATCCAGATTGGCCCCCCACCGCTGCGTGCCTGGTCGCCATAGCGGAAGTGACTCGACTGCACCGGTTGCCTACCAGCTTCCATCCCAAGGCGTGGCGTATCCGCCGCGACGGAGGCACCACCGTCTGGGTGGGTAGCAGCAATCTGTCACACGCGGCCCTCGTCGGTGGCGTCGAATGGAATCTGCGCGCCACTTCAAGCGAGCGACCGGAAGCAGTTCGAGCAGTGGCTCAGGCGTTCAAACAGATATGGGATCAATCAACTCCCCTGACCGCCGACTGGATCACCGCGTATGAGGCTCGTGTGCCAGCGTTCCCAGTGGAGCCTGAAGCAGTCGAGCCCGAACCCGCTCACGAGGCCATTGTCCCACGACCGTGGCAGGTGCAGGCACTCGCCCGCCTGGTGGGCTTGCGCCGCGAGGGATTCAGGCGTGCCCTGGCACCAGTCGCCACCGGCATGGGCAAAACCATATTGGCTGCACTTGATGCCCGTCAGATGCAGACGGCCGCGAACAACCGTATCCGAGTCGTGGTGATCGCGCATCGCGCCGAGATTCTTGCCCAAGCTGCCGCCACGCTGCGACGCGTGCTCGGCCACGGCACCGATGCGGAAACGTGGTGTCTGGGCAGCAGCAGCGATTTGAGTGGCCGAGTCGTGCTTGCCTCGGTTCAAAAACTGGCGCGGCCTGACATGCTTGAGCGTTTGGCCGCAGGCCACTTCCACTACGCCATCGTCGATGAGGTGCACCACGCCGAAGCACCAACGTGGAGACGTGTGCTTGATCGCCTCCAAGCAGATTTCGTGCTCGGTCTCACTGCAACGCCGGAGCGTGCCGACGGTCAAGATGTAGCGGCCATTTTTGATGATGTGCTGGCCTGCGAAGCGGGAATTGCTGCTGGTATCATGGAGGGATCGCTAGTCCCATTCGCTTACCATGGGTTGGCCGACGACATCGACTACTCCCAGATTCCGTGGCGGAATGGCCGCTTCGACGATGCACAGCTGGAGTCAGCACTGAGTACGAGTCCACGCATGGAGCGGCTGTGGACGACGTGGCAAGCCTTGCCCGGAAGCCGTACGCTCGTCTTCTGCTGCAGCCGACGTCATGCCCGTTTTGCGTGCGACTGGCTACGACAACGCGGAGTGGCCGCTGCGGCAGTGTTCTCCGGTGAGGGCTCCGATGACCGCGGTGCCGCACTGCACGACCTTGCACAGGGGCGCATTCAGGCGGTGTGTGCCGTCGACTTGTTCAACGAGGGTATCGACGTCCCTGCCGTCGACCGAGTCGTGATGCTGCGTCCGACCGAGTCGAACGTCATTTTCGCCCAGCAACTCGGGCGTGGCCTGCGAACCGCACCTGCCAAGAGTCGCCTCATCGTCATCGACTTCGTCGGCAACCACCGGGTCTTCGGCTGGCGGCTCCGCCACTTGCTTGCTCTCGCTGGTCAGGCTGGCGATATGCGCAGTTTACGCCGGCTCATTGACGGCGAGTCACCAGAACTTCCGCCTGGCTGCACCCTGGATGTCGAACTGGCCGCCATCGACCTGCTGCGTCGCCTCCTACCAACTGGTGGCGGCGCAGTGCTCGATGCCTACCGCGATCTGCGCGACGAGTTTGGTCGCCGACCATTGATGGTCGAGCTACGGCACCGTGGCTACCTGCCGCATACCCTGCATGGCCAGCATGAACACTGGTTCGCTTTTCTTGATGCCCAGGGCGATCTCAGTGAAAAAGAACGCCAGATTTTTACAGAACATGCAGACTGGCTGCGGTTCGTAGCGACAACAGACATGACACGCAGTTGGAAGATGGTGGTGCTGCGAGTTCTCCTGGACAGTGACAGCCTGCTTGATGGCGGTCCGCTATTAGAGCATGCCACGAAGGCCCGTGCGTATCTACTCAGCCACCCAGTTCTGCGCGCTGATCTAGAGTCAACGAAGGAGATGCCCGACCACCATGCAGCGACCATCGCACGCTGGGCAACCTGGTGGAAGAAATGGCCCATCGATCACCTCACCCCGTGGATGTCTGTTGCCGACGGAATTATCCACAACCGACTTCGCGTCCGGCCTGAGCTGGTCGAAACGCTCTTGGCGATGACCGCCGAGATCGTTGACGGTCGCCTCGCTGACTATGCGTTGCGGCGAACACCGCCGTCAGAAGCAGCGTCTTTCATGGCCAAGGTCTCGCATACCAAAGGCAAGCCCATCCTCTTCCTGCCATCGCAGGCCGAGAAACCCGGACGCCCCATCAGCCCAACCGAAGTTCGGTTGCCAGACGGCAGTATGTGGGTGTTTCGCTTCGTGAAGATCGCCTGCAACGTGGCCCATCGCCAAGGAGCCAGCGACAACCAGTTGCCCGATTTGCTGCGCGGGTGGTTCGGTGAGCGTGCCGGTCTCCCTGGCACCAGCTTCCAAGTCCGCTTCACCTGCAACGCTGGACACTGGAGTGTAGCTCCGATGCAGGTGGCTCAGACCAGAGCCGACGTGACTGCCGCGCAGGTACACGGCATCAGCGGCATTCCTCCCGGCATGGTGCGCGAACGGCCGAATGGCCAAACAGATTGCACGTGGATCAGGGTCGTCGAACTGGCTGCAGCAGCATCCGGATTCAGTGCTACTCAAGAGCCAGAAGTCATGGGCTGGATATCGCAACGACAAGTTCCCACTGGCACTGAACTCTTCGTGGCCCAGGTTCGAGGTAACTCGATGGAGCCAACAATCCTAGACGGATCCTGGTGCCTGTTCCGCTACCCCGTCGCCGGTAGTCGAGAAAATCGCATCCTTCTTGTTCAACATCGCTCGATCAGTGACCCCGAGCACGGCGGCAAGTACACCGTCAAACGCTACCGCAGCACCAAGGTGGCCGAAGGCGACAGCTGGCGGCACGCCAGCATTACTCTGCATCCAGATAACGCCTCATTCCCGACAATCACCATAGATCCGTTCCAAGGCGATGACCTGCAGGTCGTCGCCGAGTTCGTTCGCATCATCAACTGACTCCTGGAGCAACAACTGCATGTGCGATCGCTTCGCCCCAACACTATGGCCGTTCCTGTAATCGCTGACTGCTGGAAGTCATCGTGCTGCTACCGTTGTCGCGCAACCGACGCCAATCAATACCAGCTCGACAAGTCTGCTTAGGAGATTGACGCTAACATGCGTGCGGTGAACACAGTATCCAGCCACACCGACCGGTTAGATGTAGCCGCGACCTGTATCAACGACGGAAAAATAACGAGCACGTAAGTCCTTGCTGATAAATTAACAACAATTCTGCAGACAGACTCTGCAGAATCAGCCCTGGTGGGGTCGATTTATCTACGCCGCTTGTCTACCGAAACCTTCGGATGATTCCGCCGCAGTGTGCGCAGCGACAACTGCACTTATGCCCCGGCCCAGCGCACTTTTATGCCGAGATCCTTGCCCACCTTGGCCATGAGATCGTCAGCGGTTACCAAAGTGAGGCCGTCCAAATCAGCCACCGCGAGATGGACTGCATCCAGGGTGCGCAAGCGATCCTTGGTCTGCCATATTTGCGCAGCGGCATGATCGAAGTGGCGGCGTTCCAGTTCGGTCAGTCGAAAGATTCCCGTGGCCACATCCTGCTTGAAGTCTTCCCAAGCGGTCTGCGCATCAGCGCGGGGGAGTGTCTTGTCGTGGATCTTCCGCCGCAGCGCGGAACTGACCTCAGTCAATACCAGCGGCGAGATGACGCGCTGGGGGTTGCTGTCGAGGAGATGCTCAGCCTTGGCGCTGTGGGTCTCCGGGACATAGTAGGCATACGCGTAGCTCGTCAGCGCGGCAGATAACGCAAACACCGGAGACTGGCTAAACGCACCCGACGGATGAAAAACAAAGTTTGGTCGCCGTAGAACGCATAAACACTCTGGTTTTACCGTGCGATTTTCACACGGTGCACCATGAGCATGTCGCATCCCGGCACAGATCCGTGCAGGCGGAATTACCGCACACGGCTCTTCCCTCAGGTGGTGACGCGTAGGCGTTGATTCGGGTATGGGTGGATGGTTGTCGCTCTGGGCAGCCAGGTGGAGATCAGCTTGTTCATGTGCTCCCAGAGTACGCCTGCTGTTTGGCTGGATCGCTTCAGTGCTCGCTTCCACGCATTGCTGATCTCGTACCGGAACACCTACAACGCCCGGAGATTGCCCGGGACGGCGTGGTAGTTGAAGAACCACTGGGGCTGGGGCGGATTCACGACCGACGATCTCGACAGGACTGCCATCATGGCCCGATTCACCGCCCTCATCTACAATTGGTGGACCATGTACTGCCGCAGCATCATGCCACAGAAACATAGCGAAGCGGTTACAGCGCGTCCCCTGCTCATGCATGGCGTCGGACAACTGCACCAACATGGACGAAGCATCACTGGGAGTCTTGGGGCCGTTTTCCACAGCGCCCAGAGTCACCTACTGGAGCAATCTAGGGTCAGTGCAGCGGTCCTTTGACGCTGTCGGTTATGGAAAATAGAGTTTCCTTGTTGGTCAGATCCCAGGATTGAATGCCGTATTGGCTATCGCTGTCCCTTGCTCACCGACAGGCGAGGACGGCATCGATCATCGCTTTGAACTGGGGGAAGCATTCCTCCCCCTTGCCATGAATGTATGGCGATGCGGTGGGGCAGACGATCAACCCCTGGTGGTCGTCGAAGGCGTCCGCGATTAGTCGCTCGGTTTCCTGCTGGACGTCCTCGGGGCTCGCCTCGTACATCCGATGGATCTGGATGTTCCCCTCAAGGCACATGCGTCCCCGCGCCAGTTTCTTCGCTTCCCGGGCGAGGATGTCACCTTGCGGCGGCGGCTCGAACGGGTGCAGGACGTCAACCCCCATATCGAGGAAGCCCTGGAAGACCCGCTTAATCGAACCGTGGGAATGGACGTGCACCCGCCCACCCGCCTCGTGGATGCAGTCGATGATCGGCTTGTCATACTTGGTATTGAAGTCGCGAAAATCCTTCGGCCCGTGCAGCGGCGGAACGATGTATTCTTGGCCCAGCATGGAGAAAAACGGGCCGAGGCCCAGCGCAACCGCGAAACGCACGCGTTGCAACATGATCTCCATCTGCTGAGCGCATAATTGATGGATGAGATCGCGATCCGACACAGACAGGAGAGCAAAGTTGGTGGAGCCGCACAATTCAGCCACGGATCCGCCGGGATTGAGCCCCAATGCGACCTCCACGATGCCTTGGTCGCCGAGTTTCTTCACGGCGGCAAAAAAAGGGGAAGTATCGCCACCGATCTGCGGAGCGGGAAGGGACAGGAACCGCTCTGCCTCCTCCGGACCGTTGATGAAGTACGTCTCATGCAGGCCCGGCTGCCCCTTCAGGCTCTCCAGGTGGGTCCGGCGCAATTCCCCTCTCGGCGTATACAGAATTTCGGTCACTCGCTCGAAGTCATCTGAATAGGCCGTAACCGACCTTTCGACTGGGTATTCCGACTCCAGCCGTCGGATAGACCATCCCAACTTCAGTTCGGTGTGGGCGCTGAGATAGGCCTTCAGGCGGTCGTAAGTCGGGTCATTACCGGGAAACCCGGTCCGGGTGTAGACGGCAGGACGATCCGTCGGTTGATGGAAATAGCAGCGGGTGAGCCGTTCGCGCGGTGTCATACTCATCTCCGTGGTTGCAGCGGAGCGGGCGCCCTCTGACGAGCGAACTCGAGCGTCCACCCGGTACTGCGCACCTGCTGGTAATTCCATGTCGGAACGCTGATCAGGCGCCAATCCAATAGGTCGTAATCTGCCGCTGGCGCTCCAGCGATGATCTCAGCCGGCGTCAGAGTCCGCAGCGCACGGAAGCGCAGGCGCGATGCGAGCGGGAAAGCCTTGGGGTCGATATGGGTTCGCCGAACGACGACGCGTAACCGTTCCGGCAACCCACCGCCAGCGAGTGCCCAAGCGCCGACATACGTTTGACCGTTCAGGACGAACCAGTTTTTTGAGCTTATTCGGCACCACTTCCCGGTCTGATCTGTCCCGAATATGTCTGCTCGGAAGATGTCATACAGGCTCGGTGACGGGTTTGATAGCTCGGCGAAGAGCACCAATCCGCCACCGAGGAGATGAGACACGTCTGCGTTCTGGCCTCGGCGCAATCGCTCTCCGGCTTTGGCCACCGCAGCCGCATGGAGACGCGTCGCATGGCGAGCCAGTACCAGTCTATCCATGAAGATCTCGGCCAAACTCTGACTTCCAGCAGGCTTGGTCGATGCCCACATGGCCGGCGTACCGCGCACGAGATGATCGCTCTGCTCCGTCAGGCGACTCAGCGCAGAGCCGGCTGCTTCCAGTTGTTTCGCTGCCCGCAGTAAACGGCCCACTCGCCGTAGCCGTTCAGCGGCAACGATGTGGCTTCCCGCTTCGTTGACCGCACAACGCTTATCCGCCATAAATAGCTGCTGCAGTCCCGCAAAACGGAAGGAGCTTAATTCCTCGCGATGCCATCTCGCCGCTGAGCTTGCCGATTGTAGAGCAACCACTCCAGCCGTCATCTGGGTGCGAATACCTTCAGCCCAACGGTTGCGACGATACGTCAGATGAACGACCGGATCACTGACGGCGAGCTCATGGGAATCGACATGGTAGGAACGCTGCCGCCGTCCAAGCTCAGTATCAGACTCACGCTTCATGCGCTGCTGAAACGCATGCGATGAAAGACCGCGCATGCCCGTCACAACATCGGCTGCTGCCTCCGGACCGTAGCGGTGCGCGGCAACTGTTCGGGCAATGCGGGTTGGGGGAACGGCATCAGGATTCCACGCATATTGCGCACTGGTTATCAGTCCCGGCATGGCCACGAGTGAGTTCGACGCGAATAGTTCCCACAAGGTTGTCATTTCCCCACAGGCTCCGGCCTTTACTCCGGCGCGGATGAAATGCGGGATATTGTCCTCAAGCTGCGATGCATGTGGAATACACACTTGGGCTGAACGCACGGCTGCCGGAGCAACGATGACCGGGAATCCATGACGACGCAGCAGGGCAGGCGCCTCACGCTTTCGCTTCCGCATCGGCGCATAATCCCAATCGACGACGATGATGTCATGCGGCAGGGAATCCATGATCTGCGGATAATGCAGTAACATGTCGCCCCAGATCATCATCTGCTTGCCATGACGTGCGAGTAGGTCGCGCAGAAACACTAAGTGCCGCGTGAACAGACGCAGGCTTTCCTTCAGGTAACTCTGCGGAGAGCCCGGAGGACCAGCCAACAGTGGTGATTCGTCGCAATTGACGTGGAAAAATCGTCCACGATAGAGTGGTAGGATCTCGGCGTACAGTTCGCTGAGCAATGTACGCGTACCGGAATGACGTAACGAGAGTTGATAAATAGCTCCGTCTTCACGCAGGTGGGCAATCTCTTGGTGCTGCAAGATGCCCTCACAATGTCCGAGCGAGGCCAGTGCCGGCACAAACTCCATATGATTGGCTTCGGCTACGCGAGCGAGTCGCTGCAAATCTTTGTGCGTGTATCCGGTCGGATGGGATAGACCTGGATGCCGCTTCCATCTGAACTTGTCCTCGAAGTAGAGGACAAACATATTCTTTTTATACGCGGCCATCTGTTCAATGAGTTCAACTAACCAATCGACTCGTTCGACCTGACGACCAACGTCGATCATCACGCCGCGATGTTCCAGGGCGGGCCAGTCGCGGATCTCCACAGCGGGAATGCGGTGACCACCCTGTCGACGCAGACGCACGATCTGAGTTAGCGTCTGCACCGCATAGAATAGGCCGACGCTATCGCGGGCTGCCAGCAGGATACCAGTCTCGTCAATGCGCAGATAGTAACTCTCGCGCCGTTCTGGAATGCGTTCACTCGGGACGGTGTACTCGCCGCCGTCTCCAACCTGGAGCACATGCCAACCAACATAACGCGTGGTCTGCTGCGGCTGAAGAGTTCGGCCGCCGACGGTCGCCAATACGGTGGCCAGCAACGCGGCGGAACGGAGATCTGCCGCAGCAGAGCCCATGGGCAGTTGCAGACGGAGGCTGCCTCCGACCAGGAATGTCTGCTCAGTGAAGCGGCATTCCTGGGGAGTCGGTATGAGTTCAGCGAGCAGCGGATGTGGCATGGAACCCTCGCGGTATGTCGCTGTTAACTACGAACCTTCACCAGGCAACGCGCAGTGCTGCGGCGATTCCAAGAAACATCTCCTTGTTTATCGCGTCGCCACCATTGTGGTCGCGGCGCTCCGCATGTGCCACACCCGGTTCTCATCCATGCCTGCCACACGATGCTGCTTACCATCCATCGCTGGAAGCGGTTGACTGTCGTAGTCGCAAATGATCGCCAAACGCGAGCGATTGGATGTGTTCTTATGCGACATGTGCAGGACCAGACTGTGAAAAATAAGCAGCCCACCGGCTTTCACTGGCACGGGGCTCGCCTGGTTGAGGTCGATCAGCTGTTCTTCCACTTGTAGCTCACCGCCAACGTGCGGAATGATGCCATGACGATGAGAGCCGGGAATCGCCCACACACACCCGTTGTCGACATCCGCGTCATCGAGGGCAATCCATACGGTGATCTGGTTAGCTGTATATTCTCTCCAATACGCCGCGTCTTGATGCCACGGCTTGGCTGAACCGCCGGGCGACTTGAACATGACCTTGGACGAATGGTAAAACAGCTCCGGACCCATTAAATCTTCCATGCAGTCAAGCATCGGCTCTCCGGCAAAGACGTCGCACAGTTCGGGAACCTCAAACACCGCACCTTGGATCTTGCGCAACAAGCCCGGGCGTTGGATTGCCGCCTGAGGATCAAGATTGTGAGACCCTTTCTTTTCGAGGTTGAAGGCACCGCGATCGCGATCGAGATTGGCGTGTTCGCCGCTGACCCTGGCGATACCCGCCTTGGCTGCCGCCACCTGCTGAGGGTCGAGGAAGCCATCGATGACCAGGAATCCATTCTGTTGGTAATGATCATATTGGGATTGGCTGAGATATTTCATGTCCACATTATGTGGTTTATAACCATGTCTTTCCATACCACGGACGATCATCATTCTGTCTTTTTCGCTCATAGCGACTAGGCTCATGGCATGACCAAACATCTTCCTAGCGCCGACGACCTGAACATCCCCCGGACTGATTTTCCTCCGTATGACGTGATCGACATGGGACTGGGAGGAGTCCTCGACAACCTCCAGATCAGTCAGGTCACCGCGATCCAGTATCGATGCACCTCGCGTTGGCACATGCGCCCTCGGCGCATAGCCGATGACATGTTTTTTCTTATCCTGTCCGGCCGCGGGGAGATGGTGGTCGGGGGACAACGGCTGAGCATGGAACCCGGCGACTGCATCCATTGGCGACGCGGGGAACGGCACTCCGCATCCACCGCGGCTGACGATCCGATCACCGTCATCGCCTTCCACTATACGGCCACTGTTGCGGGTTCCTGTACGCTCGCTGAGCTGCTCGGCTTCCCGTCCCGCTTCAAACTTGGGCACGACCATCCGATCGCGGCGTTGCTGGGTGAGGCCTGTCGGGAGTACGCACTTCATCCACCAGGATATGAGCGCAGCCTGGAGGCGCTGACCATTCGTCTGCTGTTCCAGTTGGTGCGCGAACGCCAACGCGATCTGTCTCTGCCCAAGGACCTGACCGCGTTGATCCCAGCCCGTCGCCTGATCCCGGCACTCACCGCCATGGAGGAATCGCTGTCCGAACCGATCCCCATGCCTGAGCTGGCCACCCGCTGCGCTCTCTCGGTCGCACACTTCCGTCGCTTGTTCCGTGTTGCCCTTGGTTGCCCACCGGTCCAGCATCTGCGCCGCATACGATTACGCGAGGCCTGTCGATTGCTGCGCCAAGGCAACCAAACCGTGGAACAGATCGCACACCACGTGGGTTATGGTGAACCCGCCGCCTTTGCGACGACATTCAAGAAACTCATGGGAACCACTCCGGGAAAATACCGATCACAGGCGCATGTGTGAGCGACCGTATCGCCGATAACTAACTATCGACGCGGACATACGACTTTTCTCACGGCATTCCCTGATTTGTAACCATTCGCATCATAGCTATATGCGGTAGCTACTGCTTGGCCGGTGGAAGCAGGAACTACGCTCCAACACTGAGACCACGCGGCTGCGTTTCGAGTGCCAGTCAAGTTTGGCAACATAGATCATTGGCGTAACACAACAGCGTGGACGCGAGAAACCTTTGCGTGGTACATTTATCGGTTGTTTTGTGAAAGCCAATTCACCGGCGCTGCTTCAACACCTGCGTATCGAGAATCCGGATAAAATTCACAACCCCGATGCCCAACAGAGCTTGCATCAGAGGCTGTTATCCTGTAGGCAATCACTACACCAACTCGTGAACACGAAGTGGTATAGAAATGCCACGAGTCGCCCGCCATGACCAACTATCAACGCCTGAGCCATCTATCAACGCATAGCCGCCCACCCGTGCGGCTGGGCGAGCCAAACTTGGTGACGTCCTCGATGTCCCAGGATATTCTCCAAGCGGATGACCTCAATCCTGGCCAGTGCCAAGCAGGCCAGCAAAGGACGAAACCCATGACCCGTTACCACCGTACTGCCATGTCCATCATCGAGGTCATGGTTGCGATGACCATCGTCACCATCGGTCTCTGTGCCGGGATTGGTTCAATGGGTTCCTCCAGCGCCCACAGCAACCATACGCAAAATATCGACCGCGCCTTTGCCGCGATCCAAGATAAACTGGAAGACTTCCAGGCCTATACCTATGACGAGTTGTTCAATAGTCCGACTGGTTCTACGGTCGGTCGATTCGGATCCGGCGACACTCTCTACTTCGCGGTGAGCGGACTGCCTGGGCCTTTCAACGAATACGGTGTCGCCTCGGGACAAACGCTGCCAATGAAGGTTCAGAAGGTTGCCGAAAACGGCACCACCCTCAAACGTGTGCTTATCCGCTTTACGGTTTCCTGGACCGACTCGCTGGGTCCAGCGACGATTGAGACTTTCTACCACTATACCGCACGCCGCTGACCGGAGACCCCACCATGTACTACCCACGACGCGCCCTCACCCTTCTCGAAACATTGATTTCCGTCAGCATCCTGGCCTCCGTGATTGCCATCGCCTTCATGGCTACAAGCAACGGAATCCAGATGCGCTCAGCGATATGGGCGAATGACGCATCGGCCGACCAGACTAATCGCGGCTTGAATACCATCATTCACGATCTGCGCTTTGCCGACATCAACAAAATCTATCTCGATGGTTCCGCCTGGACAACGACCAGTGATACCGGCGATGATCTGTACAGCTTCAAAACCTGCACTGGTTTTTCGGTGACCAATGGTGGCTCGGCCTCGTCGCTGGATCGCGTCATGCAGTACACCACCGGAATCATCTTGCGCTTTCACCCAGTAGGTGATGGGACTGCCAAGTTATACCGAACTGTGTTGAACCTGAATCCAACCACCGGCGTCTCCATCGGGACAGCAATACCAGAGAAGGAGATTGCCACGAATCTCGTCTGGGAATACACACCAACTGGCGGCACCTTACGCCGCGGTTTCGCCATCACCCAACCCGACAACACCCAGACTGCGGTTATCGGCAACCGTCTGTCAGTCCATGTCACTGCCTATACCGGCGATGCTGTGAATGGCGTCAAGCCATACCGCGAAATCGAAAGCGCCGTCTATCTGCGCTCGTCCATGTTCACCGGTACAGGCGTCCTCGCACCCGATATCAGCAGCGCAACGACATCGACAGGATACGTAAACACTGCCTACATTTACGATATAACGGCCAGCAATGATCCGACCCGCTACTCAGCGTCCGGTCTTCCCAGCGGCTTGACTTGCGACACCTACACAGGGCGCATTTCGGGAACACCGATTTCCACCGGCACCTCAACCGTCGTCGTTACGGCATCAAACGACGCAGGCAGTGACACGCAAACCGTCACTCTGACCGTTAACGGCCCGGTTCCAGTGATCACCAGTGAGCAGGCCATCAATGCGTACACTGCCGCTGCCATTTCGTACCAGATCGTCGCCACCAATTCTGCAACTTCCTATGCAGTTACCGGGCTTCCCACTGGCCTGAGTTATTCGACGAGTACTGGCCTCATCACTGGATCGGTCTCCTCCGTCTCAACTACCACTGCCTCAATGACCGCCACTAACAGCAGCGGCACGTCTGCTGCAGTGAGTCTGATCATCTCGGTGACCACAGCTCCACCACCAGCACCGGCGGTCACCAGTGCGCTCACTGCCACCGCCACCGCTGGGTCCGCCTACAGCTATCAGATTACTGCCAGCAATACGCCGACATCGTATGCGGCCTCCAGTCTGCCAACTGGACTGACCTGCAATACATCTTCTGGCGTGATTAGTGGTACTGTCACAGCCAACGGCACCTACGCCATTGGCATTAGCGCAACCAACGTCACCGGCACCGGATCTGCAACGCTCACCCTGACCATGCAAGCTCCGCTACCAGTAATCACCAGTGCCACAACCGCATCAGCTGCGGTTGGAACTCCGTTCACGTACCAGATTGCAGCGACGAACACGCCCACCAGTTACAGCGCAACCGGCAAACCGTCGTGGATGTCATTGAACACCACCTCCGGTCTGCTGTCCGGAAATCCAAGCGGAAGCACCACCACCGAATCGGTCGTGGTCACGGCAACCAACTCGTATGGTTCCGGCTCAGCAACCGTATCTGTAGCCGTAACCGGCATGACCGTGCCCAGCTTCACCCTGCCCAGCACGCTCAACGCCACGTCCGGCACGCTGTTCAGCTACACGCCATCGGCAACGCCATCCATTACTTCGTACGCTATTTCGGGCCTCCCCTCCACCATCACCATGCCAAACGCAACAGACGGGGCGCTGAGCGGCACGCCGACAACGGTAGCCAGCTATGGACTGACGTACACGGCAACGAATTCGGCAGGATCCACCACTGCCACAACGACACTGGTTGTCGCTGCAGCAGCAAGCGCGCCGATCGTTACCATCGGCGCGCGCTCGGGCACGGGGAACACCTACAACTTCCTCGGGACGGTGGCGGCAGACACTGGACGGACGCTCTATACACCGTCATTTTCGTGCACCCTACCGCCCCTCGCTACCGGTGGAACTGTCACCTTGCGGCGCGGATGGATTACGGCTGAAGCCACGGGAACCGGAGGGGCTCCAACGCTGACTTCAACTCAGTTTTATATTGCAGGATTCAAGTTGGCGGCCGGTGGCTCGACGTCCGCATCCATCTCTGATACCGGTGGTCTGACCGGATCAGCCACGCGCACCTACTGATCGCGAGGATTCCCATGCATCACTACCCACCTTCCATGTCCTCGACTTCCCGCAGCGGAGTTGCCCTGGTCATCGCCACCGTTGCCATGGTACTGTTGATGACCCTCGCCATGTCGCTGACCAGCATGACGATCAGTTCCAATAAGTTGGGCCAACAGCGGATTGCCAGTTTCAATTTGACCGTCAGCGCGGAATCAGTTGCAAATCTGTCGTTCAATTATCTGCAAAATGCCTCAGACCTGTTGACCCAACTCGCAAACGCCAGACTGCCAGGCGCAACTCCCGTAGATATCACGAGCGCGTCTTTAGCTCTGGCCGCCACGTATAATGGGAAGAAAACGTTGAATGGCGTCGATTCTGTCAGCACCCAAGTGATATCCACCTGGAAGTATCTCGGGGCCATGACCATTCCCATCAATGGCACCAGCGGTAGTCGAAATCTGTATCAGATCACCGCCGTATCTGCAGTTGCTGGTCCGGCCGTCTATCTCAATGCCGACGGAACCAAGAACGCCGTCCAGGATCAAGAACGTTTCCGCCGTCGCCAGGTCGAGGCAGTCTTCACCGAGTTTCCTAGTGATTCCTATCGCCAGGCCATGTTCGCTATGAACGGCTATCAATTCATGGGCTCCGCTACGACTGATAGCTGGGATTCGAATTCCGGTGCAGCGAGCTATGCTGCTTCACCCCACGGTTCCAAGGGTGATCTGTCCTCGAACGGCACCATCACGGTTCAGCAACCTGGGAACGTTAACGGTACCGTCAGATCGCAGATCAATATGCCGATGCCAGCGCTGACCTACAATCCACCGGCTGGTGCCATCGCATTGCCGGGACCACTGGGAACCTTCACCACAACATCCGGTGCAGCATGCGGCAATCCGATGGTGACCGGCGTATACCGCTGTTCGAAGATTGACGAGGCTACCAATAATGGCATCGCAATCGCAGCCGGCGCGGTCATCGACATTTACTTAGATGGCCCCCTGATCATTACCAAAGACTGGGAGATTCCGGCCACCGCGACCGTTCGCATTTTCCAGAACGACTACAATCCGTCATTGGGGGTAACCAAATTGAATGGAAATATCGTCGTTGGCTGCCCGACCAATCCGCGATCGCTCCAGATCTATTCCATGTATACTGGCACGTTGGATGGCACTGATGGCAGCAGTAATGGTTTCGACATTCAAATGAACGGCACCGCCTCGCTGGGCGCGGTGATTATGGCACCGAGCGCGACGTTTGACCTCAACGGCACCTTCGATTACTATGGATCGATGGTCTGCGGGTCCTACAAGGACAACACCGGTACTGGCAAGGTGAACGGCAACTTTGCCTTCCATTATGACGAGTCCCTGACCAATTTAGCTTGGCCTTTCCCTCCCACCCTCGTTGTTGTAGGCTGGCGCGCATCGGACCTCGGACTCTCTCAATGACCAAGACCAACCGGCTCGGGTGCCACCTCGCCTGCGCCATACTGCTGTCCTTTACAGCTATTGCCTGCGCGGCCGATGCAACTCCGCTCAGCGAGCGGTTGTTGAGCTCGAATTCTAGCGTTGCGATTGCTGCCCTGGTTGAACTCGGCAGGAAGGGCGCGCATTCGCAGCAAGAGCTGGAGATGGCCCGCTCGCGCATTGCTGACGGAAATGCGTCGGTTCGTCTGGCTGCAATCGGTGCCGCCTCCCGGCTGCATGACGATGGTGCAATTCCGATGATTATCCTATCCATGCGCGCCGCTGATCCTGCAGCCGCCAGTGAACTCGGGGCTGCACTGACGGCGCTCACCGGACATAATATTGGTGGAGCTGACGCCAGTGTTTGGGCGGCCTGGCATGAGGAGGTCGTGAAATCGACCACTGCTAGCATTGCCGCACTACAGGCAGCGTCTGCCAAGGGCGACAGCAACGCCGTCCGCGCCGCAATTCATCCACTGCTGATGCAACGCGCTGGGCGTGATCAGGTGGTTGGAGCCCTCAGTGATCTCGTGCAATCAAGCTCCAGTCCACGCATCGCTGCCTTAGCTCGCGAAGGCCTGGTCACACTCAACACAGCTGCAGCGCAGATTGCCATTGCCGCGATCAAACCAGACGCGCGACCAGCGAGCACCAGGAGCACTTCTAGCCCCGTCGACAAACCAACGGTGGGAAAGTCCGGACCAACGACAACTGGAGTCATCGATCTTCCGGAAAAACCGAATCCATGGTTGAGTAAAGGCAGTCTCATTCTGCTCGGCTGCTTGGTTGGTCTCATAGGGCTTACGGCTGTCGCCATCATCTATGGAAAACGCTGGCTCGCGAAGCACCCGAAGATCGAACAGATGACGCGTATGTTTGTGCTCAAATCGCGTCGCATCAAACGCAATTAGGCACGGGACAGTTTCGCCCAATCGGGTCTCGCGGTATCCCAGAATACTCGAAATACGGGCATCGCCCACGGTTTGACGGTTATTAGGCCGGCCTCGGACGGGTCCCATGTTCGAGGGTCTTGTATGCATCTGCTGCGTTCATTAGCGCATATCTGCAAACGCGTTGGCTCCGGGATCGCCGCCATCACGGTTGCGATCGCAGAACTACTCCACGCCATTCTTGGACGACTTGTTGATGCTCATTACCCAGCAAAACAAGCGGGGGACTTCCACGATATTCAGGAATTAATCAACCACGTCGGCCATCCTGACGGAGACACGCGCCGAGCGCTATCTCAGCACCTCAATCGCATGCTGCCTGCCGACAAAGATCGGCTGGTTGAAATCCTAGTCATGACGCTGCGCGTCGAGGCGAAAAAGACCTTGGTACGCAAACGAGCCATCGCACTGCTTGCATTCCGACTCAATGCGGTTGGCGAACGACTGTATCGTATCGGCTTCTAGCCATGTCTAACGTCGGTCAGGCAACCTTCGAGGCGAGTGCCGCACAGGATAATCCTGCTCGCGTGCCAACGCGGCACGCGCGTTCGAATATCGCCGGCAAACTGGACAGGGCGAGCAGCGAGAGCATCGCTGGATCGGGTGGCGTCATACCTGCATGAGCTGGACGCGAGAAACCCGACGAAACTGCGGCAAAACAATCACCCAAACCATGTTTAATGATCTGCCAGCGCAACTGGGATAGGGCCTTGCGCATGCGTTTATGGATAGCGACCTGAGTGACCCCATCCTCAATCGCAATTTCAGCCTGTGTCTTGCCAAGGAAGAACACCCGCGCAATGACCGAACGCTGTGCGTCTTCGAGCGTCGCTATGCATTCACCGATCAGGCGGCGCACTTCCTCATCGAGAGCCTGACTGGCTTCACGCAGACCGGAATCGCTGGCGAATTCCGATTCGCGGCGACGACGAACTGATTCAGAGCGCAACAGATTCAATGCCGCGTTGAAGGCGACGGTACTGAGCCAAGGGCCAATCGGCCCACGGATATCATCGCGTGACCTGATGAAACGGATGAACGCCTCCTGTACAGCATCTTCAACGAGATCAGGCCGATGGAGAATGCGCCGCGCAACCACGCGCAGCGTCGGAAGGTGCTCGCGCATGATTTCTTGCAGCGAGGCATCGTCTCTGAATTCGCGATAGCGGGCCAACAACGGGTCGCTAGCAACCTGCTCTGGCGTGATGGCGGCGGCGATCATGGGAGTCCCCCTGAACGGTAAGACAACCGTAGGACATGGGTAATAACCACCAATCGATGAATGCCTGAATCAGCGCTGCTGTATGATCCCAATGATTATCCGTAACCTATTTCAGCGTAATTAGTAAGATGGTTTTTTCTGGTTCGGTTACGGGGTCGGTGCGCCGTCGGCAAACATATCTTCAGCCGCTCCGGGTTGGGCCCGCAGCCGTTCTCCGCGTTGGGCATAGACTTGGCCAACCTGAGATCCATGGCCGCCCTCGCTGTCGTCGTCTTCCATCGCGGCCTGTTCAAAGCTCATCTTGGCAGGGAAGAACCGCATCAAGGTGTGCCCAGTCTCACCAAAGCGATTCTTGGCAATGATGACCTTGATCGTGCGATGCGCGTCTGGGCCATGCATGTCCTCGCTGTCCACTCGATGGATGAACAAGACCGCATCGGCATCCTGTTCGATGGATCCTGAGCCACGCAAGTCGGATAGGCGTGGCTCGCGTGGAGCCGTGCCTTTTTCGCTATCACGTGACATCTGGGACAACGCCACAATCGGGATCTTCAACTCCTGTGCCATGACTTTGAGTACTCTGGTGATCTCACTGATCTTGGAGTATTCGTCCTGGTCAGAACGGGTGGCCTGCAACAACTGCAAGTAATCAATCACGACGAGCTTCAAGCCATTATTGGTTTCGAGCATGCGCCGCTTTACGACCGAACGGACGCGATGCACAGTCAAATCGGCAACATCCATCATTTCCATCGGCCAGTCGCTGATCTGACGGATTGTTTCTTCCAGGCGTTCGTATTCCTGCTCGGGCAACGTGCCCATATCCAGGCCGCGGAATTCGATCTTTCCAACCGCAGCGATGAGCTTCTTGACCAGATCGCGACGATCGACTTCGAGCGAGAAGAACAACACCCGCTGGGGATTCTCGGGATGGCTGACAATGCCCTGGACGATGCGCAGGGCGAGCGAGGTCTTGCCCACGCCGGGCCTGGCAGCCAACACATAGACACCACCAGGACGCAAGGCCATCAGTCGGTTGTCGATATCGACCATACCGGTCTTCACACCCTGGTCGGGATGATCCATGCGATCACGTATCGCCTCCATCGTCTCAGCCGCGACCTTCGCCATCTCGTGCACCATAACGGTACTATCAAGCCGCCCGAGATCCAAGACGGCTTGGCCAGCCCGATCGATCAACACGCCAAATTCATCGGTGGTCAGATGGGCACGATCGCTGATTTCACCCAGACGGGCAATCAGTCGGCGTTTGAGATAATAATCACGCAGGAGTTTTGCATTCCGCTCGATCGCAGCATTGGAACCGGGCGTATCGAGAATTTGCAAAACGACTTGCGTACCACCGATGGCCGCAAGCGTGCTAGCTTGCTCATCGATCGTGCGATCACTCTCATTCCAACTCCACAGTCGCTTCAAGCGGTCTTTACCAATGCGATCAAGCTCGTCGGTTTCAAATAGGAGCTGAGCCTGACGCAGACGATCCAGGGCCGCATCAAAGCGCAGGCGCGACAGCATTTCCGCAACCGCTGGGGCATCAATCGGATGCCCACTGTCATCAATTTCCAGACAAGCCAAATAGATGAGACGATGGTCACGCGACCAGAAGAGGAGTGGATGCGCTGCAAGTGGTCGCACCTTCTGCATGGCCACGGCGTGACGACCATCCAGCAGAACGGCGAGTACGGCCCGTTCCAAATCCAAATTGTGCGGCGGTTCGCGTCCGCCCGCAGGTGGTGGTACGGAACGTCCAGAGCGGGCTAATTCAGCCATATTGCACGCATGGTAGGACACTCATCCAACGACCTAGTGCTGGTTGGCGACGATGACTGACAAACTTTCCACAATCAATCTACGTCCAAGGCGGACCTCCAGGGTCTAACGCGTGAGGGCCATGGCCTCGAGAGCGAGTCTAGGCTGAAGATTCCGATCTAGGTCTGCACGGGCCCGCACCACACGCTCAAGGTGATCCACGGCACGATCTACGCATTGCCGGTCCGGTTGCCGCAATTCGAGCCGGATCACCGCGATAAGATCGTCCAGCCAAGCGCGCAGGACGGCGCGCTGATGCTGGGATTGGGTAATACTCTTGTCATCATTCTGAGAGTTCGAGTCACGCTCGGGCAACGCCGCCAAGACGCGGGCAACCGCACCAGCATCCGGGCCGACCAGGATCCGCTTCAGATCAGTCATCGGCAATGCCGCGATGTCGCTGTCCAGTTTTGCTGCTGGACTAGGCGTCTCGCTTGCGCGCTTGGACGCGCGAACGCGCTCTGCCTCAGCAGGAGTCAACGCATGCAGTCGGAATAGTTGAGTACGCGAGCGGATGGTGCCGAGTAGGCCTGACGCACTAGTCGCGGTCAGGATTACCACCGTTCGCGGTGGTGGTTCCTCGATCACTTTCAGCAGCGTATTAGCAGTCGGACCGCGCAAGCGCTCGGCATCTGGGATAATAATCGCTCTGCCAACACCAAGAAGGGGCGTCGAAAATGCATTTTCAGCGATACTGCGCACCAGATCGACCGTCAATCCGCGCGGGGCATCGCGCTCACCCTGCACCTCGGCCAGATCCGGATGGGTTCCCGCGACGATCTGTTGGCAATGCGCGCAATGTCCACATGCATCACCTGCACGACGCTGCGGACACAAGACAGCTGCAGCCAAGGCGCGTGCCAATGTTCGGCGACCACAGCCCACCGGCCCGTCGAGCACGATAGCGTGCGGCAGTTTGTCACGCTCAACCAAACGCGTGAGCAAACGCACGACACCAAGATGCCCAACGATGCTGCTCAACATGGGCGAATGCCCCCGTTAGGGCCGCGAGAGAACCTGGCCAGGGGACAATGGCTGTTCGGTCCATACGACGGAACAGTTGGCGATGAACGCGCCAAATCGCGGTCCTTCCTTGGATTCGACCGGCAGTTCCGTGGTCAGCAGTACCGTCTGCTGGGCTATGCGGGTAATGTCACCGGTCGGCTCAGTATAAATAAACGAACCGCCGGATGCGGGACAGTGGAAGCGGTTTACCTGATTACGGTCACGGAGAATTTCACACTCCCACAACTCACCCAGTGATTTCGGCCACTTGCCCGAATTATCAAACGAGTACTTCAGGAGAGCCGTGCCTATCAGTTTCATGACCCGCTCAGAATCTTCCTTGGTTCCATGCTTCGCTGGTTTCCAACCAGGTACGTTGTAATTGGCCGTACCGAGACCTTCTTTGACCACCGCAATCAGTACACCGCGATCGGGACCACTGAGTTCGCCCGGGTAATTCAAGCCATCTTTGCGCAAGCGTTCCATCTGCTCATCGGCAATCCAACCCAGTTGCATGTGCAACGGCTTGTCCGGAGGCAGTGCCTTGGCTCGACCCAACTCGCGTAGGTCATGGCGGGCTGACGGCTGCGTTTCGGGCATCTGCCCCAAAGCGAAGAACCAGTCAGCGGCGCGACTCAGGTCGCCAGTTCGTCGATGGCACTCAGCAACAGCCAACACGATCTCGGGGATTCGCAGACGAATGACTTCCTCGTTCTGCAATGCGAGCGTGAAACGCTCGGCTGCGATTTTGAGCAGCTTATCGTGTTCATCCCGCAGGCGCTTGCGCTCGCGGATCATGCCCCGCAGTTGGTCTTGCTTATCCTCTTCACCCAGGCGCTTGAGGGCCCTGGCCATGAGCTCTTTGCAGGCCATCTGATTTCCGCCCCGCATCTCATACCCATGCAGCGTCAGAACGGCGGTGACGTAGCCTTCGCGGGATAGGCCATCGCGCTCGACCATGCTGCGAAAAATCTTGATCCATTTGTCGAGATCAAAGGCCTCTCCATCCTTGATATGGTCGCTGACGAGTTTGTTCACTTCTTCAACGCCACCATCCATCATGCTTCCGCCCATAGGGATCTGCGCATGGCAACGCACGGCCCAAGCACCTGACAAGGCGATTTTAGCCAATTCGATGTTGCGTGCCCCACGATATTCGTAACAGGCGAGCGCTAAGTTGTAGCGCTTTTCAATCGAGATGGAGTCCTGGGGAATGACAAACGAGGCACGATCTGGTGCCTGGCGACCCATGGACCGAGCTAAGGACTGCGCGTATTGGTAGGCACGATTGAAATCAATCTCCCGCTCGGATGACCACGCTTTTCGCACCCAGTCCACCATCGTGGGCGACAACCCACCACGCAGCTTCTGGGTCTTGGGATCCCATTCATGGGCCAGGCTCGCGAAGTAGCTGTACGGATCGACGATAATAAAATAGTCATACTCAGATGGCCCGCTGCCGTGACGACAACCATCGACATCGGTACCCATGTTCGCGGGGTCGGCTACTGGAGTGCGATCGACTCCGGTTGCCTGAGCCGTGAAGGGTTTGCCGTTCACTGGCGAGACGAGTTCCAATTCCTGAATTTGCATGGCCGGCAAAGCAGCAACACACACCAACGTCAAAGCTGCCAACCACCAGATGGGATACCGCATGCGACCTCCGTAACGTGATATGACAGCCACAGCTTGTCACGCTACGACGGTCAGCCAACCCGGCTCACGGCTCGACTGATCCGGTGGATCAATCGGCAGTCGACTCAGGGGTTTCACCCGCTGATCGACACAACCTCGACCATCGTGAGCTGCGCGCGGAAACCACGGCGACGGTTGGTCATGTGCTTGCGATGCTTATATTTTCCGATGATGATCTTGTCGCCCAACTGGTGGGATAGGACCTTCACCTTGGCCGTCGCGCCAGCGACAAATGGGGCGCCTACCTTGACTGCCGCGCCATCCGCGATCAGCAGGACTGGGAGCTCAAGCACAGCGCCAGGCTGCGCCTCGACCAGATCCAGCTCAAGCTTGGCTCCGGGGGTGGCGCGATACTGACGGTTACGATCACTGATGACGGCGTACACGGCTTAACTCCAGGGTCTAACGACGACGGCGGCGCCGGCGTCCATTGCGGGGCAGGCTTGTAGCGGGCGGCGGGGGTGTGGCAAGTGCGGCCTGCGCGGCCGGAGCGACAACCACGGTGGTATTAGGTGAAAACAGCATCCGACGCAGGACCGAGGCCTCGTCCCACAGATCCGGGGCACGGCGGGGTGCTGGTGGGGCCACAGCCACCGGCCCTGCTCCACCGGCTTCGGCAACACGCAGCATCGGCTTGGCTTCGGCTGGCTTGGCGACCGTCGTGTCGCGTTCCTCGCCCGATACGGGGTCGGAATTCAGCTCGCGTTCGAGCTCGTCGGCTTTCATGGCCGCAAGCTCCTTGGCCAGCTTGATCGCCTTGGCCTGTTCGACCATAAGCGGAGCAAGCAGACTTGGACGGACCGGCTGTTGCTTCTCTTCCTTACGACGCTCGCCCTTACGGAAGGTCGGCACGAGACGGAACTCGCGCGCCTTCATCAGACTGTCAGCGTTAAAGATGATGCGGCAGTCGGTGCGCTCTTCGAGCGAAGCCAACTCGCGACGGCGAGCATTCAAAAATCCAACCGACAAGTCGGTAGGAACTACGACTTCGAGACGACTCAGGCTGCGGCTGTGCAGCATCTGACGTATCTCGCGCATGCAGTCGATCTCAAACGTCTCGGCGGTCTTGACCGCGCCGGTGCCGACGCAGTAGGGACACTCGGTCGAGGCCATCAGCTTGTGCGATGGGCGCTGACGCTGACGCGTCATCTCAACCAGGCCGAAGCGTGACAAGGTGCCAACCTGAATCTTGGAACGGTCACTCGCGAGCGCACGACGCAGCGCGACTTGAACGAGGCGCTGGTTCTCGCGCTTCTCCATGTCGATGAAGTCGATGATGATCAGACCGCCGAGATCGCGCAGGACGAGCTGTTCGGCGATTGAGGCAGCAGCTTCCAAATTAGTCATCAACGCGGTCGTCTCGACGTCGCCGGAGTCACGATTCTTGGCGCTGTTGACGTCAATCGAGACCAAGGCTTCGGTCTGTTCAATGACGATGGCACCGCCGCTGGGCAGCTCGACCTTGCGATCGTAGATCGACGCGAGGCGTTCTTCCAAGCCGTAGTAGGTGAAAATCGGCAGCTCTTCACGGTGCAATTTGATTTTATCGCACAACTCAGGCATGAAGACCTGGGCGAAGGCGCGGGCCTCGTCGTACAGAGTTTCTTGATCGATCACGATCTCGGCGGTGTCGGGACCTGCAGTGTCACGCAGGGTACGCACAACGACGTCGGCTTCTTGATACAGACAGGCCGGAGCGCGCGCGCGCTTGGCAAGCGCGTCGACTTCTGCCCACATGCGCTTGAGGAATTCGTAGTCGAGCTTGATGTCGGCCTCGGACGCATGCGCCGCGTGCGTCCGCACGATGAAGCCGAAACCTTCCGGTGGCTCGAAACCGTCGAGCAGTTTCTTGAGGCGCTTACGAACGAGCGGATCTTCGATGCGCTTCGACACGCCTTTGGCTTGTTCGGAGTGCATCATCACGAGGTCGCGGCCAGGCAGAGCGGTGTACATGCTCATGCATGGACCCTTCTCCTTGATCGCTTCTTTGGTGACTTGAACGATGATCTCGTCGCCGTTCTTGAGGATCTGTTCGATGCGGGCGTTGCGGCCCTTGTCGTGGACGAGTTCTTCGACGTGGATGAAGCCGTTCTTCTGACCACCAAGATCAAGGAACGCAGCGTCGAGCGACGGCTCAACGTTGGCGACCTTGGCCTTGTAGATGTTGCCGAGGTGCTGGCCATCGCCGAGCCGCTCGTGGATGAGGGATTCGAGTCGGCCTTCGCGAATAACGCCGACGCGCAGTTCGTGCTCGTCGAGCACGTTCATGAGAATATGAGTCGCCATGGGTCTCCCAGGCGTTGCGGACAAAGAGAAAGACTTCGTCCAAGGACCGGTCCCAAGGGCAGGTGCGGGATGCCGAACATCGGCTTCTACCGCTCACTAACCACATCGGGCAACCGGACACCGGCTAGCGGTGCGGGCGGCACTATCCACTGGCGCAGACAAACCGCAAGGCGGAATCCACGAACCTATCCGATAGTGACGCCAAGTTCCTTCATGACTTCACGCTGAATTGTCCACATTTCTTTACGATCCGCAGCTTTGATGTCGTCGTAGCCGAGCAGATGGAGACAGCCGTGGAGGACATACAACGACATTTCCTCGGCTACCGGACGTTTGCGTTTGGTCGCCACTCGACGCGCAACGTCCAGGCAAACAGCGAGATCACCAAGCCGGATCAGGCCGGTTTCCGGATCACGCGAGCCGTCGGGAAAGCTCATCACGTCGGTTGGCGTCGGATCTCCGAAATGCTCGCCGTGCAAGCGCACGCACTCAGCATCATCGACCAACATCACGCACAGTGCATGGCCACGCAGATCGTCACGTTGCAACGCGGCATCGATGGCCCGTTGAGTTAGTCGTTTGTCAATCTCACCGCGTGCAGACTTTACACCGGACCACTCCAGAACACAACGTGGTAGAACAACCTTCCGAGTCGTCTCCGCGGCCCTCTGCGGCCCTCTGCGTCTCTGCGGCTTTCGAGTAACCATTACGCAAAGTCGAGGAGTTGATGACCAGGGTTCTGACGTAAGCAGTACTGCCGATCCCATTCACTGGGGAACAGCACGACGATGCGGCCGCGTGCATCCTTGGCGACCTGGGCGCCAGGCGTCGGTTTGAATTCCGTTATATCGCCGTGCAGCCAGCCCGAACAGGTGTAGGGCAACGGCGAGAGGTTCGTCTCCACGCCCCACTCGTCTTTAAGTCGGTATTGCAATACTTCAAACTGCAGACGGCCAACCGCAGCTATGAACGGGTCAGCAATCGGATTGTCGTACGAGCGCAATACCTGCACCGCGCCTTCGCCGGCGAGCGTGTCCATGCCTTTGTCGAAACCTTTGCGTTTGGTCAAATCAGCAGGCTGAATCCGCGCAAAATGCTCGGGTGGAAATTGCGGCAGGGCCTGATGCTCAAAGCCACCCTTGGCCGACAGCGTGTCGCCGATCGCAAAACCAGAGTTGATCAGACCGACGACGTCACCGGGATACGCTTCATCCAAGGTCGAGCGATCACGCGCAACCAACGTGTGCGGGCGCGACAAACGAACCTCACGCACCACTTCGCCAGCGTGCGTGTGCTTGACCACCAGATCACGCTCGAATCTACCTGAACAAATCCGGATAAACGCCAGCTGGTCGCGATGTTTGGGATTCATGTTCGCCTGGATCTTGAACACGTACGAACTGAACGGTGCCATGACCGGATCGATCCATTCCTCGCCGCCACCAGTCAGGTAACCGACGCGAGCGGTTGGCGGTGGCGCCAGCTCGACGAAGGCGTCGAAGAACGGCTCGATGCCGAAGTTGGTCAGCGCTGAACCGAAAAAAACCGGCGTGATCTTACTGGCCAGAAACGCGTCACGGGAGAACGGATTGCCAGCAATGTCGAGCATCTCAAGGTCTTCACCGAGTTGACGGCGGCGCTCTTCGCCCAATGCGGACAACGCCTCGGGTCCATCCAACGGCACCTGCATCATCGCCGCACGCTGGGCACCACCGACTGACACTTTCTGGAACAGACTGAGCGTACGCGTGGCGCGTTCTGCAACCCCAACGAATTCGCGTCCACTACCAATCGGCCAATTGACCGCACTGGCTTGAATGCCGAGCACTTCCTCGACTTCGGCCATCAACTCCAGCGCAGGTCGTGACGGTAGATCAAGCTTATTGATGAACGTGAGCACCGGAATGCCACGTAGTTTGCAGACCGCAAACAGCTTGCGGGTTTGTGTTTCAACGCCCTTGGCCGCGTCCAGCACCATGATCGCGCAATCGGCGGCGGTCAGCGTGCGATACGTGTCAGCTGAAAAGTCCTGGTGACCAGGCGTGTCGAGGACGTTCACTACACAGCCACGATATTGGAACTGCATCGCTGACGAGGTGATCGAAATGCCGCGCTCCTGCTCCATCGACATCCAATCGGACGTCGCGAGTTTTCCTCCTTTGCGGTTCTTGACCATGCCTGCGGTTCGGATCAGGCCGCTGTAGAGCAACAGCTTTTCGGTCAACGTCGTCTTGCCGGCGTCAGGGTGCGAGATGATCGCAAAAGTCCGCCGACGAGCGGTCTCGCGGGCGAGGATCGAATCGGTTGCTGGTTCCATAACGAGTATGCCCCGCGCGAAGCGCGGGGCATACGGTGTCGCCTAACTGGCCGCAGTCGAGCGATCAGTCCGACAACGCCGAATTGGCGGACTTCGCTTCAGTTGCTGGAGCTGCCTCTTGGACACCGCCCAAGCGGGCCTTGAGTTCCTTCAAGGACTTGTCGTATTCCGACTCCTTGCCCAATGGAACGATTCGCGGCGTAATAAAGATGGTCAGATTCCGTTTTTCGACCTGCTGGTGGGTCTTGCGAAAGAACCAGCCCAGAACGGGAATACTGCCTAGGCCAGGAACGTGACCGTCCTGCCGCTGATCTTTGTCTTTGAGCAAGCCGCCGATCACAGCCGTACGCCCATCCGCAACCATGATCGTGTGCTTCAGACTGGTCGTATTCTTGTTCGGCAGCTGGATCGACGACGCCGAAGCGCCAGATCCGGTTGAGAACGTGGTCAACTGCGCTTCATCGTTACTGGCTTCGAGGACGATCTGAATGTAACCGTCGGCAGTGATGTGCGGCTTGACCTTGATGTTGACACCGTCCTTGACTGGACTGGTTGAGGCCTCCTTGAGCGTTCGCGTAGTAACGCCGTTGTCGGTCGCAACGGTCTCTTCAGCGAAATGCAATTCGCGACCGATAACGATGGTCGCTTCGGTGTTATCCAGCGTCAGCACTTGTGGCGACTGGAGGATGTCAGTCGAAGTCAGCGAGGCGATAGCCTCGAAGGTTAGCGATGCACTGGTCAATGCCGTCTTGGTTGGCACCGACGCGGCACGGTCGATGACGGACTGAGTCGTGAAGGTTGAACCAAATGGAGTGAATTTCTGGGCCAGGGTGCCGACACCATCAATGTCGAAGTTGAGGTTAATCGGATCAATACCCAACCCCTGCACGTCGAGCGTCGAGTAATCAACGAATTTCATCTCAATCAACACTTCACGTGTGCGCTGATCAAGCTGATCAGCAATGCGTTGAGCGGCTTCGATTGCGGGCTGGGTGCCGGTAAGGATCAGGCTGTTCGAGTTTGCGTCGATTTGCACTTTACCGTCGCTCATCGCGGGACCGACCGCGTCGGCCAATCCTTTCGCTTCGCCATAATTCACCCGCAGAATGCGGGTCTGGTGGTCCTTCTGCAGGGCACCAGGACTCACAATGCGAACGATCTTGTACTCTTGCTCGATCCAGGCGAGATCGACCGTCTTGACGACCACATCAAGCGCATAACGCCAGGGCACACCCTTAAGCGTCAGGCTTATCTTCTTGGAACTCGAGGCGACGTCGCCAGCCATAATGATGTTCACATCAGCGGCGCGGGCTATTGCATCTAAAACGACCGATAGACTCGCATCCTGCAGCGAAATACTGACTCGGGGCGGCCGCGACAGTACCCATACGCGCGGACTCTTCCGCTCGATCACCAAGTCGTACTTGGCTGCAATCTGCTCGACCATCTCTTGCCATGTCGCATTGACCAAGCGCAAAGTAACGCGCGGCTGATCCTGCTCGTTGCAGACGATATTCACCCCGGCCTTGCGGCTGATCCACTGGAGGACGGTCTCCAAAGGCTTGTCGCTGGTCTCAATGGTGATGGGTTCGGTTGACGGCTGGCCGCCATTGCCTTGGCCGTCCTCGGCCGAGGCCAAGGGGATACCCAGGGCAAGGGTGACCAGACTGTGGATCGCGATACTGCGCACTCGCATGTGTGGCTCTCGGGGGACGCGGCTAGGGCTTGGTACGGGCGTTCAGCTGGTCAACGTAGACCGGGAATTCAAAACGACGACGCTGGAAATTGAAACGGAAGACGACTCGATCCTGACCAATATCGATAATAACGCATTCCTTGTCCTTATCGGATCGAATGCGGTCATTGACTGGCTTGGCGGCGGTCTCTCCCTCAATGATGGCCAGGCGCACACCTTCTTGAGACCAGAGCACGCCTTGGACGCGGATCTTCAGGTTATCGAATGCAGTCTGAGCATCGTCACGAATCTTGGCTTCGATGGATTGATCACGGTAGATGCGGATTGAAGCGACAATCGCCGCAAGGTCCGCTCGCGACATATTGGGTTCAAGCTGCTTGAGAGCGGCATCAGAACTCCGAATGGCGTCATCGTAGCGACGTGCCGTGACAAACTGGCGCACACTTTCTTCTTCGCGCTGAGCCCAAGTCAGCAACTTGTCCATATTCGCTTCGCTATTGGCATCATCAACGTGCCTGACTCCAGGTGAACGAATTCCTGGTTGGTCGGGGTCGACACTTCCCTTCTGAAGGATAAGTAATAGCTCTTGATCGACAAAGATGTCTGGCCGGCCTGGCGTAGTGGTGAATATCCACTTTTCGTCTTCGGCAACCAAGTCCATCGCTGAAAGTTTTTTAGCCACTGCTTTTGTTGGAGTTGGCTTGCCATTGTCCGGTGGCTGTTCCACCCGTACAGGGGGGTCGCCGGCACAGAGCATGCCAAAGAGCACGAGCAACGCAGCGGTTCGGACGGCGGAGTTCATCGCTTACTTCTTAGGTCCGTCAGTGGTAATGGAATTGTCGATGTAGGTGACAATCTTGAGACTCACCGAATGCGGCTTGACCTCAATACGCTTCGTTTCCTCGTTTTTCGCCACGCCTCCGTTGGTCAGCATGATCGATTCGACGATCATGAGGCGTTCGTGACGTTCAATGAGATTCAGGAAACGGATCAATCCATCCATATCAGCAAGCACCTGTGTTGAGATTTCGACCTTGACGATGTCTCCAGCGGATCGTCCACGAGAGCTGCCACCACCTTTGAAGTCGATACCAAACGACTTCATCGTTACTGCATTGGTGCCAGACGTAGCCTGAACCGATAAACCAAACAGCATCTGATACATCGCCGCGCGTTGAGCCTCGGCGGCCGATGGCAGGCGCTTGCGAGCAGCTTCGATATCAAGCTGCATCGACTCAAGTCGTTTGCGCTTCTCAACCAACTGCTTGGCTACCTTTTCTTGCTCGTCGATTTGCTTGCGCAGGTCCGTGATCTGGGTCCAGCGTGCGTCGGCATCACCGGCTCGGAGCAGAAAGGTCGGCACTGACCCGTTTTCTTCCTGACCCAATTCATTGAGTGCTGAGTTGGCAAGGAATACGAAGAGGGCGGCTAGGAGCAGGGTTACTGCGCCAATGATGATGAGCCAGTGGAACCGACTGAGCTTTTTGAGGGCTTCGAAATTCATTTCTGGGCTCCTTGCGGGCCAGGAATGATTTTAATGCGCGTCCACTCCATCGGCAGGTCGGTTGCGACCTTCTTGATGTCATGCTTCCAGTTCGGAGTCGCGCCCTTAAACGGATCTTCGGCATTGCCCTGGAATCCATTATCACGCCAGAATCGGCTCGCTTCGACACACTTGAAGAAATCACTGACGTAGTCACCAGCACGGTCACGCTGTTCGCCAAGAATCTTGAACGAGGTTCTAAAGGTGTAGGTGACCATTTCGCCGGTTGTACTTTGGCGTCGCGATCCCGAGCTTCCCGTCGCCGGAGCAATCGTCAGTCCCGTGCAGCGGACTTCATAGCCCTCGAGATTCCAATGGTTCTCGTTCTTGGCCCAGAGGAGATTGGCGAAATCGTCCAGCGTGCGCGCCCATAGTACTTTGTGGGTAATGAGATTGGTAATCGTCCCGTGCAACTTCTCGAAGTTGGCGATCTGCTTATCAAGTTCACGAACGGCGTTGGCTCGGCTCGTAGCTAAATCAAGATCAACTTTGAGCGCAGCGATTTTGACGTCAGCATCCGCAACCCGCGCATACTTTACCCAGGCCCAAAACCCTGCCAATGCTAACACGATCACCACGCCACCCGCTCCCGCGACCATCAGGGGATTGACCCCGGTACGGCGAGCCCGGCGAAGCTCGGGCGGCAGGAGGTTGATCAGAATCATCAGGTGTTCCCGGCGCGGGGTTGCATGTTACGTGACACGCAGTCATCCCGCCGGGGCAGAATCTAGGCGGCCCCATCAACGGTGTCAAAGGTCGATTCGGGGGATTAGCTATGTGCTCGGGCCGTCCTGATCCCGGGTCAGGTCGATGCAGGCAAACGCGGCAGTGTTCGTACTGGAATGCCGACTTCAATCAATTCCTGCCAAACCCACCGCAGCCCCCTCCTGGATTTACGGCGGTCCAAGCCTATCCCCGTTCCTCAAGCTCACGTTCTAGGCGTACTTCAGCCTCGTCAGCTAGACGTTCGGCCTCGTCAGGCGTAGTTCGCAATGCCGCTCCCAGTTCAAGCCCAGACATGCCCGCTCGCCAACGCAGTTCGATCGCCATGCGTGATGGCTCATCAAGTTCACCAATGACTCGATCCAACTGCAGCAAAGACAGCCGCTCGTCCTGACTCGCATCCAACATGCGTGCCTGCGGAAATGGCTCTTGGAGCGCCTCGCCCGGTCGTTCCCGCGCCCAGCGCAGTGCGATTCCGGCGGCCAGTTTGCGAAACCAAGCGCCAAAGTCGGTGCCAGCTGGCAGTTCATCGAGATGACGCCACGCGCCCACCATGGCCTCAATCACCAACTGATCAACGATACCCGGCCGACGAATCCGCGCTCCCAAGTAGGCAGACAGCCGCGGCGCGTGATTGCGGCAGATCGTACTCCAAGCCGCAATATCCCCCGCGCGTGCCAGCGTGAGCAATTCAGCTTCATGGTCATCCAAGCGATCACTCATGGTGACGCTCCTGTAGATCGATCTGCACAACCAGCTCGTTGACCATGTCAGCGCAGACTAGGCAGTGGCAACGGCGAGCCAACCCCACCCAAGTGCTCATGCCTGCGACCCAGCCACGGCTGCATCATCCAGGTACCACACGGTTCCGGCTGACGGAAGCAGGCTTATGGGACAATCTTCGTTCGGCCCTCTATTGGCCCTCGTGTACACCAATCCCTTGGCACGACCAAGACACAGGACGATCCGCGCGCGCGCAGCGTGGATGATCGGCAGCGAGAGCGTAAGTCGACGCGGTGGCGGTTTGGGACTGTCCGTGACCGCAAAACATTCCGACAACTCGCGCAAACCGGGATGGCCCGGAAACAGGCTGGCGAGGTGACCATCCTCACCGATACCAATAAGGACAACGTCCAGCGGATGTCCCCTGCTCACCCGGCGAACCACGTCGGCATAGGCCAGCGCGGCGGCATCCAGGTCGGCAGACTCGGCAGGCATCGGATATACCCCTGCTGGTCGTGCTCCACCAGCGTCCCATGCCGCCAGCGTTGGTGCATCATTACGCTCTGGATGCAGCGGCGGGACCGCGCGCTCATCCAGCCAGAACAGATGCAACCGCTCACGCACAAATGGCGTACAAATCTGCGCGAGTTCACTGAGGACTGGTCCCGGCGAGCGGCCGCCAGGAATAGCCAAGGTCGCCAGTCCGCGTTGAGCAACGGCGGCGTCCAGCAATGACAGCAATGCCTCGGCTACGGTTGCAGGCGCATAGGGCAGCATGATGCGGGTCGTTACGGTCGGCAGGGAAATGGCAACAGGTTGCCCAAGCTGGTTGTCCGGACTTCCCCTCCCCAACCGCTTGTGCGCCTTGTCACGGCTTCCAGAATGCCGCGCCACCTAGGAGAATCACGATTGATCGGACGACGCCGCAGCCGCATTCCCATCCCTCCCCCCGAACACGCGAATCGGGCCCGCGTCAACGAGAAGATCCGCTCTCCGCAGATCCGCCTCATTGATGAAAAGGGTGAACAGCTGGGGGTGATGACAGTTGAGGAAGCGCGGACACGCGCCATCAACGCCGGTCACGATCTCGTCGAGGTGGCACCAGATGCCAAGCCACCGGTCTGCCGAGTGATGGACTACGGCAAATATCTGTTCGAGTTGCAGAAGAAAGAGCGCCAGGCCAAAGCCCACGCGCACCGAACCGACACCAAGGAAGTCCGCCTCAAGCCGTTCACCGGCCAAGGTGATTTCGACATCAAAGTTCGTCACGCGCGCGAATTCATGGAAGAGGGCCACAAGGTCGCCATCTTGCTTCAGTTCCGCGGCCGTGAGTTAGCCCACCGTGAACTCGGAATCGACATCATCAGGCGTTTCGCCGTAGCGCTCGCTGACCTCGGCAAGATGGAACAGGAACCGCGCCTCGAAGGCAAGCGCATGCACGCGCTCATCGCCCCGAGCCAGAAGAGCGGTTGAATACTCTGGCCTAAGGGCCGTAGGCGATGACTCGGTAACCATTCGCGTTAGTATACACGCATGCGTTGGGCTCTCCCGTTCGGTGTTCAAGTGGCCATGTCCACCGCCAATGATGGTGATCTGCGCGTATTGGCTTCCCGAGAGCGCTGGTGCGATCACCACGCCGTTCCCACTCCCGTCGTGCTGCGGCAAATCCATGGCACACATATAATCCGCGTCGATCACCAAGATCAGACAGCGCGTGAACCACGTGCGGGTGACGGCATCCTCGCTTATGGTGCCGGTGTTTCGCTTGCTGTTTTCGGAGCTGATTGTCCCCCGCTCATTGTGGCAACTCCAACCTGCTTAGGCGTTGCTCATTGCGGATGGCGCGGCACGGCGGCGGGTATCGTGAGCAAACTGATTACCAGTCTGAGCGCCATTGAGCCAACTCCGCCATCTACGTGGTATGCGTTTGTTGCGCCAGGCGTGCATCCAGCCGACTTTGAAGTTGATGCGCCGGTGTTGAACGCGAGGTCCTGGCCGCGCGATGCCATGCAAGCAAGCCGACCTGGACATGCCTGGCTGGACCTACCAGCAAGCGTTGCCTCTGATTGCGCAGACGCTGGCCTGCGCGATATCGCACGGTGCCGACTTACGACATCGCGCAATCCAGGTCTGCGCAGCCACCGCCGCGACGGGCCTGGCTTTCCCCTCATGTGCGTAGCTTGGAGGCCAGCATGCGCTGGCTGATCGCGTTTGCCGCCTTTTCCGTTCCCTTCATGCTGATCATCGCATTGGGCGGGACGGTCAGTTCGCGGGCCACGATCGTCCCCTCATTAGCCCAGTCGGACGTGGACGAACTCAAAGTGTGGCTAAGCCACTACCAAGATGTGCTGGATAACTACCTGATAACCAGCCCCATGCCGCCCAGCCAAGTAATGCCACACATGACCCTCGAGCGTTTCGACCTGCGTGGTAGAAATCGTGATGGGACCACCTGGTATCGTTCAGCCAAACAGCCGCCCGATTTCACTTGGGGTATCCTGTGGCGCCCACCTGGCTCGTTGCGCGGCTCGACTGAGGGTGGACAGGAACCGACTTTGATCATGCCGTTGGCCGGCCGGTGGTGCTATTGGGAACACCGACTGCCCGAAACCCGTCAAAGCCCTAAGTAGAGTGGAAGCCACACCGGCATACAGCGCTTGATCCCTGGGGGTTTCCCCAATGCTACGCGCCCTTCGCCGGCAGCCCGGTGAACGCGGTAAGCCCCGCATTGGAGAACACATGGCCCTGAACCTCAACAAGACGCGCAACTTCGGCATCGTCGCCCATATCGACTCGGGCAAGACGACCGTTTCGGAGCGCATCCTCTATTACACCGGCAAGAAGCATAAGATCGGCGAAGTGCACGAAGGTGCGACCACGACCGACTGGATGAAGGAAGAAGCCGAGCGCGGCATCACCATCACCGCTGCGGCCGTGTACTGCAATTGGAAGGACACCTTCATCAACCTGATCGACACCCCCGGACACGTGGACTTCACCGCCGAGGTTGAACGTTCATGCCGCGTCCTTGACGGTGCCGTGGTCGTGTTCTGCGCCGTCGCCGGTGTGCAGGCCCAGTCCGAAACCGTGTGGCGCCAGGCCAACAAGTACAAAGTTCCCCGCCTCGTGTTCGTCAACAAGATGGACCGCAGCGGCGCTAACTTCGAACGCGTCATTGGCCAGGTAAAGGAGCGCCTCGCCGGCAATCCTTGCCCAATTCAAATGCCGGTCGGCGCTGGTGATACCTTCAAGGGCATCATCGACCTCGTGGCGATGAAGTTCTATACCTTCGAAGGTGAACTCGGTGAAGACCAGGTCGAGCAGGACATTCCCGCCGACCTCAAGACTGAAGCCGAGAAGCGTCGTCATGGCATGATGGACCTCGTCGCCAGCCACTGCGGTCTCGAAGAGATCGAGACAGCCTACCTTGAAAAGAACGAGCTCACCAATGAGCAAATCGTTCAAGGCCTCAAGTACGGCTGTCTGCACTACAAGATCCAGCCCATGCTCTGCGGCAGTGCGCTGAAGAACAAAGGCGTGCAGATCCTACTCGACGCGGTCATCGCCTATCTGCCGAATCCGATCGAGTCGCATAACATGACTCAGTTCGACGTCGATGATATGCTCAAAGCCAACCCGCATCCGACCGTGCCCGATCCCAAGGCCCCGCTGCGTGCGATGGTCTTCAAGATCATGAGTATGCCGCAGCTTGGCGACGTATCATTCGTGCGCGTTTATCAGGGTCAAATCAACGAAGGCGATCAGCTCATCTGTTTGCCGTCCGGCAAAGGCGAGCGCGCCAGCCGTATGGTCAAACTGGTCGGTGCCGCTCCGCACAAGATCAGCGAATCACCTGCTGGCGACATCTGCGCCCTGGTTGGCCTCAAGAACACGCTGACTGGCGACACGCTGGTTTCGCCCAGCGACACCAAGCCGATGGTCCTGGAAGGCATCACCTTCGCCAAGCCAGTCATCACCATGATGATCGAGCCGAAGTCGAACGCCGACAAAGAGAAGCTGGCCTATGCGCTGGCCCGCCTCGAACGCGAAGATCCAACGTTCAAGAAGTGGACCGACCCCGAAACCAGTCAGCTCATCATCGCCGGCATGGGCGAGTTGCACCTCGAAGTACTCTCGCACCGTCTGCTCGATGAATACAAGGTCGACGCCAACGTCGGCAAGCCCAAGGTCAGCTACCGCGAAACGATTTCGAAGTCGATCGAAGTCCGCGGCAAGCACGTCAAGCAGTCCGGTGGTCGCGGTCAATACGGCGACTGTATCCTGGAGCTGCGTCCGCTGAACGCCGAAGAAAAGGCAGCGGGCCACGAAATCATCTTCGAAGACGCGGTTCGCGGCGGCACGGTTCCCAAGGAATACCGCGCTCCGATCGAAGAGGGCGTGCGCTCGCAGTTGCAGCGCGGCTACATTTCGGGCTTCCCAACCATCAACGTCCACATCAAGTTGATCGACGGCAGTTACCACGACGTTGACTCCAGCCAGGAAGCGTTCATTGCGGCCGGCGCCCTCGCCATCCGTGAAGCCTATCCCAAGCTTGGCTGCATCGTGCTGGAGCCGTGGATGAAGGTCGAAGTCGAAACCCCTGAGCAGTTCACCGGTTCGATCATGGGCTCGCTGCAATCCAAGCGCGCGATGATTACCGAGACCCTCGACCGCGGCCCGAATAAGATCATTCGCGCCGAAGTTCCGCTCGGCGAAATGTTCGGCTACACCACCGAACTGCGCTCAATGTCGCAAGGCCGCGCCGGCTTCACCATGGAGCCCGCTGACTACAAGGCCGTACCCAGCGCCCTGGTCGCAGCGATCGCGAAAAAGGCGTGAGCTGAGAGCCGAGTACAACTCGGCGATCCCAGTGAAAAATCCCGCCGGAATCCGGCGGGGTTTCTTCGTATCCCGGGAACGCCGATCTCCTGATCGGCACGCATCTCACGATGAACAGCAACAGCCTCCATTGCCCCAGGCCGATCAGGAGATCGGCGTACCCGGGTGGCGCCCCGGCGCATGTCGTCCCTGTGCGTGTACCGGAGTAACACGGGCACCGGAGGAGTGCTGGCGCATATAATGGGCGTAGCCCATGCGCCATGATTTGGGATACGGACAGTTGTCCGCCCCTGGTGTAGGCCGTCTGGAAGCAGCCGA
>CAZZAM010000038.1:0-37824 GCA_964652775.1 uncultured candidatus Brocadiaceae bacterium | reverse complement strand
ACGGTCGCACCGCAATGAATTACATCGCGCGCACAGCGTCTTGTTTCAAGGAAGGCCTGAAATCGTGAATATTCCCCAATCCATCAAGTTTTCTTGTGGAACTGAAGTGGCGATTACCGAATTGTGGATTCGAGATGCAAAGGCATATTATTCTACTTGCGGATATCATCCGGTGCTCTGTAAGGAAAACGTATTTTCAGCGACTACAATGTCGCATAGGAAAATGATCGATGATTTTATCAGATCGCATCAGGGCGAATCGCAATATTTAATGTTTAGAGAACCAGAATCACCCAAGTCTTGGGAAGATTTAAAGTGGTTTGTTGTATTAGAATTGTATAGTACTGAACCTAATAATGGCGCTCAAGATTATATGGATTCGAAAGCGTTTATTGGCTGGTATCAGGAATCAACACCGCTTGTTGATGGATTAACAGGATTGTCTGAATTCCTGGCTGGCAAATGGGTGGATTTTAGTTTCAATTACAGCCATTAGGATCGGCCTAACCAGTCGCTAACTGGGAGCACATGACTTATGGTTTCCAGACAACGCTGTTTGCTCCGATTGCCTTCGGCGTTAGATTCGCGCACCATGCCGCTCTGCCATGTGCCCCCAGTACCTTTATGTTAGCAGGGACGGGTAACGATTGACTCGGAGTATAACGTACATACATTGTACAGCATGCTATCTGGCGGACCGCACTTTTCCTGGGATTCGACCAAGAATTCTGAAAATCAAAAGAAACATGGCGTAGATTTTTCCGAAGCCTGCTCTGTTTTCTACGATGATAATGCCAAATTGATAGATGATCCAGATCATTCAACGGATGAAGATCGCTTTGTCATCTTAGGGCTTTCGGCAAAATTCCGCATTTTACTCGTCTGCCATTGTTATCGTAGGAATGATGACGAAATACGGATCATATCAGCCAGAAAAGCGATGAAACACGAAATACATCAATACAAAGGATAACCTTATGCGAAAAGAATATGATTTTTCTCATGCGCGTCCTAATCCGTATGCAAAGCGGCTTAAGAAGGCAATTACCATCCGACTCGATCCAGACGCTCTTGAATACTTCAAGAAGACGGCTGAAATTGTGCACATGCCTTATCAAACATTAATTAACTTATATCTGAAAGACTGTGCCAGCAAAAAACGTAAACCGGAAATGTCCTGGTCCTAAATCAACCCTGCTAATCAGTCGCTAACTGGGAGAACATGTCGTTTGGATTCCAGAGCGTCTTCGTCGTTCCAATCGCCATCCACCATTTCTGCGGGCGCAGCTCCATTCGACCATGTCCCCCCGGAATATTTATGTTAGGCCCTCGAGATAATACTAAAATTACCGTCTAATTGTTCTGAATTGGTATTCTTGAAAATGGGCAGATTCGGCGTAAATTAGTACTCATGAATAGTGCAATTTCGGTAAATCCTGATTTATTAGGGGGGACTCCGGTTTTTTCTGGGACCCGCGTTCCGGTCAAAATCCTTTTTGAATATCTCGAAGATGGAATGTCTGTTAGTGAATTCATTGAACAGTATCCGTCCGTCTCGAAAGAACAGGCTGTTGCTGTAATTGAAGAAGCCGCTGTGTTCATCAATGCAGTATGAAGATATTGCTTGATGAATGCTGTCCTAGGGCATTAGGAAAAGTACTTCTGGGACATGATGTTCTTACTGTAGCAATGATGGGTTGGAATAGTTATACGAATGGCGAATTGATAAATGATCTTCCCCCCGAAAAGCGAACACCGGTTTAAGGTTGTTTGGATGATTGAGGTTGGTGTTGGTATTATGCGGTTGTGTCAGTGGGGAGGAAGCACTCGGGTGGTGCTGGGACCGAGCGCCTTTTTGGCGGCCTGGTTGCCACGGTAGCGTGATCGCGTTCGCATGTCGGCTCCTGCATGCGGACGCGTTTATCCGGTGCTCGTTGCGCTGTGTTCCAGAGTGGACGCGAGCGCCCACCCGACGACCCGGCGCGAGTGCAGGTCGATGGTCACTTTCGCGAGGTCCGCTACGACTCTACGACGAGTTTGCTGATCCCGCCTGTGCCTTGCGCTCAAGCCGGGCAACCACGAACGAGCGGATTGCCAGGACCAGGAAGGTGAAGCTCAGCACGCACGTGAGCGAGCGCGCCACCACCGCGAGGGGACGTTCAATTTCACCACCAGACAATAGCGCGGGCAGCTTGAGCAGACCTCCGATGCTGCCGCCGATGGCGAGCAGAGCGACCAATGCTGCCGCATGCATGGCGTGCTTGCGCAGGGCCTGGCGCAGGGCGAGCAACCCGAGGACGAGGAACAATGCGCCGATGATGGCCGGGATCAGCACGGTCCAGCTCGGCGAGTCACTGAGAACACGGCTGGCCACACCGAGGATTATGAGCAATACGCCAAGGACGATGGTGATCGTGGGCATGACCTGAGTAGACGGTTTGACAGACGCAGAGCAACCGCGGTGTAGTTTGTAAGCAATCGCCGTATGCGTTATGTGCACACCAAACTGCGCACGAAAGCGGCGATGACGGTTTCGAGCTCAGGCAACAGGTGGTTGAGGTCGGCGATGTGGCGCCCGGCCGGCCCGTCAACCGGACCACCGTAACCGCTCGGCCAGATGCCATGGTTGAGGTCGTTGCCATCGTTGGCGTAGAGTTCGGCGCGGGCACCTGCGGTATGATAGGCGGCTACCAAGCACTTGGCTTGGTATAGGTCAACCAAGCCATCACAATGTGAATGCGTACAGAGCAGCGGCGGCGACGATGATCGCCATGCTCGCATGCGAGTCACGGTACCCGGCAAGTCAACCTAGGAGTCTGTATCAGCCAATAAAAGCAGTCGTGGGTCTGCAGAACGTGCAGCCTGCGACAATCCACCAACACAGTGGATATCGGTAACGTGTGGCCGCTCATGCTACAATGGGTTCGTGTACGAACTCCAAGGCAACCACGGGGACACGGGGAAACCGCAGGGGACTCGGGGAAAGGACAGATGGGGTCCGCTAGTTTGTTGCTTTTGCCTGTCCCTGTGTCCCCCGTGGTTGCCTTGCGGTGGCTGCAGGTTCTGCAGACCCACCAAAAGCAGTTTCCCGGATCGTGAAACTACTCCACTAGCAGATGCTGTCGTGGTGGTCATGAAATGAGCTGATTTGTCCGTGAATTATGATGACGGATACTTGGGATCGTGCGAGCGCGTGGTGTGCGGGAAATGGGTTAGCTCTGTTCATGTGTTGCTGCTTTTGTAGCCTCATGAACTCAAGGAACACATCATGGACGATTTAGTCATCGGTATGGCTGGGGCAGGGGGCGACGGCATCGTCTCGATCGGCGAGTCGCTGGTCTCGTCGGCTGCGGCTGACGGTTATTTCGCGATCATGACCAAGAGCTTTGGTTCACAGATCCGCGGCGGTGAATCGTCCTGCCGACTGCGCTTGTCGACCCGCCCGCTCTACAATCCCGGTGGCACGCTGGATATCGCGGTGGCGCTCAACTGGGAAGACTTCATGCGCTTTGGCGCTGAATTGCCGGTTGGTGGCCAGACGGTGGTGATCTATGAGGCAAAAACGGGCGTCGATCCGGCGCGTCTGCCGCTTGAAGGCGTGACGCCGGCCGAGTCGCTGGCTGTTCCGATCGCTGATCTGGCCAAGGCGCACGGCGGAGATCGTTCCAAGAACATGGTGGTCCTCGGTCTGATTGCTGGCTGGTTCGGTATTGGCCGGGAGTCGGTACTCGCGGGCATGCGGCGCAAGCTCAGCAAAAAAGGCGAGGAGGTTCTGGCGGCTGCCGAAAAAGCGTTCTCGGCCGGTCAGACCTACGCAGCTGCGCATCCGCTGCGCAAGCCGCGCGTGTTGGCGCCAGCGACGCAGCCGGCTGGCAGCCTGCTGTTGGCTGACGGTAACGACATCTGCGCCATGGGCGCCATTGCTGCCGGCTGCCGTTTCTTTGGCGGCTATCCGATTACGCCGTCGACTGAGATCATGCAGCGCTTGGGTCGTGATATCTGGCAATTCGGTGGCGCAGTACTCCAGGCCGAGGACGAGATCGCGGGCATCGGTGCAGCGGTTGGCGCCTCGTATGCCGGGGTCAAATCCATGACGGCGACTAGCGGCCCTGGCATGTCACTGAAGACCGAAGTCTTGGGACTGGCGACTATCGCGGAGCTGCCACTGGTGTTGGTCAACGTTCAGCGTGGTGGTCCCTCGACCGGCTTGCCGACCAAGTCCGAACAATCGGATTTGTTCCAGGCGTGCTTCTCTGGACACGGTGATGGATTGCGCCCAGTGTTGGCGGTGACCGGTGTAGCCGACACCTTCGCGACGACGGTCGTGTCGTTCAACATCGCTGAAGAATACCAGACGCCGGTGGTGCTCTTGTCCGACCAGGATATCGCTCAGCGCAAAGAGTCCTTCGCGCCATTCGATCCCACCGCCATTCCCTTGGTCAATCGACTGGTGCCGACCGAACGTGACCTGCAAAATTACCGCCGTTTTCTGTTCACCGACAGTGGCGTCAGTCCGGTCAGCCATCCCGGCATGGCTGGCGGCAGCTACCTAGCCTCGGGCATCGAGCACAGCGAGTCCGGTGCGCCGACCTCCAGCGGCCAGATGCACGAACGCATGCTTGCCAAGCGCTTCCGCAAGCTGGATCCCCTGCGTAAACGCCGCGATCTGTTTGAACTTGTTGGTGATGCCAAGGCGCCTTTGGGCTTGATCGCTTGGGGTTCGATCGCCGGAGTCTGCCGCGAATCCATCGCGCTGGCCCAAGCTGAAGGCATCCGCGCCAAGCTGCTGATTCCGCGCCTGCTGTTCCCGGTCGCCGAAGAGATCTATCGTGAATTCTTGGGATCTCTGCGCGCCGGATTGGTGGTCGAGCAGTCGTATCAGGGACAACTCTATCGCCTGCTGCGCATGTACATCGACGTCCCCGACAAGGTTGTGTCCCTGACTCGACCAGGGGCGAATCCGTTCCGCCCTGAAGAGATCGTCGACCGACTGCGCGCCTTTTCGTTGGCGTTGCAGCACAGCCACCAACCCCCAGTTTCTGAGTGAGCCGGAGCCATACCATGAATGACTGCCCGCACACCGTGTGTCCCTCCCTTGATCCCAAGGCCTTCAAGAGCGACTTGAAGCCGATCTGGTGTCCTGGATGTGGTGACTACGTCGTCCTCCAGGCCCTGCTCCGCGCACTTGGCGCTATTGGCCGTCCGCCGCACGAAGTCGCCTTCGTCTCCGGCATCGGCTGTTCCAGCCGTATTCCCGGCTACACCACGGCCTATGGCTTCAACAGCGTGCATGGTCGTGCGCTGCCCATCGCCCAAGGCATCAAGATCGCCAATCCCGAGCTGCTGGTACTAGTTGCTGGTGGCGACGGTGACGGCTTCTCGATCGGTGGCGGACATGTGCCGCATGCCGTTCGCCGCAACCTGAACATCACCTATCTGGTGATGGACAACCAAATCTACGGTCTGACCAAGGGCCAGTTGTCACCAACGTCGAAGGTCGGCACCAAGACCGTCACGTCGGTCTTTGGCAGTCTCGAGCAACCGGTGAATCCGCTGCTCACCGTCCTTGGCTACGGCTGTGGTTTCGTCGCGCAGGGAACTGCTTCCGACCTGCCCGGGTTGGCGGCGATGATCGAAGAAGCGATCCGCTATCCTGGCTTTGCTTTCGTGAACGTGCAGTCCCCATGCGTCACTTTCGGTGACGAGGATTGGCAGGTGCGCGAGCAGAAGGCGGCGATGAAGCGCCTGACCGATCTCAAGCACGACCCGGCCAATCGCATCGCTGCCATGGACCTAGCGCAGCAATATGGGCAAGCGTTGCACGTCGGCGTGTTCTATCGCAACCCTGAACCACCACCGACCTACGACAGTCTGGTCCGCGAACGTCAGGCGGCTCAGGCGCAACGGGTACGGCCGATGGCGAACTTGCTGGACGTCTTCAAGGTAGCGTGATCGCGGAGGGCGATTTGCGCTCTGGCACGGCTTTTCGCGGCCAGAAGTGACCTTGACGCATCGCCTTGCCGCAGCGTGGTTTGGGGGTAGTTTGCCGCCCCGACCCAGGATGCGTCATGCCTCGCCCGACCACTGTTGCTGAAATCCGTGAAGCCTACCTAGCGTTCTTCGCCGCGAAGGGCTGCGTGCGTTACGCGAGTTCGTCGCTCGTTCCCGAGAACGATCCGACCACGTTGTTCACGGTCGCCGGCATGGCGCAGTTCAAGGATATGTTCCTGGGCCGTGGATCGCATCCGTTCACCCGGGCGACAACGGTTCAGAAATGCATTCGCACCAATGACATCCTCAATGTCGGTCGCACGGCGCGGCATCACACCTTTTTCGAGATGTTGGGCAATTTCTCGTTCAACGATTATTTCAAAAAGGAGATGATCCATTGGGCGTGGGAGTTCCTGACCAAGGTGTTGGAGCTACCACCGGAACGCCTGTCCATCTCCGTGCATCAGATCGACAACGAAGCCTACCGCATCTGGCGTGAAGAGATCGGCATTCCCGCGAACCGCATCTTCAAGCTGGGCGACAACGACAACTTCTGGCCAGCCAATGCGCCGAAGGAAGGTATTGAAGGTCCTGGCGGCTGTTGTTCGGAGATCTTCTGGGATCACCGCATCAACAATGATCCGAATGATAACTTGACCAGTTCTACTGGTCGTTTCGTGGAAATATGGAATCTCGTATTCCCGGAATTCAATGTCCGTAAGCCGAACGCCGATGGTTCGCCCAACCTGGAGAAACTGGGGCGCACGAATATCGATACTGGCTCTGGCCTTGAGCGCGTCGCTGCGGTCATGCAGGGCGTTTACAACAACTTCGACATCGATGTATTTCAGACGATCATTAAGTCGGTCTGTGTGGTGTCTGGACGCACCTACGATCCGCGTGTTCCGCTTGGAACCGCGTCGCTGCAAGCCGAACACAATGCGTTGATCCGCCGCATCGCTGACCATGTGCGTGCGGTGACCTTCTGCATCGCGGACGGCGCACTGCCCGGCAACAGCGATCGTGGTTATATCGTGCGTCGCTTGATCCGTCGTGCGACGTTGGATCTCGATAAGCTGGGCTGCGACCAGGTTCGACTTTTCGAGATCGTACCAGCGGTTGTTGCATCCATGGGCGAGGCGTATCCGGAGATCGTGCGTCGGCAGGCGCTCGCCAGCGAGACACTCCAGGCTGAAGAGCATTTGTTTCGCCGCACGCTCAAGAAGGGTCTGGAGATTTTCCAAAAGAGTCTGGAACGTCAGAAGGGGACCGGTTCGTTCTCGGCCGATGATGCATTTGAGCTGGTAACGACGCACGGTTTCCCGAAGGAAGTCATTGAGGAACTAGCTGGTGCCGAAGGGCTGCAGCTGGATCAGGAGCGCTACCGCATGCGCTTCGAAGAACACCAGCGTGTATCGACCAGCAAGGGCGTCGAAGTGTGGAAGGTGAGTGCGTTGCAAGACGCCAAACCCAAGCTCGGGGCGACCGCGTTCGTCGGCTATCGTGCGCTGACGACGCGCACCGAGTTGACCATGCTGGAGGTCGCTGGCGCAGCGGTCGCGACCGCAGCGACCGGCAGCAAAGTGAGATTTTCCCTGCGCGAAACACCGTTTTATGGCGAGAGCGGCGGCCAAGTCGGCGACTGCGGAGCGATCGAAGGCGACGGCTTCCTCATCCGCGTCACCGACACCCAGAAGGACGAGGGCTTGGTCATTCACAGTGGCGTCGTCGAGCGCGGTGCGGCCGCGTTGGGTCAGGTGTCAGCGCAAGTCGATGGCAATCGCCGTGGCGACATCACGCGACACCACAGCGCAACGCACTTGCTGCACAGCGCGCTAACGCGCTTCGTCGGTGCGCACGTCGAGCAGCAGGGATCGAAGGTGTCGTCTGACGAACTGCGCTTTGATTTCAATAATCCCAAAGGACTGACGCCGGAGTTGATTACCCAGATCGAAACGTGGATCGCGCAGCAGATCGCAGCCAAACGAAGCGTCACCATCCGTGAGCTTCCGATTGAGGAGGCGAAGCGACTTGGTGCCAAAGCGCAATTTGGCGAGAAATACGGCAATACGGTGCGTGTCGTCAGCATGGGCGGCGAAGCCGACACGGTGTCGGTCGAGTTCTGTGGTGGCTGCCATGTCGGCAACACGGCGGACATCGGTGCGTTCAGGATCACCGGCGAGACTGCGACGGCAGCGGGCATTCGTCGTGTCACTGCGGTGGCTGGACGCGCGGCGCAGGGTCTCATCGCGGCAGAGACAAAAATTGCTGAAGCTGCAGGTCGCCATCTCGGCATGGTCTCGGTGGCTGACCCCAAGCAGATCCACGAACTGGCGCGCATGTTCAAGTGCAAGGTCGAGGACGTCCCGGCACGCGTGGCGCAAATGGCAACCGAAGTACATCAGACCACGCGTCTAACCAAGGGTTCTGAAGTAACCATGACCGGCGATCTCTGTGATCGCGTCATGGTTATGCAGGAGTCGCTCAAGCGCATGCGCAAACGCTTGGAAGCGCAGCAGGCGCAGGCAGCGTCGGGCGCAGCCGACGTGATCGCAGCCAAACAGGCGATGTCAGGCAGCATTGCCTACATCGTAGCCCGGCATGATGGATTGGACGGCAAAGCCTTGCGGACGCTGTGTGAAGCCGTGCGGAGCAAACGATCGGCGGCGATCGTGGTGCTTGGCTCAGTCCATGAGGGAAAGGTGGGCCTGGTTGCTGCTGTGCCCGCAGAACTGTTTTCGCGCGGTATTTCTGCGGGAACCCTGATCAGCACCTTGGCTCCCCTGGTTGGTGGGGGTGGAGGTGGCAAGCCCGATTTCGCCCAGGCTGGCGGCAAGGATCCGGCTGGCCTGGATGCGGCGCTGGCTCGGGTTCCCGCACTGGTTGCAGGCTGAACGGATGAGGCCAAGGTAGCGCGCAATGGCTAAGAAAGGTGATGGCAGCAGCGACCGTCGTTCCGGCACGGATGTATTCCGGCGCGACGGAAAGAAGCCGTCGCATGAGGGGAAGCCGCAACGCGGCAGTGGCGAGCATCCCACCGTCCACGGCGGCGACGGAAAAAAGGGTTCGGGTGACGGCAAGTCGCAACGGGGCAGTGGCGAATTTCCAACCGTCCATCATGTCGGTAGCGATGATCGCCACACGCGGAAGGGCAGCGATGTCCACACGCGTGCCCATCGTCAGCCGTCTGCTGAGCAGGCGGGGAGCGGCACTGACAGCATTCATCGGCGGCGCAAGACGGCGTTCCGTGGCATTCCCGTGGTGCCTGGCATCGCGATTGGTCCCGCGCGGATAAAATTTCGCCGCACGCAAGTACTGGCTGATCGCCCCATTACGGCCGCCGAGGTTGTTCGCGAAGAAGAGCGATTGGCTGAGGCGGTTCGCCAATCAAAGACGCAGTTACTTGAGGCGCGGGCGAAGGTGGCGAAGGAGATCGGTGATGTCGAGGCGATGATTTTCGATGCCCATATCGCGATCCTCGAAGATCAGACTTTTTTACGTAAGGTTCGTGCTCAGGTTGCCAAGGATCTGAAGCCAGTCGAAGTTGTCGTCGCGGCAACGGTCGAGAACTATTACCGCACGATGGCCCAGTTGACCGACGTCCACATGCGCGAACGCGCGGCGGATATTCGCGATGTCGGCCGTCGTTTGCTCGATAATCTTGAAAAACTGTCGCGCCCAGCGAATAAGAAAGAGAGTGAAGAACCGATCGGCGACGCTGATGAGATCATCTGCGCACGCGAGTTGCTGCCATCGGATCTCGTAACCCTCGAGCATCGTCGCTGTCAGGCGATCATTTGTGAACTGGGCAGCGAGCGTGGCCACGCCGCGATTATGTTGCGGGCCATGGGTATGCCGTCGGTCATGGGACTGGAAGGGCTGTTTGAATCGTTGGAAGATGGCGACTTCATCATCGTCGATGGCTCAACGGGATCGGTGTACATCAATCCCAAAAAGGACGTGGTTGATAGTTATCGGAAAACCCAGCGCGAATTCGAACGCTACAAGAAACTACTGAGTTCTGAAGTTGAGTTACCGGCGATCACCACCGACGGTCGCGCGGTGCAACTCCTGGCGAATGTCAGCAAGCATTCCGAAATCGATCTCGCCAAGCTCTACAACGCTGACGGCGTTGGACTATACCGCAGTGAATTTCACCTCATGGTCGGCAGTACGTATCCTGACGAGGAAGAACAGTACTGGATTTACCGCGAAGCGGTCGAGCGCATGGGCGGCAAGCCGGTGACGCTGCGCACGATGGATATCGGTTCGGACAAGCGTCTGCCGTACGTGAAGATGGCTGAAGATGACGGCCATGTTCTTGGCCGTCGCTCAATTCGCATGATGGGCGAACTGGAAGAATACCAGTTGATCCAATTACGGGCGATGCTGCGCGCCAGCGCGCATGGTCCGATGAAATTGATGTTCCCGTTCATCACCTCGCTTGAGGACATCCGACTCGGCAAGCGCATGCTGCGTACGGCCCGGCGCGAGCTTGATGATCGCGGAGAAAAACATGACCCAGACCTGCCCGTCGGCATGATGGTCGAGGTGCCGGCGGCAGCGTTGTCGCTGGATAAGTATGTCCGCGAAGTGTCGTTCTTCTCAGTGGGCACCAATGATCTGACCCAGTACGTCTGTGCCGCTGATCGCAATCACGCTGACGTTGCTCCGTGGTACAAGAGTCATAATCCCGGCATGTTGTGGCTGATGAAGCACATCGTCGAAACGGCGAAGGTGTCCGGCACCGAACTGACGATTTGCGGTGAAATGGCTGGCGATCCGTTCTATACTATGTTCCTGCTGGGGATTGGCGCCGATCGCCTGTCGATGTCCGCGCCGCAGGTTCCTTTGGTAAAGAAGATTGTGCGTTCGGTGAACTTGACCGGGGCGCAAAATCTCGCCAAGAAGGCGCTGCAATTAACCTCGACGGCGCAGATTCGCGAACTCTTCGCCACGACGGTACAGCAGATTATCGGTCGTGATTTGTCCGGCTGGGCACTTGGTGGCGATTCCGACGGTGATGGTCCACTGGTTCCCAAGGGCTGACGACGTTGGCCTGGTTTGATTCCGGTCTGAAATTTTCCTGTACCCAATGCGGCACCTGCTGCACCGGTACGCCTGGGCACACGTGGGTGAGTGAACGCGAGATCGACGCGCTGGCTGTTCGCGTGGGCATGGATCGTGAAGCATTTATGCTCGCGTACACCAAACGCGTCTGGCGCGGTGGCCAGGAACTGGTGTCGCTGCGTGAGAAGGCCAACCACGAATGCGCATTTTGGGCGAAGGGGGTTGGCTGCACGGTGTACGAAGATCGTCCGCGCCAATGCCGAACGTGGCCGTTTTGGCGACCGAACCTGCGCACAGCGGAGGATTGGACCGACGCGGCGAAGGGATGTCCGGGGATGAATCGGGGGGAATTGCATACCGCCGCTGAAATTGCCGTGACTGCGGCGGATGACGGATTGCCGGGGTAAGTAAGGATGATGAAGGCAGAAGGATGAAAACACAAACGCCCCAGGCAATTGCCCGGGGCGCGTTGAGCGTCACTCGAAGTGAACGACTCAGTTCTTCACGGCTGGCGCTTCGGCGGCAACTTCGCCCTCAAGCAGCTCTTTGACCTTGGTAGACTTGCCGACGCGGCCACGCAGGTAGTAAAGTTTAGCGCGGCGGACTTTGCCGGTGCGGGTCACTTCGACTTTGGCGAGGCGCGGGCTGTTGACCGGCCAGGTACGCTCGACGCCTTCGCCCGCGACGATGCGGCGGACGGTGAAGGATGCGTTCATGGATCCTTGGCCGCGTTGGCGCGCGATCACGGTGCCGGAGAAGATCTGGACGCGCTCTTTGTCGCCTTCCTTGATCTTGACGTGGACGTCGACGGTGTCGCCGACTTTGAACTCCCCGAGGGATTCTTTGCGGAGGGACGATTTGGTCGCAATTTCGATCAGGTTCATGACTTACTCGCGTGGTAGGGCTGCCGATGCAGGGGTTGGCAGGGTAGCTTGGTTGTACCCCTGTCAATCACGGCCATGGGGGGTCCGGATGGCGTCCGAGATCCATTCGAGTTGTTATCCGCAGATTACGCAGATTACGCAGATTTCGCAGGTTGAGACGGCGAGGGTTATGGGTTTCGAAATCTGTGTAATCTACGAAATCTGTGGATCAAAACGCGAAAATTAAACTTTGGACCGACCGGGACTGAAGTATTGACTGCTGTGGGTTGCCCAGAAGGTCGCCACCCCAGACCCGTTGGGTCGGAGAATTCCCGTGCTTCTTGCCATCAGTATCTCAGTGGCCGCCGCCGCAGTCGTCTCGTATGGGGCTGGTCGCATATCCGGTTGGTGCGCGGGTCCGTCGACTAAAGCCCTGCTTTTTGGCCTGGGAGCGTCGATGGGGATGCGCGTGGCGGCTATCGTTGGCGTCGGGCTTGGCTGCGAGCGTTGGGCTGCCGATGCCACGACGCCGGCGTTGTTAAGTGCATTGGTTGTCATCGCGGTCGGGTTTGTGCTGGACGTGGGGACACGGCTCGGCATCTTCCGCCCGTCCAACCGGACCCCGAGCGAAAAACAGGACGATTGTGAGCGACCCCCACCCCGTTGAAGTAGCCGCAAAGCCCGCCCCCAAAGGTGGCGATGCGCACGCTGGGGAACCTCACGGGTTCAGTTTCGATGCGTTAAATAACAGTCATAATCAGCCGTATCCGGCGATTGAGTGGGTCCATGGCAAGTCGCCGCAGTTGATCCTCAATCTGGCTGGTTATGCCGACCGTAATTTAGCCGCACTGGCGGCGAAGCCTGGTTTCGCCACCACGCAGCCGCGCCCTGAATTAATCGCGTGGGCCAAGGACTATCAGGCCGACCTCAAGACGTTGGATCCAGCTGATGCCAAGACCCATCAGGCATTGCTGCGTTCTCCGGAAGACCTCGCCCGGGCGATGACGCTGGCTGATTCCGATTCCTGGTTGGGATCGTTGCCGCGTACGCTGTCGTTCTTCAATCACCAGACGTTCTGGAGCACCATTGCTCTGACGCTCTTTGCGGCGGTGTTGTTCATCGCCCGACGCAAGCCCGGTCAGCACTGTCCGACCAGTCGGCTGCAGCATATGCTGGAGGCCGTGGTGCTGTTTGTCCGTGACGAAATCGTCAGGCCGAACATCAAGACGCATGGCGTGGATGGCTGGTCGCCATTCTTCGCGAGTTTGTTCTGCGCGATCGTTGCCTGTAATCTCTTTGGTCTGGTGCCGCTCTTCGGAACGGCGACCGGCAATATCTTTGTCACCGCCGCGTTCTCACTCGTCATCCTGGTGTTGATGGTCTTCATGGGCGTCAAGGAAAACGGTGTTGGCGCGTTCTGGATCAAGCTGGTGCCAGTGCATTGGTCGTGGAACCCGTTGATGATGATGCTGTGGTTCTTCCTCTTCATCATGGAAGTGGCCCAGGTATTCATTCGTCCACTCGTGCTGGCCATTCGTCTCTTTGCCAACATGTTTGCCGGCCACACCGTGCTGCTGGTGTTCGCCAGCCTTGGTTTCGTCATCTTCGCCTCGGATCCCTCGGCCACTGGCCTGACCCTGTCCCTTGGCGCCTTCGGCTGGGTGATGACGCTCGGGCTCTACGCCCTTGAGCTGCTGGTCGCCTTCTTGCAGGCTTACGTCTTTGTCCTTCTCAGCGCAGTCTTCATCGGACTATGCGCCCATCCCGAACACTGACCTTCACCCTCTTTTCATCTACACCGCTTTAGGAGCCACCCATGGCCGACCTCATCACCATCGCCCAGTCCATCGTTTCCACCCTGCCGGCCGCCGAAGTCGCCACTGACGCCGCTGCCGAAGCCGCTCGTGGTTCGGTTGCCATCGGCAAGGGTATCGCCTACGGCGTCGCCGGTGGCGGCGCTGGCGTCGGCATCGGCCTCGTGGTCGCTGCGACCCTCAACGGCATGGCGCGTCAGCCTGAGCAGGCTGGCCAGCTCAAGACGCTGATGTTCATCGGCGTTGCATTCATTGAGCTGGTCTTCCTCTTCGGCATCGTGCTGACCTTCATCCTCAAGTAAGCTGATCTTCGGACGAACACCGCATCCGAAGGGACCGCATGCCTGAATTCTTCGCATCCAATTTCGTCAACTTCTGGTGGGGCCTGTCGGCCTTCATCGTCTTTGTGCTCGTCATTTACCGCCTGGGGATGAAGAACATCCTTGACGCGGTCGATGGTCGCGATGCCAAGATCCGCAAAGACATCGCCGATGCCGAGGATGCCTCGACCAAGGCGATCCAGCTGAATGCAGATTTAGCTAAAAAGATCCGCGAACTTGAAGACAAGGTGTCGACCGTTCTGAATCAAGCCCGACTTGATGCCGAGACCGCGCGCGAAGCGCTGCTCGAAAAAGGCCGATCGGAAGTTGAAGGCATTCGCCTGCGTTCGCAGCAAGACATCGAGGCTGCTCGCCATGCGGCTATCGTTTCGTTGCGTCGTGAGATCGCCGAGATCGCCACCGACGTAGCGACCAAGATCGTAACTGAGAAACTTGACGCTACGCGCCAAGAAGAACTGGTTGGTCAAGCCATCACCGCTTACGAACAGAGTGCGAAGCGTTCATGACCAAGTCCGCGGGATCTTCACCAGCGACGGTAGCCGGGGTATATGCCCAGGCGCTGCTGCAGATCGCTGCTGAACGCGGTGATCGTGCTGCGGTTGTTGAATCCGCTCGTGACTTGGTCGCGTCGTTCGACCTGCGTTCACTGGGCGAGATCGACGATCCACGCGTCGGCAAGACCAAGGCCAAGTCCGCGATCTGCGGTGTGCTCAAAGGCCGTCCGAAGTCGCTGGTTGATCTGTTTCAACTGCTGATTGATCGCAATCGGTTGATGGACGTGCCAGCCATTCTGCGCGAAGTTGTACGCCAAGCTGAAGCCGCCGACGGCGTCGTGCAGGTACGCGTGACCGCCGCCAAGCCAGTGCCCGCCCAAGCCACGGCGCGTCTCGCTGCCGTCACCGGTGGGCACGCGCAAATCGATGTCGCAGTCGACCCCGCCTTGATCGGTGGTGTCGCCATCCGCGTCGGCGATACACTCGTCGATGCCAGCGTCCGTCGCCAACTGCGCGAGATGCGCCAAGCCATGCTCAACACACCCATAGCGTCCACGCTGTGGGCAAGCTGAACTGAAAGAGGGAGTCTCCTGTGAAGATCCGCGCCGATGAAATGACCAGCGTGATTCGCGCCCAGCTCGCCAGCTATGGTGCGCAGCCGGTGGTCGATGAGGTTGGTACTGTCGTCCAGGTCGGTGACGGCATCGCCCGCGTCACTGGACTCTCGGGCGTCATGTCCGGCGAAATGGTCGAATTCGAAAACGGTGCCTTTGGCCTCGCGCTCAACCTCGAAGAAGGCGTCGTCGGCCTCGTGGTGCTTGGCGACTTCGTCACCCTCAAAGAAGGCAACACCGCGCGGCGCACCAAGCGCGTGCTTGAAGTGCCGGTTGGTCAGTCGCTGCTCGGTCGCGTGGTCGATCCGCTCGGTCGTCCGCTCGATGGCAAAGGCCCGGTCAATGCCGAAGCCAGCCGTCGTGTCGAAAGTCCAGCGCCCGGCCTCGCCGATCGTCGTTCGGTTCACGAGCCGCTGCAAACCGGTCTGAAGTGCATCGACGCGATGATTCCAGTCGGTCGTGGTCAGCGCGAGCTGATCATCGGCGACCGCAAGACCGGCAAGACCGCGATCTGCATCGACACGATCATCAACCAGAAGGGCAAGGGCGTCATCTGCGTCTACGTCGCGATCGGTCAGAAAGAATCGACCGTCGCCGCGATCGTGCAGCAGCTCGAAGCGGTCGGTGCGATGGCCTACACCATCGTGGTCAGCGCCAGCGCATCGCAGCCCGCGCCGATGCAATACCTCGCGCCGTACTCCGGTGCGGCGATGGCCGAGTTCTTCATGTACAATACGTGGGAACAGGAAGCCAATGGCCAACCAAAGGTCGCGAACGGCAAGTTTGTGCCCAAGCCAGTCAAGGACGGCGGCCGCGGCATCGCGACCTTCTGTGCCTATGACGACCTGTCGAAACAGGCCGCGGCCTACCGCGAAATGTCGCTGCTGCTGCGTCGTCCACCGGGCCGCGAAGCCTATCCCGGTGACGTGTTCTATCTGCACTCGCGTTTGCTTGAGCGCGCCGCGAAACTCAGCGACGTGCTTGGCGGCGGTTCGCTGACCGCGTTCCCTGTCATCGAGACTCAAGAAGGCGAAGTGTCGGCGTACATTCCGACCAACGTCATCTCGATCACCGACGGCCAGATCTACCTCCAGCCCGACTTGTTCAACGCCGGTCAACGTCCGGCTGTCGATGTCGGCATCTCGGTGTCACGCGTTGGCGGTGCTGCGCAGATCAAGGCGATGAAGAAAGTCGCCGGTACGCTGCGCCTCGACCTCGCTGCGTATCGCGAACTCGAAGCGTTCGCGCAGCTCGGCACCGAACTCGACCCCGCGACCCAGCGCCAGCTCGATCGCGGCGCACGCATGGTTGAACTGCTCAAGCAGGGCCAAGCCGCTCCGCTCGATATTTTCGATCAGGTTGCTCTGATCAAAGGTGCCGGCGAAGGTATGCTGGATGACGTGACGCTTGATAAGGTCGGTGCCTTCGAGACCGATTTCATCAAGTTCCTCCACACCGAGCATGCCGGCTTGGTTAACGAAGTGTCCAAGGCGCGCGAGTTTACCGCCGATACCGAGCAACGTTTCAAGGATGCGGTGAAGCGCTTCCGCACGCTGTTTAAGGAAAAGGGAGCGAAGGCGTGAAGGTCAGAGCAATGTGGAATGCTGGAATGCTGGAATGCTGGAATGCCGCAGGGATACAGTCTCTGCTGGGTTCGGCGTCAAACAGCAGTAACCAAGTTCAGTCTTCCGCATGCTCTATTCCAGCATTCCAGCATTCCAGCATTTGGCATTTCGGTTGATCCATGGCCAACCTCCGCGACATCCGCAAGCGCCGTCGTGGCGCATCCAATACGCGCAAGATCACGCGTACGATGGAACTGGTTTCCAGCGCCAAGCTCAAGAAGGCGCAGGACGCAGCCAATGCGTCGTACCCATTCGCGCGGACGATGTACCACTTGCTGCACGCGTTGTCTGACGCGATGAACCAAGCAAGTAGGCATCCGCTGATGCGCGAGCGTCCGATCAAGACCGTCGCTATTTACATGATGGCGAGTGACCGTGGCTTGTGCGGTGCGTTCAACTCGAACCTCGTCGCCAAGGCGATTGAGAGTGCGAAGCAGCATCGCGCCCAGGGTCGTCAGGTGCGTTTCATCGCTCTCGGCAAGAAGGGCGCGAGCAACCTCGTCTTCATGGGCGAAAAAGTTCATGCCACGCACAGTGGGATCGTCGGAACGGCGAACTACGTCGGCGTCGAGAAATTGGCCAACGATGCGATGCGCTCGTTTTTGGCTGGGGAAGTTGATCGCGTCGAGGTTGTCTTTGCGCGCTTCCTGTCAGCAGGTCGGCAGGAACAGCGCGTCGTGACACTGTTGCCGTCCGGTGCTGGCGAAGATCAAGCGTCAGCTGGCTTGTCCGGCAAGCGCCCTGCGATCAAGGGCCTTAAGCCTGACTACATTTTCAACGAAGACCCGGAAGTGCTGTTCGCCAGTCTCGTGCCGCGCGCGGTGAAGGCAGAACTCTACGCATATAGTCTTCAGACCACCGCTGCCGAGCACGCCGCACGCCGCCTGGCGATGAAGAACGCCAGCGACTCCGCTGCCGACATGGTCAAGGCGCTGAACCTCGTTTATAACCGTGGCCGTCAGGGCAAGATCACGCAGGAGATCGCTGAGATCACCGGCGCGGTCGAGGCGATGGCCTAGTCCTGCACCACCAGATTCGCGACACCGAGAACTGAGAATCATCCATGAGCAACACCGGCACCGTCGTCCAAGTCATCGGCAGTACCCTCGACGCTGAGTTCGATCAGCTGCCTGCGATCTACAACGCCATCGAGATGGACGTTATCGATCCGTCGACCGGCAAGGGCACGCGCCTGGTTGCCGAAGTGCAGCAGCACCTCGGTCGTAACCGCGTTCGCGCGGTGTCGATGTCCTCGACCGACGGTTTGGTGCGCGGTCAGCAAGTTACCGACACGGGCGCTGCAATCAGCATGCCGGTCGGCGAGGAAACCCTCGGTCGCATCTTCAACGTCCTCGGCCAGGTGGTCGACAACGGCAAGCAGGTTTCTGCGAACTGCCCGCGCCGCGCGATTCATCAAAAGGCGCCTGAGTTCAAAGACCTGAATCCCGAAACCGAAATTTTCACCACCGGCATCAAGGTCGTTGACCTGCTCGCCCCATACGTGAAAGGCGGTAAAATCGGCCTCTTCGGTGGTGCTGGCGTCGGCAAGACCGTTATTCTGATGGAGCTGATCAACAACGTGGCTAAGGCTCACGGTGGCTTCTCGGTGTTCGCTGGCGTTGGTGAGCGTACCCGTGAGGGCAACGACCTGTGGAACGAAATGATGGAGTCCGGTGTCATCGCGACTGAGAAGGACGACAAGGGTCACACCAAGTGGGACGCCAACGGCCATCCCGCTATCAAAGCTGGAGCCAGTCGTTGCTCGCTGGTTTACGGTCAGATGAATGAACCGCCGGGTGCGCGTCTGCGCGTGGCGCTGTCGGCGCTGTCGCAAGCGGAACACCTGCGCGACTCCAGCGGCAAAGACGTGCTGTTGTTTGTCGACAATATTTTCCGTTTCACCCAGGCTGGTTCGGAAGTATCCGCGCTGCTTGGCCGACTACCCAGTGCCGTGGGTTACCAGCCAACGCTGGCCAGTGAAATGGGCCAGTTGCAGGAACGCATCACGTCGACCCGCAAGGGTTCGATCACGTCAATTCAGGCCGTGTACGTGCCGGCCGACGACTACACCGACCCGGCGCCGGCTAACACCTTCGCGCATTTGGACGCGACGACCAATCTTTCGCGCAACATTGCCGAGAAGGGCATTTATCCAGCAGTCGATCCGCTGGCCTCGACCAGTCGTATCTTGCAACCGCACATCGTTGGCGAGCGCCACTACAAGGTTGCCCGTGGCGTACAGAAAGTCCTCCAGCGCTACAAGGATCTGCAAGACATCATCTCGATCCTCGGCGTTGACGAGTTGTCGGACGATGACAAGCGTCTCGTAGCCCGTGCTCGTCGTCTTGAACGCTTCATGAGTCAGCCGTTCTCGGTGGCCGAGCAGTTCACCGGCATGAAGGGCATCTTCATGAAGCTCGAAGACACGATCCGCAGCTTTGAAGCGATCCTCTCCGGCGAATACGACACGCTGACCGAATCGGCGTTCATGTACGTCGGCTCGATCGATGACGTCATCGCCAAGGCCGAGAAGCTCAAGTCGAGCAAGTAAGATTCCATGCCTGTCACCCTCAAACTTACCACACCGGTCCACGTCCTGACGCCAATTCAGGGCCTTCAGATCACATTCACTGCCTCTGATGGCGAAATCGGTGTGCGTGAAGGGCACGCGCCGTTGGTGGCCCTGGTCGGTCATGGCCGCGTCGAAGTGACGGCAAAAGATGGCAAGCGATCGATTTGGGCCGTGCGCAGTGGTGTGGCTCAGGTGCTCAAGGACGAAGTGAATGTCTTGGTTGATGATGCAGTTGATGCCGCGACCGTCGATGCCGCCAAAGTCCAGACGCGACTCGACGCCCTCAATGCTGGCGAGGCACCCACGGCGCCGGATGAAGCCGCATGGCTCAAAGCCCAGCTCGCCGTCGTGGCGCGCCGTTTGGTTGTTGGCAAGTCGCACTGATCGCTGAAAAATTCAAGGCAACCGCAGAGGCGCAGAGGCCGCTGAGGACGCAGAGAAAGATAAATTGAAAAACGCGATAGAATTGTCGGAGTCTCCATTGAATTCTCCTCTGCGATCTCAGCGGTCTCTGCGCCTCTGCGGTTGCCTTGGCGCGAAAGTAGCACATGTCCGCTGATGCATTGTTTGTTTCCGATCCCGCTGTCATGGCCGAGGTTGCCGCTGCCTGCGCTGCCGCTTCATGGATCGCGCTCGATACCGAATCCAATTCGATGCACGCCTACCAGGAGCAGTGCTGCTTGGTTCAGGTTAATGCTGGTGGCGTTATGTTTGTCCTCGACCCAATCGCGTTGGGCCGCGAGGTATTTGGCTCAATCAAGAGCTCACTCGAAGATCCGGCAAAAACCGTGTGGTTGCACGGTGGCGAGTACGACTGCGCGGTGATGCGTCGCGACTTCGGCATCCAGCTACGCGGTGTCTTCGATTCGCAGCAGGCGGCGTCGATGCTCGGCTTCGAAAAAACTGGGTATGGCTCAGTAGTCGAACGCATGCTTGGCGTCCAGCTCGCCAAAGAATTTTCCCAGTACAATTGGAAGACGCGTCCGATCGAGGACGGTGCGATGGCCTACGCGATCGACGACGTGCGTTACCTGCCCACCGCTGCCGAGCAGCTGCGAACCTTGATCACCGAGGCGGATATCGTTGAAGAAGTCAACCTCGCCAACCGCGCCGTCGAAGACTCCGAATGGGGTGGCGGTTTCGACCCTGGCGGTTTTTACCGCGTCAAAGGAGCTCGCGAACTGCCACGTCCCAGCTTGCCGGTGCTTGCCGCATTGTGGGCTTGGCGTGACGAGACCGCGAAGACGCTCGACTTGCCGCCTGGTCGTGTCATTAACAATGAAACGCTGCTCAGTTTGGTGCGTCGGCCGGTCGTGACGTTTCAGCAGCTTAAGCATGTCGGCGTGAAGGGCTGGTTGCTGGCTCAGCACGGTGTCGCGCTCCTCGATTGTTTGAAGGGCGCCATTGCCAACCCACCAGCAGTGCCGCCGCCGGTCAAGCATCGCGATGTTGAACCGATCGAAGAGGAGCGCGAGAAGCGACTCAAGGATTGGCGTCGTTCTGAATCTGATCGCCGCAAAGTGCCGCTACAGGTCGTTCTTCCAGCGCGGGCGCTCGAATATCTTAAACGCTACGGATCAGCGGATCTGACCGTTGTTCCGCAGTTAGGTGCAAAGCGGATAGCGTTGTATGGCGAGAAGCTCACTGAATTAGCGAAGTAGACCATACGTAGCGCCGGCTTTAGCCGGCACGGACGGTCGGCTTCAGCCGGCCGAGCGATGTAATCTTTCGGTTGTTACTCGGTGAGTGGAAATCAAACAGCTAAGAATTCAGCGCGCTTTCTTCATTGCCCCTTCGGCCGGCTAAAGCCGACCGTCCGTGCCGGCTAAAGCCGGCGCTACGTTTACAATTGCCACGCTAGTAGCAGTGCCTCAGCGGCAGCACGCTTCTGGACGTGCTGTCGACTCCCGGTGATGCGCGTGCGTTTCACCAAAGTTCGTTTGCCATCAGTTGCAGCAATAAATACGGTGCCTGTCGGTAGATCGGCGGTCGCTCCACCAGGCCCAGCGATGCCAGTAGTGGCAACAGCAATGTCCGCATGTGCAACACGTCGGGCACCGAGCGCCATCGCTCGTACGACTGGCTCGCTGACTGCGCCATGACGGCGAATCAGCGATGGAGCGATGCCAAGAATGCGCGCTTTGGTTTCATCTGCGTAGGTAACAAACGAGGCTTTGACCACTGCTGACGCGCCAGGAACGGCGATGAGCTGCGTCGCTGCATGTCCGCCACTGACGCTTTCCGCGCAGGTGATCGTGCGGCGCTGCGCGGTGAGTTTGGCGATGAGACTGGGCGCTAGACCCGGTTCAGGAATGCGCCATGCGGCGACGGCTCGCGCTAGTTGTTTGGTTCGCGCGCGAACCTGTGCCGCAGTTCCCACCGCTCGCAGCGTGATGTGGCCGAGCTCGCTGACCGTGATGCCAACCATCGGATTCTGTTCGCTGAGCAATCCACCGAGGTGTTCCTGTGCTTGCGATTCACCGACGCCAGTGAACCAGACTTCAGCAACCGATGGTACGCGCAGACCGGGAATCAGTTTCGGCAGTCGACGAACGAGACCGTCGAACATGGCGCGCATTTCGTGCGGAACTCCGGGCAAACAAGCGATCCAGGTTGAACCAATGCGTCCGAGCATGCCGGGTGCAGTGCCGCAGGTATTTGGCAAAAGCGTGCATCCACGCGGCAGCAACGCTTGGCGACGATTCGATTCCGGTACGGCCTTCCCTGGTCGGTGCATCGCGTACCAATTCACGACATGACGCCACGCCGTTGCATTCGCGATCAACTTGACGTCCATCGCGCGAGCGAGGGCATGACGTGTGCGGTCATCGTCGGTTGGACCAAGGCCGCCTGTGCAGATGACGAGGTGCACGCCCTTTGCTGCTGAGTAGAGCGCCTCGACAATGCCATCTTCGCCATCACCGATGGCCTGCAGACGGTCAGGTACCAATCCACAATCGACGAGTCGCTGTGCCAGCCAAGCTGAATTGGTATCTGCCGTGCGTCCAAGAAGCAATTCATCGCCGATGGCGAGAATGCGTGAAACAGGGGGGCTGGTGCGCGGCACGCTGCGATTGAATGCCGAGAATCTCGGAGCGAAAGCCGAAATCGTCAGGGGTTGTGCGTGACCATCCCGCCAGTGCCGGTGTAGAGGTCGAGATTCCCGTCGAGTTCGATCTTGATGACCGTGGCATCGGGATCGAGCGCATCCTTGGGTACATCGATCCACAGGACGCCTGGTCGGTTGGCCCATGGAGCGCCGCCAATGGTTCGATGCTTCACTGCACCACCGCCAAGCACACTGGCGTTTCGGATCTTGTTCCGGATGCCTTTGATCGCGATTTCATCGCGTGGAATATCGAACAGTACGAGATAGATGACATCACCCGCTTTGTTCATCGTCGATGGTCCGTAGAAATGTCCGGGCGGCAGTCCGGCAACGGAACCATAAATGGCTTCGCCGTGTTTCTTTAGCCAGCGACCGATGCCTTTGAGCGTCGCGACCTGATCTTCGGGGATGGTTCCGTCGCTCTTCGGTCCAACATCCAGCAGTAGGTTGCCGCCCATGCCAGAACACTCGGCGAGCATGCGTACGCATTGGCGCACCGACTTGATGTTGCGGTCCTTCTTGTTGTAGCCCCACGAATCGTTCATCGTGACGCAGAACTCCCAGACCCCTGGTGGCTTCTGAATCGGGACGCTTTGCTCTGGAGTTCCATAATCGCCGAATTTTCCCATGCGATTGTTCAGGATGACGCCGGGTGACCAGGTGTGGAGCTGATCGGAAAGTTCCTGGAAGTTCCACTGCACGTCGTCGCGTTCCCAGTGGCCGTCGAACCAGAGTAATTCTGGGGAATATCGCGTGCAGAGTTCCTTGAGCTGACCACGATGGAATTGGATGAAGCGCTGCCAGCCTGCGGGATCTTCCGCGCGGCCTACCGGATAGGCGAAGGGTTGGCCGGACGGCTTCACTGCTTCAGCATCTTTACGATGCTGGGCATTGACGGGCCAGACACTGCGGTAATCGAGATGACTCCAATCGAGATGGGAGAAATACAAACCGACGTGCAGACCTTTTTTGCGCAGTGCATCACAATACGGACCGATCAAATCGCGTCCGGCAGGCGACGCATCCTTGGCATTCAGCTTGCTCAGCTTGGTATCCCACAGCGCAAAACCGTCGTGATGCTTGGTAGTCAGCACGGCGTACTGGGCGCCGGCATCGGCAAACAGACTCGCCCATTCAATTGGATCGTACTTGTCCGCTGTGAACGTGGCCGCCTGGGCCATGTAGTCTGTATACGAAAGATCTCCGTTGAAGAACGCCCACGATTCCGAGGTATCACCTGCGGAGTAAATTCCCCAGTGGATGACGATACCGAATTTGGCATCCTTGAACCATTCCTGCATCATGGCGGATTCCTTCTGGCGTATAGCCGGTGGTTCGGTGGTGACAGAGAGACTGAGCGTTAGACGTGCCGCATCGCTAATTCAGCGATATGTTGGCCCGTAGGCTGCGCAGGCTCGGTAATCGGCACCCTGGGTGTCGTGCGCTCCGAACAGGCCCCATGAGGCTGGGCGGAACACGTTCTCATCAGTTACATTGTGCATCGACACCGGAATGCGCAGCAGTGCAGCCAGAGTGACGAAGTCGCCGCCGACGTGGCCGAATGCCAATGCGCAGTGATTTGCGCTCCAGCCGGCCATGATGCTATACACGGAACTTGCTGGACCGGTGGCAGTCAGGCGAGGTGCAAACCACGTGGTCGGCCAGGTTGGATTGGTGCGACCATCGAGCGTCTGGTGGACCTTGGTTGGCAGTTCGACCGTCCAGCCTTCGATGACTTGCAGGATCGGACCAAGGCCGTCAACCAGGCTCAAGCGCGTCATCGTCACCGGGATTCCGCCGAGCGTCTTATAGCTGGTCGAGAAACCACCGCCGCGGAAGTATTCGTCGACTGCAGGGCACCACGTTACCTGTTTCATGGTGTCGGTTATGTCTGTGGGTGTGATGTCCCAGTGATGTTTGAATGCTGGTTTGCCTTTGACCTTCATGGCACCAATGCCGTCGAGGGCAGCGGGCCCCGAGTTGATCAAGTGGATGATGCCGTTCTTGGCTTGACCGGACAGCGTGTGGCCAGTCACGCGTTTCACCGCGGCCGATGACCAATAGGTTCGCACGTCAGCGAATACTTGGGCAGTGTTGGTAAGGAGCCGACCAAAGAGCATCGGCACGGCGTTAAGGCTGTCGTTCTCGGTCGCGACGACGTACGGACTGCGTGGACCATCCCAATCGAAGCTGGAATTCAGAATGGCCTCGGCGAAATCGCCGTTTGGCATGTGATCAGTCCAATGGCGCTGACCTTGGAAACCACCAGCGATGGCATCGTGACCAAGTGCCTCCTCGCCAAATCCGAGTTCGGCCAAGCGCGGATTGCCGACCATCAGATCACGGATGATCTGGGTCATTTGCACGCAGATTTTCCGCTCTTTGGTCTGACGTTCAGGACTGTGGCGACGTTTTGGTGGATTGACGTCGATGCCGGCGCGGCAGTTCTTTTCAACCCAGGTGAGGGCGCGCTCCGTCTCATCGCCATCAATGACGCCGCGTTCCATGCGTCGCAGCACCTCAATCATGTCAACACTTTCGACGCGCATGCCGAGATACTTTTGGAAGAAGTCGTGACTCACGATCGAGCCAGCGATGCCCATGGAGGTGCCACCAACAGACAGATACGAGCGGCCCTTCATCATGGCGACAGTGAGGCCTGCGCGGGCGAAACGCAGGATTTTCTCGGTGACGTCAGTTGGGATGTTGGTGTCGCCAGCATCCTGCACGTCCTGGCCATAGATGCCGAATGCAGGCACGCCCTTCTGGGCATGAGCAGCGAGTACGGCTGCTAGATATACAGCTCCTGGGCGTTCGGTGCCGTTGAAGCCCCACACCGCTTTGGGCATGGTCGGATCGAGATCCATGGTTTCCGAGCCGTAGCACCAGCAGGGTGTCACGGTCAGCGATACGCCGACACCTTCACGAGCGAATTGGCGCGCACATGCGGCGGCTTCGGCTGCTCCGCCGATGCAGGTATCCGCGATCACGCAGCGAACCGGACTGCCATCAGGATAGGTTAGGTGTGTTGCGATCAATTCAGCGGCAGCTGTCGCCATGGCGATGACTTGACCCTCCAGTGATTCGCGCACGCCGTCGCGGCGACCATCGATCGTTGGACGGATACCAATCGCTGGGAATGGACGTAGTGGGCTGAAGGCGTCAGCAGTTTGCCCGGCTACGGTTGCGATCGATGTCAGGGATGTTGCTTTTTTTCGGTTAAACACGAGGTGTCCTGAATGTGAGGGTCGGAAAGATGTTTAGCGTGCCGCAGCGGCTACGGTTGACCAGCGCTGCATCCAAGGTCCGTGGATACTCGCTGCGACTAGATCAGGACGATCAACCGGCAGCGCGTGGATTTTCTCTGAGCGAGTGTGGCCTAGATAATGTTGCCAATCGATGGGGTCGATGCGTGCACCACCACATACGAATTCCACTGGCGGAGCCGCTACTTCCATGCCGGTTTTTTCGCCAGGGCGCTGATAGCGCAGATCAACGCTCCAGCGGATACGCTCGGAGCGGTTCTCGGTCGAGCGGTGGAGAATTAATTGATTGAGCAGCAGCACGGACCCAAACGGTACGTCCACGCGCACGATCTCGCCGGTGGGCAGGCGATCTTCCGGAACTTCCAGATACCACGAGTTAGCATTGGCGCCGCCCTTGCTGCGTTCAAGGCCATGACTGAACACCTTCCCTGCGCGGTGACTACCGCGGACAAATTGCAGAGTCCCTTCGGCGCCGGTCGCATCTAAGAATGGGATCCACGCAGTTGGCTGGAAGGTAGTCTCGCTGCCCGGTGCCAGATAGGCAGTGTCTTGATGCCATGGCACGGTGGCCAGCGGATTGTCGGGAGTCTTGCAGCGCAGATTCCACACCGGATGTCCCACGACATTGGGGCCAAGCAACTGGACCATGATTGCCAGTAGGCGTGGATGACTCCATAAGTGAGCCATCGCCGGTTCTAGTACGCCTTGCGTATGCAGCATCACGCTGGCTCCGGGACAGTCGCGTTCGATGAGCGTCAAACGCTGGTAGAACCCAGCATCTGTATGGAGGTTGGACAGCTTGCCGTCAGCCTGCAGGCGCTGCGCGAGACGATCAACTTTGCTGGAGATCTCATCGATAACAGGCTGAAGATCGGCGCTACGGAAGAGATCGCGCACGAGCAGAAAACCGTCGGCGTGATATTGGGTGAGTTGGGACGAGGTCAGCATGTCGTTTCTCCGAGGTTTCTAGTATAGAGCTGCGACTAGTTGCTAATTATCCAAGATCACCACCTCGTGGTCGCTGATCACCAAGTCAGCCGGCTGGTATTCGCTGCACCGAAAGCAGCAAATACGCCAATTGATTAACTGGGTGGTCTCAGTGGGATACGTGAATCAGTCGGATCAATTATGGATTATGCGTAATGTGTCCACCTGACCCGGTGTAGAGATCCAGCGGTCCATCAAGTTCGATCTTGATGACCGTGGCATCGATATCGAGGCACCGTTCGGGCACATCAATCCAGAGAATACCTGGCCGATTCGCCCACGGTGCTCCACCCAACGAGCGGTGTTTGACGGCGCCACCACCGAGCACGCTGGCCTGCTTGATCTGGTTTCTGATGCCCTTTACCGCGATTTCACCACGCGGGCAGTCGAATAGGATCAAGTAGATCGTGTCTTGTTGCTTATTCATGGTCGAAGCGCCGTAGAAATGGCCCGGCGGAAGTCCGGCGACTGAGGCGTAGATCGCTTCGCCGTGTTTTTTCATCCAACGTCCGATGCCCTTGAGTATGTCCACTTGCTCCTGTGGGATGGTGCCGTCGGCGTGTGGACCGATGTCTAGGATCAGGTTGCCGCCCATGCCAACGCACTCGGCAATCATGCGGATGCACTGACGTGCGGTCTTGTAGTTGGCGTCCGACTTCCGGTATCCCCAGGAGTCATTCATCGTCACGCAGAATTCCCAGACGCCCGGCGGCTTCTGAATCGGAATGCTTTGTTCTGGTGTGCCGTAGTCTCCGTAGATACCCATGCGGCTATTGAGTACGACGCCAGGTGACCATTCGTGCAGGAGTGGGCGTAATTCCTTGAATCGCCACTGCTGCTCGTCGCGTTCCCAATCGCCGTCAAACCAAAGCAATTCTGGACTATACCGTGTGCACAGTTCCTTGAGTTGACCGCGATGAAAAGTCAGGAAGCGTTCCCAAGCAGCGGGATCCTCTGGGCGTCCGACGGGATAGGCGAATGGTTGGCTGCTCGCTTTGACGGCTTCGGCATCCTTGCGGTGCTGTGCAATGGCGGGCCAGACGCTGGCGTAGTCGGGATGACTCCAATCTAGATGGGAATAATAGAGGCCGAGATGCAGGTTCCGCTTGCGCATAGCGTCACAGAAAGGGCCGATCAGATCGCGTTGCGCAGGGGCGCCGTCTTTCGCATTCAATGGACTAAGCGCGGTGTCCCACATGGCGAAGCCATCGTGATGCTTAGCGATCATCAGTGCGTAGGTTGCTCCAGCTTCGACAAATAACTGTGCCCAGGCATCGGGGTCGTACTTCGTGGCGGTCAATGCAGTTGCCTGCTTCATGTAGTCGTGATGGGATATATCGCCGTTGAAAAATGCCCACGACTCCGAGGTGTCTCCGGTCGAGTAGATTCCCCACGAGACGAAGATGCCAAACTTAGCGTCTTTGAACCATTCTTGCATCATGGGCTGATCCCTTCGGCACGATGGCCGTCATGGTACGATGATAATCTCGGATCGGTTCGCGCGTTTTGCGGTGTGTCGTGTGCGGCCGCTGGACTTGTACGTGTATCATAGCCCCCAGGAAGTTGTTTGATCCGTCTGGATCACCAACCAGTGGTCGAAAATCACCATGGTGCTGGACCTTGGCATGGTGGTGGTTCTCGTAGGCGCATGGATCTGCGAATTCCGCTGCGCCAGTCGCCCACCGTTGTGCAGATCGGTATGAACGTTCATGGTCGCTTGCCCCGCGAACGCTATTGCCTGCCCGGACTGTGGTGCATTCATCTCTACCATTATGCTGGAGCATTAGAGCTTGGTGGTCAGCGCTCGGCGTTTTCTCCTGGCTATGTGTCGGTGACGCCGCCCGATACCGATATCGTCTGGCATATGCCGTCGCACGCGCCGCAGCACTTTGCGCACATTCGATTTTCTGGGAAAAACCATGACGACGTGCTGAGGATTCCGGTATTGACCGATCTTGGTGGGCAAACCGCAGGTCACACTGAGGCAGCGCGCATCGATCGCGTCATTGCCGCATTTTCCCGCGAGCCACACCGCGCCCACGCCTGGGCCTGGGACCTGCTCTGGCGACTGGTTCCGTCGCGTGGTCGTGGATCCATGCTCGCTGGTGTTCCAGGAACCGGTGAGCGCGCCATTCCACCAGCACTGCAAATTGTTCTGACGGTAGTGGATCTGGAGCTGGATCGGCCACATGCGCTCACCGGGCTGGCCCGACGAGCGGGCATCAGCCCCAATCACTTACTGCGCTTATTTCGCACGCATTGCAAGACCACGGTCATGGGATGGATACGTCAACGCCGGGCTGAACGCGCACAGGAATTGTTGACGACCACGAATCTGCCGCTCGCCGACATAGCCCGCTCAGTTGGCTGTCAGGATCTGCAGGTGTTCAATAAACTGGTTCGTCGTGGGTGTGGCGCCAGTCCCCGCGAGTTGCGCAACCGGCCAGGGGATGCGACCTGATCAACAGGGTGGCGGGAACGCGGCTATTCGGGTCGCTAAAGCCTATTTAACAGGATCGGCTGGCTTGGTAGGAGCGGTCTTCGTTTTTTCCAATACCTTCGCGAAGGCGGCAATCGGCCCTGTTTGTATTGAGTTATACCAGGTGATCTCGATCCGATCTCCAATTGCCAATTCGACGAAGTACTTGTCCTTCACGGCGTGCCAGATGCAGTTCAAGATGTTCTTGGTTGTCGCGCCATCTTTCTCCGTCGCAACTTCGAGCTGGAATGTGCGCGCTGTGGCGTTGATCGCGAGGATGACGCCAGCGGCCTTGTTGGTGGTTGGTGTTTGGGCAGGCTTGGGGGTTGTGGTCGGTGGAACTGGCGTGGTTGTCGGCGCTTGGGAGTCGGCAGCAGAGACTGCGATGGCGAATGAGAGCACAACGAGGATGATGGACAGGCGGTGCATGAGTATTCCGTGTTGAGCGTGCTATGGCTGGATGTGTTGTAGGAGTATTATTTCTTGATGACTTGGATTTCAGCGAAGCCACCCCATGTCACTTCGGCCTTGGCTGCGGGATAGACCGAGCGCACATCAATCTTCACGTGGTCGGCGCTGGCACCGCTCAGCGCAAATTCCTGCGCCTCAAACGGCTTGTCGGCCAACGTCACGGCCAGCGGTTCGCGGCCGGGAACCGTGATCGAAATGTCCTTGGGACGGGGAAAACTACGCTCTTCAAGTTTACCGTATTGGCCCGAGTAGATAACGATTTTGTCGATCGGGAAAGTGCCGGCGAACTTGATCCGGAAGGATGCGCTGGCGAGTTCTTCGATGGCGCAGAAGTTCTTCAGGTTCTCATCAATGGCGTTCATCATTGGTACTGGCTGGCGATGGTTGACATCAGAGATCACGGCACCGTTCACTGAACAGGCGACATTCGCTCCGGCGGGCAGACCTTGCAAAACCTGTGGCGGAACAAACACGATCGGCAATCCGATGGTGCCGTTCAGTACGGTGAGTTCGATAGTCTGACCTGGCTTTTCTGGACGCAGCGTGAGTTGCGCCTTGAATGGCTGAGATCCGCTGCCGGCCTCGGCGGGCAAGACGGTATCTGGGCCGCTGATCACGAGATGTGATTCCTTCTCCAGCTTGAATGTGAATGCGGTTCCGACGGTGCCGGTCGCGGTCAGGTCTCCGCTGATCGTGACGGCAGCGTTCGCGGGCAGTAACTTTGGCCAACCGCTGAGTGCATCAGCAGTGGCAATGACAGTACCTTCCGAGCTCTTGACCAACACCGGCACGCCGACGGTTACCGGATATTCGCCAACCTGGATCGTGAAGTCGCTGATCCGCGTGCCGTCAGGCTTCAGATAGATATTGGTGGTGCGGGTCAGTACGCCTTCCTTGGTATGCAATCGCGACGACCAGATCGGATACTGGCGAGGGAACAGGTAGCCGATGTCCTTGGGCTCCGGTGTTACCGCCGTGTCATCGGCGAGGATCGACATGTGTGCGCCCAACGCATAACCGCGCTTGTGACTGGCGTAGGTAAAGTGGTTGCCCTGTTTCTTAGCCCAATTTTTCCACACCGGCATGCCGCAATTGTAGCCCCACTGCGCGATGATCGGCAGTTTGTATTGCAAACCGACCTGGCAGGTGGCGTCGGGCAGGATGAGCCCTTCTGACGTCGTGGCGGGATGCCGTTCGGACAGCAGCGGGACCATGCCATAGCCAGCTTCATCCATCACCGCCTCAAATACGCGTTGATAGCGTTCGAGCATCTGAATCAGTCGCGGATCGCCGGTGCGCACGGCGCCAACGATCAGCCAATCCATGTGCGTGCGCGTATAGCCATTGTCGTAATGGATGCCGCGCCCGCCGTACATGTCGCCTTCGCCGAGGATCGGAAATCCGCCTGAGTAGGCACCCTGTTCCTGGGCGATCTGATCAATGAAGGGATTGAACTTCTCCATCACGGATTTCTTCTGTGCCGGATCGGTCAGAGTTTCGGCGACCATGCGCATGGCAATGACGTAACCGAGCACGCGGTTGGCACCGGTCATCAAGGTGTTGCCGCCGATGATGTCGTCGCGGTAATCGGCCGGTGTGGCGGCGGTGCGCGACATCGCGGCACGATAGAACATGCGTTGGTAGAATTCACGGCGAGTCATGGTCAACGGTCCAACCGTGAGCGACTCATCTAAGGCGGGAATCTTGGCTTTTTCGAGTGCTTGGTATCCGCACAGCGTGCCGTAGATCGTGAATCCAAAGGTGTATTCGCCGCTGGCAACTGTGTTGGCTCCGCGCCGACCATCGAGGAACGATCCGTCCCAGCACTGCGTCCGCACGCACATATCGAGCGAGGAGATCGCGCTGCGGATGCCGGCTTCGCCGCCGAATTGCGCGACCAGGCCAGTAACCTCTTGGACGCGGTGCTGCAGCGTGAGGTCGTGCTTGGTCCCAGGTACCCAGCGGTCGGCCTTGGCATCAAGTTCCAGCCACATGCGACTCGGATCGTAGGATCCGGTGAGGTAGTCGACGAGGCGGAGATTCGACAGGGTAAACGTCGCGGTTTGCGCTGCGCTGCTGGCTTCGCGCTTAGGGGCACGTTGAGTTGATCCGAAGGTGATCTCGATGGCCTTGACCGAGGTGAGAACAGCAAAGGCATCCTCGGCGTTCGCGTAATTGAGGAATGACCAGTCGAGATAGATCTCGTGTAGGTTCGAGCCAAACACGTCACGGACCGGCACCATTGGCTCAATCTCGGTGATTTTTCCGTTGGTTCCCAGCAGGCGACAGCCGATACGCACCTCAGGTGAGGTGTCATCAGTGGTCTTTATCGTGAATGCCAATCCGCTGTGGAGCGACACCAGATCCATCGGTTTTGCCAAGGCGATCTGGATCACCTCGGTGAGGGGAACCCTCCAGCGTTTGGGGGCGGCGGTCACCGTCAGTGACAATTCTGTAGCGGAATTACCAGTCAGCTTGATGCCACCATCGATTGCGAACTTATCCGGGAAGGGAATCGCAATCGGTGGGGCGGCCGCCGTGCGCTGTTGCTCCATCGCATGTTGAGCGGCCATGCCGAGATACTTGGCTTTCAACCGCTGTACTTCCGCCCAATCGGCGGCTGCGGCTGAACTAGCCAGCAACAGTGCGGTGACGATGGCTGTGGGACGCATGATCCTGGTCAATGATAGCACAGTACCTCCGGGCGAGAGTTGCCGCGAAGTACAGGGAAGGCGCCGATAAAGAACAGACGCGTTTGTATGTGCTGGCCGGTCGCACTGACACAGCCGGACGCTACGCCATCGTGGCGAGCATCGCCTCAGTCACTGGGTATTGTGGCGGCTTGCCTTGGATAACGCGCAGACATTCGTTGATTGCCAAGTTGCCCATGCGGCGGATCTCTCCGCTACTGCTGCCAGCGAGATGTGGCGTCAACCAGACGTTGGGCAGCGACCAGAACGGACTATCGGGCACCGGTGGTTCGGGATCGGTCACGTCGAGATGGGCAGTGATGCGGCCAGTCTGCAATTCGCTGATCAGCGCGGCTTCATCGACCAACGCACCGCGCGCCGTGTTGATGAAGCACGCGCCATCGCGCATGGCCTGGAAGAATGGCGTCGAGAGCATGTGCCGTGTCTGCGGAATGTTTGGCGCATGCAGGCTGATCACGTGGCAATCGCGAGCGAGCTGCACGAGATCATTCTGACGTTGGCAGCCATGTGCGGCCAACACCTCGTCTTTGGCGTAGGGATCACAGACCTCAATCAGCAGATCCATGCCGCGCAATTTATCAGCGACCAGACGGCCGATGGCACCGAAGCCAATCAGCCCAACGCGGGTACGGTAGTTGCCCGGATGATCGGGCAGTTTGATCCATTTCCGCTCGGCCTTCAAACGGGTGAACGCGTGGAACCAGTTCTTGTTGGCGAGCGTGATCAGCGCAGCGGTCGTCTCGGCCACCGGCACGGCGTTGGCCTGCATCGCCGTCGTGATCAGCACGCCGCGCGCGTAGCATTCTGGAGTGACGAACCCTTTTACTGAACCGGCGGCGTAACAGACAGCGCGCAAGCGCGGCGCCGTGGCCAGAAACGCAGCGTCGATTTTTGGCATTCCCCATGAACCGAGCAAGATCTCCGCCGACCCCAGGGCGGCGGTCTTGCCCGCCGTATCAAGATCGCCAAGTACGCTCACCGTGGCCGCTTGGCGTAGTCTGGCCACGTCTTCATCGGTGAAGTAGCGCGCGTGATCGGTGGTGGGATGGGTGATGGCAACGGTGGTCATCGTGGTCTCGTGAGGGGCCACCCGAACTAGGTGGGCGGGGGCACCATATGGGTGGGTCGGGAACGTGTAGTCGAGAATGCGGGTCGGATTTTCGGGGGTGCCCGACTCACCAGGTGGCATGGATAGGCAGGCGTGCGGCTTGCAGCTCCGTGCGCCCTGGCCACCGTTTCAGACCAACCTCATCGTGGTCGTAACCCAGGAGTATCTATGCGATTCTCTGTGCTTGGTGTCATCACACTGCTTGCGGCATGCGCTGGCGCGGCTGAGTCCGTTGCCGAACCGCCACGACCAATCATCTACACCCAGGCCAACGCGCCCGCGCCGCCGCTGCTCGAAACGCTCGCACTGCAGGCGTCGGTGACGCAGTACGGGATCACCTGGACCTTCGACAAGCCGGCGCGCGTCGGCCAGTTCGTCAATGGCGATTGGTATGTTGTCGGGCCAGTCACGGTGGTGGCGATCGACCCAGCAACCCGCCTGAGTCCAGCGGTGCCACCAGAAGAGGCTGACGGTCGTGAACAGTCGCGCAAAGATAAACTGGTGCGTCATGGCTCGATGCTGAATCCTCCGGCCAAGCCGCAGATGGCGTTCGATAGCGGGATTCGCAATTATTACGCAGCTGATGGATTGGCGGTATTTCCATTAACCATGCAGCCTAAGGACGCGCTGGTTTCCACGATCAGCCTCGGTCTGAAAGAGCAGTCAAAATTCGTGTATCACAGCAGTGGCCTGCGCGATCATCATGACAACTGTCCGATCAAAGTCGCCGCCGTGTTGACCTGTGTCGGTGCTCCGCAGCCCGTGGATGCCTTCCGGCCCGGATACTGCGATCGCGAGGGGGTGACGTATCTGGCGCGCAATCTGCGTCGCGATCTCTTGCCGAAATTGGCGCAGGTGGACGCGGCCCCCGATCCGGTGGCGTTCGCCGCCGTGTTTCAGCGACCCTGGTTGAACCTGGGATTCTTTGGTTTCGACCAGCCGATGGAGAACATGCCGCATTATGGCCAATGGGTCGGACAGGCTGCCGGAAACGCGGCCCTGCTGCTCTGCCTCGACTACACGCCAGAACAGAAGGAGCCGCTGCTTATCAATGTCGCGCAGGTCGGCATCGACTACTGGAGCATGGTGAAGAATGGCCATCCCGGCTGGGAGTGCTGGGGCGGTCACGGTAGCGGACGCAAGATCATGGTCGTCGTGGCCGGTCATCTGCTCGGCGATGCCGCGATGACCTCGCCATCGACGGCGTTTCCACGCTGTGAGTTCGGCGAGGACAACCAGACCCGGTATGGCGTGAGCTGGACCGGGGCGACCGTGGTGTTTGCCGGTCATTCAGGCGTGCACAGCGACGGCAAGCCGCCACGGGAAAAGTGGGGTCCGTACGAGCATCTGCATCCGTCGCAGTGGGATCAGAACGAGCAAAAGAATTTTCAAAGCGAAGCGTACCGCCGCTCCAACACGAGTGTCTGCTGGGTCGCTCAGGGGCTTGCCCTGCGCCTGCTTGGATTGGAGAAAGCCTGGGCCCACGACGCGTTCCTCGACTACGTCGATCGCTGGATGACCGAGGACGACGCCGAGTTCCGCAAGGTGATACACAGCTTCAACGGCGACAAGAACATGATCGACCCAAGCAAGTCCTGGTGCCACCAGGGTTATGCTGGTGAGAACTGGGTGAAGACCGCATGGCAGCAGCACCGCTCAGTCAGCACCGCCCCGACAGATGGTTGGAAGAAAGACCACGGTGAAGAAGCCGCAATGCTCGGACCGGACAAGGCAACGACGCCGAAGAAAGAGCCGAAGAGCAAGAGTGAGTAAGACCCACCTGGGGGAGTAATGCAGTTGCGTGACACCCTGCGACCAGTATTGATTGGTGTCATCTGCGCATAGACAAAGTCATCATCTCCACCTTCGCATCCATGTTGACACTTGGTCTTGTCATCTTGGTCTGTGCGCGGGTATGCAACGAAACCACGGAGATCAATCTCGCGAATGGTGAGATGCGGGTTGTTTCAAGTTTTTTGGGCTGCGATTTCCGCGAGACCCATGTTGATGCAGGATTGGATTGGTTTGGACAATACATGGAACCCCATGCTCCTGACCGTTGGATTCCATATTCGGAAAACAAGAAACGATTATTCGCCAGCGAAGGCGTATGTGAAAAGCGGATTGGCATGGTCTATTGGGACGCTGCTGTATTGGCCAAATTACTATTTACCGAGCAAGCTCTGCAGGTGGAGTTACGCAAAGTGGCGAATGCGGATTACCGCAGTATTTGGGACATTCGCAGCGACTACCGAGGCCGACTCAAGCGCTAAGTGGTGTACATCTTGAGCGCAGCTCAAGGCAACCGCGGAGGCGCAGAGGCCGCGGAGGTCGCTGAGGATTGGGATTGGAAGCAGCGGCTGTACACGGTATCGATCACCCGCAGGGTGATTATCGTATGTCGCTCTCCTCTGCGATCTCAGCGGCCTCTGCGCCTCTGCGGTTGCCTTGAGATTTTTCAACCCAGCAATCTAGGGGCAGGATGGTTTTAGCCGAAACCGACCATGGTTTTGCTCCACCATGCAACCATGGGAACGGCAGCAGCGAGGAGCAGACAGCCACCAGCCAGATAGCCGAGTGCCATCACGAGCCACCAGAGTCGCTGACGTGCGCGTTGTTCGGCGTTTCGGTGATAAACTGCCAAACGACGGCAATGGTCTTCTGCTCCAGGATCTGCGAGCACCGGTGCGAGTCGCGTCAGGTCCTCACCCAGTAATGGAACGAGTCGCTCTTCTGGCAATCGCCAACGCGCGACCAGCGCAGCGCGTTCATAGCATGCGGCAAGACGGGCATGCACGCCGCCGGCAGCCAAGTTGGGTAGGCGGTGGTTGGCAGCGGACAAACCTGCGCACACGAGCAGCACCGATCCGGACAGCAGCACTCCGGCAGCGGCGAGCCAGCCTGCATGTGGTGCGGGCCCGAACCAGGCGACCAACAGCGTGGCCGCAGTGACGACGACGAGTCCACACAGTGGATGGGTTACCCGAGTGATGGCGGCCAGGCGATCGGCTTGGCGCATGCGTAACCATTCCGCGACCAGCAGAGCTGCTTCCGCCGTGCTGGGGCGTGGCCCTGCCAGCAGGTCAGCGAGCACGGGATCGACTGCTCCAGACATCGCCGCCGGCAACGACTCTCCCTGATCAAGACGATCGGCCACGTGCAACGCCAATGGATGACCCAATTCGCGCAGTGCAGGTGGTAACGGTCGATGTTCCGTCGCAGCAAGGGCGATGACGCGCAGGAGTTCTTCGATCATGGTGATCTATTCCAGCTTTCATCACCATTGACAGCCATGCGATAGATTCCCTGAGGGCCGCTCGCCAGCACGTTCCCCGATGTGTCGATTTCCATCCGCCAATGTTCAGAAACGATCACGGTTCCGGGAGCGAGTGAGCGAGCGCCGAGGCACCATTCGCGTCCCTGCGTGCGGGCCTGATGCAACTGTGCTTGATGAGCGCGCTGCGCTACCGCGGCGAGGATGGCGAAGGTCAGCACACTGGCTGAGCCAGCCGCCAACAGCAACGTGAGCAGGGCAAATCCGCGTCGATTCATCGCTGCACCTCAATCCGCCGTGGCGGCAGGCCGGTGGGAGTGATGGTGACGGTCAGACGACCGTCAGCTTCGACGACAGTGAATGTGGCAGCGTGAAGCAGGATCCGATCATTGCGCAACAGTTCGCCGGCGTTGCTGCTCCACATGATGTCGCTGTTCTTGATTGCGATGTGGAGGTTCGCTCCTTCTCGGCGGACCGTGCCAGCGCTGAGATCACGACGGAGGAGAGCGCAGGCCTGCTCAGCACGAGTACCATCTGGATGATCATCAGAGGCCACGTGTTGGAGACGCGTTAGCACGGCAAATGCCCCGCTGAAAGCAATCGATGCAATCAGCAGCATGGCCCCGATTTCGATCAGCGTTGTGCCGCGACGGTGGTTCATCGCGCACCTCCTGGTGCTGGACGAATCGTGGCAAGACGTAGGCCTGGTCGCCGCAGGATGAGGATCTCGCTGCCGCTAGTGGCTGGCTGAACGGTGATCTGCCAATCAGGTGCCACAAGGGTTTCACCAGCGCGCCAGCGGGCGAGCAGATTCTGCGCTTCTTCAAGACGGGCCGAGGATACTTCAACCTGCTGGCGTTGACGAATACCGCTGAAAGCCATCACCGACATGGTGGTGAACATTGCTAAACAGATTACGCAGCCGACCAATTCAATCAGCACGAATCCGGAACGAGCGGCGCGAGGACTCATTCTAAAGCTGGCGTTGGGAAAAACTCCAAGGCAACCGCAGAGGCGCAGAGGCCGCGGAGATCG
>CAZZAM010000037.1:0-40730 GCA_964652775.1 uncultured candidatus Brocadiaceae bacterium | reverse complement strand
CCCCCCCCCGCCCCCCCCCCCGCCCCCCCGCCCCCCCCCCGCCCCCCCCCCCCCCGCGCGGCCCCCCCCGCCCCCCCGCCGGGCCCAGGGCATAGCATAGCGTCCTCCCGCGTTGCCAGTCGGCCTCGGGGCGGCATGCTCCCGGCCCGGAGGATTCCCCGTGAAAGGCCATGAATTGGACGTGATGAGCGAGACCGAGGAACTCGGCTACCTGCGCATCAAGTCCCACCCATGACCGCCGTTTATTCAGCGCCCGGCTGGCGGCGACTCGTCGTTGCGTTCGTTTACGCGGCGGTCGTGGTGTGTGTGGTCTCGGCCATGGAGTCGTCTGCGTCACCATTGCCAACACCCACCGCGCAGGTTGCTGATGCCACTGCGGTCGCGGTGCGGGTTGAATCAACCTATCCGGTTGCTCGTTGGGCCGTGCTTGTGGACGGGCGTCCAGTGTCTGGATCTGCAACCGCGACGACGTGGAGCGGCTCGATAAGCGGTCGCGAAGTATTGGTGCAAGCCGAGCGCGCCGATGCGGCCGATCTGTCGCCAGGTGCGTTGCGTCTGCACATTGGTTCCCGCGCCATCGTGGCGTGGGGCGAAGGTACGGTCAGCGTCCAGGGTTCGTTGCCGTGAGCGGCCACAGCCACGGCGGCAGCGAGTGCGGGCACGATCACGCCTGGGTCGGTGGTGCCTCTGGACCGCGTCCGGTCGCCGGTATTTCCATTCACGATCTGACCGTGTTGCGCAACGGCACGCCCGCAGTCGATGGGGTGAGTTGCGAACTGCGCGGTGGCGCGCTGACCGCAATCCTCGGACCCAACGGTGCGGGCAAGACGACGATGTTGATGGGTATCCTCGGCTGGTTGCCGGTGCAACGTGGCACAGTCACCTTTGCCGGTCATCCCCTGACTGCGGCCGGCGATCGCATCAGTTACCTCCCGCAGCGCGCTGCCATTGACTGGGATTTTCCGCTCACCGTGCGCGATGTCGTCGAGCAAGGTCGCACGCGCAGTTGCGGCTGGTGGCGGGGTTTTTCCGCCAACGACCGCGCTGCAGTTGAATCGGCGATCAGCGAAATGAGTCTGGCTGATTTGCAAACGCGCGGCATTGCCCGCTTGTCCGGCGGACAGCAGCAGCGCGTGCTGATCGCGCGCGCGCTGGCGAGTGGCGCCGACATCTTGTTCCTGGATGAGCCGTTGGCGGGACTCGATCCGGCGGCGGCCGAAGATCTGCTCCATGCCTTGGACACGGCGGCGCGGCGCGGTCGCATCATCGCGGTGGTCGCGCATGACCTCGCTCTCGTTCGCGCCCATATCCCGCACAGTATTTTGCTGAATCGCAAGTTGATCGCCGCCGGTCCAACCGCTGACGTCTTGTCCGAAGCCAACCTGCGCGCCGCCTTCGGTGAACGCGCCCTGGGCAGCGTCTTGCACACGTTACATGCTCATGGTTGACGTCCTGAACGGCATCACCGAACCGTTGTCGAATCCCATCGTGCTGCGCGCGCTGGTGGCCTGCGCCCTCGTCGCGGTCGCAGCGGGAATGCTCGGCTGCGTGCTGCTGGTTCGTCGGCTGTCGCTCCTTGGCGATGCACTTGGCCACGCGGTGCTGCCCGGTGTCGGAGTTGCTTGGTTGGTCGCTGGCGTTGGCGTCGGTGGTCTGTTGCTGGGTGGATTCATCGCCGGAGTGATCGCCGCCCTGGTCGCTGGCCTCGCCTCGCGGGTTACCCGCCTCAAGGAGGACGCTGCGTTTGCGGCCGTTTTCGCCGTCTGTTCTGCCGCTGGTGTGATCCTGATCTCGCAAGCCGGATCGCAGCTTGATCTGTTGCACATCTTGTTCGGCAACCTGCTCGCGATCGGGCGCCCGGCTCTGCTCGTCGCCGCGATCACCAGCGTGGTGGTGGTCAGCGCCTTCGCGATTGGCTGGCGTCCGATTCTGCTCGTCTGCTTCGATCCAAGTTTCCAACGCGCCTCTGGCGGTCATCCCGGCGTCGTTTCGTTGGTGTTGTTAGCGTTGGTCGCGCTGACCCTGCTTGCCGCGCTGCACGTTGTCGGTGCGGTGTTGTCGTTGGGTTTGTTCCTGCTCCCTGCTGCGTCGGCCTATCTCTGGTGCGAACGTTGGGGCCGCATGCTGGCGCTCTCGGTGGCGCTCGCCCTCGCTGGCTCCGTGTTCGGCATCCTGCTCAGCTGGCACGCCGGCTGGCCGCCCGGGCCAAGCGTGGTCAGCGTGCTCGGCGCGTTCTTCACCGTGTCGCTACTCGCTGCACCGCGGCATGGGGCGTTGGCACGGTGGCTGAGGGCGAAGGGGTAACTGGCTGCGCAGGGCATGTTCATGAGTGAATTCGCCCGTCTCTTCAACGCCTGCGAAGCCGTCCTCTGGGCTTGTTTCGCTGTGGTGTTCGTTGTTCGTGCTGTGATTGCCACCGGTCGCATGCGTCGATTGGCAGGGATTATGGCATTGGCGTTCATTGCTTTCAGTATCTCGGACGTCATCGAGATGGATACCGGCGCGTGGTGGCGACCGATCTGGCTGCTCGTGCTCAAAGTGAGTTGCGTGCTCGTGTTTATTGGCGGGGTGATCGTGTATTATCGCATGCGTCGTCGTTCGCAGTCGATTTCGTTGACGGCACATGGCGCTGCTTCCAATAGTACGTCAGACGACGGTGTCCCGCCCATTGTGTGATGACTAATTCGCGTCATGACGGTCTCAACTCCAGGAGGATTCCATGTCCAGCGTCGGTTACCATGAGCCGGTCGGCGAATTGTCAGATGCCACCCGCGATATGCATCGGGCCATCGTGTCGTTGATGGAAGAACTCGAAGCCGTTGATTGGTACAATCAGCGTGCGGACGCATGCAAAGATCCAGAGCTGAAAGCGATACTTGAACACAATCGTGATGAGGAGAAGGAGCACGCCTCAATGGTGCTGGAGTGGATCCGCCGTAAGGATCAGCGCTTTTCCAAAGAGCTGAAGGACTACCTGTTTACCAAGAAGCCGCTGACGCACGACTAGCTCGTCGCGCCGCTGCTCATCGTGTACCTCTATGCGCCTGTGGTCCCTCCATCCCCGGTATCTTGATCCCCAGGGTCTCGTCGCGCTATGGCGCGAGGCCTTGTTGGCGCAGGCGGTTCTGCGTGGTGAGACCAAGGGTTATCGCCACCATCCGCAGCTTGATCGGTTTTACGCCCAGGCATCGCCGACCTCGGCCATTGCCAGCTATCTTCGTGAAGTGCATGCCGAGGCGACGCGACGTGGATACGCGTTTGATGGCAGTAAGATCAAACCTGGGAGGATCGAGCGCCAGCTCGACCATGCGAAACGAACCAAGCGAGACAGGTCGAGCAGGCGCTCGACCCTCCCAGGGACGATCGCGGTCCGGTCAGGACAGGTTGCCTACGAATGGCGTCACCTGCTTGCCAAACTCGCAGTGCGGAATCCGGCGATCCACAAGAAGTGGCGCACGCTAGCCAAGCCGCAATGCCATCCGTTATTCAAGCGTCGCGCCGGTGGTGTTGAATCTTGGGAACGCCACGCCGCTCCTTGAGGTCGCACTCAAGAACATGATGCTGCGGCCAGTCTATCCGCTTCACTCCAGCCGAGTATTCTACAATGACCATATCCGTGCTGATTACCCAGTGTTTGCAGCACGACTTCGTTGCCCCTGTTCGCGCTTTGGATCCGTTGCCGAATCGCTTGCATGTCGGTCACAGCGAAGCGCAGCGTCTACTTGGCGTCGATCCTACGGCTGGTCCGGTGGCGCAGTTGATGGGTTGGTCGCGGACGGTTTCCGCGGATCAGCTTGCCGTCATTCACATTCGCGACTGGCACGACCCAAGTGATCCGCGTCAGCGTGAGCATCTGCAGCGATTCGGCGAGCATTGTGTTCGTGATTCTGCTGGGGCCGGATTTGTTTTCGGTGCGGCGAAACCAGGAGAGACCATTGTCGATTCACTGATTCTCAACGATGTCGAGGGTACCACGCTTGGTCCGGTGTTGACTGCCCTTCGCCAACAACACGGACGACTGCGCGTCGGCGTTGTCGGGGTATGGACTGAGGCGAAGGTCAGTTTTCTGCTCTACGACTTGAAGACACGATTTGGGATCGACGAGTTGGCAACCTGCAGTTCGCTGACCGCGAGCGCTTCACGTGGGCAGCACTTCAATGCATTAGAGCAGCTTGAACGCATTCTTGGCGTGTCGGTGTTCGCGTCGCTTGGTGATTTTCAAACCTGGTTGGCACCAGGGAATCCACCGGTTTTACCGCCGATGTCGCTGCCATTCGGCCATCAGGCCGTCGTCGTTGGGTCGGGGACTCAACTGCAGGAGGCGGATCGCGACATCGTGGCGTGGCTGTATCGCGATAGCAGTCATGTTGAGTTGGAGCCGCTTGGCGGTGGTTTTTCCGGGGCTTTGGTGTTTCGTGCCATCGCTACCGATCCGCTTGGACAGCGTCAGGCCCCGTCGGTGATCAAGCTTGGTCCAAGCGGGCTGATCGCCAAGGAACGGGTGGCGTTCGAGCGTGTGGAGGAAGTCCTCGGCAATCGTGCGCCTACGGTGCGCGGATTTGTCGATCTCCACGCGCGTGCGGGCATCAAGTATTCGTTCGCCAGCATGGGTGCAGGTCCGGTACGATCACTCAAGTCGCTGATCGAAGGCGGAGCGCCGGTTGCCGAGGTTGAACGAGTCCTTCGCGACGTGTTTGAGGAAATCCTTGGGCCATTCTTGGCCGCGACGCGCTACGAACGCTTGCCACTGCTGGAACATTACGGATTTGCCGCCAAGTGGGCGACATCAGTGCGCGCTCGGGTTGACGCGCTTGGCTTACCACGGGCGGCTGATGGCCGCTTAGAATTCCCTGGTGGTTACCGGGTGCCAGATCCGTCGCTGTTTTACCAGGATTTCTTGGCAACCATGCCGCCGGAGTTCGGCGAGTTCCGTTACGTCTGCACGGTGCATGGCGATCTCAACGGTGCGAACGTGATGATCGACGCGCGCGACAATGTGTGGGTGATCGATTGGTTCCATGCTGGACCGGGCCATGTGCTCAAGGATCTGGCAAAACTGGAAAACGACCTGCTCTACATCTTCACGCCCATTGCCGATGACGCTGCGTTGGCCGAGGCGCTCGCGATAACCACGGCATTGCGCGCGGTTGGTGATCTGCGCGCTCCATTGCCTGAGCGTTGTCCTGGGCTGACGCGTCCCGAATTGATCCGCGCCTGGGATCTACTGCGCGTGCTGCGCGCTCAGGTCGCACGACTGTGTAAAGACGATCGCCATCCACTGCAAATGTCGATCGCGTTGATGCGTTATGCTGTGCACACGCTGTCGTTTGATGAATCGAGCCTCGGTCAAAAGCGCTGGGCACTCGCTGCTGCTGGTGGACATGCCAAAGACATTCAGCGGACCATGCAGGCCGATCGGCGTTTGCGCGTCGATTGGTTGCCAGGGTCAGGACCGGGTCGGGTTGGCATCACGCTCTGCCCAGGCCGCCGTGATCGTGGCCGCAAGCTCGACGACGATCTGCAGCGTTTGCGCGAGCTCGGCGTCGATCGGATTCTCTGCCTGTTGTCGAACGAGGAATTGGCCTGGGCCGGAGTCGCTGATCTTCAAGCAACGGCCGCAGCCCGCGGTTTCACCTTCCGACAGGAACCGCTGCTTGACCAGGCACCGCCATCGGTCGCGGAGGCTGGTGCCTTGGTTGCTTGGCTTGATCAGGGCATGCGTGAGGGGAAGACGACGGTCGTCCATTGTTTTGGTGGCCTTGGCCGGGCGGGCACCATTGCGGCGTGTCTGCTGGTTCATCGTGGTGATACAGCACGACGTGCGATCGATACGGTTCGCAGCGCTCGTGGTCCACGTGCGGTCGAAACGCCAGCTCAGGAAGGCATGGTCGCAGCGTTTGAACGCAATCGGAAGTAAGAAACAGGGGTAATCCTAGACGGAGCAATCCGGACCGTGGCATTTAGGGTGACGGACTGACGGGCTTTTTGTTCACCGTCTCCCAATCTGGGCGGTCGTAACACAGGCTCAATATACTGTGAGCCCAGATGGAAAACTCGCGTGATCGGTCAGCGATATTGCCCTTGCCCAGATCTGGATTCTCGGCGAATTGCCGCGCACTGAGTTTGGCGATGTCTGGAAAATGTTCGTTCATCATCAAGCAGCTCCAGTAGGCAAGTTTATTGGAATCACTGGCGCTCTGGACCGTTGTGACCGGCAGTTCCCCCTGGGCTGCGAGCATGAAGGCGCGTTCAACATGCGGAAAGCGCTGGCCATCAAAGTTCATGCGGGCGTTGGCCTGAATGGCGTACAGCCAGCCCATCATCATCCCACCGAAATAGCCGTGACGTGATCGCCACTTGGGCGTTGCCTCGTCAGTGATCAGCCCCGAATAAGGACCATTCATATGAGCGCGACTCGCGCTGCCTTCGAACCAGGCTACTGGCGTCTTCCAGTAGGGGGTGAATGGGTGGGTCGGCTTGGTTTTTCCGTCGGCTCCCGAAGTACCATAACACACGCTGTCGTAGGTCGGCATGATCATGGCGATGAGCTGCAGTCCGAGGAACTGCGCTGTGTCCCACATGCCCGCAGGTTTGTTGCTGGGCGCAATGTCTGGCCAGCCGACATCGTTGTCGGGGAAACAACCGTTGTTTTGGATCTGCATGGTCTCCAGCGCATAGCTGCCAAGGGAATCGCGAATTTTGAGATCTTCGATGGCGCTAAATCCATGCGGTGATGCGGGTGATCGCATGGTGCGAATAAGGAGGTCGTAGGCTAAGGCGACGTCCAATATTTTGCCGGCGTAATAATAGCCATGGTAGACTCGCTCGCGGCACGGATTGGCGAGACAATGATTGCGCTCAGTTCCAATCGGATCCAAGGCCAGGCACGTGTCGAGGATGTTGTCGCGGGCCATTTTCTCCTGGAGCGGATGTTTGCCGATGCCGGCGATGAATACCGGAAACGCATTTGCCGACGCTGCTCCGCCGACGCAACGCACGCCCTGCATGAGTGGTTGTGCATAGCTCCCATGGCCACCACTGAATGCAGAAAATAGTTGCGCGTAGGCTTTTTTATGCGGTACGCTGGTCGCAATATTGTTACGGATGCGCGCAAGCATGGCCTCGTCTTTAAAGAGCACCGCTGATGGGTGTGGTTCCGCATCGCTGGGATAAGCCGGCGCAAAATGGAGGATGCGTACTCGTTCGACCCCGTGGGGACCGACTCGACAGCGCAGGGTATAGCGCGTATTTGCCGTCAATCCCAGCCCATCAACCAGCACTGGTGATTCGTAGGCTTTCCAAGTGTCGTGGTGCATCTCGTCAATACGCCATTGCATTGCTTGCTGTGGATCGGTGAGATTTGTCAGCGCGATCGAAACGCCGGCGCTCAGATACGTCGTTTGCTGATGGATCTTCGGCACAAAATAGGTTTTTGCCGGCGTGGTGTAGTACTGGGCCTTATCACCAGCCAGGAAACTGATCGCCGGTGTTTTGGGATCCACCACAAAGAGCCAGACGCGACCATCCGAGCTCCAGGCATCATACAGGCCATACTTGATGATCTTCGCACGATCAGGTACGAACTGATCGTCGTCACCAACCGTGATGATATGCCATTCGTCGCCGCATTCGTCGCGGAATCCACGCCAATAAAAGTCATCCGTCCGTACCGTTGGCGGCGTGGCGAGCGATTGTGACGGCCCCACCGCTCCGAGTACGCGACTTCCGTCAAAGTAGGTCAGCTCCGCAAAGGAGAGTGGCTTATCAAAACGTGGGAATCGTTTGTCCTCAGGTAGGGATTCACTCATGCTGATATAGCCGTTGGACCAGGAAAAACGCCAATTCCAGTCCATGTCGGGTTTGAACCGGATCACGCCTTTGTCTCCGGGTTTGTCGTTGGCTCCGTCAGCTCCAATGACAACGCCCAGGCCGGAGTAACTGTTGTTCAACACGTTTCGTTCGTTGTGTTTGAAGTTGAGGCGACTCGTGGAGCGCACGTAGACAACACCGTGATCATCAATGAGGGGGTCATGGTAAAAACGTTCACAGGCGTAATCGACCCCAGGGTTTCCGAGGACCTCGAGACTGATCCCGCACTTATAACTGGTGAGTGGAACCTGCGACGCATCACCGGCGTAAACCAGTCCGGAAAACACAGCCAGCGAAAGAAATCCTGAGCAACGGCGTGAGGACAGTGAGAGCATGGGGGTTCCTAACCTGACTGGTGTGGTGACTGCTCGTAAAACCTGAAGTCTGACCGTTGAAGTCCACCCTAAGCACTTCGACCCCCCGTCAATGCACTGAGTTGGAAATGTCTGTCGCAGGAATGGAAATGGGGGGTCGGCAAATGTATTCAACTGTTCGGACTGCTCCGACGTGCGATCTAGATGCGATCAGGACTCGCACGGAAAGCCGTGGGCGTCCGGCCTACGCGGGAGCGAAAAACCCGGATAAACTCATGGATGCGACCATATCCAAGTGCTTTGGCGACGGCGGTAACCGACATATCACTTTCAAGCAGCAGATGTTTTGCGCGATCCATGCGCAAACGCAGAACGAAATCACGAGGCGATACGCCATACACCTTGCGGAAGCGATGGCGCAGCGAGTCGTAGTTGGTAACCCGACGCTTGAGCGCGCTCGTGAAATCGACCGGACGGTCAATGTGGTCGTGAATGACTTCCCATAAGCTCATCAATTGCGGATCTTGCGACGGCATCGAGGCAATCGCTGCAAGCGGTTCATCCCAGCGCGCTGCTGAGATGAGCAGCAAGCGTAGCCAAGCTGAGGCTGCGGCTTGGGCGCCCGGACGATGCAGGGCTAACTCCGCCTGCAGGCGTACAAAAAGTCCCTGATATCCAGCCTGTTGCTCACGGGATAATTGCCAGACGCGTCGTTCGGGATCGTCGCTCGCCAGGTTGGGGAACTCGCGGTAGAGTGCCTCGTCGGGCAGGAAATGTATGAGCCAAAGGTGCGGTTCCTGACCTAGTTCATTGCGGTATCCATGATGCTCACCGCGACGATGGAGAAAAACCGTGCCGGGTTTGACAAGGCGTTCACGACCAGCATGGCGGATCCAGGATGGATGGTTCGCTACCAAACAGATTTCATCAAAGGCATGCACGTGATCGTCAAACGCACTGCCACGCGGAGTCAGTAAACAATAACTGGAGATGACTTGTGGCAGCCATTGGTCTGACGTCGCTGCGGCGATCGTTGGCCGCCTCACGGATAGGCGCACATGGTTGAGGGTCCACAGATGGATGGTGAACGCTGGATGAAAAACTGTTTCATAGGATTTAGTTACGGTTGTATCGTCACGTTGTGCACGAACGCATTGGTCGTGAGGCGCAATCCTTGTGAGTCAATCACAGGGGGGCGGCCATTGAGTTGAATATGTCGAAGCAGGACGCCATCAACCGTATGCTCAGCATCGTGTCCGAAAAACTCGGACGGTGGCAGGCTGGTGCCGTCGACGGTCACATCGTGAAACACAACATGCCGGATCTGTCCACGTTCCGTATCGTTGGCCCATACATCGCTTGCGATTCCCAGTCGCATGAGAATCGGTGGGCGTTTGATCAGAGCTTGGATATAGGATCCTCCGCAACTGATATACGACGCGACATTAGCAACGCGGATATCATGAAAAAGGACGTCGCTGACCGTGGATCCATCTGACACATAGACTCCCATGCACCAGTGCCGAACAAACAGGATGTCACAGCGTTCGAAGCGCACGCGTCGTACCGGAGAGCGTGTTTCATAGGTGACGCCGGTTGCGTATCCCCAATCGCTCCACAGTTGGCAATCTTCGACTAGGATGTCTTCACATGGAGAGTTCTGGACCGTCGCCTTGGCGACGATTCCGTCATCCAGATTACGCACAAAACAACCACGGATGGAAACGCGGCGGGAACTGACGCTGTTGATTCCATCGCTATTCAGTCGGCCGCTGACGATTCGTACGTTTTTCACAGTCACATCCTCGGATTCGAGGATTCTGATATTCCAGTTTGGTGCATCGCGTAGGACAATGCCTTCAATGTTCACGCGTTGACTGCGTTCAATGGGAATCAGATTCCAACCGGGATGTGGAATCAGAGTGCCATCAAGGATACCGCGTCCGGCGATGCGGACATCGTGAACATCACGAATGTCAAGCGCTGCGCCATTGTATATATCGACTTTCCACTTGTCGCTGACTTCGGGCTTAGTCTCAGGCATCAACTTCGCTTTTACCACCGCCCCACCAGCAAGATAAATAGTCTGTCCGCTCCTTACGTGTATCCCATTCGTTTCGTGGACTCCAGGGCCAAAGTAAATCACCTGCGGATCACCGGGCTTGGGTGCATCTATTTCTGGTTCGCCTATGAACAAGTGAAGCGGATTTTCATCCGATCCGTCGAGCAGCACGGTCAAGTGGGTCGGTTTCAGCAAGTGAACGTAGATCGCACCATCTGAAACCTCGGGTGTCAGTGCAGCGCGCGACGGTAGCACCGTTGCCGAGGTGAATGTCCGCTGTGGGCGAATGGCGAGCGAAACCGGACCAGCCATATCAAAGATGGCGAAGGAAGTCCGTTCGGCTGCACAATTTTGTGTATGCGTCCACAGTCCGGGATGTTCATGAATCTGTGAACGTACGCACGCTTGGTAGACGAATACCGCCGTGCCGTTGACCGTGAGCGTGTAGTCTGGTGATGCGACTTCAGACGCTGGTGCTGGCCATGTGATCAGCGCCGAACTCATACTACAATTTCCAGGTGGAGGCCCATCGGTGTTCGGCTAATCGATGGCATTTCAGTCACTCCAACCCCGCCAGTTTCGCCCACAACCTGACGACAATCGGAATCAGTCGATCATCGAAATCGAAACGCGGGCTGTGGCAGGGTTCGCGGCGACCATCGCGTCCAGTACCAAGCAAGATGTACGCGCCGGGTTTTTTCTCGAGGTAATAGCTGAAATCCTCGGCGGGCATGATCGGAATGCCGGCAGTGATGCCTTTGCCTGGGCCATAGATCGTATCGAGGGCAGCGCGCGCGCGGGTGGCTTCACTAGGGTGGTTCACGGTGGCCGGATAGGTCGGCTCGTAATGGAATGTTCCGCTCGCGCCTGCGGCAGCGCATGCAGCGTGCAGAATCTGTTCAAGTCTGGCAGCGAGCATGTCGCGGGTAGTGGTAGCACTGGCACGAATGGTGCCCCGTAACTCAACGCTGTCGGGAATGATGTTGTTGGCGGTGCCGCCATGGAAGCAGGTAACCGACACCACTCCAGCCTCCTGCGGTGCCAGGACGCGACTGACTAATTGCTGCGCCATGACGGTGAAATGAGCACCGGCTAGGACCGGATCGATGCCGTCGTGGGGCGATGCCGCATGCGTCCCGCGTCCGGTGATGGTCGCCGACCATTCGCCGTTGGATGCCATGATGGTGCCGTCGGGACAGGCCCAATGACCATCGGGCAGGCCAGGCCAATTGTGAAAACCGAACACCGCGTCGATGCCATTGAGGCAGCCTTCCTCAACCATGCGGCGCGCGCCGTGACCGCCTTCTTCGGCGGGTTGGAACAGCAACGTTACCGGACCGGGGAGCTGAGCCTCATGTGCCTTCAACCAGGCCGCCGTGCCGAGGAGACACGCGGTGTGGCCATCGTGGCCGCACGCATGCATGTGGCCGGGAATCGTACTGGTCCACGGGACGCCGCTGGTTTCGCTGACTGGCAGCGCGTCGAGGTCGGCGCGCAGGGCGATGTGGCGGCCGTGCTTGCCGGCCGCGAGACGAGCGATCGAGCCGGTATCGGCGCAGGGGGTCCACGAGATGCCGAGGCGGGTGAGTTCAGCGCGCACGAACACGGCGGTGTTGTGTTCGGCCCAAGACAGTTCGGGCTTCTGATGGAGTCGGTGGCGCAGGTCAGTGGCGTGGGCGACGACAGCTTCAAGGGTAGCCATCGTGGTACTATCAGGATCGGTAGGCGACGGGAAGCGTCCACATACCGAGGAGACCCCAAAGACTTCGCAGATTTTGAGTTTGGGAACGTCAACTGACAACACCTCTTATAACGATGGCGACAATCTGCGTCGTCTGGTGCGTCAGGAAAAGTCTGACGGTCCTTGGCGAATGAACCTTGAGCAGTTACTTGCGGCGGTTATCAACAGCCCAGTTTCAATTTGAGTCTGGGTTCCTTGAGCGCCTCGGCGTCGGCGTCCGCTAGCCGCAGAATGGCTCCAGCGTTGGCGATCACGCCAACTTCAATTCTGGCCAGCGCATTTTCTCCCTTTTCCATGGCTTTGCGGGCATCTTGCTGGGTTGCGGCGAGCGCCTGACGTGCGCGTTCGTCGGCGGCGAGGGCGCGGGCAGCGTCGTCTTCCAGCAACCGCAAACGCTCTTGCAATAGATGCGCTGCAGTCTGATTGATATACGATGAATTTTGGATGCGGTTATGGCTGCCTTGGATCCGCGCCACTTCGGCCTCGACCAATTTGCGTTCACGCATGATCTCGGCACGTTCAGCGTCACAGCGTGCGGCCGCCAACTTGGCAAGCTGAGCATACTCGGAATTTGTCAGATGATGGCCAGCCCACAGCATGGTCGTGGTGCCATCATGATCACCGACGACATCGGCGCGGACATTTCCGCCAGCGACGATGGCACCGCCAACGATCTTTCGGACACGAATGTCACCGGTGGCGCGGAGGTCGCAATCGCGGACATCGCCATCGATGCGGACCGAACCAGCCATGATGGTGCGCGAGTTGCTTGAACCAGCTTTCACCATACCAGCGGCAGCAATTGGCTCGCCCTCGTTGATGGCGCCCGCAATTTCGACGTGCCCACCAGCACTTATCAACGCGTTTTCGAGATCGCCCATAATGATAATGTCACTGGATGTGCATATTTGGGCGCCGGCCTTGACCGACCCACGAATCATGACGACATCGTTAGTTTCAATCGGTGGATGATCCGGACCCATATCGCCGTTGACCACGACGAGGCCGACCACGCGTACGCACCCATCGACTTGGCGTTGCACAAAGCCTGCAACCCGCGCACGTAGCGCTAGGCGGCCATCGTTTTCACGCGCGATCTCGGTGCCAGTGCCGGTGCATTTCTCCGGAGTGGCAGGATCAAACGGGGGAGCCTTCGCTTCGCGACCGAGGACGTCCATGCCGTGGTGTGCGGATACCCCTTCATCCCACCACGCGACGATCTCATTGGTTTCGACTTTGCGGAGGTTCCCTTCGGAAGCGAGCATATCCATCGTCGTATTCGCGACTCCTCCAGTGAGCACGAAGCCGGGACCACGTCCTGGATCAACGACCCGACCGCGGGCGATGACCACGCGTCCACCGGCAAATGGCGGACCGTCAACTAGACGGCGGAGGGCCTCGGCATCGAGACCATAGCGCAAATTAGCTGTTTTTACCCCACGTTCGAGATCTTCGCGGCGTGCAAGTTGTCCAGGGCGAGTGAATGCCACGGCTTGCATGGCGTCCTCGCTGACTTGTACGGCGACCGAGAGATCCAACGCGGGGATCCCTTCGCTACGCACGCTGCGTCCCGGTACGCCGGGCGAGGGCAGCGTTCCCCGCGCCATGATGAGCCGACGGGGAATGTCCTTGGGGAAGGTTGCGGCGAGGATCGATGATTCATCGATGCCGTGGACTACGCCGGCAGCGGCAATGATTTGTTCGAGCATCCAGCGTGGGAAACTGGCCCCTGGGGCGAGTGCAAGTGCAGCCCGCATGCCGCCCTGATCAACGATGATGCGTTTGGCAAGGAGCGTGAGCTGAGCAGAGTCGATTTTGGCATCACTGTGCGGTCGGTTGGTGTCCTTGTTGCTGGTGGACGGTGAGGTTTCGGTCGCAGCTGAACGGACCGTGTTGGTCGTGAACGATGACGACACGCTGCCGGTTTGTATCGGCATGCCGAGCGGACGCTGCGGAGCACTGGCAGCAGTTGGTTTGCCAGCCAGTTGCACCGTCTGATCAGTTTTCATCCCGCCCGGTGAGAGCGGCAGTTTTGCCACTGGTGCAGCGCTGCGGGTGTTTGCTGGTTGGCTGATGGGTGGAGGTTGCGTGGCTGGCGCAGCGGCTTTGCCGGAGTGCGATTTTGAATTACCGCCGTCAATGACGCGGTTTACGCAATCGATGGCGTCACGGGCGTTGGCCGGCCGCGCTTGGCGATCCTTGGACATCAAGGACAGGAGCAGCGCGTTGATTTCCGGCGGCACATCGCGATTGACCGCGATCGCTTCAGGTACCGGATCGTTCAAAACCTGGATGAGTACACCCATCGAATCGTTGCCCGGGTACGGAGCCCGGCCGGTGACGAGGTGGAAGGCGGTGGCGCCAAGCGCGTAGATATCGGCGCGGATGTCGAGATCGGCGATCGCGCGCGCCTGCTCAGGGGCGATGTAGGCCGGAGTTCCGACGATCATGCCGGGCATGGTCAACTCTGCTCCGCCGGCGTTGTTGTTTTGTCGGGCCAGACCGAGATCGGCGAGTTTAGGAATGCCACGTGCATCAAGGAAGATATTGCCCGGCTTGATATCACGATGAACCAGGCCTGCGTCCTCGATTGCTGACAGTCCCTGCAGGCAGTCGCGCAGCAGGTGCATGGCCTTCCACGGATCGACTTTGCCTTCACGCTCGATCAGCTGGCGCAGATCGCCACCGGTGACGAGTTCCAAAGCCATGAACAATCCGCCATTCACCTGCCCAGCGTCGTGGCAGATAATGACGTTCGGGTGAACCACGCGGGCGCATGCTTTGGCCTCGCGCAGAAAGCGTTCGCGTGATGCTGGATCGCCAAGCAAGTGGGCGGACACCACTTTGAGCGCAACTTCGCGGCCGAGGGCGGTCTGCTCGGCTCGCCAAACGGTGGCCATGCCGCCTTGCCCCAATCGGGAAATAACTTTGTAGCCAGGAATCTGGGGAGGCTTTTCAGCAGTCATCGGTCTAAGAGATACCTCGTGGTGAGTCGCAGGTCCATAGGATCTTGGCCCCTCCTAGTTTAGGCGAAGGGTGCGCGCTCCAGCCAGGGTGCCAAGGGGGAGGCCATGCTCAGTAAGGTGGTGTGCAAGGGTTGCGTGGCGGCACACACCATTGATCGACGGCGAATGAGGTCCTCAGTCGAGCCCGTGAGGTCGGTGGCTACCCCGCCGCCACAGCGGACGAGCAGTTCGCCAGCGGCGGTATCCCAGGGATAGATCCCCAGTTCGTAATAGGCATCCAGGCGTCCGACCGCGACGTAGGCCATGTCGAGGGCGGCCGAGCCACTGCGCCGATGGTCATCGCAGGCGCGCTGGACCTGGTTGAAGACCAGGAAGGCATCATCGTGAACCTGCGGGAAACGGCATGGTATGGCCGTCGCAACGAGCGCCTTGCCGATGTCGTTGCATGACGAGCAGTAGCGCCGCTCGCTGTTGAGCCACACGCCAGCATTCCGTTCAGCGGTAAACAGTTCGTCCTGGATCGGATCGTAGATCGCGGCGTAGCGTGGCGATCCGTTTTCAACCAGCGCAATCGATACCGCGAAGACTGGGATGCCATGGAGAAAATTGGTCGTGCCGTCGATCGGATCGATGATCCACAGCGGCGTGTGCGGCTGAAACTCCTCGGCCGTGATCGTGCCGGGCGAAGACTCCTCGCCCAAAATCTGATGATCTGGAAAACGCGCCTTAATCCGGCGGACCAACTCGGCCTCAATTTGGCGATCGACGTGCGACACGTAATCGCGGCTGCCCTTCATCGAAATGTCCTGGTCCTTCACCGTCGCGAAATGTTCGCGCGCGATACGGCCGCCCGCTTTGGCGAGCTCGCTGGTAAAGCCCAGGACCGGCACTGACATATCAGGGCTTTCGGCCGACTAACTGCGCTTCGCGGTATTTCTCGTCAGGACGATTGACGATGTGCTGAGCGGTTGAATCGGGCAGCAGGTTGAGCCCGCCAGCCGCCAGCGCGCCCAAGCGGATACGTGCCGCTTTGGCCGCCATCAGCGTAATGTTGACCGCCTCCGTCGTGTTGCGACCAAGGGCGATAACGCCGTGGTTTTGCATGTAGATCGCGCGCGGATATCCGCCGTGGCGCTTCGTGTGATCAGCGATCGCATCGCGGATCGCGCGGGCGAGCGCAACGCCTGGATCAATGTACGGCACAAACGCCGAGTGCAGGCCCAGAACCACCGCCTCATCGGGAAACAACCGGCCCTGCAGCACCTGCGGGTAGCCTTTGCTGACCGTCAGCATGTTCACGGCGGTTGCATGCGTGTGCGCGACGGCGTTGACGCCGGGAATCGCCAAGCACGCGGCGTGGAACACGGTCTCGACCGATGGTCGGCGCGGATCGCCCGGTGTGGCTTTCGCACCTTCGTAGGCGGCATTTAACTCGGCTTCGCTGTACGACTCTTTCTCCAGCATCGCCAGCACGCGGTCGAAGCGCATGCGCGCAAAGTTGTCCGGCTGGATGGTCGAGAGCTGCGATCCCGATGCCTTGACCCAGAACGTGTCGTTGTCTGCCCTGATCGAGGTATTGCCCTCACCCAAAATGACGAGGTCGTGCGCCGGTTCGCCCAGCGTGCGGGACATGGTGACAAGATCAGCGAGGGGGTCGGCCATCGGTTACTCCAGGGCGCGCAGCGTAGTGACGAAGTGGGCGTGGCAACGCGCCACTGGGAACGCCAGGCTCCAGCCGGGCTCGGGAAGCATTCTCGGCCCCTGGGATCGCCGAGTTGCACTCGGCTCTTCGCATGCGGAATACAACTCGGCGTTCACAGGGACGCCCGCGACCAGCCTCGATTCATCCTGAATTTATTACTTGGCCAGGGACCGAATTCGGACAGAATCCAGTCATCGAGGTTGCCCATGGATGTTCAATCGATCAGTGCCCTCAAAGCGACGATGCCAGCCGTGCTGCGTAGTATGCGTGAGAGTCATCGCCCGATCCTTGTCGTGAGTAACGGCAAGCCGCAAGCCGTCCTGCAAGACGTTGCTTCCTATGAGAGCACGCAGGACGCCATCGCATTGCTCAAAATGATGATTCAGTCTGAGCGCAGTATTGCCGCCAACCGTGGTTCAAGTACCAAAGATGTGGCTGCCCGACTCCGAGCACGGGTCCGCGCCCAGGCCGAGGCCACTTCGTCGTGACTGCACGGTATGTCGTCCGATGGACGCCTGAGGCTGAAGCTGATGCGGCGACCATTGTAGATTTCTTCGTTGATCCGATCAATGCGGAGAAGGTGATTATTCAGCTCATCGAGAAGGCAGACAGCCTCCAGACCTTGCCTGAGCGCGGTCGCGTGGTGCCGGAATTGCGGAAGATCGGCGTCCTCAGTTACCTGGAAGTCTTTCACAAGCCGTGGAGAATGATCTTCAGGATGCAGGGCCGCGAGGTGTGGATAACTGCGGTTATTGATGGTCGTCGCCAGCTTGGTGATCTGTTGTTTGAGAGGTTGGCACGATGAGTAGTGCGCATCCCTTCGCTTTCTTGTTGGCCACCACGACATGATAACGACAGCAGCAATTTTGCTGATTCTATCGGCGACCATTTGCATCTGCTACAATTTAATTTCGGTAAAATTCTTTGCTGGTGGCGCTCGTGCGCAGTCTTTCCAGTATAATTATGAGGCGTTCATGGCGAACTATTCGTGGTTTATCGGGATTACGTCGTTGGTCGCCATTGCCTTAATTGGTTTGGGTATCGCTATGTTGGTTTCCCTAGTCGGCCGCACTGTGTTCTATCCAGTGATCTCGTTGCCCATTTTCTATATTATTGGGTTGATGGCTTTCGGGAGAATCACCAGCCATAAGATGGAAATGGCCTCAGCGATGGGAATAGGGAATGGGGGACTTGTGCCTGTAATGATAGTCCTAGTTCCCGTTGTGATCATGTACGCATGTGGCAAATCGGTCTGATGCGCTTGCGAGAGCGCTATCAGCACTGAGGTGCGCCCTACCTGGCTCTACGGAATCCTGAGCACCGCCCCCGTATCCGCACTCGTCGCCATCGCCTGATAGCGTTTCAGCCATGAACCCTTCACCGGTTTGATCAATGGCTTCCATCCAACCTTGCGCTTGGCAATTTCGACTTCAGGAACCAAGAGTTCGATCGAACGCTTGCCAATGTCGTAGCGAATGCGATCGCCGTCTTTGACGAACGCGATCAGTCCACCAGCCGCGGCTTCGGGACTGACGTGGCCGATGGATGCCCCGCTGGTGCCGCCGCTGAAACGACCGTCGGTGATGAGCGCGACTTTGCCACCGAGGCTGGAGCCCTTGATGTAGCTGGTCGGCGTGAGCATTTCCTGCATGCCGGGGCCGCCTTTGGGGCCTTCGTAGCGGATGACGACGACGTGGCCGGGCTTCACTTTGCCGCCGAGAATGCCGGCGCAGGCGTCTTCCTGACTCTCGAACACGATCGCTTCACCTTCGAAGGCGAGCATCTCGGGGACAACGCCGGCTGTCTTCACCACGCAGCCATTGGCGGAGAGATTGCCGGTGAGTACCGCGAGTCCGCCGTCTTTGGTGTAGGCGTTGGTGACTGGGCGGATGACCTTTTGATCGCGGCTGCGTTCGTTGGGCAGGATCGTCGACCACGGTTTGCCGAACACGGTCTGCTGCGTGCTGTCGAAGAGTTTGGCGTAGGCGAGTTCGCCGAGGATGGCATAGATGCCGCCGGCGAAGTTGACGTCTTCGATGTGGTGATCACCGTTCGGTGCGACTTTGGCCAAGCATGGAACCTTCCGCGAAATATCGTCGATACGCTGAAGATCATACTCGATGCCAGCTTCGCGCGCGATCGCGAGCAGGTGCAGGACCGTGTTCGTGCTGCCACCCATCGCGACATCAAGTGCGACCGCGTTGTCGAACGAGGCCTGGGTCAGGATCTTTGATGGCGTGAGATCACGCTTCACCAGATCGAGAATCATGCGCGCGCTGTCACGGAACAAGTTGATGCGTTCAGGATTCAGTTTGCCCGGACCTTCGCCCGCGAGAATGGTTCCGTTGCCGGGCAGCGCGAGGCCAAGCGCTTCGCACAGGCAGTTCATGCTGTTGGCAGTGAACATGCCCGAGCACGAACCACAGGTCGGACAGGCGTTTTCTTCGATATCCTTCAGTTCGGCGGCGGTGACGGTGCCAGCGTTGTAACCAGCGACAGCCGAGAACGCGTGGACGAGATCGATCGCCTTGCCCTTCGAATCGGTGCCCGCCTTCATCGGCCCACCGCTGACGAACACGGTTGGGATATCGACGCGCATCGCGCCCATCAACATGCCGGGAACAATTTTGTCGCAGTTGGGAATGCAGACCATGCCGTCGAAGCAGTGCGCCATCACCATCGTTTCGACGCAGTCAGCGATCAGCTCGCGCGATGGCAGCGACCACAACATGCCGGCGTGACCCATCGCGATGCCGTCATCAACGCCGATCGTGTTGAAGATGAACGGCACGCCGCCAGCTTCACGAACTGCGGCCGAAACAATTTCGGCGACTTCATCGAGGTGAACGTGACCAGGAATGATCTCGACGTGCGATGAACACACCGCGATGAATGGTTTGCCGAAGTCGGCTTCCTTCACGCCAGCGGCGCGCAGGAGGGAGCGGTGCGGGGCTCGGTCGAACCCCTTGGTGATCGTGTCAGAACGCATACGGGTGCTGGACGGTAGAGGTAGGGAAGCGTGGTCCAGAGGACAATGCTGGAATGCTGGAATGCTGGAATGCTGGAATGCTGGAATGCTGGAATGGTCGAATTATCGAGTCAGAGCAGGCCTTTATGGGGTCTCAACATTCCAGCATTTGGCATTCCAGCATTTGGCATTTCGCCATTACCCCAGTGGTGGCCACTTCAGTCCCGCGACGCCAAACAATCTCCGCAATGTCACCGGCAACCGCGCGATCAAATCGAGCGCATTCCAACACGGCCCCGATTCGGCCCACAGCTCGTCACCGGCCTCAGTGACCCATAGCACGCCAATGCGCGCGGCGTCGTAGGGGGTGCAGCCACGCGCCATGAGTCCGGCGGAGACTCCCGCTAGGACATCGCCGGTGCCGCCCACCGCCATGCGCGGATTGCCGCGTGGATTGCGCTGCCAGCGCTCGCCGTCGCTGACGAAATCCACTGGTGCCTTGGCCAGCAAGACGCGATTCGCGGTGGCGTAGGTATGAATATGCTCGTCGTTCGGGTTGGCAGTCAGGCCCAGTAGTTGACGTGCTTCACCACGATGCGGTGTCAGTAGCACCGGCGCACCGGCCGAGAGCCCATTGCTGATCAAAGTGGAGGCAGCGGCGATTCCATCGGCATCCAGCACCACCGGCACGCCCATTTCCAAGCACAGCGATGCCGCCTGGCGTCCGGCTTCCAGAGCTTGCGGGTCACGACCAAGTCCGTTGCCGACGAGCACGGCACCAGCACGAACGGCATACGGCGTCAGTTCACGCACATCGACTGGCTTGAGGATCGTGCTTGGTTGACGGTGCGAGACGATGACGGATGGCAGCGATGGACCTTCGCAGGTCCACGCGCGGACGAGATCGCAGCCAGTCATCACCGCAGCGCGACATGCGAGGTCGAGTGCACCCGGGAACGGTCCACCACCAACGACCAGCAACTCACCGTTCATGCCTTTGTGAGCGGACTTTCCCAGCAACGGAAATCGACGCAGGATGCTCGGCTGCACTTCCAGCCAGGCGCGTGGATCAAGTCCGACGTCAACCGTCTTGCACGCACGCGACGCGGGGTTGTTCACTAGTTCGCGTTTCATCGCCTGGAAGCAGACCGTCAGCGTAGCGGGCAGCACGTCGGAGGTGCCGAGTCCACTGGGCACATCAGCAGCCAGCACCGGAGTGCCAAGCTGTTTCAAAGCGTTTAGCGCCGTTGGGACTGGTGGGCGCAAGGTCCCGCGCGCGCCAGCGCCGAGAATCGCATCGACGATCAGAGCTGGTTTTGCTGTCGGTACGGCATTGATCACGCGCACTGATGCTGGCAATCGTTCGCGATTGAATCGGCAGAGATCGCTGCTTGGTGGCAGCACGGGCCAAACGGTCACCTTGCGTCCTGCTGCGGCCAACAACCGCGCGCACACGTAGCCGTCACCGCCATTATTGCCCCCGCCGCAGGCGACCAGGATCTCACCCGAACCTGCCAGCCGCTGTGCTTCTTGCGCCAGCGCGGTTCCGGCCCGCTCCATGACTGGCTGCAAATCCTGGCCCAACGCCACTGCTGCAGCGTCGATCAGTTCGACCTCATCAAGCGGAATTATCGGGGCTGGTAGTGTCACGGTATCGTGATGATTGTCGCGATTTTCCGGATGGTACCGAGAACTGACGAACTATATTAGATGCGACTCAGTGCCGTCCGTATCGCCGGTGGAATGTCAGTCGCGCGGTCTTTCGCCGGATCAATGCACACATGTACCGTCTTGGCGGAACCAGTCGTTGCGCCGCGTTGATTGGTGATCGCATAGCGAATGGCGAAAGAGGTGGTTCCAATAGTGTCGAGACTGACCACGACGTGCAGGACATCACCGACCACAACTTTTGCGGCGTAATCGCACTCGGCGTGGACGATCACCGGTAGTGCTTCCATGCCGCGACGATCTGGTGGCATTGGAATACCGACATGTTGCATGCACATTTGCCAGGCGTCATGACAGATCAGGAACTGGTTGGCGAAGAAGATGATCCCGTAGCAATCGGTGTCGTGTAACTTGACTACGTGCTCATATGCAAACATGCACCGTCTCCGTCAGGAAGTATACAGACATGTAATGTCTGCATCTGAGCGATGACACAATTGGAATCTCTCTCTCCAGTGGTCTGCTCGATTGGGTGAGCCGACTGAACTCATATGCAGGCCAGGGGTTGAGGATCCGATGCTAAATGTGTATGCTGCCACCGGAGGAAGGGATCATGATCGGGCCCGTGCCATCTGATCTGTGCATTTTACCTGACCTCCTCCGCCACACAGCGGAGTGTTGGCCGCGCAGTCGTCATCTGAGTTGGCGCGAAGCCGGCTACTGGCGCACGATGTCGACCGAGGAGATTCAGCGTGAAGTGCGCCGGATGGCTATGGGGCTCTATGCTCTTAAAGTGCGTCCTGGTGCCATGATAGGGATTGTCGGTGCCTCGTCTCCACACTGGCTGATCGCTGATCTGGCCGCGCTGTCGATTGGCGCAGTGACCGTCCCAATGTTTTCGAATCTCGCCGATGATCACGCCAAGCACGAGATTACCCATAGCCGCATGACGGCGATGATGGTATTGGGCGCCGAGGGTTGGGCGTTTGCCGCACGTCATCGCGCGCACATCCCACTGATCGTTGCCCATGGTGTGGTCGATCATCCGCGTGATGTGCATGCGTGGTCCGAAGTCGCAGCGCAGGGAGATCAGTTGTCGGAACAGGATGCTGGATTGTACGCGCGCCTGCGTGCGGACGTGAAACCTGAATCGTTAGCAACCATCATCTTCACGAGTGGTTCAACCGGCATGCCCAAAGGGGTTGAACTCACCCACGCGAATTTGCTCAGCCAAGTTACCGGAGCCTTGGCGTGCTACCCGTTGGATGCAGCGAGCGATCGTGCGTTGAGTTGTCTGCCATTGGCGCATGTGTTCGAGCGCATGGTGTCGTACACCTATCTGTCGGCCGGTGTGCCGGTGTGGTTTGCCGACGATGTTCGTCAGGCTGGATCATTGATGCGCGAAGTGCGTCCGACCGTGATGACGATGGTGCCGCGCTTGGTCGAGAAAATTTACGATCGCGTGGCCCAAGGCATCGATGCGGCGTGGGTCGGTCGGCGCGCACTTGGCCGCTGGGCGCTGCAGCAGGCGACCGATCGTGATCCGGATGCGCCCAAGCCCGTGGGCATGCGTCTGTCGGATGGTCTGGTTTATCAGAAAGTGCGCGCGGCACTCGGCGGCAAGATGCGCTATTTGATTGTTGGCGGCGCAGCGCTTGAACCGCGTTTCGAGCGTTTTTTGCGCAATATCGGCGTTCCGGTCTACACTGGCTATGGTCTGACTGAGGCCGGTCCGGTGGTGTCGGTGAACGCGCCGACGGCCCGCCAAACCGCCACCGTCGGCAAGCCGTTCCCCGGGGTGGAACTCCGTTTCGGGGCCAATGCTGAGATTCTGGTGCGTGGGCCGGGCGTGATGCGTGGCTATCATCGTGATGCGACCGTCACTGCTGAAACCATCGACATCGATGGTTGGTTGCACACCGGTGACTGTGGTCGCCTGAATCCGGACGGATACCTGATTATCACCGGGCGGATCAAGGAACTGTGCAAGACGGCGAATGGCAAATACGTCAGTCCAATTCCGATTGAGCAACTGCTCTCGCGTTCACAAATGGTTGACCAAGCCTGTGTGATCGCCGATGGACGTCCGTATGCCAGCGCGTTGTTCTTTCTGACCGAAGAGTTGGCCAAGGCGCATGTGCGCAACGGCAAGCCGGACGCAGAGCTGACTTCCGAACTGCAGCGCGTTGTCGAAGAGGCCAACGCTGGGCTCGATCACTGGCAGCAAGTGCGCCGTTGGGCGATTGTACCAGCTCCGGCAGTGATTGGTCGTGAGCTCACGCCGACGCTCAAACTCCGCCGTCTCGCCGTGGCCCAACAATATCGTGAAATCATCGATACCCTGTATCGCGAAGGAAACAGCCCATGACCGAACGCATCGCCATTATCGGCGGCATTCGTACGCCATTCGCCAAGGCTGGCGGTGTGCTCGCCGGCTACCGTGCTGATGACCTCGGCGCATTCGTCGCGCGCGAGGTCGTCGCCCGGACCAATTTCCCGGTCGCCAAGATTGATGAACTGATCGCTGGCAACGTCGCCCAGCCAGGAGACGCAGCCAACGTTGCGCGCGTCATCGCGCTCAAGGCGGGCTTGCCGACGAACCTGATCGCCAGCACGGTGCATCGCAATTGCGCCTCCGGCATGGAAGCGCTGACCACAGCAGCGGCAAAGATCCGCGCTGGTGAAGCAGACGCGATTGTTTGCGTCGGTGCCGAATCGATGAGCAATATTCCGCTCCTCTGCAACAAGGACATGACCGCATTGTTCATGCGCCTCGCCAAGGCCAAGAGCGTGTGGGCGAAGCTGGGCACCTGGTTGAGTCTGCGCCCACGCCATCTGGTGCCGATCATCGGCGTGCAGGTTGGCCTCACCGATCCGGTGTGTGGATTGAACATGGGCCAGACCGCCGAAGTGTTGTCGCGTGAATTCGCGATTTCGCGGCAGGATCAGGACGAATATGCGCTCAATTCGCATCTGAAGGCAATCGCCGCCCGCGAGCGCCTAGCCGCTGAGATCATGCCGCTGCCTTTGCCGAAGTTTGACAAAGTGATGAAGCAGGACGACGGTCCGCGTGATGGCCAGGACATGGCGGCGCTCGCCAAGCTGAAGCCGTACTTCGATCGCGTTGCTGGCACCGTGACGGTTGGCAATGCGTGCGGTTTGACCGACGGAGCGGCGGCGACGATCGCCTGTCGCGAGTCGTTGGCGAAGGAACTCGGGATGCCGATTCTTGGTTACCTCACTGGTCACGCCTATGCGGCGCTTGATGGTCGGCGGATGGGGCTCGGCCCGGTCTATGCCACCTCGAAACTGTTGCAGCGTACCGGGCAGTCACTGCAGGATTTCGATCTCATTGAGATCAATGAGGCATTCGCCGCACAGGTCATCGGCTGCCTGCGTGCGTTTAAGTCAGACGCGTTCGCCAAGGAACATCTCGGTCGTGCCAGCGCGGTGGGCGAAATCGACGAGAAGAAACTGAACGTCAATGGCGGCGCCATCGCGACCGGGCATCCAGTTGGTGCAACCGGCATGCGCCTGGTTGTCACCACGCTGATGGAATTAAAGCGACGCGGTGAGCGGCGTGGACTCGCGACCCTCTGCATCGGCGGCGGCCAAGGCGCGGCCCTCTCCCTGGAGGTTGCATGAACACTATAGTGATTCGCCAAGGCAACCGCAGAGGCGCAGAGGCCGCAGAGAACGCAGAGGAGAGAGCTTGGGGGCGATCCATTATCGATGATTCGTGCGTGTTCCGGCTGGTTTATTCCCATTCCAATCTCCGCGACCTCTGCGGCCTCTGCGCCTCTGCGGTTGCCTTGAAATGTGGGGCATGACATGAACACGATACGCATCTCCTACGAAGGCACCATCGCCACGGTCGTATTCGATCTGCCCGGCGAACGTATGAACGTGTTTAATCGCGATTTGCTGACTGATCTTGGCACATCGTTGGACGAGTTGCAGCAGCGCGCCGATATCGACACGGTCGTGTTTACCTCGGCAAAACCTGGCTGCTTCATTGCTGGCGCCGACATCAAGCTGATACGCCAAGCTGCCGGTCGCCGTGAAGCCCACGCTGATGTGCTCGCGATGGCACATACTGGGCAGCGGTTGTTTGACCGCGTCGAAGCGATGAATCAGGTCACGATTGCCGTGATCGATGGTGCGTGCCTTGGTGGCGGGATGGAGTTTGCCCTCGCCTGCGATATTCGCATCGCCGCCGACAACGAGAAGACCATGCTCGGGCTTCCGGAAGTGCAGCTCGGCATTTTGCCTGGATGGGGCGGAACGCAGCGTTTACCGCGCTTGGTCGGACTCGCACCAGCACTGGAAATGATTCTTGCGGCTAAACGGTTAGATGCGCGCAAGGCACTGAAAGCAGGCCTGGTTGATCGCATTGCTGCAACGCCGTTCCTACAGGCCACAGTGCGCGAATTGATCGCACATCCACCACAGCGGAAAGATCCGCGTCCATGGTGGTGGTTCGTCGTCCCGTTCTGGCCGCGCTTGATGGCTGGAATCGCCGCCGGTCAGGCTAAGGCGAAGACGCACGGACTGATGCCAGCGCCGCTGCGCGCTGCCCGAGTGATGGGTGCAACCGCCTGGGGCGGCCCGTTCGCTGGCCTGGAAACCGAAGCGGTTGCGTTGGCTGATCTCACGGTCACGCCGCAGGCAGCCAATCTCATCGATGCGTATTTCGCCAGTGAAGCCGCGAAGAAAGAAGGCGGCAATAACGGAGTGGCGGTCAAAGCGGCAGGCGTGCTGGGCGCTGGGGTCATGGGCGGCGGCATTGCCTGGGCATTTGCGAACGCTGGCGTGCAGGTGCGGGTGAAAGACCTGAACTGGGACGCACTGGCCAAGGCCTATGCGACGGCGGCTGACTATAACAAAAAGTTGCTCAAGATTCGGAAGCTGACACCGGGCGGTGCCAACGTCGCGGCCCATCGCATCAGTGGCACGGTGGACTTCAGTGGCTTCATGGCGGTCGATGTGGTGGTTGAAGCCGTGGTCGAAAACCTGGAAGTAAAGCGCAAGGTGCTTGCCGAGTTGGAAAACCACGTCCGCGATGACGCCGTGATTGCGACCAACACCTCGTCGCTATCGGTGGCCGATATGGCCGCTGCCATGAAACGGCCACAGCGCTTTGTCGGCATGCACTTTTTCAATCCGGTGAATCGTATGCCGTTGGTGGAAGTGGTCGCAGGTCCAGCAAGTGATCCCAAGGCCGTAGCCACGATTGCGGCGCTCTCGCGGCGCTGCGGTAAGACCGCGATCGTCGTGCAAGATTGCCCGGGATTCCTGGTTAATCGTTGCCTGTTGCCGTACCTGGATGAAGCCGGTCGTTGTCTGGAAGACGGCGCCTCAGTCGAGCAGGTCGATCGCGTCTTGCTGCATTTCGGCATGCCGATGGGTCCGTTTGCATTGTGCGACGAGATCGGTCTCGATGTCGGCTATAAAGTGGCGAAGATTCTCGGCACGGCCTACGGCGAGCGCATGGCGGTCCCCGAAGTGCTGCGCCGGATTTATGAAGACCTGCACCTGACCGGTGCGAAGGGCGGCAAGGGATTCTATCTCGGCAAGTCGAAGGACGGGAAAGTGAATCCTGAGGTCGCGACCATCCTGCCGGCCCGTCGTGGGGCCGTCCCGACCGACAGCGAGATTCTCGATCGCTGTCTGCTGATGTGGATCAACGAGGCAGCGCGCTGCCTCGCCGAAGGCGTCGTCGCTAGCGGCGAGCTGTGCGATCTTGCCATGCTCATGGGCACCGGCTTCCCGCCATCGCGTGGTGGACCGATCCATGAGGCGAATACGCGAGGTGTTTCGGTTGTTGTTGAACGTCTGCGCGCCCTCGCCGAACGGCACGGTCCGCGCTTTACTCCCTGCGACTATCTCGTCACCCATGCTCGCGACCGCAAACCGCTGCCGATCAGTCCGAAGGCTGAACCCAAAGCGGCGTAGGCGTCCAGGCTCTTTCCCCTTCTCACCCCTCTGCTTTGAAAGGAGACGGCCATGTCGACTCCCGACCAGACCAAGTCCGATCCCCATGCCCACAGCGCGGACAATCCCGAGCTCATCATCGATACGTCGAAGATGAATGAGGGTCAGCGCGCGGCGATGGAAATCACCGAAGGATCGCGCCAGCTTGAAGCCAACGAGGGCTTCGCCTCGCACATGTTCCTCGGCCATTTCAAGCACAGCTTGATTGATGACTTCCCACAGCAGAACGCTGAGGATAAAGCTGTCGGTGATGCATTGTGCGAGCGGGTCGGTTCCTACCTCGCCGCCAACATGGACGCCGAGGAAGTCGATGCCACGCGCACGATTCCGGCAGCCGTCATCGACGAGTTGTTTAAGATGGGTGTCTTCGCGATGAAGGTGCCCAAGAAGTACGGCGGTCTTGGTCTGTCGCAGGTCAACTACAACCGCGTGATGCTGCGCATCGCGTCCTATTGCGGATCGACCGCGGTGCTGGTCAGCGCGCATCAGTCCATTGGTGTGCCGCAGCCCCTGAAACTCTTTGGAACGGAAAAACAAAAGCAGACGTGGTTCCCGCAGTTCAGCAAACATGCGATCAGCGCCTTTGCTTTGACTGAACCTGGCGTTGGCAGCGACCCGTCGAAGATGACTACCAAGGCCGTCCTCAGTCCTGATGGCAGCGAATGGATACTGTCCGGTGAGAAGCTGTGGTGCACCAACGGACCGATCGCCGACATCATGGTCGTGATGGCGCAGACCCCGCCCAAGATCGTCAATGGCAAGGAGCGTGCGAAGATCACCGCGTTAGTTGTTGAACGCAGCATGCCCGGCATTGAAACGGCACACCGTTGCGACTTCATGGGTATTCGCGGCATTGAGAACGGATTGATCCGCTTCAATAACGTCCGGGTTCCGCGCGAAAACGTCCTGTGGGGTGAGGGCAAAGGTTTGAAGTTGGCGTTAACAACGCTGAACACCGGTCGTCTGACGCTGCCAGCTGCGACCACCGGCATGGCTAAGCAATGCTTGTCGATCTGCCGTCGGTGGGGCAACGAGCGCGTGCAATGGGGCCAGCCGATTGGAAACCACGAATGTGGTCGTCAAAAGCTCGCCTACATCGCCAGCCACACGCTCGCGATGGAAGCGGTTACCTGGATGACCTCGCACTGGGCCGACGAAGGTCGCGATCTGCGCATCGAAGCCGCCATGGCGAAGCTGTTCACCTCTGAGACGGCGTGGCGCATTGTCGATATGACGATGCAGATGCGCGGCGGTCGCGGCTACGAGAAGGCGAGTTCACTCAAGGCACGTGGCGAGGAACCATTTCCGGTCGAGCGCATGATGCGCGATTGCCGCATCAACATGATCATCGAGGGAACCTCCGAGATCATGCGTCTATTCCTCTCGCGCGAGGCGATGGATCCGCATCTCCAGGTTGCTGCCGATCTCATCCGTCCGGGTGTACCGATGGGGCGCAAGCTGCAGGCCAGTCTCAAGCTCGCAGTCCATTACGGCTTCTGGTATCCGCGCCAGTGGATCAACGGCAGTTTGTGGCGATTCCATGCCAACATGGGTTCGCTGGCCCGTCACTACCAGTATGTCGATGCCGGTTCGCACCGCCTGGCGCGCACGATTTTCCATCAAATTGCGCGTTATCAGGACAAGCTCGAACGCCGTCAGCTCATCCTTGGCCGTCTGATGGACATCGGCACCGATCTCTTCGCCATGGCCGCGACCTGCAGCTATGCGCGGAAGCTGGCGGCTGATGGGGATAAGGGTACCGCGATCAAACTCGCGGAGCACTTCTGTTTGGAAACCATCCAGCGCATCGAGGAAAAGTACCACGGACTGGGCGGCGACGTCGACACCTCGGCGAACACGCTCGGCAAGTCGGTCCTCGCCGGCGACATGAGGTGGCTCGAAACCGGCGTCGAATGGGTCGGCAAGCGCGAGTGAGGCTAGGAATGACCAGGCAAAATGCCCACCAAGGCAACCGCGGAGGCGCAGAGGCCGCAGAGATCGCTGAGTCGAAGGCCAGGGACGAGAGGCGCATGAGCCGGGAAAACCATCCATTGCTGCTGACATCACTTGTCTCTCCTCTGCGATCTCAGCGGCCTCTGCGCCTCTGCGGTTGCCTTGGTGTGTTCGAAATGATTTCGGATGGTTTGGCGTGACCGACGATCGCATTTTTACTGATGCGGCAGCAATGCCGAGCGAACCGCCGGGTTTGGAGTCGAATGTAGGTCACTCGTCGCCCAAGACCGACGTGCCGACCGGGCGTTGGGCGCGGACAACGCGGGCGTCGACGTCATTGTTTATGCGTCTATTGGAAATGGTGATCGGGAGCAAGATCAAGGTCACCGGGGTAGAAGGACTCGGCACTGGCCCCGTTTTGTTCGTTGCCAACCACTTCACGCGCTTCGAGACCTTCATTCTTCCCTACATCATCTGGTCGCGTACTGGCCGCTATGTTCATTCATTGGCGTGGCACGGGCTATTTCACGGCATATTCGGCAAATATCTCCTGGTGATGGGCGCGCGGCCAACCCGCAATCCCGAGATCCGGCATCGTATGGTCGAGGAGTTGATGTCCGGTCAGCACGACTGGCTGATCTATCCCGAAGGTTCGATGGTGAAGGACAAGCGTATCTGGCGTGAAGGGCGATTTGAAATTGACGTGCCAGATCGTCGTGGACCGCCCCACACTGGCGCTGCGATCATGGCGATGAAGGCGCTATTCTACCGTGCTTTGTATCTTCGCGCCAAGCTGAATCAGGATGAGCCGCTGCAGCGCGCTTACGCCCAACGCTACCACATCGACGAAGCTGGTGGCGTGTCTCAACAGCCGTTGCGCATTGTTCCGATCACCATTACCTACTGGCCGTTACGACCGGAGCCGAATCTGTTGACTCGGCTGGTCGGCCGCTTTGTTCGTAATGTGCCCGAGGCATTACGTGAAGAGTTGTTGGTAGAGGGCAGTCTACTGCTGCATCGTACCGATATGACGGTTCATCTCGGTCGGCCGATGTCGATCGAGCACTACACCGAACTCTTGCATGTCGATACCAAGAAACCCGGAGTATTCGCAGACGAGCTCCATCATGTCGGTGTCGCTTTGCAGGCTCTGCGCAATCGTCTGACCCGGCGGATGATGCATGAGATTTATCGCAAGCTGGAGATCAATCTTGACCATCTGTTCTGTGCGATCCTTCATCATGTGCAGCATGACCATTTGCCGGTCAACGACATGCGCCGGTCCATCTACCTCGCTGCGCGCGGCATCCAGGCATGTGGCGATCACCGCACCCATAGCAGTCTGCGGGCAGGGCTGACCGATCTGGTCGCTGGGGTGAAAAATTCCGCCTACGACTCCATCGAACGTTTGGCGATCAGCGAAGGCATCATCACCATCGAAGATGGATCCGATCCATACTACCGGATCAACCGTGAAGCGCTCAATCGGAATACCGGGTTTCATGATATTCGGCTGAATAACACCGTCGCCGTAATCGCCAATGAACTTGAACCGGTGCGTACGGCAATTCGTCTCATCAATATGATCGCCAGTCAACCATCGGCCGTAATCGCCCGGCGTCTGGTCAAACAGCTGCAGATGGAATCTCTGGCTGACGCGTCGCGTGAGCGCTCAACGTGTACGCCGGTCCAGGCCCATGACGTGGCGATGCCGACGGTCCTCGTAGCAAACGACGCGCGGGTCGCGGTGGTGCTCATCCACGGTTATATGGCCAGTCCCGGCGAAGTACTGCCGCTGGCACAGTATCTCAACCGTCAGGGAATCACGGTTGTCGTACCGCGCTTGGCCGGTCATGGATCAGCACCTGAACACCTCGCCCTGGTTGATCGCAGCGACTGGATGCACAGTTGTCGCCAAGCATTGGCAATGGCCAAGGCGATAAGCCCGCAGGTAGTCTGTGCTGGATTCTCAACCGGTGGTCTGTTGGCCTTGCGTCTCGCTGCCGATGCGCCGACGAAGGTAGTCGGTGCGCTGACGATCAATGCCACGTTGAAACTGCGCGACAAAATGTCGCTATTATCCAGGCCCGTCGATCGCTGGAATCGCATGCTGACCGCTCTGCATATCCCATGGCCGCGTTTGCTGATGCTCGCCAATCATGCCGAATGGCCTGACACCAATTACAGTCAGAACCCCGTTCACGGCGTTGCTGAACTGATGCGATTAATTGCCGAGGTTCGCCACCACCCGCCACGGTTGTCCTGTCCAACGCTGTTGCTCCAGGCCGACCACGATGGCGTAGTCGATCCCTCGAGCGCACACCGACTAGCCGCCCTCATTGGTGGCGAGGCCAAAGCCGAATACATGTCCGGTCAGCGGCATGTCTGTTTGCGTGGCGAAGGTTCCGACGTCGTCTGGCAGCGCATTGCCGAATTCATCTCTGAGACAGCGGCGCATACTGGAAGGCCGACGACAAGACGCTTCGCGTAGGATTGCCACAGCTACGAGGTACGAGTCCGCATTCGAAACCTCGAGACTCGTAGCTCGAAGTTCGCAGCTAGAAGCTCGTGGCAATGACCTCGTCTCCTGCTATCTTCCGCGCCCCGCATAGAACGGGAATGGGAGGGGCGGCTTAACCAGAGTCCTGGCGCGCCGATCTTCCCCTGGAAATACTCATGCATTTTGACCAGTTCGGCCTTTCTGCGCCTATCTTAAGCGCCGTCCTCGCCGAGGGCTACACTACACCCACGCCGATCCAGGTTCAGGCCATTCCCCCGGTCATGCTTGGTCGCGACCTTGTTGGCTGCGCCCAAACCGGCACCGGCAAGACCGCGGCGTTCGCGCTGCCGATCCTGCATCGACTCTCGTTGGTGCCGCCGCGCAACAACCGTCAGGTGCGTTGCCTCGTCTTGGCGCCGACGCGTGAACTCGCCGCCCAGATTGGCGACAGCTTCCGCGCCTACGGCAAAGGCCAACACCTGCGCCACACGGTGATCTTCGGCGGCGTTGGTCAGAACCCGCAGGTCCAGTCGCTGCGCACTGGGGTCGATGTGTTAGTTGCGTGTCCTGGACGTCTGCTCGATCTGATTCAGCAAGGCCACTGCCGACTCGATCATGTCGAAGTGCTCGTCCTCGACGAGGCCGACCGCATGCTCGACATGGGCTTCCTCCCGGACATCAAACGCATCGTGCAACGTGTGCCGGCTCAGCGTCAGACGCTGTTGTTCTCAGCAACGATGCCGCGTGAGATCCGCGAACTGGCGCGTGGTTTGATGAAGGATCCGGTCGAAGTCGCTGTCGTTCCCGTCGCAACGGCTGCCGAAACCGTGGCGCAAAGCGTATTTCATGTGTCCAAGGCGCAGAAACAGGCGTTGCTCACGCAGTTGCTCAACGGCCCTGGCGTTGATCGCGTCCTCGTCTTCACGCGCACCAAGCACGGTGCTGACAAAGTTGTGCGCAAGCTTTCCATGTCAGGCATCCGCGCCGAAGCGATCCACGGCAACAAGAGTCAGAACCATCGCATCCGCACGTTGGATGGGTTCAAGAAGGGCGCGATCCGTGTTCTGGTCGCTAGTGATATCGCGGCGCGCGGCCTTGATGTCGACGGCATCACCCACGTGATTAATTTCGAGATTCCCAACGAACCGGAAACCTACGTCCATCGCATCGGTCGTACCGGTCGCGCTGGTGCCAGCGGCACCGCGTTCTCGTTCTGTGACAATGACGAGCGTGCGTTTCTTACCGATATTGAACGGACGATGCGCATGAAGGTGCCGGTGGCACCGCTGCCAGCAAATCTGCCGCAATTACCGCATGATCCGACGCCGGAACGTGGACCGATCGGTGGCAATCGTGGATTCCGTGGCCCACCACGTGGATTCCAAGGACGCGGTCGTCAATCAGATCCGCATCGCAGTGGTCATGGTTCTCCGAATCGGCGCCATGATGGACACGGTAACCGGCCGCACTGATACAGTCGACGCACGCCGATGGCCGTTCTCCTCAGTTGCCGCAATCTCACCAAGTCCTTCGACGCGCATCCGCTGTTCGAGGACTTGTCGCTCGGCATCGACACCGATGCGCGGGTTGGTGTTATTGGGCCGAACGGTTCCGGTAAATCAACGCTCATGCGCATACTTGCCGGGCTGGAAAATCCCGATTCCGGCGATGTTGCTCTGGCGAGTGGCACGCGACTGATCTACCTGCCGCAGCGCGATGAGTTCGCAGCCAGCGATACACCCGAGTCCGTGGTAAGCTCGGCACTAAATAAGGTGCGCCCATTTGACGATGAAGCTGAGCGCGCTGTTCGCGTCGGCATGATTCTCAGCAAAGCGGGCTTCGGGCAGGGCGCTAATCCAGCGCATGATAAGCCAGTGACCGAACTCTCAGGCGGCTGGCGCAAACGCCTCGCGATCTTGCGCGCGGTGTCGCAAGAGCCCGATCTGCTCCTCGCCGACGAGCCGACCAACCACCTCGACCTTGAGGGCATCTGGTGGCTGGAGCGCTTGTTCTCTGATGCGCGCTTTACGATCGCCGTCGTCAGTCACGACCGATTTTTTCTGAATCGGGTTTGCTCACGCGTGGTTGAGATCAACAAGCTGTATCCGGGCGGCTGTTTTGGATCAGTGGGCGGTTACAGTAAATTCCTGGAAAAACGCGCCGAATTGGTCGCCAATCAGCTCAAGCAACAGGATGTGCTCGACAACGTGGTGCGCCGCGAAGTTGAATGGATGAGCCGCAACCCGGCCGCGCAGATGTCGAAGTCGAAGGCGCGGTTGGATCGCGCCGATGATCTCCAAGGCCAGCTCGGTGATCTCAAGTTTCGCAACAGCCAAACCCGTCGCGTCGATATTGATTTCACGGCTAGTGGACGCCGCACCAATGATCTCGTCGTACTCGATGGCGTCGCCAAGAGCCTCGGCGGCAAACCGTTGTTCAGTGGCGTTGAGCTGACCCTCTCACCCGGCACGCGCTTGGGCATGCTCGGTCTCAACGGCAGCGGCAAGACGACGTTGCTGCGTGTCATCGCAGGCACTCTCAAGCCCGACAGTGGCAAGGTCAAACTGGCGAGCGAATTGAAGATCGTCTATTTCGACCAAAAGCGCGAGGCGATTGACCAACGCATTACGCTACGTCGTGCGCTGTGTCCAACCGGCGACACGGTGATCTACCGCGATCGCAGCATGCACGTTGCAGCATGGGCGAAACGTTTCCTATTCAGTCCAGCACAGCTGGAACTCGAAGTTGGCAAGCTCTCCGGCGGCGAGCAGGCCCGCGTGCTGATCGCAGATTTGATGCGGAAATCAGCCGATCTGCTCATTCTCGACGAACCAACCAACGACCTCGACATTCCCTCGTTGGAAGTACTCGAATCCAGCCTGCTCGATTTTCCCGGCGCGGTGGTGTTAGTAACCCACGACCGTTATCTGTTAGATCGCGTCTCGACCCAGATGATTGCGCTTGATGGTTCTGGCGGCGCCCATCGGGTCGCCGACTGCTCGCAGTGGGAGAGTCTTGCTGCGCGTACACTGCAACAGCGTGAGCCGGCGGCACCACCGCGGGCACCTGCCAATTCAACGTCGCAATCAGCCCAGCCAGCGACGAAGTCGTATGCGGCTCTCAGTAAGCCCGAACGTCGTGAGTTGGAGCGCATGGAAGAAAAAATCCTATCCGCCGACCAAGTTGTGGCTGAGCGTGAAGCCGAGGTCGCTAATCCAACCATCGCCGCTGACCCAGTGCGTCTTGAAGCCGCGTGTACGGCATTGGCTGCAGCGCATACCGAAGTTGAACGCCTTTACGCTCGTTGGGCGGAACTCGAAGCCAAGGCACGCTGACGCGCAGTGCGTAATAAGCGACGAATAATCGTCAGTCCGTTGCCATTAGCGATGGCGAGCTTGTCGATCCGGTTCAACCGTTTGATGTGAGCCTCCAAACTATGCGCCGTACGTTTGTCTAATGGCGATGAACGCCAGACGAGAATGATCGGTCTACGCGACCTTGTATAACGCGCCCCGCGTCCGCTCTGGTGCGCAGCAACTCGCCGCGCCACGTCGTTAGAAACCCCGCCGTACAGGCTGTCATCGGCACAACGCACGATGTAGGCCCGCCAGGGACGATTGGGAGAAGGCTTAGGCACGGCCGACATGTCATCTGCAGAAGGCGTGGCGACAAGAGCGGTCCTGGGAGGGTCGAGCGCCTGCTCGACCATGAATTATGCGACAACCCAATGACACCAACGCATGGTCGAGCAGGCGCTCGACCCTCCCAGGTTAGGTCGCAGACCCACTGACGTCTGTTAGGGCAACCATGCGAACCATCATTAAAATCCCACTTTTCCTCCTCGTTTGGTCAGTCTGCCTTGGCGCAGCCGATCCCCAGCCCGTAACTTACGCCCCAATGATTACTGCCGTTGGTCCGGCGGTGGTGACCATCCATGTCAGCAAAAGTATGCCGCAGCACATGGGGGGTCAGCTTGACGATAACGATCCCTTCCGGCAATTCTTTGATGAGTTGCAGCGGCGACGCGGGCAGCGTGGTCAACGAGCAATACCGCAACCGGCGCCCAAGCAGCAAGGCCAGGGCAGTGGCGTGATTGTAGCCGCTGATGGCTTGATCTTAACCAACAATCACGTCATCGCAGGCGCTGACGATATCCAAATCCATCTGCATGGAGAGCGCGGACTCATACCGGCCAAATTGGTCGGAGCTGATCCCAAGACCGATCTCGCCGTCCTCCGTATTGATCCCAAGGGGAGGCCGTTGCATGCCATCGTATTCGCCGACAGCGATAAGGCACGAGCCGGTGACCTCGTGTTTGCGATCGGTAATCCATTCGGCGTCGGCAGTTCAGTCAGCATGGGCATCATCAGTGCGACCGGCCGTGGTGATGTGCACATCGCCGACTACGAGAACTTCATCCAGACCGACGCGAGTATCAATCCCGGCAACAGCGGCGGGGCATTGGTCGATAGCCTTGGTCGGTTGGTTGGCATCAACACAGCGATTTTCTCGCGCACGGGCGGCAATGTGGGCATTGGCTTCGCAGTCCCGGCGAATCTTGCCAAGCAGGTGATGGTCCAATTGGTGTCCGGCGGTAAGGTCGTTCGCGGTTATCTCGGTGTGCAGATCGGCGAGGTGTCCGAGGCCTTGGCGCGCAAGTTCAAGGTCGATGGCGGTAAGGGTGCGTTGGTTGGCGAGGTGGTTGATGGCAGTCCTGCGGCCAAGGCCGGACTCCAGGCCGGTGATGTGATCGTGAAGCTGGATGCGACGGCGATCACCGACCCGCATCAGTTGCGTTTGCTGGTTGCTGGCATCAAGCCAGGAACAGACGCTGTACTAACGGTGATTCGCGATGGAAAATCTGAAAATATGAAGCTGACGGTCGGTGAACTGCCCGACTCGACGGTTGCAGCTGGTGGTCGCATCGAAGCCGAGGATGGCGCGAGCATCGGTGTTACCTTGCGCAACCTGACTGCCCAAACCCGTGAAGAAGTCGAGATACCCGCGAAGATCGAAGGCGTCCTGATCGGCCAAGTCGAGACGAGTTCGCGTGCTGAACGAGCTGGCCTGCGGCCCGGCATGGTGATCACCGAGGTCGAGCGCCGCGCCGTTGCCGACGCCAGCGCTGCCGTGCAGCAACTCCGCTCAGCCAAGGGCGAGATCCTGCTGCGCGTGTGGGCGTCGGAAGGGGGGCTGCGCTGGGTGGTGGTCCCGGAGTGATACTGATTTTTCGATGCGCATCCGGCTGACATGGAGGACCAGAGGAACGGAGTCGTGAACCGCTGACAATCGATGGAATTCTAGGAAACGGCGCTGGTCTGTCGCCCGTAACACCCACCATGTTAACCATGCGGGTGGCCCTCATCATCGCCGTCATCCTGCTGTTTTTCCTGTATCCGGCGTCCTATGGAGTCTGGCGGCGGACGCGGTGTGAGATGTTCGTTCGCACTGCAGGTGAGGTGAAGTTCTTCATGCCACGGCCAAGTGGGAAGCCGATCAACGAATGGGAATATCAGCTCTACTATCCACTGTTGGTCTCTGAAGTCTGGATCCATGGCGGAAAGCGTGAGACGATATTGTTCCCGACCAACCATGCGCGCTGATCGCCTCTGGATGAGTGAACAATGAAAAAGTGGATCATCGTACCACTGATCGTTGTAGCGATGTATCTCGCTGCGTATGGCGCCTGGCGGTGGTGGCGTGGTTCGATCGAGATTGCGTCATTGATGAATCCCAATGAACCGCTGGATGCGATCAATGGGGGCGAGCAGGCTGAACACGTCGTCAATGTGTGGATACCAGCTACATTAGCCAAGTCAGTCCGGGATGAGGGTGATGCATATGTGAAATCCTGGGACGCACTGCTATTTTATCCGTGTTTGATCGGTGAGTGTTGGATGCGTTGTCCCGGCCCATTTCTGATTCTGGAGCGGGAGCCCTGCAACGACACCTACGACAAGATTGTGCGCGATCGCGGCCGATTGTGAGCTATGGACTGAAGGATCGTGTGATCATGCTCCGCTGCCGCAGGAGCCGTCATGACCACCAGCCCCACAATTCTTGCCATGGACCTCGAAGGGGTCATTGTTCCGGAGATCTGGATTGGGGTCGCTGAAAAAACCGGAATTGCCGAGCTACGTCGTACGACGCGGGATGAACCGGACTACGACAAGCTGATGCGTGGCCGGATTGAGATCCTTGATCGTCACAGCATCCGCATCGACACGATTCATCAGGTGATCGGCACGCTCGATCCGTTGCCGGGCGCGCGCGAGTTCCTGGACTGGGCGCGGGCAACGACGCAGGTTATTATTCTGTCCGATACCTTCGCCCAGTTCGCTCATCCACTGATGCGCAAACTCGGCTGGCCAACCTTGTTCTGTCATACTTTGGAGATCGAGAATAACGGTCGCATCAGCGGCTATCGTCTGCGGCAGCCGGACCAGAAGCGCAAAGCGGTTCAGGCGTTCCAATCGCTGAACTTCCGCGTCATCGCGACCGGAGATTCCTATAACGACACCGCGATGCTCGGTGCTGCGCAGCAGGGCATTCTCTTTCAGCCCAGTGCCAATGTCGTGAAAGAGTTTCCGCAATTCCCGGTGGTGATGGACCACGATGCGTTGCGTGGTTGTGTGGAGCGGTTTCTTGCCGGCTGAGGAGGGTATAAGGACTGATTCTCGCCGTCAGATGGTAGATATATCGAGTAGGCGTAGCTTCCCAGGATTACGTCCCTTGGCGCACATTTCAACTACGAGGCATGGATAGAAAAAATAGTATTCCCAAGCTGGCATCGGTACATCGCTGCGCCTATGCGCGACACATTCGTCATCTATGACAACTCCTCCCCATGGGCGTGAGGCCATCAATTTCCATCCGCCCAATTGTGCTCGCTCGGATCGCCAGACACCAAAGGCGAAGACGTACAGAAACAGCAGGGAAAAAGTGATGATGCCGATATTTTTCACGGCGGCAGATTCCTCAGTATCGCCTTCATCCCGCGAATCGCGTATGCTGTGCACAGAATCGGTGTGCCTTCCTGCCAGCGTTGCGCGTCGTTGATCCAGTACGCGCCTGTCTTACCGCCTGGTAGTTTGGCTTCTTGGCTGCGACTGTTGATCGCCTTCCACAGATCGGCCCGCCAATCGACCTGACGCTGATCAGGTAGTGTCAGTGTGGTCGAGTGGAGCAAATCGAATGTCGTGCTGGCTAGCGCATAGGCGTGGAATAATCCCTGCTGCTCTCTGCCAACACCCATTCCGGGATTTTGATCGAAGCCGTAGTTGGCAGTCACCCAACCGAGCGCAGCCGTGACACGCGGATCGTCGGCTTTGAGATCAAGTGTCAGGTATGATGAGAGCAATTGATAGGTCATCGAACCAGTGGGAATCGTGCGGCTGGCGGCGACGTCGTCACCGCGCTCCCAACTGCGGGTGGCTTCTTGTGGGCCGTACACCGCACCGCCCTGAACCGGACTCTTGCCGACCCACGCCTGTTGATTGACCGAACTCAGATCTTGGCAGCGCTGAAGGAATGACATGGCCGCTTTCAACTGCGGCGCATCAGCGGGCATGCCGCTCGCACGCAACGCTTGGATGGCGTAGCCGGTGTTGGACAGATCCTCGAATCCCTTGCCTTTGTCACCGTAACCGATGCCGCCTTGGCCGAGTGATCCCGGCGTCGTGTTCTGGAGTCCGAGGATGTAATTCTTCATCGCCGCAACGTCGAAACCGGCTGCCTTCGCATCCGGAAGGCGAACGACAAATTGCAGCGTCAGACTGGTGCCATAGCAGCCGAGGCCTTCGCTGGGATCGTACACACCGCCATCCTTTTGGCGGAATTGCAGGAGAAAACGCACTGCGCCAGCAACCGACGCGTGATCGGCGGGCAACGCATGTGGTTCGTCGATCAAAGCGCCGGCCGCGAAGGCGGAGATGCCGACCGCGAGCATGTTCGTGCTGACCATCTTGCCGTCAGGTTGGGACTGGCTGATCGACCAGGCCTGTGCGCGTTCGAGCAACACCTGGACGTCGGCGCGTTTGGGAAGATCCGCCGCACAGGCGGCGGACAGCAGGAGCAGGCAGGACGCGGTGCGGATCATGGGGTCACCGAGGTGATGGTGAGGTCATCGAAACGACTAATTGCTTCCGCTTTGGTCCAGACGCCAACCTGACCGGCGGCAGGGAAGGTCTCGTCCTTCACGCGGAAAATATGTTTGCCGTCAAGTGACACCGAGAACACCGATCCGACCGCTTCGATCTCGAGTCGATGCCAGGCGTTTGGTGCAATGGGCCCCTGCCATTCGTCGAGTTCACTGCGTTTGCCATCGACGAACTTGTAGAAGCGGACGTTCTCGCCCCATCCCGACGTATTTGCGCGAGCTACGTAGTAATTGCGTTCATCAACTGCGCGAACAACCACGCCGAAGCTACGATCGCGCTCACCGCTCACTGCCTGCGCTCGCACACCAACGCGTACGTCGCCGAAGCGTTTCCCATCGTACAGTGCGACCGGATAGCGATGGTTGGTATCGTCGCCGTCAGCCTGAATTAACACGCGCATATTCGGCGAATCGGTCAAATATTTGATGATCCAACGTGCTGGCTTTACACCCTCCGGTCCAGGCCACGCGCAACGAAATCCAACCGGCGCTTGGTCAACCGGCATGTCATCAAAGGAAATCGTGATCGGATCGCCCGTGCTCTTTACAACGGGCGCTGATGGCGGCGGTGGTCGGGTTCCGCAGGCGACCAGAATGGCTGCCGTGATCGTGACGATGATGAGTGGGACGGTGGTGAACCTGCGGGACATGGCCTTAGCATGCGTTACCAGCATTCTCGGGCCACTATCAGGACTGCCCGATCATTGGGCAGGTGTCACGCAGCGTGGTGAGGAGGTGAGCAGGTCCCTGGGAGCGCCGCTACTCCGTAGCGCCGGCTTTAGCCTAATGGTGTTCAGCTATTTCACGTTGCAGCGACAGGTGTTCTGTCGTTTGC
>CAZZAM010000036.1:0-41204 GCA_964652775.1 uncultured candidatus Brocadiaceae bacterium | reverse complement strand
ACCCCGCCCGAGATATAGGATCATCGTCCGGATGGCGGACAGGTGTCCTCATTTCCGAACACGGCACTGAAACCGGATGGCAGGATGCGTATGGCTCATCGGTTGCGCTCATCAACGGCGGAATTGCAATCAACACAAGTTATGTGGAAATAAACGGTGTCACGGGGTCTGGAAAATCAGGGCATGGATTCAAGATCCATACGAAAAAATCGCATGGAATATCGAATCAGGGCGCCCACATCAAGGTTTCCCACATCGAAATTGAGTTGGGTGGAATGGATATGGGCACGACCTATGACGGTTTTTACGCGAATACTCCGATGCCGGCGATCGACTATTATGTCGGTTATCTGTACATTCATGATGGAAGCAGAGACCTCATCACGGCAGTGGATAAAGCCGAGAACTGGGTTGTTGAACACAACTATCTTGAACGGTCTGGAGATCGGAAGCACCCCGATAACCACGGTCAGACGATCATGGTATATGTTGGTCCGACCGGCTCTGCGCAGAACCTGACGTTCAGATATAATACCATTGCTGATTGTAATGGCACTGGCGCCATCGTCATGCTTGGTGGAGCAAAACCTGGAGAGAGCGGCTCCAGTTTCAAGAATATCCATGTGTATGGCAATACGTTCTTCTCAACAGACAAGGAAGCTTACATGTATAGTCCTGGCGCCGTTTACGCTCGGGATTCAACCAAAGCCAAGAGTGTATTCGTTTATAATAACACGTTCTATAACGTCAGAAATCCAGCTACGTTCATGAATAATGACCCTGCCAGTGGGAACCTGAATAAAAATAACGTGTATGTGAATTGCTATTTCCAATTCCCGTATCTGGGTGTTGAAAGCAGTTCGAATTATTATTTCAACAACACGGGGCAGAATGTTCCAAAGAAAGAAGTCGGGCTACAGAATGGAACTGCTGATCCCTTTGTGAATGCTGCGGCGCACGATTTCAGACTGAAAGCTGCCACGGATGGCGGATCGCCACTGCCCCAACCGTATGACAAAGACCCGCTTGATCAGGTCCGCGGCGCCGACGGTGTGTGGGATCGTGGGGCCTATGAGTATAAAAAGTAAGGCGTTCGACATGCGCCAGCATGGCCAGTTGCGCTTGGATCCGCAATCCAGTCAAGCCTGATCCTAGATTGCTCCGTTGAAATATCCCAAGGCAACCGCAGAGGCGCAGAGGCCGCTGAGATCGCAGAGGAGAGCGAACTGAGATAGTCACCCTGCGGGTTGAGCGACACCGGGAACAACCACGTATTCCAACCCCAATCCTCTGCGACCTCTGCGCCTCTGCGGTTGCCTTGAAAGGAGTAATCTAGGCTGATCGCAGGTTGTCAATTTAGGCCGAGCCGATCGAGTCACTGCGCAGTGCTGCCACTCTACCACCGCATCGCTGCCACTGCACGGCGCTGCGCTCTGCCAACGAGCGCATGCGGACTTCTTGGAAGCCGAGCATCTGCGGCTTAATCGTGTCGTTGAGCGGCTTGGCGAGATCATCGCGAAAGCGCTGCCGACCAGCAGCCGCGCCGACGATGGATCCAACCGTGGCACCGTTGCAATCGGTATCGAGTCCGCCCATCACCGCGATGGCCTGCGTCTGCAGTGTGTCCATCTTGCCGTAGAACAGCGCCATAATGCAGATCAACGCGTTGTTGATCGTGTGCACGGCAGACATGTCCGGCCAACGCGCTTCGATGCGATCCATGCACGCCTCCCAGGTCGCACACTGGGGAATCCAAGTCAGCAATTCGCGCACGGCAGCAGCAAGCCGGCAGTTGCGCGGAATCTCTGATAGTCCGATGTCGGTGAGCTTGCGCGGATCATGTTCGACAAACGCGGCGGCCTGCATGGCGGCGAACAGCATTTCACCATAGATGCCGTTGCGTTCGTGGGTCCAGCACGCATCGCGATATGCAAACTCAGCGGCCTGTTCTGGTCGCCCGGCGCAGCAGAAGGCCCAGCCGTCAGAGCGGATCTGGGCGCCAATCCATTCACGATACGGATTGCGATTGCGGCGGCAGAACGAGGCCGTGGCTGCTCCAGTCCAGCGCCAGGTTGTTCCGTGCTTTCGCGCGACGTTGTTCTGAAAATTCAGGACCGATTGCGCTTCGGCTGTGCAGATCGCAGCGATCGGAATATGGCTCAGCCAATATCTGGCGACATCATCCCACGTGAATGTGGGGCCGTGTTCTTCAAGAACGCCAAGGCCGACCAAACTGTAATGGATGTCGTCATCAGCCTCCATGAACGCGATGTTCTCGCGTTGCGACAGCGGACAGCCGATCTTGAGTTCGTCGCCCATGTCCCTCCCGCTGAAATAATCGGTCAGCGGCCAGTGCCCACGTTTTTCCAAGTACGACTTAATGCGCTTCCGTCCTGCGAGGCTGCCATCTGCAGCGAGGCTCATGCCCATGCCTTCGACCGGTTTTCCCAGCGCGCAGCCGCTGGCGCGGCCGACCCAGGCTCCGTGGAGTCGATCAATGAGTTCAGTCTCACTGGGTTTCCATTGCAAGTCGCGCGGTCCGTCTGGACGCAGGGCGCGGATCGCTGCCAGTTCATTAGGTTCGTTCGCAGCGAGGGCAGCGTCTTCGGGCAGCTCCATGAGCGCATCATAGATCGGATCGATTGCCGTGGTGTCCCAAGCCTGGAGGTCTGGATGCAGAGTTGCGAACGCATGGCGCAGGTGCGATGGAATGACGCAACCCTCGTCGGCGCGTTGCGTGAATTCTAAGGCGAGGAGATGATAGGGGGTTGTCCAGCCGGCCATGGGATGCTCCAGGGTGATGCTCGTCATGGTGGCGAAGGGGCAGCAGGAGCTCTCGGCATCTTGTCCGTCGATATCGACATTTCGTCCGGTGCGATAGTATCCGGCATGCCTGCCGATCCATTGATCTGGTGTCCGTACATGCACTGCGCCGGGGATCGTTTACGGACAATACCGTGGATTTCCCCAAAGCGTCTGCTGACCCATTGGTTGGCGGTGGTCAGTCTTGAGGGCCGGGAGGAGATCGAGGTCGACGGCCGCGCGTACGACATTCCATCCGGATCATCCTATGTTATCCAGCCTGGCAGCATGGTGCGATTGCAAAGCCGCAGCGCGAGTCGGCCAGCGTGGATCCATTTCGATCTGGCGTGGGATTCCAACCGAGTGCGGCATCCCCAGGTTCATGTGTACACACCTGAGCTTGGGGCCCGCGCACCATGGTTGCAGCCACGAGCCGCAGCAATTCTTGGCTGCGATCTGCCAGTTATTGTACCGCAATCGCTCCAGGCGCGCTTTCGCTTGGGACTGCGTGCTGTCGTCATCGCTTGGCGGCGCGGCGATAGGTTGTCGGTCAATCGCGCTGCCCAGGAGCTTGGCCTGTTGATGCTTGCCTATGCTGAGCACGTCCAAGGCGACAGTGGTACCGGCATGTCGTCAGAAGAACGCGTGGTGCGTGCCGAGGCTGCGGTTCGCGGCGGACTGCACATTGGCGCTGGCCTCGCCGACATGGCTGCTGCTGCCGGCCTTGGTCGTTCGCGATTTTGCGATCTCTACAGAAAGTTGCGTGGCATCTCGCCGGGAGAGTTTGTGCGCAACGAGCGACTCGCCCGGGCACAGGAATTGTTGTCGCGCGCCGACACCAGTGTGGTCGATATTGCCGCCCAAGTTGGCCATGCTGACGCAACGGTCTTTGGACGTTTCTTTCGCAGTGCGACGCGGATGACACCGACAGCGTGGCGCAACCGACCAATGAAACCACCGCGTCGTGGAGAATAATTCCGCCGAAAACAATTCACTGGGGATTACCCGAGAGAAATCAGCCCAAGGCAACCGCTGAGGCGCTGAGGCCGCAGAGGTCGCAGAGAATTGAAGTTGGAATCAACAGGCCTGTCCCGCACTGGTCACTCGCAGGGCGAAGAAATATTAGTTATCCCCTCTGCGATCTCAGCGGCCTCAGCGCCTCAGCGGTTGCCTTGGATTCTTTTCAATCGATCCATTTTGGGTTATTTCTTCCGTACCGCACTCGGTGCGACACCGACTTCGGAGCGGAATAAGCGCGAAAAATAAAACGCGTCACGCAGGCCAACCAACTCAGCCGTGGTGGCAACCGAATGTCCGGTTTGCAGCAGTGTGCGTGCTTGGTTAAGGCGCAGGCGAGTCAGATACTGCCGGGGTGACACGCCCAGCGCAGCACTGAATCGTTCGCGTAGGCGCTTGACCGACACATCCAACTCACTGGCGATCGATTCGATACGCAGATCGGGATCGGCCATGCGTGCCAGCAAGGCCTGCTCAGTGCGTGAGACCAGCTCGTCGTGGCCAGTTGTCCAGCGCTGCAGCCAAGTCACCAACACATGGAGGAGATCGTGAGCAATGGATTCCCAACCAGCTTGGCGCAGTTGACTTTCCTGCATCAGCGAGTGACAGATCCGCATGAAGTTGCCATCGCTGTCGTCGCGACAGATCTGGGTGCCGACTTTGCTGCCGGCGTAATGGCGTAATCCCACATAGTATACTTGGTAGCCACCGGCATCGGCGTGCTCGGCGTGGGGAATACGTGGGGGAAAAACAATGATGCTACCCGGCTCGAAGTGAAACTCTTGCTTCCCGATCGTGGTCACGCCGGTGCCATGAAAATAGCGGCAGATTTCCCAATGATCGTGGCTGTGTGGCGCGGAACCTGCACGCGGTTTTTGTAGGACCCCGGCATACACGAACGAGGACATGGATGGAACCATACCCTGTGATCAGGTGCTTTCTAGAGTAGGTCTTTTTGTCCAGGTTGGGCGGTGATTGCTCCATTCAATTCAGTTTTCCCGCAGTGGATAATGCGCTCATGTCAAACGCCACCGCTACGCTCCCCCAACCGCTCTGCGACCTCGGCATGATCATGCCAACCGTTGCCGAAGCCAAGCAACTCGATGAGCAGGGCTACGTGATTTTGCCAGGAATCATGAGCGCCGACACGCGTCGTCGGATTGGCACTCGGCTTGACGAATTGGAAGGCCAAGTTCCGGTCGTTGATGATTTGAAAAACTTCCAGGTAGAGGCTGGCACGGCTCGTTTCGCCAACCTCATCGATCAGGGCCCGTTGTTCGATCAGGTTTGGTGCAACCCACGCGTGTTGGGTTGTGCTTGGCAGGTATTTCAACGCGAATTCAAGCAGTCATCGCTCAATGCCCGCGAACCGAAGGCTGGTCAAGGTCATCAACCATTGCACGCTGACTGGGGAGCTCGTGATCCCAGTCGGCCGTTCGAGGTGGTGAACTCATTGTGGCTGATCGATGGTTATCAGTCGGATAATGGTGCGACGCGATTGGTGCCGGGGACGCATCTGCTGCCTGGTGGTCCACGCGACGCGATGACAGACCCGGCAGCGGCACACCCAGACGAAATCATCGTCTTGGCCCCGGCGGGATCAGTCGTCGTGTACAACGCGCACTGTTGGCATGGTGGCACGATCAATCGCAGTGGCGCACGTCGCCGCGTGGTGCACTCGTATTACACCGCGCGAGAAAACGCCCAGCAACAGGATCAGCGGCGCTGGCTGTCAGCCGAGACGAAGGCGCGCCTCAACGAAGCGCAGCGGTGGTTGTTGGATGTGTGACTACGATTCACCCTAAGCAGCGCGATCCAAGGCAACCGCTGAGGCGCAGAGTTACGCAGAGGTCGCAGAGGTCGCAGAGGGTTGGAGTTGGGAGATGTTGTCGTATCTGGTGCCGATCGCCCACAGGGTGACAACCGAATCTCGCTCTCCTCTGCGATCTCAGCGGCCTCTGCGCCTCAGTGGTTGCCTTGGACTTATCTCTAACGCCGACTTGAGGTTTACCGACCGAGTGTGTCTGCTCGCCAACGTCCCGGCGGCACCCCAACGACGGATTTGAACTGACGGGCAAAGAAGAAACGATCACAGAATCCAGCCTGATCGGCAATCGCATCGAGTGTTTCATCGGTAACGAGTAGTTCTTTCGCGCGTTCAATCTTTCGTAGCAGGCGCCAACGTCCGGGGCTGGTTCCGGTGTCGGCATGGAAAGCACGCCGCAGCGTGTCGTAACCAACGCCGAGTCGTTTGGCGACCTGTTGGAGATCGAGCGGTTGACGGAGGTTAGCGCTCATCGCGGCGCGCGCACGTGCGACCAGGCTGGTCGGACTCGGCGCGGCATCGGCGGTGGCGATTTCGGCGATGAGCAGATGGGCGCGGGCTGCGAGCACGGCATCGGAGGTTCCGGCGCGGCGATCGACCGCGCCGACCAGCGCATCGAAGCGTGCGATCAGTCCTTCATCAACGCCAGGATGCAGCACCGGTCGATCGCGGCTGATCAACCCCTCGGACTCAAGCGCAGCGAAGAGGGGACCACGGCAGCCGAACCAGACCTCAGCCCAGGTTCCGCCATCGATCGGGCCGTAACTGTGGACCAGCCCAGGGAACAACACGAACAGATCGCCGGCTCCGACGGTGACGCGTCCGTTGCGCGTGTCCGTGTAGAAACCGGTGCCGCCGGTCAGATAAACGCAGGCATAGGCGCGATAGTCACGCTCGGAGCAGACACCAGATTTCTCGGCGGTGCCGCCTGCTCCGATGACGAGGCTGCGGCCGATCGTGGTAGGTTCGCGGAAGCGCATGGCCAAGCATCAGTGGAAAGCACAACAGGGAAAGCGATGTCTGCATATCGACCAAGAATACCTCATTAAACTAGGGCCTACGGAGCAACGAAACATGCACAGTGCAACAGCCAACCGGACCCTGCGCGTCGGTACCCGCGATCTCGAACTCGGCAGTTCGGACCTAATCGAACTGGACGATGCCACGGCTGATCGCAACGATCCGGCTGCGCTGCATCGCCGACTCGACCGTGACGGCTATCTGTTGCTGCGTGGACTGCAGGATCGCGATGCGGTGCTGGCAGCGCGGCGTGAAATGGTTGCGACGCTGCGCGAGACCGGCGCGGCTGATCCCGCAGGCGGCCCACTCGACTGCCGACCGAATCCATTCGCGACCAAACCTCAGGGCGGTCTTGATGGTCGGCTGGCCGCTGGCCCAGCGTTTCGAGCCGTGGTCGAGTCCGATCGCATCCGTCGCTTCATGATGTCGATCTACGGTGACGAAGCCTTGACCTTCGACTTCAAGTGGATGCGCGTTGTCAGCCCCGGCGCATTCACCGGCGCGCACTACGACGTGGTGTACATGGGTCGTGGATCCCAGGGCGTGCTGACCGTGTGGACGCCGTTTGGTGACATCGCCTACGAGAACGGACCGCTGGCGGTCGTGCCTGGATCGCATCGCTCGGCAGGCTTTGCCAAAGTGCGCAATTCCTACGGTCGCATGGATGTTGACCGCGACCGCGTCGGTGGTTGGTTCGCTGATGATCCCCGCGACGTGACCGGCCATTTCGGCGGCCAGTGGGCCACGACCGAGTTCCGCGCTGGCGACGTGCTGATCTTCGGCATGTACATGATGCACATGTCGCTGGCGAATACCTCGCGCGACTTCCGACTCACCGCCGATACGCGCTGGCAAAAAGCCGGCGATCCGGTCGATGAACGCTGGATCGGCAAACAGCCGAAGGGCCACTACGCGTGGCACACCGAGCCGGACAAAATGGTGACGATGGAACAGAAGCGCCGCGAATGGGGTGTGTAGGCCGGCCCCGGGAACGCCGATCTCCTGATCGGCCGGATTGCAGGCCGCGCGACTGCGTTGCCGATGCCGCCTCCAGCCTTAACGCTAGGGAGTTGTAGTCAAAAGGGTGAGTCATAGAAATGGGCCATGGCTAACGTCGCTTGTCTCATTTATTGCGGCGCAAACGCCGTCCAAGTTTAGTTAGGCAACTTCGCAGATGGCATCAGACATCGCACTGATTCTGTCGCACATCCCGAACAGCGGGATTGTTCAGCTACCGGGCAGGCGTTTTCCGGGCATCGTCATGCAAGGTGACACGCTCTCCAACATCTTCGACAGCGCCAGGTCTTTGCTCGCCGAGTTCAAGCGCCTAAGAGACGAGGAGCGTTACTACGAAACTTTGATGTTCACAGAGCAGTTGCAGGCGCAGCTTGTTCACTACGAGGAGACGTTGCAGGCACGGTGCATGCAATTGCCCTACACTGTTTCAATTCGGGAGAGGAAAGTCACTGATGACTTTGACGATGCCTAACCATGCGCTGCAGCGGACGGAAAATGGCCTTCGTGATTGCAATCGGCGTTCCTCGTTGGCCGGGTCGCTGACCTTGGGTCGTTAGGCGAAAATTATGATTGTATTAATTCCCAAATTCAGAAACGAAGACGAATACAGGCAGTTCACGTCTATTGCCGAAGACCGCGATGCGTTGTGTGATAATGTGATGGAATACGAGAATGCTGTTCATGGGTGCATAAGTGAGATGGAAAAAGCTGGCAATCTAGTCAGGAGAGAGTTCATCAATTGTGCAGATATGGTACGATGGCTCAGCAAAAACGGCCATGCCAACATTGGTAAATTTAGATCGGTTTATTATGCGAATGTAGCGCGCGACATCTCGTTAAATGAGCCGCTGCGAGACCAGTAGCGTAGCGTGAACCGCTGTGTGATCTTAAGCGAAGCAATGGATCAACATGGAGGACCGGAGAACCGGAGCAGCACTGTGTTTGCGTCGCAGGCGTCACGCACCAATTGGATGAATACCGTTGTTTGACCAAGTCCCTGTCTGCTCCGTTCCTCCGGTTCTCCATGTGCTCCCATCCTCGGATCTAGGATCACCGCAGCGCCCTCGGCGAACATCCAAACCGCCGCCGAAACAGCCGTGCAAAATAACGCGCATCAGCGTAGCCAACAGCCGCCGAGACTTGCCCGACACTGAGGTTGCGGTCGCGTAGCAGCAGGCGCGCTTGGTCGAGGCGCAAACGAATGAGGTAGTCGATGGGGGCGACCGCGAAATGACGGCGGAATTCACCGCAGAAATGATTCGCGGACAGTCCGGCCATGCGTGCCAAATCAGTCAGCGATGTGGGTTCGGCGAGGTGCGCCTCCAGATGACGTCGCACGGTTAGCAGTGCTGGTGGAACGGCTGAATCGGCCGGTCGCAGGGCACGGGTGACGTGGCGCAGGAAAATACGGCAGACGTGTTCTGCGATCAGCGGATCCGGATGCGCGTGCGCGGCGATCTCTTGGTGAAGATCAAGGGCTGCGCGCTCAAGCCACAACGGATCGCAATGCGGGATGGGCTGACCACGCGGCAGCTTGGCCTCGGACACCAGTTCCGTGACGGCACCGCCGCTGATGTGCATCCACGAATGGAGCCACGGCGTATCCGTCGCGCCGTAAAGATGCGCTTGGCCCGGCTCCCACACCATCAACGTGCGTCCGTCCGCAGTTTGGCGTTGTCCGTTGACGCCGAGGGTGATCGGTTGGTGGAATACCATCAGCAGCCAATCGTTGGTGCCACGCGGTCTATCAACCAAGCCTGGAGACATCCATTCACGCACGCCGAGGCCTTCGACCTCGATGCGCTTGGAGCGGAACACCGGGGCAGCGAAGAACAGTTTGTGAATTGGTCGCGGACGGTCGTTGGCCGGCATACCGGAGGATAGTCCACCTAAACCGGAAACCAATCCTATCGAATCTGTGATCTTCACCGCGTATAATGCAGTCGCCTCGCCACCACCGGCAGAGGATACTCCCAGGAGATTCCCCATGTCGTTCAACGGTCTCGGTATGAGCCTTGGCAACTTGTCTCGTCTGTCGCGCGCGGAAACCCGCTCGATCTCCACCGAGAATCCCACCGGCGGCAAAGGCCAGGGTGGACGTCATGTCGATCCGACCCACGGTCCTTCACGCGAGTTGGGCGTTGGCTGGAAGGTGCGACCCTGCACGAGTGTCAAACCCGGCGAGACCATCGTGCTGGCGGATGTTGATGGACCCGGAGCGATTCAGCAGATCTGGATGACGCCAACCGGCAATTATCGTTTCGCCATTCTGCGATTCTACTGGGATGACGAAACGAGGCCGTCGGTGGAAGTTCCGATCGGCGACTTCTTCTCCAGCGCCTACACCAGTTACGAACGATTCGCCCAGATCGATTCGCAGGCGATCTGCGTCAACCCGGGCAACGCATTCAATTGCTACTGGGAGATGCCGTTCCGCAAACACTGCCGCATCACGCTCGAAAATATCGACTTTGAGGCGATGCGGATCTTCTACCAGATCAACTACACGCTGACCCAAGTACCGGACGATGCGGCCTATTTCCACGCCCAGTTCCGCCGCACAAATCCGCTGCCGTACAAAGATGTCTATACGATCCTCGATGGCGTACGCGGTCAGGGCCACTACGTCGGCACCTACATGGCGTGGCAGGTCAACAACAACGGCTGGTGGGGCGAGGGTGAGATCAAGTTCTACCTCGACGGCGATCTCCCCGGCGGCGTGGTTGGACGCAGCGTCAAGGAGCATGGTGGATCGCATTTCCCCACCATCTGCGGCACCGGCACCGAAGATTATTTCTGCGGCTCATACAACTTCGAAAACAAAGTCAGCAAACAATACCAGGAGTTCACCACCGCGTACGCCGGCATGCCGCACGTGTGGCGCCCAGACGGAACGTATCAGTCGAACACGCGATTCAGCCTCTACCGCTGGCACATCATGGATCCGGTGCGCTTCCAGCAGGATTTCGCGGTGACTATCCAAGCCTTGGGCTGGCGATCAGCCGGACGGTATCTCCCGAATCAAGACGACATCGCTTCGGTGGCGTTCTGGTATCAGGCTGAGCCGCACGTTGCGTTCCCGACGCTACCGGGGCGGGATCAGTTGGAGATTATTTAGGCGCTGTCGCTTCGGTGGGCAACTGCGCCGCGACACCTTTCGCGTCGAACTTCTTCGCCCAGGCGAGCACAGCTGGAGGCAGGGCATTGAGCCGATTGTCGGCAATCGACAGGGATTTGAGCTTGGTCAATTTCACGATCTCGGGCGGCAGCGTGGTCAGTTCATTGTTGTTGAGCAAGAGATCCTGCAGCTTCACGCACTTGCCGATCTCGGGGGAAATTTTCTGGAGCAGTGGATGCGTGAGGTTGCGGTCGCCGTAGACGTGCAGGCGTTCGAGTTCGGTCAGCGTGCCGATGGCGTCGGGGATTTCCGTGACGCCGCCTTCTTGCAGAAAGAGTTCAACGATGTGACCCTTGCGGACAACCGACACAGCATCGACCTGTTTGGCGGTCAGGCCGTTCGCGTCCAGGATTGCGCGCACGGCTTTTGATTCGGGGTGATCGGCGGGCAGAATTTCCACCTTGGCCTCTTTGGCGCCGGCAATCTTCTCGGTCGTCGCGCCGGATGGATTCCAACGGAACGCTTCGTGCATGACGAGGAGAAATCCCTTCGCGAGCATCTCTTGTCCGAGCGGCAGATCGGGATGCACATCGGCCGGATCCTTGCTGTATTCTGGGCAATAAACGTGACCGGCGCGGAAGTCGTCGCTCAGGATCGCGCCCATGTCGTAGATCGGCACTTTGCCTCGGTATCGGGCGCGGACGAGTTCGGAGAATGCGTGTGCCTCCTCGTTATTCTTCGCCATCTTCGGGCCCATGAATCCGGCGGTGACGTAGATGAAGCGGATCTTGGGGAAGTCGCTGCGCAGCGCATCCATCTTCGTGGCGTAGGTTTCGAACGACGCCGGCGCGGCAGTGTGGAAATAGATGATCACCGCATCGGCGATCTTGCCGAAATCGTGCGGAACTTTCCGCAACAGATTGTCCATCTCTTCAATGCGTTTGGTGTGCGGCCAGTAGGTAGCCAGGAAGTGCACAATGTTTGATTGTTTGAATGCGTCGACCGGAATAGCCGACAAATCGCCACCAGCTTTGAAGACGTCGTAGCGTTTATAGGAATCGAGCAGCTTGTATTTCGCATCCTTTTGGGCCAAAGCAGAAAGGCCGCCAAATGTATTGAGTCCGAACGAACGACTGGCCCAGAGAATCTTCTTGGTGCGCAGCAGATCCATGTCCGCCTTGGTGATCGTGGCGAAGCGGTCCTTGATCGCCTTTGAATCGATGCATGGCGCTTCACCGGAACACAGGCAACTCAGCAGCGATAGGAGAACTGAGGCAATAAAGGCACGGAACATGACGGACCCTCGTTTGTAGCGATCAGACGGAATGGTTGAAGCGTCACGACACGAAATCCAAGGCAACCGCAGAGGCGCAGAGGCCGCAGAGGGTTGTGGTTAGAATAGCGAGCTGTTGCCGGTGCTGATCATCCATAAGGTGACGATCCAATCGTTCTCCTCTGCGCCCTCAGCGGCCTCTGCGCCTCTGCGGTTGCCTTGGATCGAGTTGTCAGGCGCGCATCTTGTTGAGTAACTTAACCGCGCCGGTCACGGTCTTGCTCATCGCATCGCCTTGGTAACGGATCGAGCTTTCGTAGCCGCCCTCTTCGGTGCCGTGGTCAGAGGGGAAGTAGCGTTGGCGGAAGCCTTGGAATCCGAGGAGGAACGTGGCTGGGAATGGCGAGCGCGCTTTGAGATCAAGCGCCATGTCCACAAAGGCTTCTTCGGCATGACCGACGAGCGCGAGATCGTTGATGGTGATGGCGGTGAGTGGCTTGGCGAGAGGGCTGCTGCGCGTCGGGATGCGGCCGTTCACGCGATCGAACACGCGCAGGGGGACCGCTGTTTCGGCACAGCGCATGTGGACGCGCGAGGCGAACGACAGTTTTTTCCAGGCTGACTGGACGGCACGCAGCACGCGGTTGCTGTACATGTCGATGCCGGTGACGTATTGGCGATCCCAGTCGGCGGGATTCTTCGACATCGGCGGACGGTATTTATCGAGGCTGACGCTGCCTTCGGCGCCATTGGTGTAGATCGCCATCAGTCCCGGAAAGCGTTTTTCGACTTTGCGGACAACGGCTCCAGCCAGTTCCGACGAGAAATTCAGCATGGGATAGAGGTGGATGTGCGAACTATAGTTGAGCAGCATGGCGATCGGACGATGGCGCAGGTTGCGAAACACGATCACACCCAGTTCGGGATCATGAACACCGCGTTCGACAATGCGCATGCCTGGTGGCGGAGTTGGTCCGTTCGCCCAACCGGTCAACACGATGCCGGCAGAGCTTTTCACGCGGCGACTGGCCGTGACCTGCGCAACCGGCGCGGAGGCGTAGCCGATCTCAACAGCTTGCCGCGTCTTGTAGGCCTTGATGCCGACCGCGATGATACGCGGGATGATCATCTCGATGTAGCGGTTGAACGAGCGGAGTTGATAATGGTCGGTGTCGCCCCAGCCGAAGGGGGCATTCTCTCCCGGCGCGGAATGGCAGTGGGTGCAGAGAATCCAGATCCGTTGCGCAGGCAGGCCGGTAACGCGTGCGAGTTCAGCAATCACATCTTCATGACGCGGTGAGATCACGATCGGAGACACCAGATCGAGCACCACCATCAGCACGCCTTGAGAATGAGTGCCGATGTAGGTGGCGCGGACAAACAGGTGATCAAGGACACCGACTGCCCCAGGTACCGATCGGCCCATACCAAACAGCGTCATACCGCGAGGCTGATCAGGCGTGATGTCGGCGTTGGCGAATCCGGCGTAGAGTTGTTCGGTCTTGGCCATGGCGAGACTCCTAGCGATTGAGGATGGTTACCAGAGCGGTATTCCAGCGCAGTTCAAGGCTTGGCTGGGAGCTGAGCGGCAAGGCCCTTCGCGTCGAAACGCTTGGCCCATTCGCTGACGGCTGCCGGCAGACCGTGGAGACGGTTGTCCGCCAAGGAAAGGTTTTTCAGCGCCACCAGATTGGCGATCTCGGCTGGTAACGTGGTGAGATCATTGCTGTTGAGCAAGAGTTCCTGGAGCTTCACGCACTTGCCGATTGCCGGGGAGATCTTCTTCAGCAGCGGATGTCCCAGGCTGCGGTCGCCGTAGACATGCAGTTTCTCCAGTTCAGGGAGGGATCCGATGGCATCGGGAATTTCCGTCATGCCGCCTTCCTGGAGGAACAACTCGACGATGTGGCCTTTTCGGCACACGGTCACGCCTTCGACTTTCTTGGCGGTCAGTCCGTTGGCATCGAGGATGGCACGAACGACTTTGTATTCGGGATTGAATGCCGGCAGGACGACCTTCACGTCCTTGATCAATGGTGTTGGTTTCACCGCCGCGCCACCGGTGACTGGCGGCAGGACCTCACCCGAGGTCTTCATGGCGAGGGCGTCGCGCAGGACGAGCAGCATGCCCTTGGCCATCATTTCCTGTCCAGCGGGCAGATCGGGATGCACATCAGCGGGATCCTTGCTGTATTCTGGGCAATAGACGTGACCAACCCGGAAGTCATCGCTGAGGATCGCGCCGAGGTCATAGAGCGGAACCTTGCCGCGGTAGCGTTCGCGCACTTTCTCCGAGAATACATGCGCTGTTTCGTTCATTTTCTCCTGCTTCGGTCCCATAAACGCGGCGGTGACGTAGATGACGCGCAACTTGGGAAAGTCAGTGCGCAAGGCGTCCATCTTGGTCGCGTAGTGCTCGAACGCTCCGGGCTCATTCGTGAACGTGTGGTAGTAGATGATGACGATATCGACCACCTTCGAAAAATTGTACGGATCCTGGCGCATCAACTGATCAATCTCGTCCACCCGTTGCGTCAGCGGCCACATGCTGGCCATGAAGTGGATCCAGGTCGATTTCTGAAAACCATCAACTGGGATGACCGAGATGTCGCCGCCCGCCGTGAACACATCGAAGCGCTGGTAGGCGCTGAGCATTTGGTACTTGGCGTCCTTCGCGGCCAGCGAGCTGAGTCCGTTGCAGAGATTTTGTCCGAACGAGCGACTGGCGAAGAGGACCTTCTTCGTACGCAGGAGATCCATGTCCTCCTTGGTGATCGAGGCAAAACGCTCCTTGATTGCCTTCGAGTCGATGAACGGCGCATCGCCAGCGCACAGCTGGGCGAGGAGCAGAATCAGGAGAGTGGCGGTGCGATACATGGCGTTGTTCCTGACGGTGAAGGAGGCAGTCGGCTTATTTGCTTGGCGTTATGGGCGGTATTCTGATCAGCACTTCGCTGGCGGCGGATTCGCTTCCCGCCGCGCCGATGGCGGCAACGTGATAGCGGGTGTTCTGTCCGGGTGCGATGAGGCTGCGGTCGCTGTAGTCGGTGGTTTCTCCAGGAACGGCGGCCCAACACGCGCCATCGCGGTAGATCAGGTACGTGCGCGCGCCTGCTGCAGCTTCCCAGGTCAGGTGGACAATGGTGTTGTTGTCGGTGAGCGTCGCTTCGAGTTTACCTGGCGCGACCTGCGCGGGCAACTTCAGCGGATCCGCATAGACCACGACCAGGAAGGGACGGTTGGCACTGAGGCCATTGTTCACTGTTACTGATAGCACATAGACACCGACTTGTTCGGGCTTCGGCGTCCACGCGATGATGCGCTTCACGGCGTCATAGCTGGCACCCTCGGGCAGATCCTTCACCTCAACCGTGACGTCGCGACCATCGGGTGAAAAAACCTGCAGATCCTTGTGCAGGGCCTGGCCTGGCCGAATCACATGTTTGAATAGCGGGCGAATAACCGGCGGCAGAGTTGCGGCTCCAATTGGCGGTACGGCTGCCGGAAGGCTGGTGGGTAGTTCGCAGAGTGCGAGTGCATACGGATCAAACAGCGCCTTGCGCTCATTATCCATGGCGGCGCGGATCGCTGGATCAAGGCTTTTGGGATCAGCAAAATACGCCGTCAATTCACCGAGCCAGCGCGTCACCCCGACCCGGGCGATCGGCAATGCCATGGTCGGCTGCAGATGATTGAAAGCCGGAAGCGCCCAGACGAACTGGTGACGCGCCTGCAGGTGGTACTGCATGAGCGTTTTGTCCCAGGTCAGCGCCACTGGTCCCTGGATGAGGAAGCGACGGATGTAGGCGGCGATGCACGGCACAGTCTTGCCGTCCCCGCGCAGTCGGCGCATGTGCTCCCAGGCCATGAGTCGGGTAATGAAGGGATTTTCGTAGCCTTGCAGTTCGGTTAGTTCAACCACACCGTTGCACCGTCGCAGACCGCCGTATTTGATGTCGGTCAGTGCGTTGTTGAAATAGCGATCGCCTTCGGTCTGGAGATTATTCGGACCAGTCCACCAACCATCGTCGGTCAGGAGAAACTCGGCGCGGAACGGCAGCACGGCATTGGGATACCCAGGCGTCGATAGGGCGGGATCGGTGACTGCCTGCCACCACGTCACGCCCTGATTGGGATAGGGATTCCAAAAGGTGCCGTCAGCGCTCTTGAGGTCGTTGAGCGTACGCTGATCGGCGCCGCTGACGCCGAAACACGGCCGTGCATACGTCGGCATTGCCAGCGCAATCATGCCGGTCGCCATCTCCCAACCGTGCGACCAATGGGTATCACCTGAGCCACTCGTGGCGTTATAGATGTCGCGGAACTGGAGCAGCGTCTTGGCGCACTTGGCGAGGTTGTCGCGCAGCAGATAATCCTCGATCGCAGTCAGGCCACCGGGTTGCTGATCACTGCGGAAAAACGCAGCAACCAGATCGTAGGCGACGCCGGCGTCAGCGTAGGCCTGGGTCGTTTGGCCGAGGACTTGGAGAAAGTCGGTGGACGGCGACGACGCATCGCAGGTGATTTCCTGGCCGATCGGTTCCGGTCGGGTTGCGAACAACAACCGTTCCTTCGCCAGTGCCGCAGCGGCAGCCGCCTTGTCAGCGCCTTCGACAGCCATCACCAGTGCGTTGTTCAATGCACTCGAGCACATCGTTGCGCCACCGCGCCAGCCCGGACGAGCCGCGCTGCGCACCCACGGCATTCCCTGATAGTAGTCACCGCGAAAGGCTGCGTAGGACGTCTTGAAAGGCTCGGCGCCATGCAGCCGTTCGCGCGCAGCCTGTAGTCCGGCGGCATCCGGCCAGAGCAGGAGTCCATGTTGTTCGCCAAGCGATGGATGTTTGGGATCACGGACAAACATGCGGCGCAGGATGGGGCTGGCTTCGCCGCACTGCAGTTCGACGACGATGGGACGATCTGCCTCTGGGAATAGGTCGCGCGCCACCAGCGCCGTGCCAGCGTAGTTCTGCCACGCGCCTTGGCCGATGCGGAAACGGACGGCCTGGTCATTGGCGAGATTCGCAAACCCGACCAACGCGCTGCCGGTCAGGTAGGTCGTCTGCTCCCAGATCTTCGGCACGTGGTAGGTCTTGATCGGTGTCGTGTAGAACTGTTCGCCGGCTGGAGCACGGATCTGCACCAGCGGCGTGCGTGGTGCGACGCAGAGAGCGATCCAGTGGCCGTCGCTGGCATCGGTTCGCTTGTCATGCTTGATTTTCGCTGCATTCAGCCACGTCGAATCGTCATCCCAGTAGGTGAGCGTGTGCCATTCGTTGCCGCTGGAGTCAGTGACGCCATACATGAAACGCTCGGTCGTCGTGTTGGGTCGGTCACCGTAGGACTTCCCGTTATCACCCATGCTGCCCAGGATCGGCTTGCCATCTTCGTGAGTGAGTTCAGCGAGCGAGAACGGTTGCGCATACAAGCGACACCACGCGGGCAGATCCATGCCGACTGGCCGCACATAGGCGTGGGCTTGGCCATCGCGGTCGAACTTGAAGCGGATCTCACCCTCGTCACCGGAATTCGCTTTGCCATCATGTCCGTTCACACCGAGCAAGCGCTGGAAGCCACGCTCGTCGTGCATGGCTACATTGTTTTCGTTATGCGCGAGGGTGATCTTGGTTCCGGGTTTCAGGTGGACGACGATCTCGGATAGGAGTGGATCGTGGCAGGTTTGCTCGACCGCCCAGTCGCGGCCGTTGTCGCCTGAGAACGTGACCGCGATGCCGGACTTCGTATTGACGATCGGCAGTGGTTCGTCGCTGGCCTGGATGTCGGTGAAGACGACCAGACTGCAGCCAAGTATCAGGAGGCGAGCGTAACCGAGCATGGGTATCCTTAGGTGATCGCGGCTAATTGCGGGGAATTGGTGGGTAGAGTTCCTTACGGTAGGAAGCGCACCATCGCGGCCAGCAGCACGGAGAGAGCGGTGAGTGATCCTGGTAACATTCTGGTGGTACCATGCGTTGCGTTGGCCTTCGTGTGTCAGGTGGGTCGCTAACTGCAAATGCCGGTAGCCACCGGGCGCGTCATCGTACATTGCCTGCCCAGACAAGGGGACTTGCGTATGCAACTGCACTTGGCGATGACCACAACGTTTGTGAGGGTCACGATGTGGTCGGTCGTGGTGATCGTAGGCGCCATCCCAGCCCAGTTGTCCGCCGCAGTTCCGAAGGATCTTCCCGAGTTGATTCGGCCTGGTGGAAACATCCTGCCCGAAGCTGTGCTCCTGGAAACGCAGACGAACGCCGTGCGCGCTGGCATCCTGCGTTTGATCGAACGGGTCTACCATCCGAAAAACGCGACGCCGCTGATCTATCCACCGCTTCCACATTACCGAGGAACCGGATCGAAGTTGGTGGATGTCCGCTACCGCATAGAAAAACGCAACATCTACGAAGAAAAGGAAGTCGAACAATTATTGCCGGTCAAGGATGCGTACGGCAACGTGACCGGTTACGCCAAGCAGAAGGTGAAGGTGCGCGTCAGTGACAAAATTGTCGCCACGGAAGACATTGAAGTTCCGGACGCAGATGGCCCCCTCGTAAAGCAGGTCTCCTCTGGGGTTGGCGATAACACGCGTCGACTGTTGCCACGTGGTTGGTACGGCATGAACGCGCAGGGAATGTATCTGCTCTGCCATGCTGGCCTGGGAAGTTCGGAGCTGGTGAAAAACATGGCCAAAGAATTAGAGCGCATGTTGGATGAATATCAGATGCCGGACACGACCTGGGACCTGGCCTGGCTGGCGATGGGTTTCATGGCCGCGTCGGACAGCGATGAGGGCCACAAGAAACGCGTGAGCATCCTCGTCTCCCGACTCATTGATGGCGCCATTCTTGAAGTTGACCGACGCGATCCTGCGCGTGGTTTGTGGGGTCCTGTCTGCATTAATCACCAGGTTTTGGCGCGCTATTTCCAGTTGGAATTGGAACTGCGAAAAATGCTGGAGGCTGCTGATGCGGCGGTCGCTGCAGCGCCCCAGGCGCAGAAGCCGGCTAAGTTCAAGGAAGTGGAATTGATCCACAAAGCGCTGGCAGACGTGTCCAACGCCTACGTGCGGGTCTCCCAGCAAGGCCGCCGCTTGGCCGATATGGAAAGGCCATTTTCCATCAACGAGGATTACGTAACCGCTGGACTGTCGCACTACATCTATAATCGCGAAATCGCGGATATTGATTCGACGGCTGCCGCCGCGATGGCCTTGCAAGAAGCCAGGCGTCGGAAGGCGTTGCCCGACGCCATCACGCGCGACGAGATATTAGGCCGCAAGGTATTGAAGAATGGCGTGCGCAGTCAGGACGCCGTGACGACGTCCTATCAGGCGGTCATTGCGCTGGCTAAAAAAGACGGCGCCTTCGATACCGGAGCGGTCCTGAGTGCTGTCCATGCCTATGATGGCATCGCCAACTTGCCCAGCGTGCCGCTGACGACGCCGCTGCCACTGCTGTTGCGTCTGGAAACCTGGCGGTCCAACGTCAGTGCCGGTGCCGCTATCGAACTGCTGTCAGGCGCGGTCGATCCACAGTATATGGCGCGACTTCGCGGCCGGAATGACACCGAGGTCATAACCAAAAATCGCCAACGCGTGTTGGACATCGTTCGCGCCTATATTGCCAGCGATCCTGGCGTACGCGGCACCCGCCGTCCGCATACCGACGAGTCAGACAGCCTCGACGTGTTGGAAAAAACCAAGGGCTGGCCGCAGCCAGTCGCATGGAAGGCGAAGCCGATCGCCGAGTTGCCGATCGGTTACCAGGGTTCGCCGCGCGAATTATTAGAACCGCTCGTATTCATGTTCCGTGACGCAACTGACCCGGCGACGATTGCCGCGTCACGCGAGGTTGCTTATCGCCTGATCATTGAACAAGGGGTCGATGGAGAATGGTCGTGTTTGTCACCGAATCGATCTGGACCGATGGGGGTCAGTTCCGGCGAGTGGGTTTACATGATGGGCAAGCTGGCTCGGTATCATGTCTGGCAGGCCAAGTCCGATAAGGAACGCGGCGTGAAGGATCCCATTACGGCGGCGTTTGTCCGCCAAGGTCCGTGGACCTTCCGTCATCCCAACGGCATCGGTAAGGTCGAGATCCTTGGCAATGTCGTGGTGTGGGATGAAGGTGGTCCGCCGGTCGATGCGCGCTGGCCGAGTAACTCCTACGAGATGGTCAATCTCGACGTCGCCGAGTCGCTAGCGGCGTTGCTGTATCTGAACGGTACGCTGAAAACCGGTGCCGTGGTTAAGGCTACTGAAGTGGCGGAGATCAAGGCGCGTGCTGAAGTGGCCAAGGCCGAGCATCAGGAGGCGCTAAAGAAACTCGAAACCGCCGGACTCGACGCGGCAGCCTTGGCACAGCAGCAAGGCGATCTCGTCAAGGCAGGACCGAAGTGGGTGCCGAGTCCCAAGGTCGCGGTCACGACGCTGTACCCCTTGTGGAACAGCGTACTCGCTGCGTTGGGTAACAAGCGCGTATTGAGCGTTCCTGCTCCTGCACCGCCGGTTGTTGCTCCAGCGCCCAAGGATGCTGCGCCGCAACCGGCTGATGCTCCAAAGACGCCCGATGTTCCGGCACCGGACGCACCCAAGGGCAAGACGATTGACGATCTGATTCCGAAGGAGCCCTAGTTTATATTCGGTTATTCTACCGCGAGCTGTTGCGCCTCGCAGCACGTTAACCTAAAAGCGTAGTGCTTTTTGATGCGGTCAGATGGATCATTCTATCGCAGTCACGCAATCTAGGACGCACCATGACAGATTCGCGCCCAAATGTCCTGTGGATTATGACTGATCAGCATCGTGCCGACTGTCTTGGCTGCATGGGGCATCCGGTTGTTCAGACTCCACACATTGATCGTATAGCAGCTGACGGCGTCTTGTTCGAACAGGCATTCTGTCAATCACCCGCATGCATGGCATCGCGAGCCTCGGTGTTCACCGGCAGGTATCCGGCGGCCATCCGCGTGCGCGGAATGGGTGTTCTGCCACCGCAAGAAGTGACCACACCGGAGTGGTTCCAGCGTGCTGGCTATCGCACGGGTGCTTTCGGAAAAGTTCACCTGACGCCTGAGTTGTGGACTCATGAAAAAATCGGCTCTGACAAGCCAATTTTGGAATGGCGTACCTTTGCCAAAGAAGCACACCTTACTCCGATTCCAACTGATCCCTGCAAGGAGCGCTACGGATTTGAGGAACATGTTGGCTGTGACGATGTGCTACAGGGTGAATTCCTCGCGTGGTTACGCGAGATGGGGTCTGACTTGAATGCATCCTCACCCAAAGGTGCCGTGTCGGGTGGACCAAGTGATCTCTATGTCTCGGCATATCCCTCGCAGCTACATCAGACAACATTCATCGCTCGGAAGACGGAGGATTTCATTCGTCGGCAGCGCGAGCCGTGGTTTGCATTCTGCTCATTCATCGCTCCCCACCACCCATTCGAGGCGCCCGCCGATCAGATAGCGCGCTACGATCTGGCGCACATTCCGATGCCGAAGCTCAAAGGTGGCGTGGATGGATCACTCATCCCTGAACCGGCGCGACATGCGCTACAGGACATGAAGACATGGAACGAGGACGGGATACGTCGTATCGTCCAGCACTATTTGGCGTCGATTTCCCTGATCGATGACAGCGTTGGAATCTTGCTCACAGCGCTTGCGGAGACTGGCCAGGTTGACAACACCATCATCGTGTTTGTCAGCGATCATGGTGAATTCCTTGGTAATCATGGCTTGATTCGCAAGCCGTCTTTGCACTACGACGAAACCATACGGGTGCCACTCATCATCCGTGCGCCGAAGGGATACGGCGGTGGCCGGCGGGTGCGTGGCCTAGTGGAAATGGTAGATGTGCATCCGACGCTGATGGGACTCTCTGGATTGACGATCAACCCTGGAGTGCAGGGCATCGACTGGTCTGGAGCCATCCGCGATAGTGCCCACATCGGGCGCGCAGATATCCACGCTGATATGTATGATGATGCGGCCCGTCCAGAAACTTGCTTCATGCCGCGCGGCGGACCGTACATGGCCGTCCAGACCATACGTACCGAGGCCTGGAAACTCAGCATCTATCCAACGGCTACGAGTGCGTATGGGCAGCTCTTTGACTTAGTGAATGACGCCGACGAATCGCGCAATCTCTACGCCGATCCCAACTATCGCGATATGCGCGAACAGTTGCTCTGGCGACTTACTCAGCGTATGGCGCGTAATATTGATCCGCTACCATTGGTGCTGTCGCAGTATTGATCCCTAACCAGTGAACCGTCAGCGGCCGCAGGCCAAGAACGACTTCGCGGCTTGAACGGCCACACGCGGATGTGAATCCGACAGCAGCTACCGTTGAAGGCAATGGAACAAGTACCGCTGGCTGGAACACATATGTCAGGCACTCCCAGTTAGCGACTTCTGGTTTGGCCAGAATTGATCGAGGGTAATATGCCGTAATTATTTTTTCCAAATAACATCATTTATTTCATCTATCAATCCACGTTCACTGATAACAAGTTTGAAGTCATATTTATCCTGCCCCTGATCTCCAAGTAAATAGACACCAAAATAAATCTCATATTTTCCGGACGAATGGTAGGTAATTTGACCACGTGATATCAATCCAGGATAGTCAAAAACGCTTTTCCCCGTCTTCAACTGTTCTCTAAGCGCGGGAATTATTTTTTTCGCAAGAGCGACCTTTTCGCTGGCTGTCTTTGTGTCCATACTGTCGTTCTTGTTCCCAGTGACAATTTTTGCCGCATCGGCTAGATCAGATTGTTTGGGTAGTTGCAATACCAACCGTTCAAATCCAGTCTTGACGTCAATGCTTTTCCCGTCTTCGCCATAGAGGAACCCGCATTCTAACAGGAATACAATACAGAGTATGCGATAGCTTGTCATTTTTCCTAACCCTGGATATGTCCGTCGACCGACGTGTTCAACGACTGCAGACCAAGAACGACTTCGCGGCCTGGACGGCGACGCGCGGATGCGAATCAGCCAGCAGTGGGGCGAGGGCTTTGGCGGCGCTACGTGGTGCCAGTGATTCGAGCGCTTCGGCGGCGCAGATGCGCACATAGAAGTCGGTGTCAGCGAGTAGCTTCGTCACTGTTGGTGCGAGCGACGTCAGCTTGAGTTTCGCTGCTGCATCGATTGCCGTCGCGCGCACGAAGGCGTCCTTGTTGCGCAAACCGCTGGCGATGGCGGCGGTGGCGTCACCGATGCCATGTTGCTGCAAGATGGCGGAGAATCGAATGCGACCAAACGGCGTGCGTTCCTTTTTGGCATGACGTGCGACCAGGCGCAGATTCTTGTCGGAAGCATCCTGCATCAGCAGTGAGGCGGCAGCCTCGGGGCGGACGTAACGGCTGAAGTGAGTCAGGTATTCCACGAGTTGTTTGCGTGCGGCTGGCTCGCTGAAATACGCGAGACATTGGGCGAGGAAGAAGTGATTACTGGCAGTCAGACGGCCGTGGTGATATGGCAGCAGGAATTTCAGCGATACGTAGGCCTTCAGCGGCTTGGTGGCGGCATTGCGCGGAGCTGCGAGAATCGCCGGTCCGAGCTGCAGCATGGCTTCCATACCACGCAGTCGCATGAGGTCGTTCACCGCCACGAGGCCGGAGGAATCCTTCCACTTGGCCAGCTCAAGTGCTGCCGCCAGGCGGATCATGTCGTGGTTGTGCATGCCCGGGAAACGGAACACGCCGGGATCCGTGGCAATCTGCCGCAGGATCGGCGCGGCGCGACGATCGCCGATTTGTCCCAACGCATAGACGGCGGTGACCTTGGTGGTGTGGCGTTCGCTGGTCAGCAACTTGGTCAACGGTTTGACGGCACGACGATCACCGAGGAGGCCGAGTAGGCGCGAGGATTCGCAACGCACAAAGGAATCACTGTTGGTGAGTCCGGAGAGGAGAACCTTCCAAGCAGAAGCAGTTGTGACACGACTCATGAGTGGGCCTCCTGGCGTAGTTTACCGAGCATGCGGGCTGCGGTAGTGATGGTTTTGTGCATCGCGTCGCCGTGGTAGCGTAGCGAGGTTTCGTAGCCACCTTCTTCGGTGGCATGATCAGTTGGGAAGTATTTATTTCGGAAGCCCTGGAATCCGACCACGAAGGTTTTGGGGAATGGCGAGGCGGCCTTGAGGCCCAGTGCCAATTCAACGAAGGCTTCTTCTTGCTCGCCGACCAACGCGAGGTCGTCGATGGTGAGCGCGGTCAGTGGCTGTGGCAACGGACTCGGACGATCGGGAATACGACCGTTCTTGCGTTCGTACGCCCGCAGCGGCACCGTGGTTTCAGCGCAGCGCATCCGTACCCGGGCGGCAAACGACATGCCTTTACACGCCGAGTTAACCCCACGCATGATGCGACCACTGAACAGGTCGAGCCCCTTGAGATACTGACGATCCCAGTCCTCGGCGTTGGGCTTTTGCGGTTCGAGATACTGATCGAGACTGACGTTGCCCTCGGCGCCGTTGGTGTAGATCGCCAGCAATCCGGGGAAACGCCGTTCCATCTTGCGGATAACGGCACCAGCCAACTCTGCAGTGAAATTGAGCGTCGGATAGGAATGGATGTGTGAACTGTAATTGAGCAATGCACCGATCGGACGGTGGCGGAGATTGCGGAAGACGATCACGCCAATGTCCGGATCGTGCGGGCCGCGACCGACGATGCGCATGCCCGGCGGCGGGGTTGGACCGTTGGCCCAGCCGGTGATGACGATGCCCGCACCGCTTTTGACCCGGCGATTCGAGGTCACCTGCGCTACTGGCGCTGATGCGTAACCGATTTCTACGGCCTGTCGCTTGCTGTAGGCTTCTGCGCCGGTTGCGACGACCTTGGCCAGAAACACATCCATGTATTTGCTGAAGGTGCGCAGGCGATAGTGATCGCCGCCTTCCCACTTCAGATCGAATCCTTCGCCGACTGCCGAGTGGCAGTGGGTGCAAACGATCCAGATGCGCTTGGGTGGTAGGCCGGTGATCGCCGCCAGTTTGCCGATGACCTCATCCTGATGCGGAGCGAGGACATTCGGGAACACCGTGTCGAGGACGACCAGCAACACGCCCTGCGATTTGGTGCCGATGTAACTGGCGCGAACGAACAGCCGATCGAGGACGCCAGCCGCCCCCGGATACACACGGCCCATGCCCATCAACGACATGCCACGCGGATGATCCGGCGTCATATCTTGCTTGGCGAATCCGGCGTAGAGCTGTTCGGTCTTGGCCATGGGCGATCTCCAGTCGCGGCATGCTGCCAGGGATTCGCCGATGTCCATCACCCGTGCTAATCAATTATCGTGCCGATTCGGACTCAGGATTGTCAGCTATGAATCCTCAAGCGTTATCCACAGACCTGCCAGATGGATCACTCGAAACGCTCACGCGCACGGGACTCAACCCGCGTGTTGAGTCGTTCGCGTATGATGCCTTCCATCGCCAGACGCAGCAGACGGTGAACGGCCAGACGACTCAGAATGCCTACATCCTCGACGGCTGGCAGCGTCAGTCGGTCACCGCGCCCAACGGCGACATGACGTCCTTTGTCTGGGAAGGTTCTGATATGGCGGCTTCAACGGTCACGCCTGTTGCGGGTTCGCCGGTCGAAACGAATTACCTGCATAACGGCAGGATGCCGCTCGCTCACGCGATCAACGGCACCGTGACCACATACGGCCGCGATCTCATGGGCGACATTACCGGATAAGACAAAGTAGACACACAACCTTTATTTCATTCAGAACGACATGGACATGAATGAAAGGTTGTGTGTCTACTATCTTCTACGGTTTGACGTCTACTATCTTCTACGGTTTGACGTAGCATGAATAGTAGTCAGATAACGATGGCTGAACTTAGCGCGATTCTTCGAGACCCGCGCTTGCTTGCCAAGACTCTATTTTACAACAATGGTATTGAAGTCCCAGCTCCACGTCTACTACCGTGAGGAACTATGAATGAAATACGCATAGCTTTAGAGTCATGGCGTGGCTGCTCGGCCAGGCTATGGTCGTTTACCTCGTCGCATAATATGGCGATCATTCGCCTACACCGAGTGGGCGTTCGTGGAAACCTTCATTTGATCGTATCAGGAGTAAAAGAGATCGGGTGTCCCACAAGTTGGATGAACGCAACTCTAACCGTGGAACAAGTCGGCGAGGACATTGTGTTGCAGGATGCAGCAGCCATTGTGAGGATCCTCGGCTCATCCATTCGCATTGATAAGGATGTAGCGCCTGTGTAGGGTCCGAAAATGATTGGCCGCTCTTTCCCATAGCCGAGACTGCTTTTCTTGACAATCCGCAGAAATGGACAAGTAGACACACAACCTTTCATTCGAACGACATGGACAAGTAGGCAGACAATCTATTGACGGCTCTTTCATGAATTAAACGAATGTGGCCCGACAAAGTAGACACACAGCCTTTCTTTCATTGTATGTCTACTATCTTATAACCTGCGGACGTGGACCTGCAGAACATGCAGCCACCGATGAGTCTCTGTTTGAAAAACCCGCAAGGCAACCACGGGGACACGGGGAACCAGGACTGGGTCACGGGAAAAGACAGGAGTACACATCCTGCAGGTCCCTCGTGCCCCCGTGGTTGCCTTGCGGTGGCTGCATGTTCTGCAGACCCACGACTTGCGGAATCCGCAAAATCTGCGGAATCTGTGGATAAGACTTCGAAAATTAGCGGATTTGCCCTGTGAGACACGACCGGCCCCCCAGGCCTACCGCTCTTGCTGTAACCGTGGTTGGTTGCTGGAATGTACGGCCCGGAGGGTTGCCATGCGCCGCGTCTTCGCCGTCAGTCTGATCGTTCCAGCCGTACTCTCTGCCGCGGATCAGATCCGACCCGGAGAGGCGTTGGCCAGCAAGGTTCTTTCTGCCGGGGTGACGTACGATCTGCCCTATCGGCCGACCAGTCGGATCGAGAGTGCGTATCAAAACGTTCGTCTGTTGTCAGAACGAATCGAAGGTCAGCTGATGGCGAGCGGTTTGAAAGCCGCCCCGACCGCGGACATCGCTGGGAGCTTTGCCAATCTTGAAAAAGAGGCGAAGGCCAACTGGCCACTGACCGCCAACGAAGAGAACCAATATCAAGCGGCGCTCCGCGACATCGAAGCGCTGTGCGAGTCGTTGACGGCGGTTGGCATCACCACGCCCAGCCCGGTTTCACCACGGTCGCTGGCGCCCGTGGTGGTTCCGCCCGTCGCTGGGCCTGAAGTCCAACCAGCTGGGCAGCCCGAGGCCAAGCCCGTCGAGGCGCAACCGCCTGCTGAGGCCAAGCCCGCCGAAGCGAAGGGTCCGGAACTGCCCCCAGTAGAGGCGCCTGCAGAAGCCAAACCTAGCGAGGCAAAGCCGACTGAGGCGGTTACCGAAGCGCCGACGGAAGCGAAACCGGCTGAGCCAGCGGCCGAAGCGCCGAAGCCAGCCGATCCTGTGCCGGAACCCGCTCCAGAGGTGAAGCCAGCCGATCCTGTGCCGGCTCCCGCTCCAGAAGTGAAGCCAGCCGATCCTGTGCCGGAACCCGCTCCAGAGGTGAAGCCAGCCGATCCTGTGCCGGCTCCCGCTCCAGAAGTGAAGCCAGCCGATCCTGTGCCGGAACCCGCTCCAGAGGTGAAGCTCGCTGATCCTGTGCCGGCTCCCGCTCCAGAAGTGAAGCCGGCCGATCCTGTGCCGGAACCCGCACCAGAAGCGAAGCCCGCTGATCCTGTGCCGGCTCCCGCTCCAGAAGCGAAGCCCGCTGATCCTGTGCCGGCGCCTGCTCCAGAGGCGAAAGCTCCCGAACTCGCTCCAGAGGCGAAGCCCGCTGATCCTGTGCCGGCGCCTGCTCCAGAGGCGAAAGCTCCGGAACCCGCAGCGGTACCGGAAGCGCCGAAGCCAGCACCAAGCGCTCTGCCGCCGGAGTGAGCACCGATTGATGCTTGGCTAGCTTGTGTTCAGTCCTGGTTGTCTGTGGCTGGCCTAGCCTACCGTCGCCCAGTCAGGAGTGTACCATGACTGATGCGGCGGTTTCGACGGATCTGAAAACGATTCCGGTCGTGTGGACCAATGATGATATCACGTTTGGCAAATCGGCCGAGTTGCGGCGGATGCTGGCGTTTCTCGACGAGCGCAAGATTCCCGGCGTGTTCTTTCTGATCCCCCACAATCGCAGTCCCGACGCGTGCGGCGATCTCGATCAAGACAGAGAATTGCTCGGTGTCATTGCCAAGGCCAAGGAACGCGGACACGAGTTCCACCAGCACGGCTATGAACATCTGCCGTACGAGTGCGGCGTGCCCGAGTTACGCATGCTCGACTTCAGTGAGGAGGAACGCAATCGCTTCGACGAGGAGCGCGACGCGTTGGAGGAGATGCACACGTTCGAGAGTCAGATCCGCACGCTCGAAAAAGGCCGCGCCATTTGGCGACGCGCTTTTGGCGAAGATCCAGTGGGCTTTCGTCCACCGTGGGGTGCCTACTGCGGCAATCTCTACAAGGCACTCGCTGCGCTTGGTTTCGCGTGGACCTCCGACCGCATTCCCTGCTTCACCGGGTGGGAGTGGCTGTCGGGCAACTGGGACGCACCGTTTCACATCCGCGAAAAAATATCCACTGCGCCGTACATGCTCAGGCAAGGCCTGATGCAATTCCCGATGGCCGGTGATTACGAAATCAAAGTGCCCAACGATCCTGAGAAGATCGAGCGCGTCATCGCCCTCGGTATGCGCGAGTTCGACGAGTTCAGCCGCCGTGGTCATCCGCTGCTGCACTGCTCACACTGGCACGGCTTGCAAAGTCCAGGAAACCGTGGCCCGACCATCGCACACTTGCCGCCGCATCCGACCGGGACCGGTTACCTGGTACACGATCGCCTGCTGGCAGCCCAGCGCGCATCAGGCCGCGCCGAATTCATCGGGATGAAGGAACTGGCCACGCGTTATCATTGATGACGGCCGCGCAGCGTGGCCCGCGGTCCCAAGGGATCCCCCAATTCCCCGGCGTTCTCGCCTACCTTGCCCGGCTCTGGCATGGCCCTACAACCCGGGCTCACCGAAAGGCGTCTCATGGCATTCGAACCTGGTTCAATGGTAGCAGTCTTCGACCTGAGTGGTTGGCACATGCTGATCATTCTGATCATTTGTCTGCTCTTGTTCGGACGCCGTCTGCCTGACATCATGCGCGGCCTGGGTTCTTCGGTGAAAGAATTCAAAAAGGGCATGAACGACGACGATAAGTCAGTTGCTCAGCCGCCGCCCCCGGCGGCGATCCCGCCCCCAGCTGGCGCAGCAGCCCGCGAAGCGGCACCGCCGGCGTCCAAGCCAGACCAACCGCACTAACGGCATGCACTTTCAGCATCTGGCACGTAGCCACATCGGTGCGCTTGCGCTGATTCTTGTCCTGGTCGGCTGTGGCATCCCCGACCGTCCGGATCCACCACCGGTCGCTTATGTCGCTATCGCGGCTGATGGGACCTATCTGCTCGATGGTCGCCAGATCACGGCTGAACGGCTGGACCGCGACCTGCTCCGTCGCGCTGCAGATGCGCCGAACGAGAAGCTCGGTCGCACGCGGCTCCAGGTGCATATCAGCTTCGCCCCAGGTGCCTGGGATCGCGCGCAAGAGTTGCAAGTCCACTGCCAAGCGTTGGGCATTTCTCAGGTCGAGATCCAGCGCTGATGCCGATGCTCGGTTGCATCGGCATGCTGCTGATCCTCGGCGTCATGGCTGGTGAGGTGTATAGTTTCGTTATCGCCAGCGATCTGCTCAGGCAGCACGCCCGCGATGTCATCGGCGGCAGCTCGGCGATCGATACGGTGTTGCCGATCATCCTCGTCCAGATTGTCCTGATGGTGATCGGCATCGCGATCGTGAAGCGCAATTTCGCTCGTCTGCCGATCGCCCTGATGGGCAGCATGCTTGGGCAGAACAACGATGGCGGGCGCATGATGTTGAGTTTGATTGCTGGTATTTTCCTGATTATCCCCGGGTTTTTCCTTGATGTGGTTGCGGTGTTCCTGCTCCTGCCACCGATCCAGTCGCTGCTCGCAAGGATCGGCCAACGGGTGATGATGTCCTTGGTCAAGCGGCAGATGGCGAAGATGTTCCCCGGCGGCATGCCGACCGGCGGATTCCCAGGTGGTGCAGCCGGATTCCCTGGAATGCAGCCACGTGGCCCACTGATGCCGGACGAACGAATTCCGCGCCGTCCTGGCAAAGTCATCGACACAACGGCCGAACGTGTCGATCGCTAGCGATTTGTTGTGGGGTGGCCCCACGCCCCCGAGCTTGGTCGGTGTTCGCTGTCGCGTCGCTACGCTAGCGACAGCGTGGCGCATGGGCTTCGCCCATTTTATGCGCCATCACTCCCGCTCACGGCAAGCCGTTCGCCTGCGCTCCTTTCGACAGGACACTGTCCTGTCTCATCCTGCTGCGCAGGACCAGATGCTCGCCTCTCGGCGCCCGTGTCACTCCGGGACACATGCGGCGCGGGAAGTACGACATTCATTTTCGCCATGGGGTTTCGGAGCGACACGGCCGCCGAGCTGCGGTGCGGCAAAAAATGGGCAACGCCCATGCCGCACGGTTTGGGAGGCTTCCGACAAAATCGAGCAGAGACAAAGCCCGCGGGGAGTGGGGCAGGGCCCCATAACAAAGGTCGAGCAAGTGCTCGACCATGCCAGGGTTCGACGCACTCCTTTCGTAATCGTGACACCACGTAGGCTGTTTGCGCTATGATGCAGAATCTGGAACGTGAATCCTGGTATGTTGGTAACCTGGTTGGGGTACCGATCTTTGCGCATTGGTCGGCGTTGATCATGGTTCTCATGGTTGCAGCGGGTTCGTACCAACAGCCCGTGGTGCTGGTTGTCACGCTGATCGTTCTCATTTTTGCGATTCTGCTGCACGAACTTGGCCACGGTTTGACTGCGCAGGCATTCGGTTCTCGTGGCATCACGATTACGCTGTGGGCATTCGGGGGTCTCTGCCGATCTACTCGCGACCCTGCTCGGATCGGACGGGAGCTGGCCATTGTCGCTGCCGGGCCGGCGGTCAGTCTTGCTCTGGCTGTCATCGGATGGATTGCCGCGAAGCAGCTGTATAATGTCGATCTGCTATCCCCGATGAGCGGGTACGCGCTGTATAAAACAGGTTCGTTGTTAGCGCTATTTGTTGTGAAGCTCTACCATGTGAATTTGTGGCTATTCATCTTTAATATGATGCCAATATATCCGATGGATGGCGGCCAATTGGTTTACAACGCAGCACTGGGAGTCACGCGACGTCAGCTGCTTGCTCGGCAGATTACGCTGACCTTGGCTGTACCCGGTGCGATCGGACTGTTCTGCTGGCAGACTGAGTTGATCACCGTGTTGCAACTCGGTGGGGGGATCGGGGACTGGGCGAATCAGTTGGGCTTTAATGACCTGTTTCTCGCAGTTCTCCTCGCGTTTATCGTTCGCAGCGCGTTTCTGATCCTGGCTTGAGCGCCGCGACCACGGGTTAGGCCCTTCCCCTGGCCCAATTGCCCCGTAAGCCCTTCGCCCCGCTATGACAGCCCAGCCCCCCGGCAACGCCCCGCGTCGCTCAGACGTCCGTAACATCGTCATCATCGCCCACGTTGACCACGGCAAGACCACCTTGGTCGACGCCCTGCTCAAGCAGGGTGGGGCGTTCCACGCCAAGCAGCAGGTCGCTGATTGCGCGATGGACTCGAACGATCAGGAGCGCGAACGCGGCATCACCATCCTGGCCAAGAACTGCGCGGTCCACTACGGCGACCTGCGGGTGAACATCGTCGACACTCCCGGCCACGCCGACTTTGGTGGCGAGGTCGAGCGCGTCATGCGGATGGCCGACGGCGCGTTGATCCTGGTCGATGCGTTTGAAGGTCCGCTGCCGCAGACGCGCTTCGTGTTGCGCAAGGCGATCCAGGCCGGACTCAAGCTGGTGCTGGTGGTCAACAAGATCGACAAGCCGCGCTGCGAACCGGAAACCGTGGTTGATAAGATTTTCGACCTCTGTTGCGAACTCGGCGCCGAAGACTGGCAGCTCGATTTCCCGGTGGTCTATGGCTCGGGACGCTTGGGCTACATGCACACCGATCTGGCCGAGGCGCGCACGTTGCTCGAAGCGCCGGCTGGTGTCGCCCGCGATCTGCGTCCACTGTTTGAGGTTATTGCCCACGAGATTCCTGGCCCGGTCGTTGATCCGAACGCACCGTTACAACTCCAGTGCGGCAACATCGATCACAATGATTTCGTCGGACGCATGGCAATTGGCCGTATTCACGCCGGAACCATTCGCGCCGGACAAGCGGTCGTTGTGGTGAAGGGCCCCGACGCGATTCCATCGCGCGGTCGCGTCCTGCAGCTCCACCGTTTCGAAGGCATGGGCCGGGTCGAGATCAAAGAAGCCAAGGCCGGCGACATGGTTGTCGTCACTGGGCTCGAACAGATCGGCATCAGCGATACGATCTGCGACCCTGAAAACCCCGTGGCTTTACCGCAAATTCCCATCGACGAGCCGACTATCAAAATGACCTTTGGCGTGACGACCAGTCCGCTTGCCGGCCAAGAAGGCAAGCCGCTGCAAAGCCGCGATCTCAAGTCGCGACTTGAGCGCGAGGCGCAGAAAAATGTCGCCATGCGCTTTGCTGAGACCGATGCACCGGACGTGTTCGAGATCGCTGGTCGCGGTGTACTGCACCTGTCGGTGCTGATCGAAAGTATGCGTCGTGAAGGTTCCGAGCTGCAAGTCGGACCACCGCGCGTCATCTTCAAAGAAGACGTTCACGGCAAGCGTCTCGAGCCGATTGAATTAGCGGTCATCGATGTACCCGAGACGCACGCTTCGAAAGTGATGTCGATGATGCTGTCGCGCCGCGCTGAACTCGTGGTGATGGAGATCAAAGGCACATTCCAGCATCTCGAGTTCACGATTCCGGCGCGCGGCCTGATGGGCTTGCGCAACCTGTTGTTGTCGGCAACCCAGGGCGAGGGAACGCTGAACACGATGTTCCAAGGTTACGGTCCGTACCGTGGCGACATTGAACAGCGCGTGAACGGTGCGATCATCAGCGGCAACGCTGGCGAAGTGGTCGCCTTTGCCTTGTTCTTGCTCCAAGATCGCGGCACGTTCTTCGTCGATGTTGGTTGGTCGCTCTACGAGGGTCAGCTGGTTGGCGAGAACGCCAAAGACACGGACATGATCGTCAATCTGACCAAAGAGAAGAAACTGACCAACGTGCGCTCGAGCGGTGCTGACGAAGCGATCCGCATCACTCCGCCGCGCAAATTCTCGCTCGAAGAGGCGCTTGAATACATCCGCCCCGATGAGCTGGTCGAAGTGACGCCCAAGTCGATCCGTATGCGCAAGGCGCAACTCAGCGAAACCGAGCGGAAACGGCAGTCGCGCGCGGTTTGAGGGCTGTTTCCAGCCTAGGGAAATAGAAGTCGTGATTGCATGGTGGTGGGCTGCGATCTACGATCACGGTGCGATCACCAGCCCGCAGCATGCATCAATCATATTGCTATCGATTGAACCTAGACGCGGCGAAGGGATCACATGGAGGACCGGAGGGCCGGAGTCGCACTGGGTTTGCTCATCGTCATCGCGGTTGGTCGGCGTGTTGGAGTGCCATTGTTTTCGGATTGATGCTGTCGTTGGTCCCAGCCTGTGCGTCAGCTGCTTCGACGTGGGACGGTGGGGGGGTCGATAACAAGTGGACGACGCCTGAGAATTGGGTTGGCGACGTGGCACCGGTCGCAGGTGCGGACCTGATCTTCGACGCGACCGGCGTCGGCGCACGGCCAAGTCCGGATAACGATTTCGCCGGTGGCACGGCCTTCAATACCATCACCGTATCGGTCGGTGGTTACGATCTCACCGGCAATTCGTTGTCGTTGACGACACTGTTGACCGGCAGCAACGCTGCTGGCAGCAGCACGATCACCGTGTCGCTGACTGGCGCGGGCGGTATTACCAAGAGCGGCGCCGGTACGCTGGTCCTGACAGGAACCAATGCGCAGACCGGCGTGACCACGATCACTGCTGGTATCTTGAGCGTTGGTGTGATCGGAGACGGTGGGAGCTTGGTCGGCAACCTCAGTGCGGCGACCAACGCAGCGGCGAATCTGGTCTTCAATGGCGGCACGCTACAACACACCGGCGCGACCGCGAGCAGCGACCGTAATTTCACCTTGACCGCAGCGACGACGGGGACGTTCGACATCACCAACGCGGGCACCACGCTGACCATGTCAGGCAGTACAACCGCAACGACCGGTCGTTTGACCAAGGCCGGACCCGGCACGCTGACGCTGACCGGTACCAACGTGCATACCGGGGTGACGACGTTGACGGCAGGAGTTCTGAGCGTCGGTGTCATCCTCAATGGCGGCAGTGCGCTCGGTAATCTCAGTGCCGCATCGACAGCCGCAGGAAACCTCGTATTCAATGGCGGCACCCTGCGCTATACGGGTGCGACCGCGAGCACCAACCGTGCATTCACCATCAATGCGGGCATGACGGCGATATTCGACATCAGCGATGCTGCGGCCACTTTGACCGTTACCGGAGCAGCGGCGGCGACCACCGGCAGTCTGACCAAGATCGGCGCCGGAACCCTAGCACCGACCGGCAATAATCTGCACACTGGCGTGACCACGATCACGGAAGGAACTTTAAGTGTCGTGGTGATCGGCGATGGCGGCAGTGTCACCAGTGATCTGAGCGCGGCAACGAACGCGGCGGGCAATCTCGTACTCAATGGCGGCATCTTGCTCTACACCGGCGCGACGGCATCGACCGATCGCAACTTTACCCTGAATGCGGGGACGACCAGCACGATCAGCGTGAGTACCGGCGCAAATACGCTGACCATGTCGGGCAGTACGACAGCCACGACCGGCAGTTTGACCAAGGCCGGTGCGGGCACGCTGCTACTCAGTGGCACGAACTTGCATACCGGCGTGACCACGTTGACGGCGGGATCGCTGAGCGTCGCGGCGATCGGCGATGGCGGCAGCGTGGCCAGCAATCTCAGCGCAGCGACGAACGCGGCCGGAAATCTGGTGTTCAACGGCGGTACGTTGCTCTACACCGGCGCGACCGCGGCGACCGATCGCAACTTTACCCTGAATGCGGCAACTACCGGGACGATCAACGTCAGCGTCGGTGCGAACACGCTGACCATGTCGGGCTCATCTGCTGCCACGACGGGCAACTTGACCAAGGCCGGCGCGGGAATCCTGCTGCTGACTGGCACCAACGTGCATACCGGCGTAACGTCGATCAATGCGGGCACGTTGAGTGTGGGAGCGATCGGAAACGGTGGCGACGCTACCGGTAATCTCAGTGCGGCGACGAACGCGGCTGCGAATCTTGTGCTTGGTGGCGGCACTCTGCTCTACACCGGCGCGACGGTCACAATCGACCGCAACTTCACCTTCACCGCTGGCACCACCAGCACGATCGATGTGAGTGTCGGTGCTAACACCCTGACCCTATCCGGTTCCTCCGTGGCCACGACGGGCGCGCTGACCAAGGCCGGCACCGGCACCTTGGTGCTTGCCGGTACCAATCTGCATACCGGCGCGACTACGTTGACGGCTGGCGTGGTGAGCATCGCAGCTCTCGGCAATGGACTCAGCGTGGCCAGTAACCTGAGTGCGGCCAGCAACGTTGCGGGAAATCTCGTCTTCAATGGCGGGACATTGCGTTACACCGGCGCTACCGCGAGTTCGAATCGTCGTTTTACCATCATTGCTGGGCTGGTCGCCACTTGGGATATCACCGATGTCAATGCGGTCTTGACCATGTCGGGGGCGACAACCGCAACGACTGGTGGCCTGACCAAAATCGGTGCCGGTACGTTGCTGCTCAGTGGGGCAAACGTTCACACCGGGGTGACGACGATCTCGGAGGGAGCCTTAAGTGTGAGCGCGATTGGCGACGGCGGCAGTGTTGCTGGTAGCTTGAGTGCGGCCACGAACGCGGCGGCCAATCTGATTCTGAATGGTGGCACGCTGATCTACACTGGCGCGACCGCCAGCACCGACCGAAATTTCACCCTGGTCGGCGGAACGACGAGTACGATCAGCGTCACGAACGCCGCAAATACACTAACCATCTCGGGCAGCACGACGGCGACGACCGGTAATCTGACCAAGGCAGGCGCAGGCACGCTGCTGCTCAGCGGCACCAATATCCACACTGGTGTAACCACGTTGGCGGCTGGTCTGTTGAGTGTTGGCGTGCTCGGTGACGGTGGCAGTGTGGTCGGTAATCTGAGCGCGGCGACCAACGCTGCTACGAATCTCGTATTTAGCGGTGGTGGGTTGGCCTACACCGGTGCGACTGCCAGCACCGATCGCAACTTTATTCTGACCGATGCGACGACCGGGACGATCAGCGTCACCACCAACACCCTGACTATGTCAGGCTCGTCCACCGCGACGACTGGCAGTCTCACGAAGTCCGGCGCGGGAATATTGGTGCTCACCGGCACGAATATCCATAGCGGCGTGACGACGATCAGTGCTGGCACGCTCAGTGTCGGTGCGATCGGCAACGGCGGCGACGCCACCGGAAATCTGAGTGCAGCGACGAATGCGGCGGCGAATCTGGTGTTTGGTTCCGGCACGTTGCTGTACACCGGCGCGACGGCGAGTACGGATCGCAACTTTACATTGACCGCTGCGACAACCGCCACCGTCGATGTGAATCTCGTCGGCACGACTCTGACCGTGTCGGGTAGCAGCGTTGCGAACACAGGTCGGTTGACCAAGGCCGGAGTCGGCACCCTGGTATTGAGCGGAACCAATTTGCACACCGGCGTGACCACGATCGCGGCCGGCGTGCTGAGTGTGGGTGCCATCGGCGATGGTGGTAGCGTGGCGAGTAATCTCAGTGCGGCGGCGGTCGCGGCTGCGAACTTGGTCATCAGTGGCGGGACGCTGCAATACACTGGCGCGACCGCGAGTACGAACCGCAGCTTTACCATTACCGCCGCAACCACGGCGACCTTCGATATCACGCAAGCGGGAACGACCCTGAGCGTCTCGGGCGCCACCACGGCGACGACCGGAAGCCTGACCAAGATTGGCCTCGGCACGTTGGCGGTGAGCGGCAACAATTTGCACACCGGAGTGACGACGATTACGGCTGGTACGTTGAGTGTCGCTGTATTGGGCAATGGCGGCAGCGTGACGAGTGATCTGAGTGCAGCGACAAACGCAGCGGCGAATCTCGTTCTGAATGGTGGCACCTTGCAGTACACCGGGGCCACGGCGGGTTCGGATCGTGGGTTTACCTTGGCTGCGGGGACGACCAGTTCCATCGAGGTGACCGTCGGTGCGAACACCCTGACCTTGTCTGGCAGTACTCCGGCGACGACGGGTGGATTAACCAAGATCGGAACTGGCACCCTGCTCCTGAGTGGCACGAATCTCCACACCGGCGTGACCACGCTGACCGCTGGTGCGCTGAGCGTCGCTGCGATCGGCGATGGCGGCAGTGTCGCTAGCAATCTCAGTGCGGCGACCAATGCGGCCGGCAATTTGGTGTTCAATGGTGGAACGTTGCTCTATACCGGTGCGACGGCGGCGACTGATCGCAACTTTACACTGAACGCGGCGACCACCGGGACGATCAATGTCAGCGTCGGTGCAAACACACTGACCATGTCGGGATCATCAGCGGCGACGACCGGATCGCTGACCAAGGCTGGGGCGGGTACTCTGCTGCTCAGTGGCACGAATCTGCATACGGGTGTGACGACGATCGGCACCGGCACGGTGAGTGTTGCCGTGATCGACGATGGCGGCAGCGTCGCCAGTAACCTGAGTGCCGCCAGCAACGCAGCGACCAATCTGGTCATCAGCGGTGGCACGTTGACCTACACTGGTGCGACGGCGAGTACGGATCGCGGCTTCACCATCACCGCGATCACCAGCGCGACAATTAATGTGAGCGTCGGTGCAAACACGCTGACCATGTCCGGTGCTACGACAGCGACCAACGGCTCACTGATCAAGGCTGGTACTGGCAAGCTGGCCCTCACCGGCACCAATCTGCACACGGGTACTACGACGATCAGCGCCGGCACGCTAAGCATCAATACGAGTGCTGCGCTTGGTGACGGTAGCGCTACGAACACGCTGATATTCAATGGCGGAAATCTGCAGGCGGCGGGCACGATTTCATCGCCGTCGACGCGCACAGTGACCTGCACCGGGGCGGCGACGATTGATAACAACGGCAACGCGATCACGATCGCGGGAGCGCTGAGCGGGGCAGGCAGTGTGACCAAGGGCGGTACTGGCACGCTGACGCTGAGCGGCAACAACTCCGGCTATAGCGGGCTGCTCGGATTCCTCGACGGATCATCGGACCGGATCATCGCGTCGCACAACAATGCCCTGGGCACCAATGCGGCGATGACCATTCCCAGCGGTGATGCCCTGGAATTGTCCGGGGTCGCCATCCCAACCGGCAAGGCGTTGACCCTCAATGGTACCGGGACTGATACGACCGGCTGCTTGATCGCCACGGGAACGTGTTCGTGGGGCGGCACCTTAGTTATGGGCTCGGCCGCCAGCATCGGCGGGGCGGGAACATGTTCGGTGGCGGGCGCTATATCGGGGGCATTCGATCTCACGAAGCTGGGGACCGGAACGTTCAGTTTCGCCGGCAACAGCAGCGCATGGGCGAACGCCCTGACGGTGGCGGCCGGCACGGTGGTCGCCGACCTGACCGGCAACGTCAATGTACTTGGGACCAATGTTGGCAGCACCACGGTGCAAGCTGGCGCCACGCTGCGTGTGAGCGGTGCGACGCGTACGCTGGCCGAGCCGTTGAATCTCACTGGCACGGGTGTAGGTGCGCTCGGTGCGTTACAGGGCCCTGACACTGGCGCGATTGCGCCAGTGTGTTCGGGTGGAATTACACTTGATGGTCACACGACGGTTGGCGTGCATACGACGGGCGGTGGCACGCTGACGCTGAGCGGAGGCATTGCTGCCAGCGTGAACAATCTCACGAAGGTTGGCGTGGCGCAGTTGCTGCTGACCGGCGATAGCAGCGCGTGGTCGGGCAACATCGTCGTCGCGGCCGGCACACTCAGGCCGACCACGATTAATTCGTTGGGCGATGCCGTGGGCACGACGGCCGTTCAGAGCGGGGCCACCCTGCTCATCAATACGTCAACCCTGACATTTTCGGAAAACTTGTTGTTGGCAGGCACCGGTGATGGAGGCATCGGCGCCCTCCGCGTCATCAGCCAGAACGCGACGTTGAATGGCACGATCATGTTGACGGGTGACACGTCGTTCTACGGCAATCAGAATCGCATGATCCTCAATGGCGTGATCAGTGATGACGGCAATCAGCGACGCCTGACCTATATCGGCACCGATCTTGGCGCGCTTTCGCCCGAATTAGCGAATTCAAATACCTTTGGCGGGGGAGTGACCGTCGCCTCTGGGACCTTGCTCATTTCGCATGGTCACGCCTTGGGTGATCCAGCTACGGCAACAGTGATCGTGCAGAACAACGCTTGCCTATTCTGGTACACCAATGTCGGAACTCTGGATGCGTATCCGACATCCATCGCTGGATCTGGGCCAAGTGGACTTGGGGCGTTCATTTTTGGCAACACATCGGGTGGAACCAACACGCTGAATTTTCCATCTCTGACCTTGACCGCCGACGCAACGATCAGTTCGTATGCCTCGACCATCGACTACTACGGCGTCATCGTCGGCGCCTTTCATCTGACCAAAATCGGCTCTGGTTACTTGTCGCTGAATCAAGCGAGTCCAGCATTCACTGGCAACCTGACCGCTGCGGTTGGCCGGGTGACGGCATTGCATGACCAGGCGCTTGGCACCACGGCTGGCACAGTGACGGTGCAAAGCGGCGCGACGCTCATCCTGAGTGGGGCGAATATCGCGTCACCCAAGCCGTTGGTTATGGAAGGGACGGGCAGTGGAACGGGTGCGCTTCTCTCCAATGCGGGTACTCCGTCATGGGCTGGACCAGTGACGTTGACCAACGCGACGGCAATCGGTGGCACCGTTCCCGGCACGATCAGCGGCGCGATCAGCGGTAATTTCGATCTGACCAAGATGGGGACGAACACGTGGACGCTATCGGGCGACAATAACGCACTGGTGGGCACGGTGGCGTTCGCGACCGGTACTTCGGGCCGGATCGTCGCGGCGCATGCGAATGCCTTGGGCAATGGGACGGCGTTCAACTTTGCCGCCGCCTCGACGACGGCGACGCTCGAATTGCAGGGCGCGACGCCCCCCGTTGGCATGGCGTTATCGATCTGTGGTACTGGTGTAGGCGCCAGTGGGGCACTCCTGGCGACGGGTACCACGGGCAACGTGTGGCCTGGCCCCGTTACGCTCACTGCGGCAACTGGCATCGGCGGCACGGGTTCAGGCACGATCAGTGGTGTCGTTGGTGGCGCTTTCAACCTCACGAAATATGGCACCGGTACCTGGACCCTGAGCGGCGACAACAGCGGCTATGCGAACACGATCCTCTTCAACGGCGGCACAGCTGGCCATTTGGTCGCTGCCCACAACAATGCGTTGGGAACCGCCGCCGCTCTCCAGGTATTCAATGGGAACATTTTGGAACTGTCGGGCGCGAGTATCCCAGTGGGCAAGACATTAACAATTGGAGGCAATGGGGGCGGAGCGACGATTGGCGCTCTGATCTTCACCGGGGCCAACAACGGCTGGGCGGGACCGGTGGCTATATCGTCGACGTTGACGATTGGTGGAACTGGTTCGGGTACGATCAGTGGTGTGATATCCGGGGCTTCCAACCTGATCAAATGCAGCACGGGCACGCTGACGCTGAGTGGGGACAACAGCGGCTATGCCAACGCCATCTCCTTTCAGGATGGCGTGTCGGGTCGCATCGTCGCGGCACACAACAGCGCCCTGGGGACGGCAGCCACACTCGCGGTGACGTCAGGCGATACGCTGGAGCTCAACGGCGCGAGTGTCACCGGCAAGACGCTGACGCTCAGCGGCACCGGCGATGCCGCGACGGGCGCGCTGCTGGCCACGGGAGCAACCGACTCATGGAGCGGCAACGTGACGCTGGGTGCTG
>CAZZAM010000035.1:0-42336 GCA_964652775.1 uncultured candidatus Brocadiaceae bacterium | reverse complement strand
GACAGAACACCTGTCGCTGCAACGTGAAATAGCTGAACACCATTAGGCTTCAGCCGGCCGATCAATCTGCTCCAAGCGCCACTCGCTCTCCTGCGCTGATGATGCGTATATTCCCCGGCTCCAGATCGCTCGGCAAATCCAACCCACCAATTCGGTCGCGATGTAATCGCTCAACATGTCCACCGAGCGCAGCGATCATCCGTTTCACCTGATGATGACGTCCCTCCGAAATAACCACGGTTGCTCGCCCAAGTCCGTTGCTGTCGGTCGTCTTAAAGAGCAGCTCCGCCGGTCGGCACGGCGTATCGTATCCGTCAATCATCATCCCCGCCGCCGCGCGTTCGCTGGCATCTGCAACTAAGGTTCCGCTATACCCAACGCGATACCGCTTGGGCTGTTTGCGCTCCGGTGCGACAACGCGTTGCAAAAATTTTCCGTCGAACGTCAGCAGGAGCAGTCCTGATGTATTGCGATCCAAACGTCCAACGGTTTCTAAATTCGGATGCCGCAGCGCTTCGGGTACGATGTCGTAAATCAATGGTGCGTCCTGCGCCCCGTGGCTGCACGCCAGCCCAACTGGCTTGTGACAGATCAGCACGCAGCGATCCGGCGTGTCCGCAACTGGAACGCCATCCAGCGCAACGACCTCACCCGGTGCCAAGCGATGATGATAGCGATGACAGCGTTCACCGTTCACGCTCACCCGACCCCAGTGAATGAGGTGATGAACCCACGCCCACGCCCCGCAGCCATTGCGCGTCAGATACCGATCAAGCGGCTCGCCATTCCCAGGACTCCAACGCGGCATGATTGCATCGTTTGGTTTTTGCTCGGCGCGCCACAGTCGTATTCTTGCCGCTTCCTTATGACCATTCGCAGCCGATACTGTAAGAGCCTCCTATGGCGTACCCAGCGCATCGCGCTGGCTGGCGCCGAGAGACGTTGGCGGCTACAATGGGCGTTAGCCCATGCCGCCACGATTTCGCCAGCGTCAGCGCCGCGAAATCGAGTCTCGACAAAGCCAGGGGGTCGTAGGGGCGATAGCCCCTACATTGAAAACCACGGGGGCGAACAGGTTTCGACGGGTGTGCACCGACGAGGGTGGCGCGCCGAGGTGCAGGAGGCCTCGTTAAACCCCTGCAAAAACATACGTGCCGACGATCATGTCGAGTACGCTCTCGCTGCTTAATTAAGCACTGAGATGGAGACCCATGGGTGCCGATGCCCGTGGCAATTTCCATAATAATCATCGGCTGGCTAGGGGCGCGGTCCGATGACCCCTGGCGAGGAAACGCCGGACTGGCCTGGAATCTATGCTGCCGGCCGCAGCGGTTCCAGGCGAGATTAATAGACCGGCTACGCGCGTAGAAGCTACGTACGAACACTCCCGGACCCGGGTTCGATTCCCGGCGCCTCCACCAAAACGAGTTTCGAACTCACAACCGACTCACGGATTCCCTCCGTGGGTCGCGTTGTTTTGCGCGGTAATCCGCGATATATTCGCATCGTGGATTTTCCCACGTCGGACCTCAAGACGCAGCTTGACCGGCAGATTTGTCTGAGACCCCCCGAATGTCTGCGATTCGTCGGACGTCACCCGATTTAGTCCGGCGCGCGAAAGCTGGAGTGGGACGTGACTTGGATGAACGACGAAAAGTTCGTGAATCGACATGACCGCTGAGGGAACGATGATCGGTTCAGACTCAGACTGCTCCCAGAATTCGGTGTCTAGGCGTCTCTCAAGCCTCTATAGCGCGGCGTGCTGCGCAGTTATTCATCGCTGCTCTTTCCATCATTTTCTTCGCGCAGCTTGAACCTCGACAACCAGAAGCAGATCGCAGAATCGACCATCGTGAAGCAGCCTGAGCAACAACCGATTAAACGACGTCAGATCAAACGGCTGGTTTTCATCGGTATTTTCTGTCTCTGGGCAAAGCCGCGCCTGCCGCCTGACATCGCGTCAGCGGATGATCCAACCAATCCGACAAACGATTCAGGCCGCGACGCGGTAGTAGTGTCGAATCGTCCCGTCACACCTCGTCACGCAGCGGATGTCTCTGGGCTTGATCTTGGCGACGGATATCTGCGCAGCAGCTGGAGCAGCGGGATTTACCGTCAGTGGTCGATTCCCCTTCGATTGATGGGGTCGTTCTTCATTGTAGTGGGCAACGAAGTCGTTCAGGACTCGGCACAGCCCGTTGTATCCAAGAAACCAACACCGGCGAATACACTCGCGCTTCACCGTGCGGACCCAACGCTCTGCGAAGGCATTGCAGTTGGGACTGTGCGGTGGGATCTTCTTGGTCTTGATGCCAGCGTCTCGCAGAATCTTCTTCCAGCGTGGGCAAAACTTCCCGTCGCCATCGTGAATCAGGTAGCGGCAACCAACCTGCTTCAGCCAACCATCGTCCATGGTTTAATTCCGGGCAGTCTGAGCCATGTAGGCTTCATTGGAGTGCTGCGTGACGCCAAGGATCTTGACCTGCCTCGTGCTCAAGTGGATTGCAAAGAGGACGTCGTAGGTCTGCTTGCCCGCCCATGTCCAGACGTCGACCGTGAAGAAGTCGGTGGCAACCAAGCGGTCCATCTTGTCGGTGATGAAGCGCTTCCAGTTGCGGTCTCTGATCCGCTCAGGTGCATGCTTGAGACCATGCCGTTCCAAGATGGCAGCGATGGTGCGCGGCGAGAGGGGGATCAGACAGAGGATGAGCATGCCAGCGATGCGCACCTGACCCCAGGTCGGATTCTCTTGGGCCATGCGCAGCACAATCTTCTCAATCGCAGCCTGCGTGCGTGGCTTGCCCGGTCCGCGACGGTGAGCGCCCAACTTCCCTGCGCGCCGCAAACATTCCCAGCCTTGGATCGTTTTGCTCTTGGCGACCGTTGCTATCTCGGCGAGTCGCTTCCAGCCGACAGCAGCTCCATGTCGAGCGAAGCGCAGTCGCCAGACATCAGTGAAGCGGAAGCGTGTGTCCGGCGGCAGCTGTTCTCGGTAGTAAGCGATCTCCGTTCTGAGGTAGGCGACCTCGGCGATGAGCATCTGGTTTTGTTTGGCAGTAATGGTCGCAGCGACCAACCGCGTGAGGAATGGCAGGTTGTTGTTCATAGGGCGGCGCAGGCTCAGTGGCGACGTCATGTAGGCAACGACCCGGATCAGGAGGTGCGCCGTGCTGCGTGATCCCGATCCTTGCCTGATGGATGTTGCTCTTCATTGTCCCGGCCATGACCGACACCGGCGAGATGACCGAGGACCGTGGTTTCAAAGCGCTCTTCAGCGCTTACCCACGCGAAACTATCGAAGTGTTTGTTCCAGAATTGCTGGCCGAGCGCGGTCCACCAACGCGGATCGACGTGCTGGCGCAAGAATCTGCGCTACCGGATCTGGGCGAACCGAGTCGTTTCTTGGACGTCGCGCTGTTAGCCTCATGGTCGGATGGTCGTCAGGTTGTGATAACATTGGTCGAGCACTGGTCGTCGGCTCGCAAGGTCGATCTGCGGCGCGTGAATTGGTACGTCGCGGATCTCGCCTTGCGTCACTCATTGGCAGATGTTGTTCCAGTCGTTCTCGTCACGGATCCATCGGCGAGCTCAGTTGCCGATCGTCTGACAATGACGGTGGCTGGCGTGACGACACTAGCTCTCCAGGTTCGCGTAGTCCGCGTCAAAGCAGCCGACGTGCCGCGCCTGCGTGCGTTGCAGAATCGGGTTGCCGCCATGCTCACGGCCCTGGCGGTGCGCGACGCTGTCGAGGATGTTGTGGCACTGTTGGCTCAGATGTCGCGTTCCCCAGGCCCTTTGGACGACCTGGAGCGGTTCCTTCCCTTTGCGATGAAGCTTGCCAAGATGCACGAGTCGGATGCACCCCGTTTCCGACGTCGACTGGAGGAGGCCGGTATGGTCAACGTGATCACTGAGATGAAGAATGAGGCCAAGGCCGAAGGAAAAGCCGAAGGCAAGGCCGAAGGCCAATTGGCTGAGATCCGTAGGTTGGTTGTCAAAGGTATCATCAGTCTTGATGCCGCTCGTACTGAAATTCGGGAACTCTTGGAAGCGGGACTCATCACCCGCGAGATCGCGAATGAGGCGCTTGCCAAGCTAGGATGACACGGTTTTCCGTGTCAAAAAGACCAGAGAATTGCTCGGCACTCGTCCCATCTGGTCAACCAAGAGAAAGCCCACCAAAACTGGTGCGTACTGCGCAACAAATCATCCTCACTCAATTCACCCTCGACACCGAACGAATCCCAAGAAACTCGCAGCCTAATGACCGAGACAACCACAACCAACGCGACGAAGCGCCAGCCGGAGAAGCTGGTATTCCGTGGTGTTTTTCAGTTGTGGGCAAAACCAGCCGTGCCGCCTGACATCGCGTCAGCGGTTTGCGGACCAACTCCAACAGACGATTCAGGCCGCAGCGCGGTAGTAGTGACGAATGGTCCCGTTGCAGCGGCTTACGCAGCGCACGTCGCGAGCCTTCAGCTTGGTGAGGGATTGTTGCGTAGCTGCCTGAACGCTGGGAATTCCCGTCAGGAGACGATTTCCCACACCCTGATGTGGTCGCTCAGCATTGTAGTGATCGACAAACTCCTGCAGGGCTCGATAGAGTCCACCATAGTTCAGGAACCAACACCGACGAACACATTCGCGTTTGACCGTGCGTACCCATCGTTCAGCGAAGGCATTGAGATTGGGGCTTCTGGGCGGAATGGCGACCGGATCCACGCCAGCCTGCTGCAACGCGCCCTTCCAGGCTGCACAGAAGTTCGCGCCGCGATCATGGATGATGTATCGCGCACCGACTTGGCGCAGCCAGCCACCCTCGGCGGTGGTGTTGCGCACTGTCTGCACCATGAAGGCTTCATTGGGATGATCGGTCACGCCGAGAATCTCCACCTTCCGTGTGGCGAGATGGATTGCGAACAAGACATAGTAGGTCGTCGTGCTGAACAGCCCGTGTGTGTCGACGGTAAAGAAGTCCGTGGCAACCAGCGCATCGGCTTTCTCAGTGATGAAGGACTTCCAGGTGGTGTCTGTGCTCCGCTCTGGCGCGGGCTTGAATCCATGACGATCCAGAATTGCACCGACCGTGCGACTCGCCAGACGGATCCCCAGCTTCAGCAACTCACCGCGGATGCGCATCTGTCCCCATGTGGGATTTTCGCGAGCCATGCGGACAACCACCGTTTCGATTTCCGTATCCGTCATGAGGCGACCTGGTTTGCGACGTGGCATTCCAAGCTTTCCGCGAGCGAGCAGTCGATGCCAACTGCGGATGGTAGTCGCTTTGACGATCGTAGCGATCTCAGCCATGCGCTTCCAACCGACGCCGCCTGCAGCGCGAGCGAGGCGCTTGCGCCAACGATCAGTGAATGTGAAGCGATGACGCTCGGGAAGTTGCTCATGCAAATACGCGATCTCAGTTCGCAGGTATGCGATCTCTGCGATGAGCGACTTATTTTGCCTAGCGAGAATAGTTGCGGCGATGAGTCGCGTGAGGAATGGGAGACTGTTCATAAGTTCGCGCAGCGTGATGAACGCACACCGCACGACAACGGAATTAAACTCGCGGCATAGTTATAAAGTATTGTAGATTAACAACTTATACCTGAGACTGTTTGAACCGGTTTCCTTTGCCTCCACCAAAAAGGGTTATGAACCCACAACCGACCTACGGATGACCTCCGTGGGTCGCATTGTTTATCGCAGTAATCCGCGACATTTTCACATCGTGGTTTTTACAACGTCGGACCTCCAGACTCATCTAGGACAAGAATTTTGTCTGAGACTCCCCGAAAGTCTGCAATCCGGGTTCCCAGTGCCATCCACAGGCTGACGCGCAGGCGCATGGGCAGGGAGAGGACGTGATCGGGGATTGGCGACGTGTTGGTGGTCATGGGGCGAGTGTGCCATTCCCAACAATCTGTCGCATGGCGATTGACAATGACGTTTTATTGACAAAAATATGTCAACGGAGCGCAACCATGCAATTCCTCACCACCAGTGAACTGCGGAATCCCGATGCTTGGCAATCGGCCCATGCCGAAAAGTCAGTGGTGACGAACCACGGCAAGCCCATCGTCATCATGTTGCCCGTAACGGCGGCAGACTTCGAGGATACGCTCGACTTGGTCAGCCAGGTCGAAGCCATGCGTGCGATGCTCAGAATTCAGCGCACTGCTCAGCGCAATGGCACCAGCAACCTCACCCTGGACGAGATCGATGCGGAGATCTCCCTATCGCGCAAGGAGCGCAAGGGGCGCAAAAAGGTTCAGGGGAAATCGCGTGCATCGCGTCGTTCTTGACACCAACGTTGTCCTGTCTGCGATGCTGACCAATTTCGGACCGGCTGCTGTTGTTCTGGGTTTGGTGTTTGGCAGGCGGCTGGAACTGGTCATCGACGAGTTGGTTCTCGACGAGTACGAGGAGGTCCTGAGTCGGCCACGTTTTGGTATCGATCCCCATGATCGTTCGATTATCTTGGAGCGACTGCGCAGGGTGGGGCAGGTTCATTCGCCCCAGGCGTTGCCCGGTGGCAGGAAAGGGTTTCCTGATCCCGCCGATGTCATGTTCCTCGAATTGGCAACAGGCGCCCGCGTTGATTGGTTGGTCACCCGTAACCTGAAGCATTTCCCCACGCAGCGTTGCGGAAACATCGCCGTACTCACCCCCGAGCAGGTCATTGGCAAGATCGACGTATAGTATGGATCCGCGCAGCCCGCTGACTTGTCGCGTGAGAATTTCGGAGATGCTTTCAGCCTCAGATTGACAATCGGTATGACTGTAGCCCTGCCAGGAAGATGGCCGTTTTCGCCTCGGCGTTTAACGCCATAGATGTGCTGGATGTCGCTTCGTGTCGCGGCGTGACTGTTTTCTGGACTGCCCGTAAGTGGCTGAGATTGCCGCGTATAGCATGATGTCGCGTGATGTTTGGACTCAGCCGTGTGCTTTTCGATTCCCGGCGCCTCCACCAAAACGAGTTCTGAACTCACAACCGACCCACGGAGGACCTCCGTGGGTCGCGTTGTTTATCGGCAGTAATCCGCGGTATTTTCTCATCGTGGATTTTCCCCCGTCGGCGTGTGGTGCGATTACTCGCCGCATAGCGGGCATGGGTGGTCAGGGGAGTGTATAGCTGACTATTGCTTCCTACCCATAATGGGTAGAGTCACGCCATTCGTTTCATCGAGGCGAGGCCGTTTACCAAGCGTCGGCCTGATCTGATGACTGACGACGAGCTGGAGGCCCTGCAGGAGCACCTTGCTGCTTACCCTGATGCCGGCGATGCCATTCCGGGAGCCGGAGGCATCCGCAAGTTCAGGTGGGCAAACAGCCAGCGGGGTAAGGGGAAGCGCAGCGGCAGTCGGACCATCTACCTCCACGTCACCCTCGATCAGACGATTCATCTGCTCACCATCTACGATCACGAAGAACAAGACGATCTCACCCCCAAAGAGCGCAAGGAGCTGGCCAGCTATGCGCATGAACTCAAAGAACAGGCCAGGAAGGGACGAATCCTATGAGCCGCCTGATGAACGACCTCCGCGAGGCTTTCGCGTCAATTAAGGACCATCGCGCTGGAAAGATTACGCTGCGCACCAGCGAGGTGCCGAAGTCGAAGCCGATTAAGATGCCCGGGAGCCGGGTGCGTCGCATCCGTGCTCGGCTGCACATGAGCCAGGAAATCTTCGCTCGCTGTATCCACACGTCGCGGCGGACGCTGGAGAAATGGGAGCACGACGAAGCGCATCCAACGGGCACTGCGGCCGCGCTCCTAGCCCTGGTTGATCGGCATCCCGACATCATGGGTGAGCTAGTCGCGGCTGGCTGACATTGGCGTGTTGTTGGTACACGACTTACGCGCAGACGGTTTGAACCGGTTTCCTTTGCCTCCACCATAAGACCCTGCTGTAACGCAAGTTACAGCAGGGATTGTCTTTTGTACCATAGGCCCCCCATTGATCATTGATTGTGATGCCATTCCTGGTTCGTCACCCGTCCTGTGAAATAATTCAAACAGCCTCGCGATAGTAGAAGTTCAGCGTTTTCCCCAGGCGTGATCGACATCTGATCGGTCCTGTCGCATGCGAACAGCGGCCGTGGAGTGGTGCTGGGATCCGATGATCGCTCAATCCTTGGTGGTTCCGCTCATGGTTGTAGTACACAATGTGTTCGGCCAAGGTATGTCGTAAATGTTCGGTAGAGAGGGGGATGATAGCTGTGCCAATCTCCCGTCGGACAGTTCCTATAAATCGTTCGATATACGCATTGAGATTTGGTGACCGAGCCGGCAGTACTTTTGGTGTACAACCGATCGATGTGAAGCACGTCTTGACCTGGTGTGTATACAATGGATCGCGATCCATAATTACGTGGCTCACGTCGGTAAGGAATCCATCCGCGTAATCTGTCATGCTGCGAGCCATATTGGTCATCCAATCGCCATCTGCATGGTCATTCACGCCGATCAGTCGTAATTCGCGAGTAGCTAAGCGTATGGCATACAGGGCATGATGGCGCGTCGTGCGACCGTGGTTGTTCGGAACTTCGAACGTAGCGAAGTCAATTGCAGCTAGGTGTGGCCAGTGAGCCATGAGGAATCGTTGCCAGTCATTCGTCGAGCGTCGTTGCGGTGCCGGTGGAATGCCGTGACGACGTAACACATTGCTGATCGTTCGGTCGCTCAGGTCATATCCGAGTTCTCCCATCCGATCTCGTATGGAGTCCTCGCCCCAGTGCGGATTTTCGCGGGCTAAGCGGACGATGATGAGCTCAGTCTCACGAGAGATTGGAGGCCGACCTCGACGTTTTGCTGTGTATGTCGCAGCAATGAGCCGTTTGTGCCAGCGTCGGAATGTGTCGACCGTGACGATGAGCTCTTGAGCTTCAAGGACATCTCGCTCAAGGTCATGAGCACGAACTGCCAAAGAACGCCGCTCATCGTTCGATGGGCGAGGTGGTTTCCCGAGGAGTCGCTTGAGGACGCGGGTCTGCTCATTCAGCAGATCAATGAGTTGATAGAGTTGTTGATTGATTGCAGCCGCGCAGGCGATGATGCAGACGGCTGTTTCGTCATTGATGGCAAGATTGCTCATGCTTGGCAAACGTGGGCAGATCTAGCGATTTTCAACGCCTTGCGAGACGCGGAATTACGATGAAACTGAAGCGCATGCTGTCACCGGTCGTGGATTATTTTCACAGGACGCGAAGAACATGGTTGTTGGATTCAGTTGGAGGTCACTCATGGGAGCGAAGACCGACTGAGGCAGATTGTTCACAAGTGGGTGGTGGTAGCGCCTTTCCGATTTTATTCACACCACAGGGATTGGTGCTGGTGCATCATTACTCTGGAACATCGACAGAGGAGTTTCGTCATCGTCTGATCAAACGTTTGAAATTGGTCCACGGGTTGTGTTTCATAATTCCGATGAGGATGGATGGGAAATAGGTGCGTTGGCTATCTACTCTCTGCGACTTCCGGTGTCTGGTTCTGATCGTCATCGGCTGGAGATGATTGCAGGACTTGGACTGCTCGATGAGCGTCAGCGAGATTCACGCTCACTCGGTGGATCAATTGGAGCTGGCTACAGCTATCGTTTCTAATCTTCTGAAAAATGATCATGGTGCGTGGTCTGTGGAATTTATAGCGGCACAATATTAACCGCTGCTCGGCACCACATCGTCATCCACGAGCGTGATTGTCGCTGCATTGTAAACGGAGGAACGGCGGCGACAGCGAATGACGTATCCGCGCTGTTTGCTTAGTTTGGACTGCGTAGACCTAAACGGCTAGCTAGGCGTTGCAGGTTGCTTGGGGTGAGGCCGAGTTCGCGAGCTGATCCAGCCCAACGTCCGGCGTGGCGTGCCAAGGCGGCTTGCACCTCATGGCGACTGACTGCCGCGAGGCGTTCGCGGAGGCTGCCTCTGGTTGGCGTTGCTAGCGGCATGGGCATCTTCTCGGTGGCGGGGGTGGCCTCCAAACCAAGATGATCTGCTGCGACGATCACGGGTTGGCTGCGACCAGTGCCACCCGAGGCTCGCACCAGGGCGCGCATGAGCACGTGTTCAAGCTCGCGCACATTCCCCGGCCATGGATAGGTGGTGAGCAGCGCACGAGCTTGGCCATCCAGACGTGCGGGGCCGCAGCCCAGGCGGGGAGCTTCGCGTTCGAGGACATGTCCTGCGAGTACCGGAATGTCTTCTCGACGTTCGCGCAGAGGCGGGATATGGAGCGGATAGACCGACAGTCGATGGTACAGATCGGCGCGGAAACGGCCGGATTTTTGTTCGGCAGCAAGGTCACGGTTGGTGGCGGCGATGATACGCACGTCCACCTTCAGTACGTGGTCGGCGCCCAGGCGTTGAATCTCGCCCTGTTGGAGCGCGCGCAGCAGCTTGGATTGCACGGCGAGCGGGAGTTCGCCAACTTCGTCGAGGAACAGAGTACCGCCATCGGCGACCTCGAACTTGCCCGGCCGATCCACAGTCGCGCCGGTGAATGAGCCACGAAGATGGCCAAACAATTCGCTCTCGGCGAGGGATTCGGGAAGGGCGGCGCCGTTCACTTGTACGAGTGGTTCATCGCGGCGACGGGACGCAGCATGGATGGCACCGGCAACTAACTCTTTGCCGACTCCGGTTTCGCCAGTGATTAGCACGGTCAGATCGGAAGCGGCGACGAGGTCAATCTCGTGGCGCAACTTTTGCATTGCTGGGCTGGTTCCGAGGAGTTGGCTGCCGCGTCGCTCGCGCTCATCTTGGACCAGTTGCTTCAGCACCGCGTCGCGTCGATGAGCCGTGCGCTCGAGGGCGTCGATCAAGGTGGCAGTGTGTAGTCCGGCAGCGGCGAGAGCCGCGAACGTGGCGACCGTTGCATCATCGAGACCGGCGAAGGCCAGCGGATCACGGGCATCGACGGTTAGAACGCCTTTCACCTCTCCGTTGACGATCAGCGGGCAACCCATGCAGGCATGGATGCGGGCACAGGCGTGGGGGTCAGCGAGCATCAAGCCGTCATAGGGATCAGCGAGGGGGCTATCGGGCGGGAAGCGGAGCGGAGTAGCGCCACCGTCGGCGTTGCGTTGGCGAAGAATGAGATCGAGGCGCGGATGCTCGCGCAGTGCGAAGCGTCGGCCGGCCAATTCCGGAACGAGTCCACTGAACGCGACCGGAATAAGCGCGTCTCCGTCCAGGCGCAGGAGTGCAGCGGCCTCACACGGGATGACACGTTCGACGGCGGCAATCAACCGCCGCGATCGATCTTCAGCGGCTAGGCCGGCGGTGAGATCGCAGGCCAGCGTCAGGAGGTCGTTGATGGTCAGCATGATGGCATACTCGTAATGAGCTTATAAGCTCAAAGTGAATACTTTTTGCATGTAATCATTATGAGCTTTATGTGCTTAAGTGCTTGTATTAACAAGAAATAATAAGTGGCACGTGATGTGCAATAGCAAAGGAAACTCTGACTAAACGAGGATCCAATGACTTCCTGCCACGATCATTTGACGCCCGTTGACTGTGACCGCATCAGCGCGGTGAGCATCCTCTCTGGTGAGCACCGGGTCATTCTGCAACTCCTCGCTGCCCTTGCGGTGATGGCCGAGCGCAGCGATGCCGGTCAGCTGCCGGTGGCTGATGCCACTGATGCGCTTGAGGTGCTGCGGACCTTTGCGGACAAGTGCCATCACGGCAAAGAAGAGGAGATTCTCTTCCCCGTTTTGGAAGCGCAGATTCCTGGATTTGGGCCAACCCAGGTCATGCGTGCCGAGCACGTCGAGGGGCGCGCCCTGATCCGCGCCATGGTTGATGCGCTGGCTCAGAACGACGCCGCCAACTTCGCCAAGGCCGCTCGTGGCTACGTCGCTCTGCTGCGCGATCACATCGCCAAGGAGGACGACATTTTATTCCGGATGGCTCAGGCGATATTGACGCCCGAGCAGGATGCGGCGATCCTTGATGCCTATCGTCGCATTGAGCACGATGACATGGGCGACGGCACGCATTTCCGCATGCTCGGAATCGCTGACCGCCTAGCGGGTGCCTATGGCATCGCTCGCGCCAGCGACAATCCGCAGACCATGGCCCTGCTCACCGCCGTGTGCGGCTGCAAGCACACGACCCACGGCTGATCGGATGTATGTCATGACTTCTCCATCCCAACCGTTCTGGCGCGATCAGATCGCGCAGCTTCGCTATCTTGCAGTCAAAGTTGCCCGCGTGCATGGGCCAACCCATCCCGACATGGCGACCCTTGCCGAGGTCGTTGCCACTCTTGCCGACAGTCACGCCGATGACGTGGCCGCGCACGTGGCTCTGGGCAAACGCATGCACGAACTGACCGAAGGATTCCATCCGTGGAGCGGAGCCTGTGGCTCAGTCCACCAACTCTTTCACGGCCTGTCTGCGGTGGCCGCCACCGTAACTATTACCTCGTCGGAGAACGCATGAACCGCCGCCTGTGGATTTTTCTTACCGTAACCGTCGGAGCGACATTCCTGCTCCTTGGTTTTTTTGGCCGCGAGGTCTATCGCCAAGCGCCGCCGCTGCCGAACAAGGTCGTTACGACTGACGGCCAGACGTTGTTCACGGAGGACGATATTCTGACTGGGCAGCAGGTGTACCAATCGATCGGTGGCCAGCAGGTCGGCACGGTGTGGGGCCACGGAGCCTACGTGGCACCCGATTGGTCGGCCGACCAGTTACACCGCGAAATCACCGGTCTTCTCGAGTTGTGGGCACAACGCGAAGCGCATAAGCCCTACGCCGAGTTGGATGGCGAACGCCAGGCTGCGCTGCGTGAACGGGTCAAGCAGGCCATGCGCACCAACACCTTCGATGCTGCGGCGGGCACGGTGACCGTTTCAGCCGACCGGGCAGCGGTGATGGCGCACGTCGCCGGACACTATGATGCTCTGTTCGGTGTCAGCACGGATCCAGCCATCATCAAGCTGCGCGACGCCTATGCGTTGCAAGACCGCGCGATTCCAGACGCCAAACGGCGGACCCAGTTGACCGCGTTTTTCTGGTGGGCCTCGTGGAGCTGCGGTACGCAGCGACCAGACAACACCACGACCTACACCAACAACTGGCCACATGAACCGCTGATTGGCAATGTGCCGTCGAGTGCCAACGTGTTGTGGTCGATTATCTCAGTGGTTGTGCTCCTTGCTGCGATCGGGCTCCTGGTGTATTGGCAGTCGAGCCATCAAGACGATGAACGCGTGGTGCCGCCAGCACAGGATCCACTCGATAGCGTAGCGATGACGTCGTCGATGAAGGCCACCGTTGCCTATGGTGTCGCGGTGATCGGATTGTTGCTCGCTCAGATTGTCTTCGGCATCATCACCGCTCACTACGGCGTCGAAGGACGTGGATTTTACGGATTTAATCTCGCGGAATGGTTGCCCTACGCCGTTACGCGCACCTGGCATATTCAGCTTGGCATCTTCTGGATCGCCACCGCCTTCCTAGCCGCCGGACTCTTCTTGGCTCCGGTAGTCGGTGGACGCGAACCGCGCTTTCAAGCGGCTGGCGTGTGGTTTCTCCTCGTCGCGCTGGTCGTCATCGTGGTCGGCTCGCTTACCGGCAATTGGCTGTCAATCATGCAGCGTATGGGTCTCGACACTGGCTTCTGGTTCGGGCACCAGGGCTATGAATATGTCGATTTAGGCCGCTTCTGGCAGCTATTCCTCATCGTTGGCCTAGTGTTGTGGTTAGGCCTTATGGTGCGTGGCCTGTGGCCGGCGCTTACTGCGGTGGTGAAACCTGGCGACGTCGAAGGGCATAATCGCAAGCAACTGCTCACTCTGTTCGTCGGCTCGTCAGTAGCCATCGGACTGTTCTATGGAGCCGGTCTGATGTACGGCGCTCGGACGCATATGTCGATCATGGAATACTGGCGCTGGTGGGTTGTTCACCTGTGGGTCGAGGGCTTCTTCGAAGTCTTCGCCACCGTGGCGATCAGCTTCATCTTCACTCGCCTGGGCCTGGTCTCGGCCAAGTCGGCCACCCGCGCGGTGTTGTTCGCAACCGCCATCTTCCTGCTTGGTGGTATCCCTGGCACGTTCCACCATCTGTACTTCAGCGGCACGCCGGTTTCGGTGATGGCGATTGGCTCGGTGTTCTCTGCTCTTGAAGTGGTGCCACTGGTGCTCATCGGCCACGAGGCCTGGAAAAACCGTCAGCTTGGCCTGTCTGCACCCTGGGCGACAACCTATTACTGGCCGATCGCGTGCTTCATGGCTGTGGCATTCTGGAATCTGGTTGGAGCTGGGGTGTTTGGATTCCTCATCAATCCACCGATCAGCCTCTACTACGTTCAAGGCATCAACACCACTGCGGTCCACGCCCACACGGCCCTGTTCGGTGTCTATGGCATGTTATCGCTGGGCATGGTCCTGTTTATCTTCCGTCGTGCGACGGCTGGGCGGGAGTGGAAGGATGGCACGCTGCGTCTGGCCTTCTGGTCGATGAACATCGGCGTTGGTCTGATGGCGTTGCTGTCGCTGCTGCCGATCGGTTTGTGGCAGGCCTATGAGAGTATCGAGCACGGAACGTGGTCCGCTCGTTCAGCTGATTTCATGCAACAGGATACCATGCAGACCTTACGCTGGCTGCGCGTCGTGGGTGATACGATCTTCGCCGTCGGTGGTGCCGCGTTGGCCTGGTTCTGCCTCGGCCTTTGGACGGGTTGGTCAATCAAGAAGAAGTGATCATGTACTCATGGCACATTGGCTCTGTGGTATGACCTGCGACCGACCCACGGGAAATTCCCGTGGGTCGTGTTCGGGGTGAAACGGCGAACGGACGGCAGTACGCAGACGGCAGGCACAACTGATATATGAGGAGGATTCGAGCATGCTGAGTTGGTTGATAGGGCACCGTACCCAATTGCGATTGTCATAGTTTCCGCAATGAGGTGCCTGCGAAGGGTGTTGAACACTGCTGACGGGGTCTAGGCTCCCACATCCGCACGATTATGGACCTCGCCAATACCGTTCCTGCTGCTGCCGCTGTTGCCACGACCTCGCCCTATGGCGCGTGGCTGAGCGTTGCCGTGATCGGGGGGTTGTCTTTGGCCGTGGTTGGAGGCGCACTGCTGACTGTGCGGTTGGTCACCCGCGTGGTTGATCGCATCCGCGATTCGAAGCAACGTCTGACCACGTATGAGTGTGGTGAAGCGCCAGTTGGCTCGGCGTGGTTCCGCTTCAACAACCGGTTTACCACGGTCGCGCTGACGTTTTTGATCTTCGACGTCGAACTGGCCCTGCTGTGGCCGATCCTGCCGCGTTGCCTGGATTGGATTGGTGCTGGTAAGGGCTGGCTGGTGTTTACCGAGGTCACGCTCTTTGTCGGTACATTGGCACTGGGACTTGCCTGGGTGGCATTTGCTGGTGGCTTTGTGTGGGATCGTTCAGTCGATGCCGTCGAGGATGGAAGCGAACCCCATGTCTGAACTCGCGAGCAAACCCGGCAACGCCCCCGATGAGCAGATCATCGTTTCGTCGGTCGATGAGTTCCTGGCCTGGGGCAAAGAGAACTCGCTGTTCTATTTGCTGTTCGCCACCGCCTGCTGCGGCATCGAACTGATGCAGACCGGTGGCCCGCGTTATGACGTCGACCGCTTGGGCATGATTCCGCGCGCGACGCCGCGCCAAGCTGACCTGATGATTGTCGCTGGGACGATCACGCACAAAATGGCTGGGCGGGTGCGCACGCTGTGGGAACAAATGACCGAGCCGCGCTGGGTCGTCAGCATGGGCTCGTGTGCTAATAGTGGCGGGCCGTTCAGTAAGCACTCCTATTCGGTCCTCAACGGCGTCGACAAGTACATACCGGTAGACATCTACATTCCCGGATGCCCGCCACGCCCCGAGGCGTTGATCGACGGTGTCATGGCCCTGCGCGACCGCGTCCGCAAGTACCGCACGCTGGGTGTGCGCGATCGCGATCCGCACGTCGTTCAAGGCGCTGACTGCGCCTTTGGCGCGCATCCGAGCAAAGAGCCATTGTCGCTGGCGAAGGCGGAGCCGCCGGCATGAGCGCGTTGGAATTCGCCGCCATTGCTGCACGGGTACGCGCTGTTTCTCCCGCCGTCGAAGCGCGGGTGAGCGAGAATGGTCAGCCGTGGTTGCTCGTGCCTGCCGCGGACATCCAAGCGGTTGGCACATTCCTGCGCGATGAAACCGATCTCGATTTCGCCAGCTTAATGGATCTCTCGGGCTGGGATCAACTGACGTATCCGCCGCTGCCGGTGAAGGCCGCTGCGCCAGCGAAGCCAGCTGCAGCAGGAGCGCCGGCAGCACCAGTTGCGCCAGCGAAGCCTGAGATTCCTGCGCTGCCCACCGATGTGATCGTCGTCATCTACTGCCTGCACAGCCTTGGTCATCGTCATAAAGTGACGCTGAAGGTGCTCGCGCCGCGCAATGCCTGCGCCGTGCCGACGGTGAGTGCGATCTGGCCGGCGGCGATCTATTTCGAGCGCGAAGCGTGGGATTTGCTCGGCGTCGATTTCACCGGTCATCCATCGTTGCGCCGCATCATGTGCCCAGATGACTGGGTTGGCCACGGACTACGCAAAGATTACCGCTACCCAGCGGACTATCACGGCATCAGTCATCTGCGCGAAGGTCAGCGCTTTGCCGAGCCAGCTGCGCCAGCTGCGCCAGCGACCGGGGCGGCGTCATGACCATCGATGCAGCGACGACATCCGGCGAGCGCATGACCCTCAACATGGGTCCGCATCATCCGGCGACCCACGGCGTTTTGCGCATCATCGTTGAAACCGACGGCGAGATTGTTGATCGCTGCATACCCGACCATGGTTATTTGCACCGCTCGATCGAGAAGATCGGCGAGCGGGTCGAGTGGCAGATGTTCGTGCCCTATACCGATCGGGTCGACTACGTCTGCGCGATGAACTCAAACCTCGCCTACTGCGTTGCGGCGGAAAAGTTGCTGGCCACCGATCCGGCCCTGGCCGCGACCACAGCGCCGCCACTGCGCGCCGAGTGCATCCGCGTGCTGGTTGCTGAACTCAATCGCATCTCGTCGCACCTGATCGCGGTCGGCGCGATGGTGATGGACATTGGCGCCTATACGCCGTTTCTGCATGGCATCGCCCAGCGCGAGGCGGTGAACGATATTTTCGAGCGCCTCTGCGGCCAGCGCCTAACCTATAATTACGTCACCATCGGTGGCGTTGCGTTCGACCTGCATGCGGGAGCGGGCGATGAGATCACCCGCTTCCTGGATCAGTTCGAACGTGAAATGGTGCGTTTTAACCGTCTAATCACCACGAATACGATTTTCCGCGATCGTTGCGCCGGAGTTGCGCAAGTTACCGCCGCCGAAGCCGTCGCCTGGGGCTTGGTCGGTCCGAACCTGCGTGGCAGTGGCGTCGATTGGGATATCCGCCGCGATGAGCCCTATGGCATCTACGGACGCCTTGGTGTGCGCGTGCCGGTTGGACAGGCCTATGCCGGACGCACTGGCCTGGTTGGCGATTGCTACGATCGCTACATCGTCCGTCTGTTGGAAATTCAGGAGTCGGTACGCTTGTGCCGCGAAACGCTCAAGCTCCTGCCGCCGCCAGCCGAGAAGGCGACCGACCCCGTCGGTGGCTTCCAGGCCGATGTCGTTCGTCCGCTGCGCAAACCGCCGCGTGGTGAGATCCACTGCCGCACCGAAGCCCCGCGTGGTGAGATGGGCTACATCATCGTCAGCGACGGCACCCGTGTCCCGTACCGCGTGCGCATTCGCACCGGCTCGTTCTCTGCCGCCGGCATTTTCCAGAAAGTGATGCACGGCATCTTCCTGGCTGACCTGGTGACCGTGATCGGATCCTTCGATATCGTTGTCCCGGAGATCGACCGATGAGCTGTTCAGCTCAGGGGCTTCGCCCCTACGGTCCTGCGGACCTACCCCCGAGCTTTGTCGCAGCTCAGCTCCGTCGAAATATCTCCGGAGCCGTGGCAGCATCGGCTTCGCCGATTGTATGCTGCCACCGCCGCTCGGCGCTCGCCCCATCGCTGGGCGACGGGGCCCCAGTTCATGCCGGGAGATTGGCATGAACCTTGGCTCCGGTGTTGACGCACTTGCAAGCTGGTTGTCAGGATCGTCGGATCCCTCCGGATGGGCGATCGCGGTTGCAGCTGCGGTGCTGTGGCTTGGCCCGTTGCTCGCGATCGTTTTGCCGATCGCGGCGCTGGGTCAGATTATCGAACGCAAAGTTGCGGCGACGATGCAGCGGCGCGAAGGACCGAACTCAGTCGGCTTTGAAGGCGCGATCTTGTTTGGTTTCCGCATCGGATTGTTCTTTTTGCCGCGCTTTACACAGGATCGTGCGTTCGCGACCTTCTGCCGTTTGCCGGGCATCGCCGGCGCATTGCGGGTGACCCGACGTTTGGGACTTGGTCAGTTGGCTGCCGATGGTGTGAAGATGATTGGCAAAGAGGACCTCATCCCCGGCGGTGCGGATGGCATGGTCTTCCGACTTGCGCCGTACCTCGCTTTGACTGGCGCGTTTCTGCCGTTCTGCGTGGTGCCGTTTGCGCAGCACGTCACGACATTGGAAGTGCCGATCAGCGCGTTGTTCGCGATCGCTATTTCCGGCATCACCGTCCTGGCCTTGTTGATGGCTGGTTGGGGTTCAGGCAATAAATTCTCATTGCTCGGAGGTATGCGCGCGGTGGCGCAAGTCGTCAGCTACGAGGTTCCCATTGGACTGGCCGTCGCTGGCGTCGTGCTGTGGTGCGGAACCATGGATCTGCATGCAATTGTCGCTGCGCAGTATAATCCAGGACTGTTCAGCTTCCTGGGTTGGAACCTGTTGCAGAGTCCATTCCTGGCTGTCCTCGCGTTCATCTTCTTCCTCGGCGGTCTGGCCGAATGTCAGCGTTCGCCGTTTGATATGGCCGAGGCCGAGAGCGAGCTCGTCTCCGGGTTCAACACCGAATACTCCGGCATGCGCTGGGGTATGTTCGCGATGGCCGAGTACACCGAGATGATTTTGGTTGGCGCGTTGTTCGCGACCTTGTTCCTCGGCGGCTATCAGTCGCCGATCGGTGAACAGTGGATCGTGTCGCTGCCGCCGCTGGCCGAGACGCTCATCCACATCACCATCTTCGTCGCCAAGTTTACCGCCAGTCTGGTGCTGATGGTATGGATTCGCTGGACATTACCGCGTTTCCGCGTCGATCAGATCATGCGCTTGTGCTGGCTCACGCTGGTGCCGCTGTGCCTGGCTGCACTCGCCGGTCTTGCGTTGACCATGCTGATTGCTGGCGGCACCACGCCGGGCGTCGCCTACGGTCTGCTGCCGGCGGCACCGCGTCTGGCGCTGGGAACCGGCGGTCATGTGTTGGCGTGGATTATTCCGCTGGTGGTTGGCGGCTTCATCGTGTGGTTGGCGCGTCGTCGCTATGGCCAGGTCCATCCGGCCATCCGCTCGCTGACCACCGCGCCCGGAGCAACGCCATGATCCTCGCCTGGGTCAACAGCATCTACGAAGCGCTCGATGCCTTCTGCGTCGGCATGCGGACTACGGCGGCATTCTTCGTCGAGAACCTGCGCGGTCGCGGCGGTGGCATGACGGTGACGCGTCAGTATCCGCAGGAGCCGGCGGTTGTCGTCGGCGATCGGACGCGTGGTCATCTGTTCAATGTTGCGCCCGAGTGCATTGTCTGTTTTGCGTGCGACAAAGTCTGCCCAGTTGATTGCTTCGTCATGGAGATGGAGCGCGATCCCGACAACAAGCCGCGCGCTTCGCGCTTCGACATCGACATATCGAAGTGCATCTATTGTGGTCTCTGTGTCACTGCTTGCCCGACCGATTCGCTGAGCATGACGCCCGCGTTCGAGCTCAACCCGCACCACGACGGCAAGCGCTTCCTCTTCAATCGATCGAGCGATCAACTTGAGCAACGCTTAGAAGAGCCCGATGTCGTTCGCATGACCAAGCTCGCCAACACGCCGCGCGCGCAACTCAGCGCGGAAGATCGCGTGTGGCTCGACGGCATCATTAACCCACAAGGCCATCACCTGATCGGTATGTTTGGCATGGGCTATTATACCGCCGAGGAAAAGGTCAAAGTCGACGCTGAAATTGCGGCCAAGAAGAAGGCCAAGGAAGCCGCCGCTGCTGCGGCGAAGGCAGCGAAGGCTGCTGCCGCACCGGCCGCACCAGCAGCTCCTGCTCCTGCGCCTGCACCGAAGCCACCAGGAGCCAGCGCGTGATCGAGACCGCCCTCTTCTGGACCTGCTGTCTGGCTGCTGTTATTGGCGCGATTGGCGCCGCAACGCTGCGCAATCTGTTTCATGCCGCGTTGTTGCTCGGCCTCAGTCTGGTTGGCATCGCTGGCCTCTATCTGTTCCTCGAGTCGTCGTACCTGGCCTGCATTCAAGTCGTCGTCTATCTCGGCGGTATTCTCGTGCTGGTGTTGTTCGCCACCTTGTTCAGTGCTGACATCATGGGGAAACTGCAGCAGTCACCGTGGTGGCTGCGCGTCGCGGGGCTGGCCGGAGCAGCATTGGCGTCAGCGGTGGCCGCGCGGCTTGCCCAAGTTGCCATGCATCACGCGGCTGAACTCAGCATAGCACGAACGGCACCTGGCACGTTGCCCGATGTGATCAATGGCAAGACCGGCGCGATTGGTGATTTGTTGGTCGGCTCCTGGCTGGTTCCGTTCTTCGTGGTTGGTCTCCTGCTTACCGTCGCTCTGGTTGGTGCGGTGGCGACCGTACGGCGGTTCCGCAAGCGCGTGGGAGCGAAATCATGATCGACTTTGGTCCCGGTTCTATCGCGCCCTATCTGGCGGTATCGTCGATTCTTTTTGCGGCTGGCGTGCTGGCGGTGGCTGCGCGCCGCAATGCCATCGGCGTGTTGTTGGGACTTGAGTTGATGCTCAACGCGGCGGCATTGCAGTTTGTTGCCTATGGTCGTTTCCGCGTCGATGGCCTTGATGTGCAAGGCCAGACGGCGGCAGTCTTCGTGATCGTGGTGGCTGCTGCCGAAGCGGCGGTTGCACTGGCACTGCTATTTGCGGTCTATCGCACGTCGAAGGACATTGATTTGGAACAGACCAGGGAGTTGCGGTCATGAGACTTCCCTGGGAGCGCCGAGTTGCACTCGGCATGCATGTCGACGAGCCGAGTACAACTCGGCGATCCCAGGGAGCTGCATAATGCCTTCCTGGCTCCCCGTCGTTATCGCTCTGCTGCCGCTCGCGCTCGCTGTACTGACCGCATTCATTCCGCGTTCTCGACCGACCCTCGCGCACGCCATCGCTGCATGCGGCATGGCCGGCGTCACCGCGCTCGCGGTGTGGCTCGCTGCCTGCATTCTGCCGACCAATGTCCACGTGCAGGGGCCGCATGTGCCGTGGATGGATCTGGGATCGTTCGCACTCGGCGTTGGCGTCTATGTCGATCCGATGGGCGCGATCATGACCGTGATCGTGTGTCTGCTCGCGACGATGGTCCTCATCTACAATACCTGGTACATGCACGACGATGAGCTTGCAGCGCGGTTCCCGTGGCAGTTCTGCTTCTTCGTCTTCGCGATGCTCGGCGTTGTGCTCAGCGACAATTTATTTCTGTCCTTTATCTGCTGGGAGTTGGTTGGTCTCGGTAGCTATCTGCTGATTGGTTTCTGGTTCGCCAAACCGGCCGCGAGCGAAGATCCAGAGTACCAACGCCTCAAGGGCGCCGGCGCTCGCGGTGTGTTGGAAGACCGGCTCAGCCCGGCGCATGCGCAGCTCAAGGGCTTCGTGATGAATCGCGTCGGCGATGCGGGATTCCTGATCGGCATCGGCGCGTTGCTGGCAGCAGCGTCGGTCAGTGGCGGTGTGCATGAGCCGCTGACCTGGAGTAACCTCGCTCTGCTCGCGCAGCACGGCGATCTGCCTGGCACGTTCCTCGGTTTGTCTGGTGCCAACTTGCTGACCCTCGCCGCGATCGGCATCTTCTGCGGTGCGATCGGTAAGAGTGCGCAGTTCCCACTTCACGGTTGGTTGCCCGATGCCATGCAGGGTCCGACCACGGCGTCGGCGATCATCCATGCGGCAACGATGGTGGCTGCCGGTGTGTTCTTGGTGGCGCGTTGTTATGCGTTGTTCACGCCTGATGCGCTTGCTGTCGTTGGTTGGATCGGCGGTATCACCTGCTTGCTCGCTGCGTCGATCGCATGTGTGCAGTGGGATCTCAAAGCGGTGCTCGCCTATTCAACCGTCAGTCAGCTCGGCTTGATGTTCGTCGGTCTGGGATCCGGCAGCGAAGCCGGTGGCCAAGTCGCTGGCATCGGCCATCTCTTCACCCACGCGCTGTTCAAGTGCCTGCTATTCTTGAGCGCAGGCGCGGTCATCCACGCCTGCGCCGGTTGTCAGGACCTCGCGCGCATGGGCGGATTAATCAAGCGCATGCCGGTCACCGCAGTGGCCAGCCTGCTCGCGGTTCTCGCGATCTGCGGCACGCCGTTCTTCAGTGGATTCTGGTCTAAAGATGCGGTACTCGCTGCGGCTCTGATTCACGCCGAAGAATCTGGCGGCCAGGCGTGGGGACCGTTCCTGCTCGGCTGCACCGGCAGTCTGCTGACCGGCATCTACATGCTGCGTTGGTGGCTGCGCATCTTCCTGGGCAACGAGCGCAACACCGAGATCACGCACCACGCACATGATCCGGCCTGGTACGCCAAGCTGGTGCTCATCATCCTGGCGCCGTTTACGCTCATCTTCTTCTGGAATGGCGGATGGCTGGATGCGGCGCTCGGCGCCTCGCACAACGAAGTCTTGGAGGCTGGACATCACCACGCCATGCTCATCGCGTTGGGCATGCTCGCATTCGGCGCCTCGTTCGCGCTGACCGTATTCTGGTGGTTGCCGCGCCGTGGTATCGATGCGGCTGGCGCTTTGGCCCGTCGCCTCCGTGTTCTGCACACCGCCTGCGGCGAGCTCTGGGGCATCGACCGACTGTGGGATCTGATCTTCACCCGTGGCATTGGCGCTGCGCTGTCGCGCGTCTTGGCGGTGTTGGATCTTGGCTCTCCACGGCGATTGACCCAGGTCGAGAGTTCGTCATCGCAGGTTCAGGACCTCGGTTCGCTGGATGGCATGATTGACGGCATCGGCCGTGCGTGCGGTCAGTTCGGCCGCTTCGGTTCAGCGTTCCACGCCGGTCGCATCGGTGCCTACATTGCGGTTGCGGCGATCGTCGGTCTGGCTGTCTTGCTCGTAGGGATGCTGCTATGATCGGCCCGTTGACCTGGAGTGTGGTTGCCCCGCTCGGTTTGGCTGCGGCCATGTGGTTGCTGCCGCGTCGCGGTGGTGCCGTTTCGGCACGCTGGTTCGCCATGCTTGGCTCATTGGTTCCGTTGGCGGTCGGTCTCGCTGCGCTGGTTGATTTCGCCCAGCGACCGGGCGCCGATTACCGCATGTTGGAAACGTATCCGTGGTCGGTGGCTATTGGCGCGTCGTGGACGGTTGGCGTCGATGGCATGGGCGCGGCGATGCTGGCACTGTCGGGACTCATCTCGGTGATCGCGACGATCAGTGCGTGGAAAGAAACGCGGCATCCGCGCGCGTATCATGCCTGCGTGCTGCTGCTGCTCGCGGCAATGAACGGCGTCTTCGTCACCCTCGATCTGCTGGTCTTCTATGTTTGCTGGGAAGTCATGTTAGTGCCGATGCTGGTGCTGATCGGCGTGTGGGGTGCTGAACAGCGGCGCTACGCGGCGCTCAAGTTCTTCGTCTACACGTTGGCGGGCAGTGTACTCATGCTCGCGATGCTGATCGCGCTGTGGCACCGTACGCCACCTGGTGGACGCGTCGTTGAAGTTGATCGCGCCGTGGTGCAAGCCTATGCGACCAACGATGGCACCATGCTGCACGGATTGGCAATCGCTCGCAGTGCGCCCAACGCCGTGCAAACCGTCATCGTTCCCCGTAATTTCGACATTCGTCATCTCAGCTTGCAGTGGCGCAGTTGGGAGGGCGAACGTTTCCTTGGCCTATCGCTGGCCGCGTTCGGCTTCATCGCCGTGCTGCTGGCGTGCCTGGTGAAGGTACCGGCAGTTCCGCTGCACACCTGGTTGCCACACGCGCACGTGCAGGCGCCGACGGCGGTCTCGGTCTTACTCGCCGGCGTGTTGCTGAAGCTCGGCGTCTTTGGTTTGTATCGCATCGCGTGGCCGATGTTCCCACATCAGGCGATCCTATGGGCGCCGGCGATCGGCATCATCGGTGTCGCTGGTATTCTGTGGGCGGCGTGGGTTGCGCTCGGCCAGCAGGACCTGAAGCGCATGGTCGCCTATAGTTCGGTCTCGCACATGGGTTGGTGTTTGCTCGGCCTCGCCGGACTCACCATCGCCGGTGTCACTGGCGGTATGGCACAGGCGGTGGCGCATGGACTTGGCTCATCGCTGCTGTTCTTGCTCGTCGGTGTAGTCTATGACCGCGCCCATCATCGGCGCATTGATGGTTTCGGTGGCCTCGCTGGCCCAATGCCGCGCTTCGCGTGGATTCTACTGATTGCCGCCTTGGCAGGCGCTGGCCTGCCTGGTCTCTCTGGATTCATCGGTGAATTCATGGCGCTGTCCGGCAGCTTCACGGCCGGCGGATACTTCCCACTGCTCGCGACCCTAGCCGTTATCTCAGTGGTCATGTCGGCGGCGTACTTCTTGTGGATGGTGAAGCGCATCGCCTACGGACCGATTCGCGTTCCTGAACAGGCCCACTATGCCGACTGCGATGCGCGCGAGTTGGCGGCGACGTTGCCGCTCGTGGCGCTGATTGTGCTGATCGGCGTGTGGCCGACGCCGCTGATTGATGCGCTGCGGCCAAGTTGCGAGGCGCTGATCGCCCATGTTCGGAGTGCGCTGTGATGGACGCCCAACTCTCGTTGTTATGGCCTGAAGCAACCCTTGCCGCTGGCGTGATCGCGGTGCTGACCGTCGATCTGCTGTTGCCCGCCGGGCGTAAGAGCGCTGCGGCGTTAATTGGCGTTGCTGCCTGCATGATCGCCGCCGTCATGGCGATCGATCCCAAGACCGGTTCGGTTGCGAGCATGCTCTCGATTGATGGCTTGGTCGTTCTCGCCCGTCCAGCGATTCTGCTCACGACGCTGCTTGTGCTGCTTGCCGGACGCGAGGAACACGGCCGCGACGACGACCATGGTGCGTGGGTTGCGATGATCGTTGGCCTGGGCTGTGGCGCACTGGTGACGGCGGCGTCGGCAAACCTGGTGACGTTACTGCTTGGCCTCGAACTGATGTCGCTGGCTGGTTATGCGCTGGCGGCGTGGCATGGCGGTGATCGCAAGGCCGCTGAAGCAGGCATGAAGTACGTGCTGTTTGGTGGCGTGGCCACTGGGTTATCGCTCTTCGGCATGAGCCACGTCTATGGACTCACCGGTCACCTCGACTTTGCTGGCATCGGTGAAGCGCTGGCCAACGGTCTGCCGGTGCCAGCTCTGGCGGCGTTGTGTCTCGTTGGCGTTGGTCTCGCATACAAACTCGCCATCGTCCCGTTCCATTTCTATGCTCCTGACGTGTATCAGGGTGCGCCGGCGATCGGCGTTGCTGCACTGGCGGTGATTCCGAAGTTTGCCGTCGTTGCTGTGCTGATTCGTGGGCTCAGCATTATTCCGTCAGATGCGGTGCCATGGTCGACGCTCGGAGGTGTCCTCGCGGCGTTGGCGGTGGTCAGCCTGCTGGTTGCTGCCTTCACGGCGTTGGCCCAGCGTGACGCCAAGCGCATCGTCGCCTTCAGCGCCATCGGCCATGCTGGCGCGGTGTTGCTGGCCGTGGCCAGTCAGCCTGGTGTCAGCGCGATTGCCGCGGCTGCGTTTTATTTGGCCGCATACGCCGTTGCGAACGTTGGTGCGCTGGTCTGTCTCGCGGTGGTCGAACGTGAACGCGGCTCGTGCGCCCTCGACTCGCTGCCCGGCCTCATGCGCCAGCGGCCGTGGTTGACCGCCGCGCTGTGCTTATTCCTGTTCAGTCTCGTTGGTGTGCCACCGCTTGCGGGATTCTTAGCCAAGTGGGGCCTGCTGGGTGAGGCGTTGCGCGTCGGACTCGGTGAGGTGAATCGCGGATACATGGTGTGGGCCGCGCTCGCGCTCCTCGTATCGACAGCGATCTCGGCCTGGGCGTATCTACTGATCGTGCGCGCGGCTGTGCTGGCTCCGGCGCCAGATACGCAGCCAGCGGCGCAGCGCCTTGGCGCAGGCACGGTTTCCGTGCTCGTATTCTGTGCCAGTGCGACGGTTGCGATTGGCGTGTGGTTAGATGGATTCGCGGTGATAGCGAAACAACTGACTCGCTAAGCGTCAGTTGCTGTGCGCGGCGTTTCCGTCGCCGCTGCGACCGACAGTAATTCATCAGTGAGCCGCGTTTCGTCTTCGGTCCGCAACACCGGATCGCGCAAGCGATGGCGGATACCGCCGCGCTCAATCAGGATCATCCAGGTGCCGGTGTCATCGCGCTCGACCTTCTCCATGGTCATCTTGCGGGCGCGCACCAAGCATAGGGCAACGACATAGCGAAAAGCGATCTTGGCGGGTTCGGTGGACTCGGCGAGGTCGGCGAAGATGCGCGCCATCGCCTGCGGATCGAGGCGGATGCGGCCAGCTTTGCGATCGGCCTCAGGCACGACGCGCCGCCACCACGACAGCGCCTGCGCTTTGTCCCACGCATCCCATGCTTCAGCAGCTATGTCGATGCGAGCGAAGCTGCCCTCGCGCATGACCAGGACGCCGAACACGGTTTCGCCGGCGCGCAGTGGTCGTCCGCTTGCGGCGCAGAGTGCCTGAGGGGCTCCGATTTTGCCTTCCCATTCCATGGCTGGGGACAGTAGGGGGATTGCCCCTCATTGCCACTAGCTGCGCGTGCTTCGCACTGGCTGCGCGCGTGCTGAGCACGCTGGCTACGCGCGCTTTGCGCGGGCTGCGTTCGAATTGCGGATACCGCAGCCAGCGTGCGGAGCTCGCGCGCAGCTCGCAGCGGGGCAATGACACGTAGCCAGGGGCAATGGTCTGCCCTGGTGCGTCAGCTAAAGTCGGTTAATTACAAAACCACATGACCACTCCGACGACGCACGCCAAACTGCTGTCGTGGGTCTCCGAGATTGCTCGGATGACCAAGCCGGCGCAGGTGCATTGGTGTGACGGTTCCCAGGCGGAGTACGATGCATGCGTCAAGGAGCTGGTCGATGCTGGCATCGGCATTCCGCTGGATCCGGTCAAGCGGCCAGGCTGCGTGCTGTTCCGCACGGATGCATCCGATGTTGCGCGCGTCGAGAACCGTACTTATATCGCCTCGCGTTCCGAGGATGATGCCGGACCGACCAATAACTGGATCGATCCAACCGAGTTGAAGACGACGATGAGCGCGTTGTTCGACGGCTGCATGGCTGGACGGACGATGTACATTATTCCGTTCTCGATGGGGCCGATCGGTGCCGTCAGCGCAAAAATCGGCGTCGAGATCACTGATTCGCCGTACGTCGTCATGAACATGCGGATCATGACCCGGATGGGTACGCCTGTGTTGCAGCAGCTTGGCCAAGCTGGTGAGTTCGTGCCGTGTTTGCATTCGGTCGGCAAGCCGCTGGAAGATCACGAGAGGGATCACCGTTGGCCGTGTGCGCCGATCGCGATGAAATACATTGCGCATTTTCCGGAAGAACGACTGGTTTGGTCATTTGGATCCGGTTACGGCGGCAACGCGCTCCTCGGCAAGAAATGCTTCGCGCTGCGCATCGCCTCGGTGTTGGCGCGCGACGAGGGCTGGATGGCCGAACACATGCTCATCCTCGCGTTGACTTCGCCGGCGGGAAAGACGTACTACATCGCGGCCGCGTTCCCATCGGCCTGTGGCAAAACCAACTTAGCGATGATGCAGCCGGCAATTCCTGGCTGGACCGTGCGCACAGTGGGCGACGACATTGCCTGGATGCACATCGGTGCGGACGGCAGGTTGTATGCGGTAAATCCCGAAGCTGGATTCTTTGGCGTTGCGCCCGGCACATCGAAGGCCTCAAATCCAAACGCACTCGCGAGCTGCGAGAAGAACACTATTTTCACCAACTGCCTCCAGACCGCCGACAACGATGTGTGGTGGGAGGACATGGGCGTACCAGCGCCGGCCAAAGGAATCGATTGGGAGGGCAAGGCGTGGACGCCGGATTGTGGCCGCAAGGGGGCGCATCCCAACGCGCGCTTCACCGCACCAGCCAACCAGTGCCCGGTCATAGATCCGAAGTGGGAAGATCCGCAGGGAGTTCCCATTTCGGCGATTTTGTTTGGTGGTCGTCGACCGACGACGATTCCGCTGGTGAACGAAGCCCTGTCGTGGGAACACGGCGTGTTCATGGGTTCGTCCGTTGGTTCCGAGACGACCGCCGCCAACATCGGTCAGGCCGGCGTGCTGCGCCGTGATCCGTTCGCGATGCTGCCGTTTTGCGGCTACCACATGGGCGACTACTTTGCGCATTGGTTGCAAATGGGTCAGAAGCTCGGTGCCAAGGCACCGAAGATATTCTGCGTGAATTGGTTTCGCCGCGACGCCAACAATACGTTCATGTGGCCGGGCTACGGCGACAACGCGCGGGTGCTCAAATATATTACTGAACGCATCGATGGTAAGGACATTGCGCAGAAGACCGCGATTGGTTTGTTGCCGAAACTGGGCGCGCTGGATGTGTCAGGCTTGACGATCGACCCAGCACGGGTTGCTGAGTTGACGACAATGGATGCCGATGGCTGGGCGAAGGAGGTCGCTTCTGTGGCGACCTATTATAAGAAGCTCGGGGCGCGCATGCCGGCGGCGTTGCTGAAGGAGTTAGACGGTCTGCGCTCGCGATTGTCGGGCAGAGCGCGCGGCTGAGCGGAGATTTCTCGGTTGCTGCTTGCCCGCGCAGCAACTACGGCCTACCTAGTTGATCTGGGTCATGTTGGAATCTGTGGAATGATTCAGACTGCCCAAAGCACTGCTCTGTCACTCGTTCCAACGCGTCATGCGCCGTGCGCGAAAGCTTCATGTCTGTGGTCTTCCCCACTGTTCACCCCCGTCCCGACGATTACGTTCGCGGCTCGCCCCAAGGATCCATGACATGACCAGCCAGATGATCTCCGTCGACGGCAACGAAGCCTGCGCCATGGTTGCCCATAAGCTGTCCGAAGTTGCAGCGATTTATCCCATTACGCCGTCATCAAATATGGGCGAGTGGGCTGACGAATGGTCGGTGCGCGGCCGGAAAAATATTTGGGGTCAGGTTCCCGATATCATGGAGATGCAGTCCGAGGCTGGTGCCATCGGTGCGGTGCACGGTTCACTGCAAGCCGGAGCGCTCGCAACGACCTTTACGGCATCGCAGGGCCTCCTGCTGATGATCCCGAACATGTACAAGATAGCAGGCGAGTTGACCGCGTTCACCATGCACGTAACCGCGCGCACGATCGCGACCCATGCGCTGTCGATCTTTGGCGACCACAGCGACGTGATGGGCTGCCGTATGACCGGCTTCGCCATGTTGTGTTCGCAGAACGTCCAAGAGGCCCACGACTTTGCGGCTATTTCCCACGCCGCGACGCTGAAGGCTCGGATTCCATTCCTGCATTTTTTCGATGGCTTCCGCACCTCGCACGAGGTCAATAAGATCTACCCGTTAAGCGACGAGCAACTCAAGGCCATGGTCACCGACGAGATGGTGGCGACGCACCGCGCCCGCGCCCTGACCCCGGACAAGCCGATGCTGCGCGGTTCGGCGCAGAATCCCGACACGTTCTTCCAGGCCCGCGAAGCCTGTAACGGCTATCACGATGCGGTACCCGGAATTGTCAGCGAGCTCATGGCCCAGTTTGCCAAAGTCAGCGGCCGCACGTACCAGCTCGCTGAATACGCCGGTGCGCCGGATGCCGACAAGGTGATCCTGGTCATGGGCTCGGGCGCTGAAACGGCGACCGAGACGGCAAAATTCCTTGCCGCCAAGGGCGAGAAAGTCGGCGTCCTCACCCTGCGTCTGTATCGTCCATTCCCGGTCGCTCAGATTCTGGCTGCGCTGCCCAAGAGCGTGAAGCGCTTGGCAGTTCTGGATCGCACCAAGGAACCAGGTGCGGTCGGCGATCCGCTGTTCCAGGATGTGGCTGTCGCGGTTGCCGAAGCTGGCCTCGCGATTCAGGTGGTTGCCGGTCGCTACGGTTTGTCCTCCAAGGAATTCACGCCGTCGATGGTGCAGGCGGTCTTCCTCGAGCTCGCCAAAGCGCAGCCGCGCAAGCGCTTCACCATCGGCATCTTCGACGACATCACCAGACTCAGTCTGCCGCTGTTGCCCGATCTTGACGTCGAGCCAGCCGCCACGGTCAAGGCACTCTTCTATGGTCTCGGTGCCGATGGCACCGTCGGTGCGAATAAGAACTCGATCAAGATCATCGGTCACATGCCTGGCATGCACTCGCAGGGCTACTTCGTGTACGACTCGAAGAAGTCGGGCTCGATGACGGTCAGTCACCTGCGCTTCGGCAAAACCCCGGTCAAAGCCCCGTATTTGATCGCCAAGGCCAGCTTCGTTGCGGTGCACCAATGGCGCTTCGTCGAGCGTATGGACGTGCTCGACAACGCCGCCGATGGAGCTGTGGTGCTGCTCAATGCGCCGTTCGCCCAGGATGCGGTGTGGAACAAACTGCCGATCGAGTTCCAGCAGGTCGTCTTGGCCAAGAAGCTGAAGGTCTATGCCATCGACGCCATCGCTGTTGCCAAGCAGACCGGTATGGGTGGGCGCATCAACACGATCATGCAGACGTGTTTCTTTGCCCTGTCTAAAGTGTTGCCGCGTGACGAGGCAATCGCTGAGATCAAGTCGGCGATCAAGAAAACCTACGGCAAGCGCGGTGACGAAGTGGTGTTGAAGAATTGGGCTGCGGTTGATGCGACGCTGGCCAATTTGCATGAGATCAGCGGCACGAAAGCCGACTCCATCGTCAAGCAACTGCCCATCGTTCCGGACGATGCGCCTGAGTTTACCAAGCAGGTTCAGGCGGTGATGCTGGCTGGCAAAGGTGACTCGTTACCGGTCTCGGCCTTCCCCATCGACGGCACCTGGCCGACCGGGACGACGCAGTGGGAGAAGCGCGGCATCGCAGTGGAAATCCCGGTATGGGACAAGGACCTCTGTATCCAGTGCAACAAGTGCGTTTTCGTCTGCCCACATGCGGCGATCCGGGTCAAGGCCTACGATGCGGCGGACCTCGCCGGAGCTCCGGCCACCTTCAAGAGCACGGATGGCAGAGCGCCCGAGTTGAAAGGACAGAAGTTCACCATCCAGGTTGCGCCAGAGGACTGCACCGGCTGTAACCTCTGCGCGATGGTCTGCCCGGCCAAGGATAAGGCCAATCCGAAGCACAAGGCGCTCGACATGGTTCCTGCCTTGGAGCTGATGGCTCCCGAGGCGACGAACTACAAGTTCTTCCTCGATCTCAAAGAGATGGATCGCACCAAGTATCCCAAGTTCGACGTGCGCACGAGTCAGTTCCTGCAGCCGTTGTTTGAGTACAGCGGCGCCTGTTCAGGCTGCGGCGAAACACCGTACATCAAATTGGTCACGCAGATGTTTGGCGACCGCGCCATCATCGCCAACGCCACGGGCTGTTCATCGATCTACGGCGGCAACCTGCCGACCACGCCCTACACCAAGAACGCGGACGGACGCGGTCCGGCGTGGGCGAACAGTCTGTTCGAAGACAACGCCGAGTTCGGATTGGGCATGCGCCTGGGCGTTGACTCGCTCAGCGAACAGGCCCGCTTGCTGCTCAACCTGCTTTCACCGCAGATCAGCGGCGATTTGCCCGGGCAGATCATCAGTGCGACGCAGGCCAGCGAGGCCGACTTCACCGCCCAACGTGGCCGCGTTACCGAACTGAAGCGCCGACTGTCGTCGCTGCCAGGTGAGGAGGCCAAGCGCTTGCTCGGGCTTGCCGATTACCTGGTCGATAAGAGCGTGTGGATCTTTGGTGGCGACGGTTGGGCTTACGACATCGGCTACGGCGGTCTCGATCACGTGCTCGCCAACCGGCGCAAGGTGCGCATCTTGGTGATGGATACCGAAGTGTATTCCAACACCGGCGGCCAGGCCTCGAAGGCCACGCCGATTGGTGCGTCTGCCAAGTTCGCCGTTGCCGGCAAGGCGACGCACAAGAAGGACCTCGGTTTGATGGCGATGAGCTACGGCCACGTCTACGTGGCGTCGGTCGCCTTCGGAGCCAAGGATCTCCACACGGTGCAGGCATTCCAAGAGGCTGACAGCTATCCAGGCCCAGCGATCATCATTGCCTACAGCCACTGTATTGCTCATGGCTACGATCTGCGTTACGGCCTGGAGCAGCAGAAACTGGCGGTCAGCAGTGGCGTCTGGCCGCTCTACCGCTTCGATCCGCGACGCACCGAGAAGGGCGAGCTACCGTTGCTCCTTGACGGTGCTGGCGGCAAGACACCAGTGCTTGATTACATGCGCAACGAGGCGCGCTTCCGCATGGTCGAAAAACTGGATCCGGCCCGCTTCAAGGCCCTGTCCGAGATGCAGGCTGAGCATTCAGCGCAGCGCGTCGCGCTGTACCAGAAACTCGCCGAGATCCGATTCCCGCTCGATCGTCAGGCCCCGGCTGCCAAGCCGGCTGCTGACGGCGGTGGCGACGAGTGATGATGGACGCCACGAACACCACCTTCTGAATGAGGATCACCAGCATGGATCTCTCCACGACGTATCTCGGTTTCAAGCTGCCCCATCCGTTCGTCCCCGGCTCCTCGCCGGTGGTCAACGATATGGATGCGGTGCGCGCGCTCGAAGACGCCGGCGCTCCGATGATTATCATGCCCTCGCTATTCGAGGAGCAGATCATCGCCGAAGGCCGGGCCAACGCCCTGGCGCACGAGCAGGGAGCCGAGTCCTTTGCTGAGGCGACGTCCTATTTGCCCAACGTCGAAGATTATCGCATGGGCAGCGACGAATACCTCGATCAGATCCGCCGCATTAAGGGCGCCGTGCGCGTGCCGGTGGTGGCTTCACTCAATGGTGTGAGTCCCGGCGGTTGGACTGACTACGCCCGCCTGTGCGAGAAGGCCGGTGCCGATGCGCTCGAACTCAATCTCTACGAATCCTCGCTGGATCCGAACGAGACCGCCGCCCAGGTCGAGGACCGCCTCATTGCGGTGGTCAAATCCGTGCGCGCCGTGGTGCGCATTCCGCTGGCGGTGAAGGTGTGTCCGTACTTCACCGCGTTCGCCAACGTGGCGAAGCGGATCGAGGAAGCCGGCGCCAATGGGATCGTGGTGTTCAATCGCTTTTTCCAGCAGGACATCGACATCGACAAGCAGGAAGTCCGCCGCACCTATCCCAGTCATCGATCAGAAATTCTAGTGCGCCTGCGTTGGTTGGCCGTGTTGTCAGCCCAGCGCAAACTGAGCTTGGCCGCAACCGGCGGCGTCCAGAGCGAGATGGAAGCGGTCAAAGCGATCATGTGCGGCGCGCATACGGTGCAGGTCGTATCGCGCATCATCAAGAACGGTCCCGGCACGATCCGTGAGTTGCGCCAGCGTCTATCTGATTGGATGACCGAACACGAATTCGAATCCGTGAAGCAGATGTGCGGCAGCCTCAACTTGTCACGCTGCCCCGACCACCGAGTGTACGAACGCGGCAATTACATCCAGATCCTGCAGACGTGGGACTTGGCGGCAAAAGGTACGTTCTGATTTAGTTCTATGCACCTAAACCTGGTGACAGAGGACAGGCCGCAGAGGCGCAGCATAATGCAGAGATCGGCCCCAACGATAAGCAAATGTTTTTGTGTCTCGTCCACCCGAGTCGTCCCCACCAGCATAAACCAGCGCTTTCTTTTCGGTGGGAGGATATCAGCACTGGTGATTACCCGAGCGTAGGGAGCAGTCATGGAATTCGATTCTGAGTCCTATCGCGATCCAAAATACATGGCGTTGGCTATAAATCTCGCGCGACGAATTGTATTCAAGGAAATAGACAGAAAGTACAAGAAAATCGAATTGCGATTACATGAGCCGGTCAAGGAAGGTACCACGGTTCAAAATATACATGCTGTTTGGAACCCAGATTTCTTAGACGGGGTTAAGACGCCAGAGTTTATGCCAAGAATGAAAACCACAGACCTATGTCAAATCGGTTCGTTCTTGCTGGAGATTTCATACATATCGCGAATCACAGGTGGAATGGGCAGCTATTTTCAATTCGATGGATATTTTCTAAGCGTGATCGTTGCAGCTGACGGCAGGCGCATGCTTGATTGTAGAGGCGAAAAGGCGCGATGATTGGGTTCCTAGCCATCTGAATTCCAGCGGTTGCCTAGGACTGCGTTTTTAAGGTTCATACTCAGGCGCGTTTCAGCCACGCATCAATGTGGGTCGCCGCGTGTTTGCCGTCGCCCATGGCGAGGATCACAGTGGCTGCGCCGCGTACGATGTCGCCGCCGGCGAAGACGCCGGGGATCGAGGTCATCAACGTATCGTCGATGATGATGTTGCCGTACTTGTTGAGTTTGAGATCCGGGCAGGTCGAGGTGAGCAGCGGATTCGAACGCGATCCGATCGCCGCCACCACGATGTCGCAATCGATCGTGAATTCGCTGTCGGGAATCGGCTCTGGTTTGCGGCGGCCGCTGGCGTCTGGTTCACCGAGACGCATGCGCTGACATACGAGGCCCGTTACCCAGCCCTCGGCGTTGCCGGTGACGCGCAGTGGCGCGACCAGCAGCTCTAAGCGGACGCCTTCTTCTTCGGCGTGGTGGATTTCTTCCAGCCGGGCTGGGAGTTCCTCTTTGCCACGGCGATAGCAGATTACCGCGTCATCGGCACCGAGGCGCTTGGCGGTGCGCACCGCATCCATCGCGACGTTGCCGCCGCCGACCACAACCACGCGCTTACTCTTGAGTACTGGCGTACGTGCGCCTTCGCTCCAGGCACCCATGAGGTTGACCCGGGTGAGGTATTCGTTGGCTGAATAGACGCCTTTGAAGTTTTCACCGGGCACGTTCATGAACACCGGCAGTCCAGCGCCGACGGCGATGAACACCGCGTTGAAACGGGTGCGCAGCTCTTCGATCGTGTACGTCTTGCCGATAACCGCGTTGCATTCGATGGTCACGCCAAGTCGTTCGAGGTGCCGCACTTCGGCTTCCACGATCTCCTTGGGCAACCGGAATTCGGGGATGCCATAGACGAGAACGCCGCCCGGCGTGTGGAAGGCTTCATACACGGTGACGGAGTGGCCGAGTTTGGCGAGTTCACCGGCGGCGGTCAGTCCACCCGGACCAGAGCCGACGACGGCGATGGATTTTCCGGTTGCGGCCAGATTAGCGGCATCGGGATGATTATTGAGTCGTGCCCAATCCGCGACGTAGCGCTCGAGCGCGCCAATCGCCACTGACTCGCCTTTGTTGGCGTGAATGCACAGCGCCTCGCACTGCGTTTCTTGCGGACACACGCGACCAGTCACGGCTGGCAGGCAGTTGTCGGAGATCAGCGATTGCGCCGCTCCAGCCAGATCGCCTTTGGCGACCAAGTCAATAAAGCGCGGAATATTCACCGACACCGGGCAACCAGCGATGCACTTGGCGTTCTTACATTGCAGGCAGCGGTCTGCTTCGATTGCCGCTAAGGCGGCAGTGAAACCGACGGCGACTTCGCTGAAATTGGTCGCGCGGACGTGCGCATCCTGGGTCGGCACGGTCTGGCGGCTGATGGCGAGACGTTGTTTAGGAGTCAGAGTTGTCATGGCTGCTCCGGATCAACCTGGCTTATTGCTGTGGATGGCGTCGGCGGCGGCCTGGGCTTTGCATGTACCTTCGGCACATGGCTGCGTTTCAAATGTGCGGTACGTGCCAAGGCGGCTGCGCAGCTCGGCAAAATCAACCTGGTGGCCATCGAACTCAGGACCTTCGACGCAGGCGAAGCGGACCTGACCGCCAACGGTGACTCGGCAACCACCGCACATGCCGGTTCCATCAACCATGACCGGATTGAGCGACACGACGGTGTGGACGCCGAGCGGGCGCGTGACTTCGGCCAAGGCCTGCATCATGACGACCGGACCAACCGCATAGACGATATCAGGTCGTTCTTTGGCACAGAGGTCGGTCAGCGCAGCGGTGACCAATCCTTTGCGACCCCAGGATCCGTCATCGGTGCAGACTTCGACCGCGCCGAGGCGGGAGAGTTCCTCGTGGTAAATGACCCGTCCGCGATCGCGCCCGCCGATGATCGAGGTCACGCGCACGCCACGCCGATGCAGTTCCTGAGCAATCGGATGAACGACTGCGGTGCCGACACCGCCACCGACGCAGACCGCGAAGCCGTGTTCCAGTAGATGCGTCGCGGCTCCGAGCGGACCAGCGATATCACGCACCATGTCACCGGCCTGGCGGGCGACGATCGCCTTGGTGCCATGACCAGCCGCTTGAATGACGAGCGTGATCGTTCCCGCGACCAGATCGGCGTCAGCAATGGTGAGCGGGATGCGCTCATGCCCCTGATCAAGGCGGACGATGACGAACTGTCCTGGCTTGCGGACTTTGGCGATTTGTGCGGCTTCAACGACGAGGCGGAAAATGCCTGGAGACAACTCGTGATTGGCGACGATCCGGTGCATATGTCTCCCTGCCTACTGAGTGAAAAGGGTAATTATCGGGCTGGCGATTCCAACCCCATAAGAATACAGGGTGGAGTGTGATGGCATGACACAATTGCGGCTAAATAGCGCGTCAGGGCTAGCGCTCTTCCGGTGGTTTCACATGTTTGAACGCGCGCCACAGGAGCAGATCGTAGAGGATTTTGCTGCCCGCTCCGGCCACGAGCGGAGCGACGATTGATGTGCCATCCATCAGCGGCCCTGCAATCGCAGCACCAACCGCCCAGCCGCCGATCCGGACGATACCCGTGATGCCGCTGGCGGCAGTGCGTTCGTGCGGCGCGACAACGGCAACCACGTACGACGAGCGCGTTGGCACATCCATCTCGACCAAGCCTTCGCGGAGAAGAAAGAGGATGGATGCGATCCACAGATTCGGCGCAATGGCAACGGTCACCAACAACAGCGATGACGGCAGGTGGGTGAACACCATTGTGTTGACCAGTCCGATGCGCTTGGCCAGCCAGGCTGCACCAAGGTGCGAAACGGCATTCAGCACCTTGGCACCAGCAAACAGCACGGCCAGGTATCCCGGCGACGCACTAAAGTGGTCGGCGAGGATGTAGCTGATTGCCGCCGTGGTAAGCAGTCCACCGCCAATCGCATCGAGTGCGAATAGGCCAGAAAGTTTGGTGATCGTGCGTCGACCTTCCGGAGATACCGGCAAGCGTAGCGCGGGTGCCTCGACCGCTGGCGACATGGCGAGGGCTAATGGTACACCGATGACGCCGATCAACGCAACAGCGCCGATCATCCAGCGACAGGATTCGGGCGATGCAGACTCACCCGATGCGACCAACCATGATGGCAGACCGGCAGCCAAAGCGCCGAGGCCACCGGCAATGTCGGCCGTCATGCTGTACCAAGCGAAGGTCTGCGTGCGTCCTGCGTCCGTGGTGGTGTTCGGGAGCATAGCCTGCTCGATGTTTAATGCGGCGCTGCGATCCTTGCCCATGCCGTTGACCATGCCGATGAGCGCAGCTGCAAGCAGTGCGCCATGCCAGTCGCTTGGCAGCAGGGCCAACACAGTTCCGCCGATGGCACTGAGTCCAGCGAGTGTCGCTAGGGTCCGACGGCGACCCCACTGATCCCCGCGCAGCGTCACGATGAGCGCGGCCAACGCGGCTCCGGCAAGTCCGACCGACACCAGCGTCCCAGCGAACAACGGCGGAATTTTGGCGGCTGCAGCCCACGAGCCGAGGAGAATACCCGTGCATCCAGCCGCTGCCGAGCGAAACCCGGCCGAGCAGGTGAGCAGGACGCGATCAGACATGGCGGAATGCTGCCAGCCAGTTTGCGTGCGCCAGCGGTTATCCGCAGGGACTGCACTTGTGTCGTGGTGATGGAGGCCAATCTGCCCAGCCATGCGATTCATCATGATGATTCGAGACGGTGCTGTCTGGACTTCCGGACTTTCGGACTTTCGGACAGCTGCGTTCAAGCTGATCTGTGCTTGTCTGATGACCGTGTCGCTTCACGGCGCAGAGCTCAAGGTCGTTGCGTCTTTACCCTTCATCGCCGACCTGGCAAAGCACGTTGCTGGCGAACATGCACAGGTGGAGTCGCTTGCGCCAGGCGGGGTGAATCTCCATATTTGGCAGCCCATTCCATCTGATGCGCAGAAGCTAACCGGTGCGCGATTAGTGCTTGCGCACGGGCTGGGATTGGATTCCTGGTTGGCGGCGATGGTGACCGCCAGTGGTTACAAGGGATCCGTCGTCGAAGTTGCGGCACTCGTTCAGCCGCTGACGTGCAGCACCCATGCTCACGCAGACGGCACGGCACATGTGCATAGGGTTGATCCGCACGCGTTCCACGATGTCCGCAACGCGGTGATCTACGTGAAAGCCATTCGCGATGCTTTGGTCGCTATTGATCCGGCAAAAGCCATCATATTTCAAGCGCGAGCGGACTTGGTGCTTGCCCAGCTCTCAGTTCTTGATGCGTGGGTACGGCGGCAGGTTGCCAAGATTCCCGCTGCGCGTCGTGTCTTGGTCACCAGCCATGAGGGCCTGGGCTACTATGCAGCGGCCTATGGTTTCACCGTGCATGCTGCTGAAGGCGTTGCTCATGGTCAGGAAGCATCACCGCGTCAGGTCACCGAACTGGTATCCGTGGTGCGTCAACTGGGATTACGCTCACTATTCAGCGAATCGGGTCAGGCCGATGGTGTGTTGCGCGCCGTCGCCCAAGCGACCGGCGCTGCAGTTGCTGGGCCATTGGCCGGTGACGGAACGCTCGCTGGGCAGACCTATGGTGAGATGATTGTCGCGAATACGCTGATGATTGTCGAAGGCTTGCGCTGAAGGTTAGGTGATGGTGATACGAACCATTTTAAATGATGGGGTACCCGATGCAGGATCTACTGCGCGTGGCACCAACACGTTAGCTTCGGGATAATACATCGCCGCGTTACCTGGACGTACGGTGAACTCGCGCACGCGGATGCCGGTCATCTCGCCGGCAGAACTGCGCACGGTGATCTGCTGATCGATCGCGAGTCCCAGGCGAATGCGATCTTCGTGGCTGAGCAGAATAACGTCGCGGCGTTCGGTGCCACGATAGCGATCGTGATCGTCATAGACCACGCTGTTGAATTGGCCTTCGGAGCGAATGGTCATGAGGTTGAGTTCGCGCTCGCCAAGTGGAGCTGGCGCGGGTATTGGAACCGGCAGCAAGTGCGCTTTGCCATCCGATGTTTTGAAGGCGGTGCCATCCAGGGCACGACCGGTGATGTGAAACTCACTCTTGGTGCGATCGATGTCTGCCAAGGGTTCCAGGCCAGGAATCACGCGCGCGATGGTCTCGCGGACCTTGGACGTTGCGGCGAGTTCGCTCCAGCGCACGGGACCATCGTTGCCCAGTACACGCTGGGCGAGATCAGCGAGCACCGTGACCTCACTGCGCGGTCCGGCGTGTCGAGCGGTACCGCCGTCGCTTAAGCGGACGTAGCTGAACATCGATTCCTGGGTTGTTGCATGCGGTTCTTCATCACGCGCCAGCACGGGCAGAATCCACGTTTCCTTGCCGCGACCGTGGATGTGGCCGGTGTTCAGCGTCGTATTGAAATACACCACCTGATCGATCGCGCCGAGGGCGCGTTGAGCAAATGTCGCATCCGGATTAGCGCCATAGAGATTGCCGCCAAGGCCCCAGGCGGTGCTGATGCCGCCGGTGGCGGCCCGCTCCATGGCTTGCATGGTGTCGAGACCGCTGGTGGTTGGCAGTTTGACGCCGAGTTGCGACTCGATGCGTGCAAAGACCGCAGCCTTGAGTTCTGGTACCACGCCGACCGTGCCGATGCCTTGGACGTTGGAATGTCCGCGCAGGGGCAACAGGCCAGCGCCCGGTTTTCCGCACATGCCGCGCAACAACGCGAGATTCACCAACGCATGCACGTTATCCACACCATGGCGATGATGGGTGATGCCCATGGCCCAGACGAAGACGGTGGCCTTAGATGCGCAATACGCTGCGGCTACGGCGTTGATGGTTTGCTGTGGGACACCGCAGCGACGTTCCAGCTCGGCGGGATCGTGTGCGTCCAGATGCGCGCGGAGTTCTGGCCAGCCAGTCGTGTGCGCGGCGAGAAACGCTTCGTCGGTGCCACCGTGTGCGATGACGGCTTTGGCCACCGCGGTGAGGAACGCGATATCCCCGCCGATATGCGGCTGGATGTAGTGATCCGCAATCTCGGTGCTGAAGAGCAGACTGCGGACATCGGATGGCACGCTGAAGGAGACGAGGCCGACTTCGCGCAGTGGATTGACCACGACGATCTTGCCGCCGCGGCGTTTGAGCAGCATCAGCGTGCGCATGAAGCGCGGATGATTCGAGGCCGGATTCGCACCGATCAGGATGACGAGATCAGCGTGATCAATGCCATCGAGCGCTACCGTACCCGTGCCTTGACCAAGCATGTCAGTAAGACCAACGCCGGATGCCTGATGGCAATAGAAGGAACAACTGTTGACGTTGTTGGTGCCGTAGAGGCGAGCGAACAACTGCAGCACAAATCCCGATTCGTTGCCGGAGCGACCACTGACGTAGAAGAACGAACGATCCGGTTTGGTGGCGCGGAGTTTGCCGGCGATCCGGGTCAGGGCCTCGTCCCAGGTGGCTGCGCGATAGCCGTTGGCGCCGGGCTCTGCGACCATCGGCACCGTGATACGGCCGAGGTTCTCGAGTTGGCGCGGCGACAGTCCATTCAGGTAATCAAACGATGCGGCGGTGAAGTTGCCGATCGGAATCGGCGGCTGCATATCAGCCGCAGCCGCTTGGATAGATTTCTTGCAAAACTCGGGGAAATGTCCGAGTTCATTGACCATCCCGCCCTTCTGACCGCCCATCCCCAATGCGCAGGTCTTGCACGCATTGCGGCTGCGCATGCTGTGCCACATCGCCAGCCAGCCACGGCTGGAGGCCTGTTGCAGCGTGTACCCGATGGCATGCCAGCCGCCGCCGTGACTGGGAATCTTCATTGCTGGAGTTGGATCCTGGTCACGACGGTGGAATCCTTGTAGAGCCTGGCGCCGAGAAGTGGTGGCGGCATACAATGGGCGAAGCCCATGCCGCCACGCGTTCGGAGGCTTGGCCGACGAACGCGAACTTCGACAAAGCCAGCGGGGTAGCAGGGGCAGAGCCCCTGCAGCAGATTACGCGACTGATTTGTGCGGATCGATAACGAACTTGGTGGCTGAACCCTTATCGAAGTCGACGTAGCCCTTCGGCGCGTCGTCGAGACTGATCAGCTTGACGTTTACCGCTTTGGCGATCTTGATCTTGTCGTACAGGATCGCGTTCATCAGTTGGCGGTGGTACTTCATGACCGGGCACTGGCCGGTGTAGAAGTAGTGGCTCTTGGCCCAACCGAGGCCGATGCGGATCGAGAGGCTGCCGATCTTGGCCGCTTCATCGACCGCGCCTGGATCGCCGGTGACGTAGAGTCCGGGAATGCCGATGCCGCCGCCGGCCTTGCACACGGTCATCACGTCGTTGAGCACCTGCGCTGGCACCTCCTTGCCATGCGCGTGGCCGCAACCGCGCGCTTCGAAGCCAACGCAGTCAACCGCAGCATCGACTTCGGGCACGCCGAGAATCTGTGCGATTTGATCGGCAATCGGCGCCTTTTTCACGTCGACGACTTCGCAGCCCATCTTCTTTGCCTGCTTGAGGCGGTCGGGGTTAAGATCACCGACAATGACGACGGCGGCACCAAGGAGGTGACACGAAGCTGCGCAGGCGAGACCAACTGGGCCAGCGCCAGCGACGTACACCGTGCTGCCGGGACCGACGCCAGCGGTGACCGCGCCGTGGTAGCCGGTTGGGAAAATATCCGAGAGCAAGGTCAGGTCCTGGATCTTCGCCATCGCGCGATCACGGTCCGGGAACTTGAGCAGGTTGAAGTCGGCGTAGGGGATCATCACGTACTCGGCCTGACCACCAACCCAGCCGCCCATGTCGACGTATCCGTACGCAGCGCCGGGCCGCGCTGGATTCACGCTCAGACAGATGCCGGTCTTGCCAGCCTTGCAGTTGGTGCAGCGACCGCACGCGATGTTGAAGGGCACGCTGACGAGGTCACCTTTCTTGATGAACTCGACATCGCGACCGATCTCGATCACCTCGCCGGTGATCTCGT
>CAZZAM010000034.1:0-42996 GCA_964652775.1 uncultured candidatus Brocadiaceae bacterium | reverse complement strand
CTCTGCGCCTCTGCGGTTGCCTTGGGGTGTTTCAACCGAGCAATGTAGGCTGAAGGATGAATTAGGAAGTTCGATACACTGAAAAACCGGCTGATTACTTGCGGGTTTTCATCCCTCTGACTTCTTACTTCTTACCTTCATCTCAGCTCCACACCTCGACCGCCGGAGTCGCCATCCCCGGTAGCCACACGATGCGGTCTTGACGGATCGCTTCACCACGCAAGAAAGCAACCGCGTTTTCCGCTGATTGCATTTCCATCTGATAACGACCGTCGTGACTGCACGAGCCCTGATGGCAGGTGAGGAACACATTCTTGAGCGTGGTCAGCGGGCCTTTGTACGGCTCGTGATGATAGACGTCGAGCGCCGCGCCGGCGAGGCGGCCATCGCGCAGCGCTTCATAGAGCGCCAGTTCATCCAGCACTTCGCCGCGCGAGGTATTCAGCAGATAGGCGTCACGCCGCATGAGCGCCAGCTTGTACCGCGACAGGATATTTTCCGTTCGCCGCGTGTAAGGCAGATGCACGGTGATCGCCAACGCTGAACGCAGCAATGCATCGAGCGACACATAGCGCACGCCGTGCGTGGCCGCCCAAGCGGCATCCTCCACGATATCGTGGACGATGACCTCCATGCCAAAAGCGCGAGCGAGGACAGCAACTTGCTTGCCGATGCGACCACAGCCAAGAATGCCGAACGTCTTGCCCTGCCACAGCACGCCGGTGTGACGTTGCCACAAGCCCGTGCGCAGTCCTTCGTGCGATTCGACCAACCGACGCGAGAGCGAGAAGAGCAGTCCAAACACCTCTTCGACCACGCTGCGTGCCGGCGCATCGGGCGTATAGGTCACCGCAATGCCGTTGGCCTGGCAGAACGACACGTCGAGACCATCAAGGCCAACTCCGACGCGAGCAACATGTTTCAAGCGCGGTAAGCCCGCGCGTAACGCGTCGGCTGGCAACGGCTCGGTGCCCGCCAGCAAGACATCAGCGTCCGCAATTAGTGCTGCGGTTTCGGCCGGTGTATGCTTACGGCGATGCGGACTGAGGCGGACCTCGAAGCCGGCCGACTCCAGCAGACGCAGGGGATCCTGGCTACTGATGCCGTACGGGAACGAACTGACCTGGGCGATGGGACGTGGCATGAACGAGAAGATTCAGACTCGGCGGTTTGAGGCAAGATAACGGTTGCCGGAAGGGAACCACGCCAATCGCTTTCCGTCGCCACGCGACGGCTGGCGCCGAAGTGCGGTGGCGGCATACAATCGGCGTAGCCGATGCCGCCACAGTTTTGGCGGCACGACAAAACTGAGCACTGACAAAGCCAGTGGGGTAGTAGGGGCAAAGGCCCCTACAGCAGATCACTTTTTCGGCGGAAACAGCGGCCTGACGTATTGCAGCAGCTGATTTTCTTTCATGCCCAGCACCTGGTATTCGCGCGCTGTCGCGCGCTCGGGGCCGGAGCGATCTTTGGCGTCACCACGCACGACCAGGAAATCAACCCCGGGCTGGAGTTTGTCGGCAACAATGCCACCAGCGCTCTTGATGAAAGCCTCAAGGTCGGACTTGTTGTAGTGGTCGAAATCACCAGCAACCACGAAGGTCTTGGGACGCTTGGGGTTGAAGGTCGGATTGCCGATCCGATCGCCCTGGGTCAGCGGATGGAAACGGCTGTCGCGCTCGCGCAGCACGCGACAGATCGAAACACCTTCCTTCACATCGATGACTTCAATCGTGCCTTTGTCGTAGAATGCGCCCTTTTCATAGCTGAACACTTGGAACAGCAATCCGGGGAACGCGCGTTCGCTGGAGCCAAGATCAATAATCATGCGACCGCTGCGCTCTTCAGCCTGCAAGATGGTTCCGACTGACTCGATCTCGGACAACCAACGCAGGTCAAGTTCCAGCAGCTGGCGAATACGGTCTTCAAGCTGGACGATCTTGGTCAGCCGCGCCGACTTCTCGGTGCGGATCTCCTTGTCGTGCTTGTCTTTCTCGGCTTTGAGTTTGTCGAGGTGCTCGGTCAGCGCCGTACGATCCTTTTGGAAGAGTTCGTCCTGGTCGGTGATGTACTTCGTCACCACACCAAGTTCTTTTTGCCGCTGCTCGATGGCTTTTTCCAACGACGGGAACGCCTGGCGTGCCGGACTTGCGTACTCGGTCTTGAGTGCTTCAAGCCGCTCGCCGGATTTCTCGATACTCATACGGACAACCGCCAAGCGGGCTTCTTTCAATTTTGCATCTTTCACGAAGCCAACCGTGTCGGTCTCTTTGCCAGGCGTAGCGATGCCGCCATACAAATCCGCATCGCGATAATACACCATGTGCTGATGCAATTCGAGATCGGCATGATCCAACTCGCGCTGCCGGATATCGACCTCGTGCTGCAGCACCTCAAGCTCTTTGCGCTTAGTCGCGCGTTTCTCTTGCAGCTTCGGCACCGTGTCAGCGCTCGCCTTTTCGGTGTCGCCTTCGAGGTAGCGCTTGACCTCGTTGCTCTTGGTTACGAGGCCGGCGGTGAAAGCCGCTGCCAAGGCAAAGCTCAGGACGGCTGCGCCGATGATTCCGGGATGGATTCTGCTGCTCACGGCATCACTCCTGCGGCCGAATGAAGTCGATCAGTTGGTCTTCGCTCAGGATGGACACACCGAGCTTCACGGCGATATCCGTCCACTGCTCGGCGGCACCTCCGGCCACGAGATAGTCCGTGCCGACCTTCAAGTCGCTATCCACGCGACCGCCACCCTCTTCAATAAAGCGGGAAATCTCGGTCTTGCTGAAACGCTTGAAGTCGCCGCGAATCGCAAAGCTCTTGACGCGATCGGGATCCCATACTGGATTGTGGATGAAATCCCCGTCAATGAATGGGTCGTTGGCTGAATACTCCTGCACCACGCGACAGGTAGCCAAACGCTCCTCCAACTTCACCACCTCGATGTCGCCCTTGAGGACGATGCGTCCCCCACGCAGAGCAAACACCACAAACTTGGTTCCCTTACGCAGATTGTGCTTGTAGCCCTTGTCGATGACAACGTAGCCAACCTGGGCGCTGGCCGCGGCGACCACCTTGCCATCGGGACGCATCTCGCGACTGGCGATATCGACCTGATTGGTCAGGAAACGGACGCGGCTCTCCAGCTCTTCGACGCGGACATCCAAGCGCACCAGTTCGGAGCGACTGCGCTTCTTGTCCTGCTCGAACTCCTGGGCGACCTTTTCGATCTCGTCGCGCAATTTACGCCGACTATCGTCGAGTTGGTGGTCGTTTTCGAAGGCGCGCTTCTCTTCCTTGGTGACTTCGATGCGGCGCTCAGGCGCTTCCTTCATCAATTCGGCGTAGGTCTTCACTTCTTTGCGAGTTGACGTGGCAAGATCGCCGAGCCGGGCTTTGTTTCCCTGAACCAAGCGATCAATGTCACCCGTCCACGACTTCATATTCTCTTCCAGGCTCAGACGACGCTCGTGGCGCTGGCGGATGCCCATCTCGAGTGCCGCCTTGAGATCCTTGGCCTGCTGCTGCCGGACTTCCAGCACGGGCTCAAATTCCTTGAGCTGCGTATGCTGGTTGGACAAGCTCGCAGCTTCAGCGTGTTTGTAGAGGAACAGACTGAAGGTCACCATCGCCGTTAGGGCGAAAATGACGAGCAAGGCGATAAGCCAGGTCGGAGCGCTGGGACTGCTCATGCAAAAGCCTCTGGCAGGGGTTCGGACAGGTCACGCTAGGCCGATCGACCACCCCCCACAATCCGGTGCGTGGCCGGGTGGGGCACCGTGTATGACTCCCCCACAGTATCATTCAGTTGGAAAACTCAGACCGCGCGTCAAAAACGCACACCTATGCTCAGGGTGCCGTAGGCCCCGCTGACGGTGCCTGAAAGCCGCGCTTTACCAGTTGTGCCCGGCGTGCCCAGGATGTCTGAATTGTAATCGATGGTCGCGTGGGAGTCGTTCGTGACATAGCCGGCTGTTGCACCGATCTGCAAGCCGCTTTCGGCCGTGTAGAAACCCGAAGCGCCAACCCCATAGGTGAGAAAGCGCCCATATCCGCGGGCGTCAGAGCCATCGAAGTTGCCGCCTTCAACAGAGTACATGTTGCGACCAACACCAACGAATGGCGCAAGCTCAAGGTGTACCTTCGGCGTCAAACGAAGCGCAACTCCGAGCTTGGCCTCGGCGCCACCAACATACCCATGATATGTATCCGCCTGCCCACCAGCACGAATGGTCCCAGCAAAACATCCGATCCCCATGACCATGCCGATTCTGCCGCCACGAGGATAGGCCTGGGCGACCAATTCGAGGTGATAGATCTCGAGACTTTTGCCAGGATCAGACGTCAGGGTTGTTTTATTGGTGAGCCCCGACGAATCGGTGCGATCGTAGGCGTACTGCTTAAAAAACGGCTCTTGCCCGGCCGATAGCCGTAGATCAAGAAACCACGATGCGGCCGGACGCACATTGAGGACACCGATCCCGTGCGCTTCCGCGTCGAGTAGCGACAAGCTTTTGTCGGCTGCGGTCAAACAGATCGAGCAACTCAGCAGTCCGAGGGATAGGAGCGAGGGAGCGACTGATTTCATGGCAGCGGCCTTCAGCAACAGATCGGGTGGAACGCCCGGGCAGGCTACCGGATGAGACCCCCCAGCAAGGCCAAGGGCTGGTCCGGCGCAGGCACTGCACCGTTCACTTCTAGCTGTGGGGTGCTCCCCACACCCCCCGGGCTTGGTCGGAGTTCGTTTTCACTGCGCTTCGCTGGCGAAAACGTGGCGCATGGGCTTTGCCCATTGTATGCGCCACCACTCCTACGGTGCCCGTGTCACTCCGGGACACATTCGGCGATTGAAGAATGTCATGGGAAAAAAAGCGGGCAAACAGCAAGAATTCCCATTGTGATCACAAGCTGTTAGAGGGCGACGCTCAATCCATCCTGATCGCCACCGACACCATGCGAAACAGCGGCCACAGGGCGAGGATTGCGAGAGCCCCAACCGGATGCGCGGCGCTCGCAACCACGGCGTCCAGCAAAATGAGACCACCAAGACCAGCTACCAGGGTGCGTCCGACCTGCGCGCGACTGGCGCCAGTGACTGCGGCAATCAGCGGCTTGCCCACATGCCACAGCAGCAGTGCTGCAGCACCAGCGCCCAGCACCACCCCCGCGACGAGCGCGAGCTGCCACGGTCCACCAGCCAGGAACCACGCCCGTTGCCACGGTGCACCGATGAATTGCGCGAGCGCCATGCTGACCGCGATCGCCATGAGGCCGCCACCGACCAGCAACTCCCAACGCCGACCAGGACGATGCTCAAGTTCGCTGATCGCGCACAGCCCCCACGTGTACAGCAGAAGGATGAGCGGATACATCAACACGCAGCGAGCTCCCGTCGGCACGTCGCCAACCAACGCCGAGCGCAAGGCGTCCTGACCAATCAGTAACAACGCAAAGCACGCATGCGCAGCCCGGGTCAGACCCATGACCAACGAGCCGAGCCACGGAATATGTTTGGCTTCAAAATCGTAGAGCAGCGCCAGCACCAGCACGGTCAGCGCCGCCAGCGCACCGGTCGGACCTTCGGCCATCAGCGCGGCGACGATGGCGCCGATGCCCATCAGTGCAGAGGCCACCATCGCTGTTGGCAGATGCAGTCGTCCCGACGGCAATGGCCGTTTAGGATGGATGAGTTTGTCGCGCTCGACGTCAGCGAGGTCGTTCCACGCCATGCCCGCCGCGTACAGCAAGGTACTCGCCAGCAGCAGCCAAGCGACCCGCGCTGGATCTGCCAGCAGCAATCGACCCAGCCACTTCGGATCAAGTCCTTCGCCGGTGTAGAACGCAAACAACACCATCGCCGCGCAATTCGAGGCGATGGTCGCAAGTCCTGAAGCACGGATGAGCCGCAGCCAGTCGAGCATCGTCGCGGATGGTGGCTTGTGACCGGACCAGGGCAACTGGGGCCTCCGCGATGACAGCGTCCGCATCTCCATGTGTTGAATATCCACTTCCCACAACAGCATGTGGCCTGCATTCACCACCACGTCGCTAACTGGCCGCAGCCTCCGTTGGGACATCCATATGCTCGTTATCTTCCGCGTGCTGGCACGGTGTCTGTATGCCGCTGTTCCAGCCACTGACCACGCTACGATGTTGGACTTCGCATGACGACGATCGCTACCTGCTCGCTGCCGCTGGATGGACATTTTCGCCTCGCCACCGGCAACGAAGCCAGCATCGAAGGCGAACACCGTTTCCTGCTCATCGACGGCAAGCGCGGCTATCAGGCACTCAGCCAGAAAACCCGACTGCGCGTACCCTGCGATCTCCACCTTGGCGAACGCGGCACCATGTCGCTGTGGCTTGCGCCGCTTGAGGACCTGGGCGTTTCTGGCCCCCTGTCGTATGTGACCAGCAAATCCCCCAACTGGCAGCAGTACGGCCTGGTGTCCGATGCGTGGCCAACCAACGACATCGCGCAATCAACCTTCGCGTGGTACTGGCAGAGTTTTTGGCATCCCCAGATGATCGCCAAGTTCATGCGTGGGTCGGCTGGCGGAGTCGCCGCGAACTACGCCGTCACGCCCTATGTCCCGGTCGAGCACCTGCCGCTACACGCCCGCACCTGGTACCACCTCGCCTTCACCTGGGACAAGCCCGCGTGTCGGTTCCGCATCTATGTGAATGGCGTTCTGGCTGGCACCACGGTCTACCCATTCGCGTGTCAGGAACCACAGCGCGATCTCTATCTCGGCAATACGGCGATGGTGTTTGCTGATTTTCTGGTCGAAGCCACGGAACACCCGGCGGCTACACTCGCCCAGCGTTACCAGGCGGCACAGATCACGCATGATCCGCGCATTGCCAACGAATTGACCGCGTTGTTCTCACCCCAACCACCAACCGCGATCACCTGGACACCGGATCCGAACTGGTCATTGCGCTACGAACGGGCGTTGACCAAGCCCGGCGATTTCGACGGCTGGAAACAACAAGGCTGCATGAAACCGCCCTTCGCATTGAAAGCGTTGGAATGCACACCCGACGGACTATTGATCCAAACCCCTGACGAAGTGGACAACGAGACGCGGGTCTATTTCTGGAGTCCGGACATTTTCGAAGGTGATCTCGCGGTGTCCTACGACTTTCGTCCCGAACAGGACACCGGCCTCGCCTTGTTGGTCGTCCAGGCCAGCGGCATGCAGCGCGAAGATTTTCTGACCGATCATCCACCGCGTACCTCCGGCAACATGGGCACCATCATCGGTGACCAAGTGCGTAACTATCATTGGGAATTCTTCCGCCACGCTGTCGATGTGCGCGGTGATCTTGGCACCCAAGTGTTGATTAAAAATCCGTGGCAACGACCACTAGGCATGAGTTCGCTGCCACCGATCACCGTGGGTGCGTGGCACCGCCTGTTGTTTCTGCAGGAAGGCCGCCGCATACGCATCGCCATCGACGGCAATGTTGCGCTAGATGTCCTGGACGATCCGTGGACCAACACCGGACCCGTACTGACGCGCGGCCGCATCGGCTTGCGCCTGATGTACGCCACGCGCATGCGCTTTCGCAATGTGAAGATCTGGAATCGAGAACCACTCCCGGAATTCTGATCCTAGATAACTCTTTTCTACCTAGATTGCTCACTTCAAGGCAACCGCAGAGGCGCAGAGGCCGCAGAGGCCGCAGAGGGCTTGGGTTAGAAGACATCGCTGTTTCTGGCGCCACTCGCCCACAGGGTGACGATCCAATTGAACTCTTCTCTGCGATCTCTGCGATCTCTGCGATCTCTGCGGCCTCTGCGGCCTCTGCGCCTCTGCGGTTGCCTTGGGATATTTCAATCGAGCACTATAGGTTCGCGCACGGTCGTAGGCGCGTTAGAACCCCAGTTTAAAACTCAACGCTCCATACCACGCCGGATCGATGCGTATGTTGTTGTCGGCACGAGTGCTTCGGTTGTGGGTTTCATAGACTTCACGCAGCAGGATGCGACCCACCGCCAATTGGAGACTGCAATCGCTCGACGGTTCCCATGAACCACTGACATACGCCCGGATCGTGCGGAAGGTGAGCCGATCGTCGTGATCGACACGATCAGCGCGCAGCCACGTCTCGTAGTTGACCGACATCCCTGCACGTGCTGCCCACGGCGCGATCGTTGGGGCCATCGCCAACGCCGGACTGCCCGGCGCCCAACAGACAGCTATGTTTCCGGTATCGATCGGGAAATAGTTGGCCGACACACTCCAATCATCAATTGGCCGCCAATCGATCATCGCGAATGGAATCCCCAAACTGGCGCGCAGACCGGGACGCATCCATTGATAACCGACTCCGGGTAATGGGACGCCCGAACGGATGGCGCTGGTACTATCATGCCGCAATACCAGCAGCCACGCATCCATCCCGGTGGTTGGAACGCGAGAAAACAACGTGGCACTGTGAGCAATCACCTCACGGTTTGCGTAGGGCTGATCACTTGGCGAGGACAACTCGGCATCTACTCCAACGATGGCACCGCTTGCCGTCTTCATCCGCCAGAATCCTCCAAGCCGAATATCCTGCAGATGATGTGGCAATTGACCGGTAACCGGCAGGGCGGCATCACTATCAACCCGAAGATCCACGATCGTCGCCCGCACCCACGACTCGGCGTTCGCGTCATGCCAAACCCGTCCGGTCACCGACGCAAAACCGCCAGCGCGTTGTAGGGTTGTTGCTGCGCCGCGCACAGCAGCAGCCTGCTCAACGCCCCACGCCCCCGACAGGCGCGGCGCAGCATCGGGCTGGATCGGCGTGAACCACTGCCGCGCAATGGGAACATCCAACTGATCAAGCGCTGGGAGCGACGCGCACATCAAGCCGATCAGCAGCAGACTGCGCATGCCGCATGCTCCCGACTTCGACCCGCCGAGCAACCGGGTCCAACGCGCCTTCATCCTAGAAAACGCAGTTGAAAACCCGCAAGGCAACCGCAGAGGCGCAGAGGCCGCGGAGATCGCAGAGGAGAGAGTTCTACGGTCGTCACCGTGCGAGTGATAGATGCCGGGAAAACATGATCGTCCCAACCCCAATCCTCTGCGACCTCTGCGGCCTCTGCGGCCTCTGCGCCTCTGCGGTTGCCTTGGACAGCGTTTGTAAGGTTCATCATCTGCGGCCTGCCTGCAGGTCCGCGATCTCAGATGCCGTCAGTCGCACTGCTGCGGACCCCATGCTGTCGTTGACCTGTGCCAGCGTACGGCAACCAAGAACCGGCCACACCGGCTGCGGCTGGTTCAGTAGACATGCCAAGACAAGTTGGTTGCGGCTATTTCCGCGAGCCGCTGCGCGATCAGCGACCCGGCGCCAGCGCTGCACGTTCGCCTCGTTCGCGAAGCGGGCAAATTTGCCGAGGTCGCCACTCGGCAGCGGCCAACTCCACGTGCGCTGAAAGAATCCCAGCGCCTGCGAACTGTACGCAGCAATCGGCACGCCGTTCTCGCGATGCCACGCGCGCAGCGTCGTATCGGCCGCCCGCGTACCCAGGCCACACGACTCGGTGGGCGGAACCTCGGCCAGACTCCATTCGATCTGATTGGCCACGAATCCGGACCAGCCGCGCGCCCGTGCGATCGTCCGCGCTTCAGCCATGCGTGGAGCCGACCAGTTCGACGCAGCGTATGCGCCGATCAATCCCGCGCGGCGCTCGCGCTCCAACGCTTCCAGCAACGGCTCGACCGGCACCGATGGATCATCGCGGTGCAAGTAGTAGAGATCGACGCGAGCCAGCCCAAGGCGATCCAAGCTCTCGCGCAGATCGGCCGCGATGCATTCGGGCCGCACACGCGAAGCATGCACGCCATCAAGGTTGAAGTGCGCCCCCTTCGTCGCCACGCATACGCGCCCTTCCATCCCGCGCCGCCGCACCCACGCGCCAACCGTGCGCTCACTCGCGCCGGTTCCACGCGGTAGCCACGCAGCGTAGACGTGTGCCGAGTCGAAGTGATTGCCACCCAGCTCGGCGTAGCGATCCATCAGGCGAAATGCGTCGTCAGCAGGAATCGCTGAGCCGAGCGATCCAGTGCCGAAAACGAGCGCGGTTGGCGCGGTGGTGAGGCCGGGAATGGGTGTCGTGGACAGCATGGCGCGGATCATGTGGACGAATGCGCAGAGGAAACTGGCGTACCGCAGCAATCCATAGATCGACGCTGTTGGTTTCGTGCTTGCTCACATGCGGGGGATCTTACACCTCGGCCACGTAACCGACTTCATGATGAGACAACTTAAACACCCTGCCCTATTCACGCCTCCTATTGACCATCCGAACCATCGCCTCGCGCCAACTGCCAAACAGCCCTAGGAGAAAAAATGCATATACGTAATAGTGTTATTAACGCAGTGTTATTGAATATGCTTTTACATTGCGTTGGGAGTGCAGTTGACTTTAAAATTGGCGACGAAGTGAATTATTTCAAAGTTCAAACAATATTTGAACTCAACAATGGCGAGAAGCCGAGAGCTTATGATAGATACTCGGTGACAATGGTCGTTGATGATTTGAATGGTGACGGACTTAATGATTTGATTATTGAGGACAAGTTGGCGCGTGGCGCCACGGGGAATAGGTCGTTTAGTGTTTTTGTTAGTTCAAAGGGATCCGATCAATTGAAATATTTAGGCGATATTGGAAGCCTGGTACGTGTGATTAAGTATGAGAATGGGCATAATTATATTATCGAATCATGGAATCCCGGCGGTGGAGAATATTTTGTTTCAATGTCGCTGGTATCAGATGGAAAACTGACTGCCGCTGGCGGTAAGAAATTTGTCGCAAGTGACGATGCTAAAATTGTCGAAAGCAATGAGAAGAACTTGAAATTAATAAGGGAATACAACATAAGCGAAGAAAGATTATTGCAGTTAATGGGAAAATAGCTTTTGTGGGTTTCACTAACCATTAACTAGAAATACTTACCCTATAGATCGTCAGAGCTGTCACGCGTTTCCATCGCCATTATGTCGAGGTCTTGCTCTGCAGCCGCGTCCACCGCGTAATCGCGGTCGTTCCAACCCGCTGCGGCGCGGACTCAGCAATCCATCCGTCAGTCGGCAACGGCGGTGCCGGGACGCCGTCACCAAGGTCAGCATCACCGACGTAGATTTCCAGACGATCGTAGATCGACAGCCAAGCGCGGTGAACCATCGCGCCGCCTTCGACCATCAAGTCGTTGACACCCAAGCGGCCCAATTCTGTTGCTACCTGCGTTGGATCGTGCGCATCTGCGACTTCGATGTTCTGAATCTGTGGATAGGCTAGGCGACGTTCGTGCTTACATTGATGGATGACCAACGTCGGCGCGCTGCCGTCGCGCAACCGCGCACCGGGTATCCGACCGTCACGCGCGACGACCACGCGCAGTGGACCAGGATCGCGACCGTGATTGCGCGGGCGCGGCGTGGTCAGCGCGGGATTATCTGCGGCCACCGTGCCAGCACCGACCAGGATCGCGTCGAATGCGCGACGACGACGACGCATCAGCGCATACGACCGATCATCGCTGATCTGAGTCCTAGTCATCGGCGCTGCAGCGATGAATCCATCGCGTGATTGCGCCCACTTGCCGGTGATGCGCGGTCGGCGGTGACGGATGCGGGTTAAGAATCCGCCGTGGATATGCGACGCGATGTGGCCGAGGCAACCGGCCTCGAACGTAACGCCAGCCGCGGCCAGTTTCGCGCGCGCATCATCCTGATGTGGATCCGCGATCGCCGCGACCACGCGAACGACACCAGCAGCGATCAACGCATCAACGCATGGCGGCTGACGGCCTTGACGCGTACACGGCGCCAAGGTGACGTAGGCGGTTGCTCCGCGTGGATCCTGAAAACGACGTTCGCAATCAACCAACGCGCTCGTCTCGGCATGCAGATCGCCACACAACGTGTGACGACCTTGGCCGATGAGCTGTCCATCGCGAACCAACACACAGCCAACCCCGGGATTCGGCCAAGTCATGCCGAGCGACAACGACGCCAAGCGCAGGGCGCGGGCCATCCACATCGCATCTGATTCCGACTGAGCGGCCACGCCGACCTACGCCGCGCAACTCAAGGCAACCGCAGAGGCGCAGAGGCCGCGGAGGTCGCAGAGAAATACAGGAAGGATCACAACTCGCCTCAGCCCATGCAAATGCCCCTCCGCGTCCTCTGCGGCCTCAGCGCCTCTGCGGTTGCCTTGGGTTTTCGCACTGAATTGAGCGCAAATCGCCATGACGGCTACGCCGGATCGGCGGGTGCTGTCGGCACCTTCTTGCGCACTTCAGTCGGGCGATGATCTCGGGCAAGGCGATCCAACACACCGTTGACCAGCCGTGCGGTCTTCCCGTCGCTGCCAAATTGCTTGGCCAACTCGACGCACTCGTTGATCGTTACGCGTGGTGGGGTTTCAGCGCGATACAGAACTTCATAAGCACCAAGGCGCAAAATCGCACGATCCGTCGCGGCCAAGCGGCCGATCGTCCAGTTATCGAGGCGGGCGTCGATCGCACCGTCAATCGCAACACGCTGCGTGCGTACGCCTTCGACCATCGATGCGGCAAGTGCCGCAGCGTCAGCCGGCGAGTCATCAGCGAGATCGGGGGGCAAGGGCAGCTCGCCCTCAGCATATCGAATAAGATCCCAGCAGTAGAGCGCTTGTACCGCCAACATACGGGCCGCGCGGCGCGGATCCGGGGCAGCCACTTCAGCAGTTTCAGACTTGGTCATGGGCGCGGGATCCACGGGCAGAGAATTGTCAAACGAACGAAGCGGACAGACAACAGACGTGGGCTACAGTTGCTCCAACAGGCCGCACATCTCAAGCGCAGCCATCGCCGCGTCAGCGCCCTTGTTGCCGGCCTTGAGGCCAGCGCGAGCGAGCGCCTGATCGGTGGTGTCGGTGGTCAGCACGCCGTTGAGCACCGGCACGCCGGAGTCGAGCATGACCTTGGCCATGCCCTTGTTGCACTCGCCGGCGACATAATCGAAGTGCGGCGTCTCACCGCGAATCACGCAACCCAGAGCAATGATCGCGTCGTGCGCCTTGGCCTTGGCTAGACGCTGCACGATCAGCGGGAGTTCCCACGCACCGGGGCAGCGAACGAGGGTGATCGCTTCGGCGGAGACACCGTGACGAACCAGCGTATCGACCGCGCCAGCAATCAGGCTCTCGACGATGTGGCCGTTGAACCGGGTGGCGACGATGGCGATGTTGCAGCCTTCGCCGGATAACTGGGATTCGATGGTGCGTGGCATGGGCGAGAGGTTATGCGCCGTCCGATGGTGCGCCAGCGTCGCGATTTCGGCCCTTATGTGCTAGCTGTGCTGCATTCACGAGGTTGTGCCACAATACATAGAACGTCGGTGCCAACGCGACGATGGGATTGGCGAAGGTCGCCGCCATCCAGATGGTCAACGTGGTGTTCTTTTGGCCGAGGGACTGACTCGCCTCGCGGCGATGCTCCGGTCCACCGAGCCAGGCGCCAACAGCGAACGACAACAAACAAACAATCAGCGCTACACCTGCCTGGGCGGCGATACTCCCGAACGATAGATCGGGCGACGTCTGGATGTGGTGACACGCATCAGCACCGATGAGGACAATTGTCACCAACCAAATCGGGAACGCCCACGATTTCCGCCGCTGCAACACTGCGGACACCAGCGGCCAGGCCACGCGCAAGGTCTGCGCGATGACGAGCGGCAACACAATGACCAAACCAACGCGGGCTAACATGTCCACCATCGGCACCGGCGCGTTGCTGCCGAGAACCAACTTGATCGCCAGCGGCGCGATCAACACGATTACCAGATTCGAGATCATCGCTGCGGCAGCGACAAACGCCGCTGCTCCGCCGAGCAATTGGGTAACGACCGTCGCCGCAGTTGCCGTCGGCGTGATGCCGACCAGCAACGCGGCGAGCGCGAGGTCGCGATCAGTCGACCACAGCGCGGCGCAGCCAACCCCACCGATCACCAGTGAGGCCAGGATCAATTTGAGATGCAGCCAGGTCGCCATGCGTCGTTCGCAGCGAATCCCACTGAACGCGAACAACAACATGACTGCGACCAACCACGGCAGCAGGAAGATTGCGACGTGCAGTGACGGCATCAACACGCCGATCACCAGCGCTACCAACAGGGCGATAGCCTTGGTCACGAACAATCTCGTTGGTAACTTTTTCTGCTGTAGAGGGCCAACGGCCCGGACCATCCCAGCCCAGGGCAACGCCCTGGGGAATGAAACGCATCAGTACAAGCCCTGTAGGGGCGCCCTATTGAATCGCCCCTACAGGGCTCATCAGGGATCGGATCGGTACCCAGGGCGTTGCCCTGGGCTGGTATATACCGGGCCGTTGGCCCTTCACGGCAAGCACCAGCTCTCGTCCGAATTGCTCCAGTTTGCATTGCGCAAACTGTGTGTTCCAGCAACGCAAACCCAATGGTCGTCTCTGTGGCCCTCTGTGGCCCTCTGTGCCTCGGTGGCAAATCTGGATTAATCAGAGCCGACATTGACCGATGCGGCGAACAGCTTCTCAACGTCGCCGGCTTCCAACGCCCGCGCCAGGCCTTCGAGAGCGAGATCACCGACGAGGCGGCGCTTCTCGGCCTGCAAACGCAGCACGCGTTCTTCGATCGATTCGACGGTGACGATACGATAGACCATCACCGGCTTGTCTTGACCGATGCGGTAGGCACGGTCGGCGGCCTGATCTTCGGCAGCCGGGTTCCACCACGGGTCGAGGATGATGACGTAGTCGGCCGCAGTCAGGTTCAGACCGACGCCACCCGCCTTCAGCGAGATGAGGAACAGCGGATCTTCGCCGTTCTGGAACGCCTTGACCTTGGCCGAGCGATCACGCGTGCGACCGTCGAGATACTGATAGGTCAGCTTCTTCTCTTGCAGACGCGCTTCGATGAGCGCGAGGAACTTGGTGAACGAGCTGAACACTAGGGCGCGATGGCCTTCTGACACCAGCTCTTCAACCAGATCCATGAAGAGATCGATCTTGCAGCTAGAGACCATTTCGCCGCCGACCAGCGCAGGCGCGCAGGCAGCCTGACGCAGGCGGGTGATCGCCGCGAGAATCGAGACACGCGAACGCTCCAAACCCTTCGAGCCGAGCAGATCCATGACCCCAACGCGCTCTTTCTCGAGCAGTTCGTTGTAGAAAATCCGCTGGCCTTCATCCATTTCCGCGTGGAGCAGGATTTCGGTCTTCGGCGGCAACTCAGTGGCGACTTCCTTCTTGATCCGACGCAGCACGAACGGCGCAACGCGATCACGCAGGCGGTGGATCGCCTCGGGATCATCCTGCAGCGTTTCCTTCAGTGTCTTGCGCCGACCAAGGAAGCCCGGCATCAGGAAGTGGAAAATCGGCCAGAGATCTTCGGCGCAGTTCTGCACCGGAGTTCCCGACAGACAGATGCGGCGGCGGGCGATCAGCTTGAGCGCTGCGCGCGTGGTCTTGGCCTCGGGATTACGAATCACGTGTGCCTCGTCGAGGATCACCGTCGCGTATTCAATCCCGCCCATCATCTTGATGTCGCGCTGAAGAATATTGTAGCTGGTCAGCAGGATGCCGTGCTTGGGCAGCTTGCGCTCGTCGCGCGCGCGATCCAAACCAAGGTGGACGTGCACCGGAATATCTGGAGTGAACTTCTTGCACTCGTCAAACCAGTTGTCGACCACCGAACGCGGAGAAACGACGAGGTAGATGCCGTTGTCTTGCGCCATGCGGTGCTTGATGAACGCGAGCGACTGCAGCGTCTTGCCGAGGCCCATGTCATCGGCAAGGACGCCACCGAGGCCGCGCTCAGCCAGGAACACCATCCAGTTGAAGCCGGCATGCTGGTACTCGCGCAACGTCGCGTTGATGCCAGACGGCAACGGCACGACCGGAATCTCGGCACCACCTTTTGCGAGCTGGGCAAGATCTTGCGTCGCGGCGTCGAACTGGGCGCCGGATCCGCTTTCAGCGAGGGCCACCGCCATCGCGGCGGCGTGACGCGGCACACGGACTTTACCGCCGTGTTCTTTCAGACCGCCGAATTCGGCGAGCGTGCGGTAACGCTGCAGCCATTCTTCGTTGATCCGCGCGCGCAGGCCATCTTTGAAGACCATGACGTTCTGACCACGAGCTGCGTTCTTGAGCAACTCTTTGATCGGCACATGACGGCCAGCGACGTTGGCTTCGATGTCGAGTTCAAGGTATTCGTCGTGCGCAGTCACCTTCGACGTCGTGGTGATGTCATCCGGCGCACGGCCGCGATGCAGCTTTTCGCGCCCACGGATTTCCCAGCCCTGCAGGTTGGGAATAACCTGAGCCAGAAAACGATCCGCGGCGTCGCCGTCGGCGACGAAGCCGAACGCGCCACGTCGCTGCACCAACGCACCACGCTTGATGAACTCATTGCAACGCGTCAGTTCAAGATCGCGATCGCGCTCGCACTTGGCGATCGTGCCGTCTTTCGCTTCGGCCACGATGAGGCCGATGCGTTCGAGCGGATCGATCTCAGGCAGATCCTCATGATAACGAAAACGCACGTTGCCGCAGAGTCGCGAGTCCACTTCATACATCTCAAGAATCGGCTGCGGACGGCCGCGTAGCGGACGTGCCTTCTCGTGCTGCGGCGGCAACTGCCCAGCGTGGGCAAGCACGGCGCGCCATGGCTCGCGCACGAGCCATTCCTTCGGCACCATGATCGGACCCTGCATCAGCGGATCGAGATGCTCGGCCGGGCCAGTCCACTCGAGTGGAATGACGCGACCACGGAACACCAGATGTGGACCAGGAACCGACCACACACCGACCACCATTGCGCCACCGACCTCCAGGTACATGCGCACCTTGTCGCCTTTGTCTTCGATCATCAGACGCGGGTTGCGCGGACTGCCTTCAATCACACAGGGGTAGGTCTGACCATCGATGATCATGAGCGGCGGCGGATGGATGCCGCGCACCTGGCCGATCGCGCGCACCACTGAGTCCATTTCGTGGAGCGGCTCGGGCTTGATGCCGACCGCGCCCTCGACCGTCAGCATACGGGTCCGCTTACACCCAGGCAGGGTGCGACTCAGCGTCAGGACAACTTGTTGTCCACTGGTGCGCGGGGCGACCAACTCGGGCGCTTCGCCTTCTGTTGCAGTGGGGTTTTTCTTATGTGCGCCCACGGGAACACCTTTTTTCTGGCCGGGAGATCATGGCGGTCGGGGAGCCTATCAGGGAAAGGACCCTCGCAAGTAGATAAAAGCTGTTAGCAAGCTCGTTTTTGATTCAAATGATGCGAACGCTGGGTTATTGGGTCTCTTATATAGCCTTAAAAACTCTGAATAGGCCCAATTTTAAGGACGATCAATCCGACGATCCACACTGACCAGTCCAACCTGTGGATCACGAAACTCCACATGGAGATCCCAGGCCCCTCGACGGGGCAATTCCAATCGCAAGGGCTGCCGCCGGTCGGTCCAGTGAACCGTACGGTCCAGTCCAGGAGCATCCGGTCGATAGAGGCGGACAACGGCACCGTCCACCTCGGTGGTGGGTCCAGCTACCCTGACCGTCACGCCGGTGGCATCAACCTGGTGGGTCAGCAGCCAGCCTCGGGCAACAAACCCATCTGTCTCGCGCCGATGATCGTCTTCCATCGCGCTGGCTCTGTAGGGATGGGCCTCAACCTGTGTCGGCAGGACCCGGAACCAGGTCGCAATCAAGCACGCATTGGCAATCGCCACCACGCTCACGCCGAACACCAAGGGCATCCACCAACGTACGGTCATGGTGCCCGCACGCTAATCACGGTATTCCCAAGCACCACGTCATCCGCATCACGAACCTCGATGATCACATCCAGATGCCGACCAATGAACTCTTTGCGCGGGATGTAGATGATGGGGGTCAAGGTAATGCGCGAGTTCGATGGCAGGAGTTCGGCAGGACGCGGCAAGATCACCCTTGCTGTCAGCGCTGGGTCAAGCACCAGACGCGCCATGACTTCACGATCACGGCGATTCACTAGGGCCATCGGCAACACGGCACGGACACAATCGCGACCGTCAGGATCACGTTCTGCCACCGGCACCGCCGTCTGCTGCAATGGTGACACCAAGACATCGCTGCGGGTTGCCAGACGCCACGACAACAGGCCAGTCAAAGCGACCAACACGATCGCATAAAGTACCGTACGTATCCGCAGCACGCGACGTGGCCGACCTGCCAACTGCTCCTCGCTCGCATAACGAATCAAACCAATCGGCCGATGCAGTTTGGTCATGATCGAATCGCACGCGTCAATACATGCCGCGCAGTGGATGCACTCCATCTGATTGCCGTTGCGGATATCAATCGCGGTTGGACACACGCGAACGCACAGGAAACAGTCCACGCAATCGCCAGGCGACGCGACCGCGACTTCAGGCTTTAAGTGCGTGCGTGGCTCGCCGCGTTTTTGATCGTAAGCAACCGCCAAAGTATGCGGGTCAAGCATCGCGGTCTGGAAGCGACCATACGGGCAGACGATGGTGCACGTTTGCTCGCGAAACCAGCCGAAGTTGAACAGCACGATGACAAACAGGATCGCCCAAAACACGGCGGCATAGGGATGGCCAACGACATCGAGGAACAGGTAGCGGTCAAACGCCTCGGCTCCGGTAAATATCGCGGTGCCAGCATTCGCCAGACCACCAGACACCGTAATAAATCCGATCCACATGAGCGCCGTCCTTACCAGCGAGGAACGCTTACGTTGCCCTGGAGCGCCACGCAACAGGTGTTCGAGTGGGCGAAAGACGAGTTCCAAGAATACGTCATGGGGGCAAAACCAGCCGCAGAAGACACGCCCGAGCAACGCCACCGCCAACAGGGTTCCGACAATGCCGATCAGTGCCAAGATCACGAAGTAACTGAGATCCTGCGGCCAGAATAAAATGCCACCGACATAAAATTTGCCGCCCAGGATGTCGAGACGCAACATCGGATGCCCACCCACCTGCATAAATGGCACCGTGCAATAAAATGCGATGAGCGGCACGGCGAGCGCCATCCGCCAGCGCCGCCAACGGCCCCACACGATCCGTGCCTCCACCCACTTTCGCCGTCCGTCACGATCGACAGAGGCAAGCACGCTACGGTAGTCGGGGATCGGCTCAGACATGTCAGTAGTCGAGGACGGCTTCCTTTTCGTCCGCTCCCGGTGCCTTGCCAGTCAGGTGACCTTCGCGATTCATCGCCACGATATAGACCGCTAAGTTACGAACTTTTTCGGTGCCGAGGTGCCCGAACGGCGTCATACCCTTGCCCTCGCGCCCACCCTTTTCCAAGACGGCAATCAGATCGATCATGTTCGAGCCGAAAATCCACGAGCGATCACGCAAGTTTGGTCCGACAAGACCGCTGCCATCCGCGCCGTGACAGGTGACACAGAATTGGGCGTAAGATTCCTTGCCGGCGACGATGCGCGCTGGATCCGTGGTCAGGGCACGAAGCCCGGCCTCATCCATAATCGGGCCAGCAGTCTTGGCACGTTCAACAGCGGCAACGCGCTGATCCTCGGCCAGTTTGCTGGCGCCAACCTGACCACCGCCAAAACTATAAAAGGGAACGTACCAGATCGCCCAGACGATCGTGGCATAGAACAATACCAACCACCAGCGTGGCAGCTCGTTGTCGTACTCCTGAATACCATCGTAATCATGGCCGCCATCTTTGAGCTGGTCGGCTTCGTGCGTAGGATCAGCCATGGCGGTCATCCTCCAACGGCAGGTGTTCCATACGTTCGATGTGTTTGCGCCGACGATCAGAGATCACGTAATACAGCACGACGGCGAATAGCGCGATGAAGGCGAACATCGCCACCACCGCGAGCGGATTCGCATTAGTGAAGACCTGACGCAACATCACCCACCTCCTTTGCCGACGTTGCCGAGGTCTGTGCCAAGACGCTGTAAATAGGCGATCAGCGCGATGATCTCAATGTCCTCATCAACCTGCCGACCCTTGATCTGCGAGCGCAGATCGTCAGCGATGATCTTGGCTTGCGCTTTCGCCAAATCAGCGGCGCCCTCCACTTCCTTCTCGGTATACGGCGTGTAAATCGGCCAGCTTTTCAATGCGGACAGCCGGGTACTCAAACTGGCGAAATCAATCTTGTCGTGGTAGAGCCAGGGATATCGCGGCATGGTCGAACCGGTCGCCATCGTGGTCGGATCTTCCATGTGCGCCCAGTGCCACGCATTCGACTTGCTCTGTGGTCCACTGCCTTCGCGAGCGAGGTCAGGCCCCGTGCGTTTACTGCCCCACAAGAACGGACGATCGTAGATGCCTTCGCCAGCGCGACTGTACGGACCATAGCGTTCGACCTCGGCGCGGATCGTCCGGATCTGCTGGGTGTGGCAGGACACGCAGCCTTCACGGATGTAGATGTCACGGCCGTACAATTCGAGCGGCGTGTACGGTTTCACCGAGGCGATCTTTGGTGTCACTGCGCCCTGGATCATCTGTGGCACCATTTCGCATACACCGCCAATCGTCAGTGCTACGACCACCAACACGATCATCAGGGTTGGCCAACGCTCGACGAGGGCATGCAATGCGTGTCCGCGCTCGCGCGGATTCGGCTGTTGCAGGGCCGCATCGATGTGACGGCCTACCTCTTCGTCCGGAGCCATGCGTGGCACTTGGACAACTTGATCACTAAGCGGTGCGCCCGCTCGCCGCACGGTGGCCACGATGTTCCAGATGCACAGCACGATGCCGATCAGATACAGCACCCCAGCAAACGCACGAATCCAGTAGAACGGAACCACCGCGTTCACGATCTCCATCCACACTGGATAAGCGAGTCGCGCCTCGTCGTTGAACTGCAGTTGCATCAGCCCCTGGGTCACGCCAGCTATCCACATCGTCACCATATAGATGAAAATTGCCGAGGTGGCGAACCAGAAATGAAGGTTCGCCATCGCGGTCGAATGCAGCTTGGTCTTGTAGATCTTGGGAATCAGCCAGTACGCCATGCCGAAGGCGATCAATCCGTTCCAACCCAGGGCGCCACCGTGCGAGTGACCGACAATCCATTCGGTATCGTGCGCCAACGCATTCACTTCACGTAGCGACAGCAGTGGACCCTCGAATGTGGCCATGCCGTAGAAGGTCACCGCTGCGACCCAGAACTTGAGCACTGGATCTTGGCGCACCCGGTCCCACGCACCGCGCAGGGTGAGCAAGCCATTGATCATGCCGCCCCAACTTGGTGCCAGTAGCATGATCGAGAAGGCAACCCCGAGGGTCTGCGCCCATTCCGGAGTCGCTTGATTCAGCAGGTGATGTGGCCCGGACCAGATGTAGAGAAAAATCAGCGACCAGAAGTGAATGATCGACAGACGATAGCTGTACACCGGCCGCTCGGCCGCCTTCGGCAGGTAATAATACATCAGTCCGAGGAAGGGCGTGGTCAGGAAGAATGCGACCGCATTGTGACCATACCACCACTGCACCAATGCATCCTGAACCCCGGAAAAGACCGAGTAACTCGTGAGTGGACCCACGGGAACCGCGAGTGAATTGACCACGTGCAGCATCGCTACGCCGATCTGGGTTGCGAGCAGGAACCACAACGTGACATAGAGATGGCGCTCACGGCGAACCATGATGGTCGCCACCGTGTTCACCGTCCAGATCACCCAGACCACCGCGATCGCAAGGTCGATTGGCCATTCCAACTCAGCGTATTCTTTCGATGAGGTGTAGCCGAGCGGCAGGGTGATCGCTGCCGCCAGGATGATCGCCTGCCAACCCCAGAAATGGATCCAACTCATCTTGTCCGACCACATGCGCGTCTTGAGCAGGCGCTGCGTCGCATAGTAGAATCCGGCAAACACCGCATTGCCGGCAAAGGCGAAGATCACCGCATTGGTATGCAACGGACGCAGTCGGCCATAGGTCAACCAGGAAATATCCAGATTGAGCGCTGGCACGCAGAGCTGCAACGAGATCAGGATGCCGACCGCCATACCAACCACACCGAAGATCAGCGAGGCCCACAGGAACCAGACCGTAATGCGGTCGTCATAAGTGACGGTGTCGAGTGCCGGTGACGGCCTCAACGGTTGGTCAATACTATCGGTCATGGCTTGGTTCGTGGTCCAGGTTCTGGAAGTGGTCGTCCGGCGCCTGGCGCGTCCTCCCCCAGCATGCGCTGGGGCGGTGTGTCTAGGTCATCCATCTGACCGCTGCGGACGATGATGATCAGCGCTGCCATCGCGACGAGGAAGAGCACCAGGCCGACACCGGTAATGAAGAACAGCATGCGCGTGGCGGAGCATGATTTCGAGTTGGGGGAAAGGCAACTGGATAAAACGGGCGGTTAATCTTCAAATCTTGCCTCTGGCTATTTATATCGTTTGGGCAAAGGGTGGTCGCCATGGACGGTAGTTGCTGCAGCCCGATACAAAACGGCCCCCTCTACCTCCAATTGCTTGGTCCGGGAACCGTCTGGATCATGCTCCACTGCGCGGGAATGTGCGGACCACTGGTCGCCGGCCTTGGCCTCAGTCAACATGGTTGGCGAACCGGCCTGCTGCAGCTGAGTCTCTACCAAATCGGACGCCTGTTACCGCTCGCGGGTGCGGGTGCGTTGGCTGGGCTCGTCGGCAGCTCGGTTGCCGAACACCTGGCTGGTTGGGGCGCGTGGTCGGTCATCGTTCTCGCTGGTGGTCTGTACCTCACGGTCTTTCATCGCCTCGGTTGGCTGCACTTGCCGGGTAACTTCACCAGCGACGGCGGACTCACTGCTCGGCTCCTACGACCGCTATCCGGCTGGAGTTCCCGTCATCCTCACGCCGGCGTATTCGCCTTCGGCTTGGCCCTGAGCGCACTGCCCTGTGGCATCGTCTTCAGCACCCTCGGCCTTGCCGTCGCCAGCGCATCGCCATGGGATGGAGCCGCCTTGATGAGCCTGCTCGTCCTGATCAGCACGCTGCCCTTAGCCATCGCCGTCGGGGCCAGCGCCGCCGCATTCGGGCGTCTGCGCCAACGCCTGTCCTGGTTGCCCACGGTAGCGTTGACCATCTCAGCGACGCTATTGCTGCTGCACGGGCTCGCGGCGTTGCATGTTATCGCGCATCTCCATCTCGGGCGGATCATGCTGTGGTGAGTTGCACGCATTGCGGACAACCAGTGGCAAGCGCATCGGCAAATCCCGATAATGCCCAGCCGTTCTGCTGCGGCGGCTGTCGGGCAGCGTGGCATCTGCTCCATGACCAGGGCATGGCCGAGTTCTATCGCATGCGCGCCGCCGGAGCGCCAACCATTGGCCGCCCAGCCCAGGCCGATCCCGGCGCAGACGCCTTCGATACACCGGCGTTTCGTGCTACGTGGACGCATGCGCTCGCCAACGGTGACGAGGTCATCGCTTGGTATCTCGACGGCCTGCATTGTCCGGCCTGCGTGTGGCTGGTCGAACAGTTGCCGCGCCTGCTGCCCGGCGTGCGCTGGGCGCGGCTTGATCTGGGCACCGCAGCGCTGCGGGTTGCCTATGATCCAACGTGCGCCGGACCAGGAGCGCAGGCTCGGCTGCTTGCTGCGCTCGGCTATCGCGCCAGGCCCTTCCGATCCGACGCTGTTTCCCACGCGTTGGTTGCCGAACACCGCTCGCTGTTGCTGCGCGTGGCCGTGGCCGCCGCCAGTGCGGTCGGTGCCATGCACCTCGCAGCGACCCTCACGGCAGGAGAATTGACCGGTGATCTGTCGCGCATGTGGCAAGCGGGCTTCGCCTGGGGCGCGTTGATCCTCGCTCTACCTGGCTGTCTGTGGGCGGCAGCGCCATTGCATCGCGGCGCGCTCGTGGCGCTGCGCGCGCGACGATGGAGCGTCGATCTTGCCGCATCGTTGGTGATCATCCTGGCGCTGCTCGGCAGCGCGGCGTTAGCATTAGGCGATGCGCGTGCGTCCTATGCGGATGCCGCCGCCATGTTCGCGGCGCTGCTTCTCGCGGCGCGCTTGGCCGTAGTCACGGCTCGGCGCACCATCGTTCGTGCTGCCGGTGGCCTGCATCATTTGCTGCCGCATACCGCCTGGCAGATCAACGATGGGCGCGTCACTGCCGTGGCGGCCAGCCAGCTCACGCCCGGTGACATCATCGAACTGCAAAGCGATCGCGTCATGCCCGGTGATGGCACGGTCATCGCCGGCGAAGCCAGCGTCGATGTCGCTGTGCTCACCGGTGAACCGCGGCCGATCGCGATGCGCACCGGAACCACGGTTGCCGCCGGATCAATCTGTCGTTCGGGCAAAGTCTCGGTGCGCCTGGATGCAGTCGGCAGCGACACGCGACTGGCGCGCATGCTGCACCAAGCGCTGCCGGCCGAGCGTCGTGACGAGCGCGATCAAGCGGCCACCGCGCTGCGCTGGCTCGCTCCGGTGACCGTGGTCATCGCGCTCGTTGCTGGTCTATGGTGGGGCGAGCACACTGGCTGGGTTCGTGGCGCCGAAGTGGCGTTGGCGGTCATCGTCGCCGCCTGCCCGTGCGCGATCGGAATTGCCGCTCCGTTGGTGCAGGCGCTGACTACCGCCGCTGCCGCCCAGCGCGGCATCCTCTTGCGCGATCCCAGCGTGCTCGAACGACTGGCCGCGGTTGGCGAGATCGTCTGCGACAAAACCGGAACGCTCAGCGAAGGACGCATGCAGGTGATCACCATGGATCTGGAGCTGGTCGATCCCGCCGTGGTCCTTGCGGCGACTGAGCGCAGCGGTCATCCCGTGTCGCTTGCGATAGCCGATGCACTGCGTCAACGCGGCATCGTTCCCGTTCCGCTCGCCGATTGGCGCGAAGAATCCGGTCGCGGCGTCATCGCGCGCACCAACACTGGTCACGACCTACGGGTTGGCGGATCGGCACTAACCGGCGTCGGTGGCAGCGGTGGTGTGCACACACGCATCGGCGTGCAGGTCGATGGACGATTACTCGCCACCATCGATCTCGGTGATCCGCTGCGTCCGCAGGCGCACGAACTCATCGCAACGTGGAAAGCGAGCGGCGCAGCCATCCATATCGCCAGCGGTGATCATCAACTGGCGGTTACCGCGCGCGCTCTTGAACTTGGCATCGACCCGGCGCACGCACACGGCGGTCTCACCGCCGAGCAGAAGGCGCACCTCGTGCGTGAACGCGCAGCGGCACCTCATCACGATCATCGTTCACTGGTTGCCGCAGTTGGCGACGGTGTAAACGACGCCGCCATGCTGGCCGCTGCGGATGTGGCGATCGGCGTATCCGGCGGTCTGGAGGCAACCCTCGACCGCTGTCAGGCCTACTGCACGCATCCCAACTCCGCCGGCCCAGCCGAGCTCTGGCGCGGAGCCGCCGCCGCCCGCGCCACCGTGCGACGACTGCTGTGGATCAGCGCGATTTATAATGTAATTGCGATTGTCGGTGCCGCTGCGGGATTGTTTGGACCACTCGTTTGCGCCGTGGCCATGCCGCTGTCGTCAGCAACCGTCGTCATTCTGGCGATGCGCGCGCGGTGTTTTTGAACTGAACCTAAATTGCCCGGTTGAAACATCCCAAGGCAACCGCAGAGGCGCAGAGGCCGCTGAGATCGCAGAGGAGAACGTCCATTGGATCGTCACCCTGTGGGTGAGTGGCGCCAGAAACAGCAATGACTTCTAACCCAAGCCCTCTGCGACCTCTGCGTAGCTCTGCGCCTCTGCGGTTGCCTTGAAAAGAGTGATCTAGGCTGAAAACTGCGCTCAACTAACACCGATCTTCGGACACCACTTCGCCACCGGGCACGCGTCACAACGCGGCGAGCGTGCGGTGCACGAATAGCGACCGTGCAGAACTAAATACGAGTGAGCGTGACGACGGAACTCGTCGGGCACGCGCGCGAGCAATACCAGTTCGGTTTGTTCCGGCGTCTTGGAGCGGCTGATGCCCATGCGATTGGCGAGACGATGGGCGTGCGTATCGACCGCGATCGTCGGTTCGCCCCACCACACGTTCATCACCACGTTGGCGGTCTTGCGGCCGACACCAGGCAATGCACACAGTGCGGCGTGATCGCGCGGGACTTCACCGCCGTGACGTTCGATGAGCAACTGCGAGAGTCCAACGACGTTCTTGGCCTTGGCGTTGAACAGGCCGATTGAACGAATGTACGGCGTGAGACCAGCAACGCCGAGTGCGAGGATCGCCTGCGGCGTGTTGGCGACCGGAAATAATTTCACCGTCGCTTTGTTCACGTTGATGTCGGTGCATTGCGCGGACAGCACGACGGCGACTAGCAATTCGAAGACAGACTTATGTTCCAGCTCGCAGCGTGGTGTAATCGTCGCAGCAAGACCGGCGAAGATCTTCTGCACATGGGCGTCAGACGTTGGGCCGCGCAGTTTTTTCACAGACGCACCGATCATGCGATCCACCCTGGAGCGTAGCCAAGGCAACCGCAGAGGCGCAGAGGCCGCGGAGATCGCAGAGGGAAAAGAGCTCGAACTATCGTCCACCACAGATCAGCAGCGTGATCCATTTCCCCGCGAATAAGTTTGCCCTCCGCGTCCTCTGCGGCCTCTGCGCCTCTGCGGTTGCCTTGATCTATCGTATGTTGATTCACGCGTCGCACCCGTCCATCAACCCACACACGGCGTGGGCGTGCACGGCAACGACTGCCGCAGCGCACGAGAGATTGAACGATCGCACCGGTCCGCGCATCGGGATGTGAACACCACGGTCAGGCCAGCGCTCGTGCCAGGCGGCGGGAATGCCACGCACTTCGTTGCCGAGTATAATAATGTCATCTATCGCATACGTCGCGCGATCGAAGCGATGGCGTCCGTGCTTGGCCACGAGCCACGGCTGACGCGTCCCGAGCCATTCCAAAAATGCTTCCGGAGTCGGATGCAGCGACAGGCGCAGCATGGGCCAGTAATCAACTCCGGCCCGACGCACAGCGCGCGCCGAGAGATCCACCGCTAACGGACCGATCAGATGGAGTTCAGCGCCGAGACCAATGCAAGTGCGGCCAACTGCGCCGATATTTCCCGGCACCTGCGGCTGATAGAGCGCCAGGTGCATGGATCATCCACTGATAGCGGCGGCAACCTGCGTCGCCTGGGCCGACACATCGGGAATGCCAACCCCATCATAACCATTGCCAACCAGATGCAGACCCGGCGGCGTCAGGGCACGAATGCGTGCGACCCGCGCCTGATGTCCGATGACATACTGCGCCATCGCCTTGGGCCAACGGTGAACAATCGCCTGCCGCGGATTGGGCAGCGCGCCGAGATAGAGACGCAGATCAGCCAGAGTGTCGCGGATGATCGTTGCGTCATCACCGTTCAGCAGGCTCTCGTGCAAGGCTCCGCCAACGAAAGCGCGCAGCACGATCGTCCCCGCCGGAGCGCGACCCGGATATTTGCGATGCGCGAGCGTGCAGGCGACGATGCTCCGCCGTTCAATCGCTGGCACGACGAATCCTGCTGCCATCGGCATGTCCGGGCATTGTGCTTGGTCGAAAATCAGATTTACCGTCGCGACACCCGCGTAGGGAATTTGCGCGAGTTCAGCCGCGAGATCGGCTGGAGCCAAGCGCGCCGCGACGTGCGCCGGCGTTGCCAACACCACCTGGGGGGCGCGCACATCAGCGCCACCAGCGGTCACGACCCACACATCATCAACGCGACGCAGCGCGGTGACTGGAGTTGATCGCCGTACGTCGACGCCGGGCAGGCGTTCGCACAGCGCATCGACCAGCGTTTGCAATCCGCCTTCGAGCGACAGGAACAAACCATAGCGCGGGCCGCTGGCCTGCTTCGCGCTGGCGGCTTTCTGTTCGCGCATGCGCGCCATCATGCCACGGATGAGCGAGCGATGGGTGCGCTCCAACTCGAGAAACTGCGGCATTGTTGCGGCCAACGACAATTGCTCGGGATCGGCGGTATAGATGCCGCTGACCATCGGCTGCGCGATGACATCCAGCGCCTCTTGCCCCAGACGACGGCGAACAAACGCAGCAAGACTTTCCTCGGGCAAACCCGCAGCTCGGCGCGGCAGCACGAGATCCAGCCCCATGCGCAACTTGCCCAACCAACTGACGAGCGGCGAGCGCAAGAACGGCATAATCCGTCCGGGCGCAAGCAAATACAAACCCTCGGGAACTGAAACGAGGCGTCCACGCCGAGCGATCAGCGCGTGCCGACACGTTTCCGGAACGCCGATCAGTCGGCCATCCAAGCCAAGCTCGCGAATCAGATCGAGGCCGCCCGGCTTGGTTGACACCAACGAGTCCGGCCCGTGTTCCACCGTGCAGCCATCTTCGACCGAGGTGCGGATGACGCCACCAAGACGATCGCTCGCCTCCAGCAGCGCGACGCGCTTCCCACGCTTGGCGAGACGGTAGGCACAGACAAGACCACCAATGCCGCCACCGACGACGATGGCGTCGTAGGAACTCGCGGTCATCGCGCGGTCCGCTCGTGGACGTAAGACACCAACTCGCGCGCCATTTCAGGCGGAGTCTCTTTGATGATGCCGTGGCCAAGATTGAAAATATGGCCCGGTCGTTTGGCGGCTTCAGCCAACACCAAGTCGGTACGCGCACGGACGAGTTCGACTGGACCCAGCAGCACGGCCGGATCGAGATTACCCTGCACCGCGACGCGGCCCGGACCACCGACCGTGTCCCACGCTGAGGACAACGACGCTCCGGTATCGACACCGATCACATCGGCGCCGGTACGCGCGAACAGATCCAACAGATGTCCGGTCGCCGCGCCAAAGACGATCACCGGCACGCCAGGCTTCACCGCTTGCACGGCAGTCGTCAAATGCGGTAGCGCGAACTCTTCGAAGTCAGCCCGCGACAGGCAACCCGCCCACGAATCGAAGAATTGAATCGCGGTCGCACCAGCGGCGATTTGTCGATTGGCGTGTTCTGCTGCGCAGATCGCGATCGTCCGGCTGAGCCGATGCCACGCGGCTGGCTCGCGATACATGAAGCTCTTGGCGCGGGTGAATTGCCGACTGCCACCGCCCTCGATCGCGTAAGCCGCCAAGGTGAACGGAGCGCCGGCGAAACCGATACAGGGAATGTCAGCCGGCAAACCGGCGACCGTGAGCCGAACGGCTTCAGCGACATAACCAAGATCGGCAGCGGCCGCGAGCGGATCGCGCAATCGCGCGACGGCGGCAGCACCATCCAACGGAACCAATTTGGGACCGTCATTCTGGAAGGACAGTTCCATGCCGAGGGCTTGCAGCACGACCAAGATGTCGCTGAACACGATCGCCGCATCGACATTCAGCCACTCACGGGCGTATAGCGCTGCCTCGGCAGCCGCCGATGGATTCCGGCAGAGATCCAGAAACGACAGCCGCGCGCGCAGGCCACGGTAGTGATCCATATAGCGCCCGGCCTGACGCATCAGCCAGATCGGCGTATGCGCGGTCGGCTCGCCGCGACAAGCGCGGAGAAAGTTCGAATTCCAACTCGCGGATGCAATGCCGAGCGCGTTGCCGGCTGAACGAAAGGCGGGACGAGTGGCGGCTGGCTGCATGCCAGGAGCATGGTCGGATTGCTGACTTGGCCAGTGGACAGTGGATGGCACGTTGAACTACTCCACCAGGCAGCTAGGTGATGCCGATGCTAATACGCGTGAATTTACGCATCTATTGCTGCCTCGGCGCTGAATTCAGCGACCTGCCTGCGAGTTCGTTAACATGATTGTCGCAGCTGGGCTAAATACTCAGGTGGAAGCAAGCCCGTAGCCAGGAACCATGGGCTCGACTCCCGAATCCCCCTCCGTAACCGTCTCCTTGAGTTCACTGATGGCCGGACCATGAAGCCCCAACCAGAATGCCCGCTGCGCCAGACGTTCGCGCTCAGCGGCTTCAGCTGCGGCATAGGCAGCGGCCTCGGTGGCACGTTGTTCGGCGATCTCGCGCTCCTGCTTCATGGCGACCACCACGACTTGCAACCAGATCAGGCTGACGCCGATGAGTCCCGCCAACGCAACGAAGGCAGAGGCGCGGATGCCGGCGTCCTCCATCAGTCCAAACGCCAGCATCAACACGAAGCCACCCATGGCACCAATCGAGCCGACCAACCCACCAACCACGCCGACATCATCAGGGAAGTATTCGGGGACATAGCGATAGACCGCCGCCATGCCGATCCCCATGCCGACTCCAATCAAAGTCACCATCGTCGCAACCACGGGCAGGCTGAATGCACAGTCATGCGGACCGCTGTACATCAACGGCAAACTCAGCAGCAACATGCCGATGAAGGACGCATAGGTCACCGCACGCGCACCAAGTCGATCGCTCAACCAACCACCAAGCGGCCGCAATAGACTGGCTGGGAAGATGAAGAGCGCTGTGAGTAATGCCGCGCTGTGCAACGTGCAGCCATACACTTCCTGATAAAACGTCGGCAACCACAACGACCAGGCGATGTAGGCACCAAACATGACGACATAGTAGAGGCCGAAGCGCCAAACATGCGTGACGCCCAGCGGCGCCACCATGCTGGACACGCTGCGACTCGCTCCTGGCTTACGATCAGTCCTGGGCGTCGCGACCCCGACAATCGCTGCCATGATAACCAGCATGACCGCATAGATCACCGGCACGACACGCCACCCACCTGGAATGAATCCCCAGCACCAGCCAGCGGCCGGAGCTGTAGCGATCAGCGTAGGTCCGATGCATTTCGTGATCGATGCGCCCACGTTGCCGGCACCGAATACACCGAGAGATATGCCCTTCTGCTGATCGGGACTCCAGGCTGCGTTCCAGGAGACGCCGACACTGTACGCATTTCCAGAAACACCGAACAGCAGCGCCAGTACCAACAGCTCGTTGAAGCTGTGCGCGTAGGCGACCAGACAACACGGCACCGCTGTCCACAACAGCAGTGCAATCATGAGCCGTCGGCCGCCGTAGCGATCAGACAGGATGGCGAACGGCAAGCGGAAGAGTGAACCTGTGAAAACGGCCGCCGCGCCAAGCCAATACAACTGGTTTGCGGTCAGCTGGAGCTCGCTGCGGATTGGCAGACCGAGGACGCCGAACATCACCCACACCGCGAACAACACGGTGAATGCGAGGGTTGAGACGATCAGGACACGCTGGGCCGCTGCCGTTGACATCGTGGTGGTTTCCATGCTCTGGTCCCTCCGTGATGACTTGGCTGCGGCCAAGGTGAAATGAACTGCACTCCGTGCAGTTTAGTCGCTCACAAAGACGTCGACATCCCCATCGATGATTCGCACCGGAAAGGTAGTTAGACTGACATCTGCATCATGCAGGCAGAGGCCATCGCTGAGCCGGAAGGATTGCTGGTATACCTTACTCGAGACGATCGGTTCACCGTGGCGATCACCGACGATGCCCTGGCTGACGACCATCGTCCGGCTGAACGGATCGAAGTTTGACAGCGCGTAGATCTGCTCACCGGTACCGCAACGGAAGAGCGCAATCTGACGTCGACCGCACAGCACGGCGACTCCGCGCCATGGCGCAATGTCGGCGACAGAACAGGCACGATGCCACCGCGCCCGAGTCTGGGGAAGCGTGTCGGTTTCGATGGCAACTGGCATGGCTGAATGACTTCTGAACGGGGTGAAGCGGACCAAGCTACGGCGAGGACAACCGGAGCGACTCCGCGTGGTTGTGAACGCAATCGTGCTTGGCACATGCCACGCCAATCCACCCCTGCCACGGCGAATAGGCGCTTACCTCATACCCCAACGCTGGTTGGGTTCGCTAAGACCATAAAAACCACGTGACTCCAGTTGCCTGAAGTTAAGGCATCGCGAAGCTATCTGGCTCAATTTACGAGCGGCTTAGCAACTTTTGCGCGGATCTGCGCAACCGGAAATACCCGTCGACTGCTTACCGAGATCGCGCAGCGAACCTGCAACATGATCCAAATCAAGGAACGGCCCGCTTTACTCCTACACTAGCCAGCGTATTCACAGACCTCCGATCGTGGTCTGCCTAACGCCATGTGGCCAAGGTGATCGCGACAGGGTTCAGTTGGAAACGACTGAGCCTCCCATGACGCCAAGCGCAAGCTGGCCGAGGAAAGGACCACGATGTATCTGCGCGTATCGGTCACCGACCGGTGCAATCTGCGTTGCGGCTATTGCCTCCCCGAAAACGCACTGTTTGCGACCTCGTCAATTACCGCTCACGAGATTGATCAACTCATGGCCGCGATCTGTGCCGCCATTCCGGTGCACAAGATCCGCATCACCGGCGGCGAACCAACGCTGAGTCCGCATCTGCTCGGGCATATTCGCGCCGCGACCTGGCTGGTGCCGACGGTCGGCATGACCACCAATGGCGTACTGCTGGAGCGCTTGCTGCCCGAGCTGCGCGCGGCGGGACTGCAGCGGCTGAACATCAGCCTCGATGCGGCGAATGCGGCTGGCTTCCTCGCCAATACGCGGCGCGATCGTTTTACCGAAGTAGCGTCCAGCGTCCGCGCTGCGGTCAGCCATGGTTTCACTCCGCTCAAGATCAATGCGGTTGCCACGGTGGATACCGACCCGGTTGCGTTGGCACGCTTTGCCATCGCTGAACGCGTCCATCTGCGCTTCATCGAGTTGATGGACATTGGCGTTGCGCATGGGAATTGGCAGCAGCGCTACATTGATTCGCACACCCTGCGCGAACGCCTGCGTGCTGGCGGCATCGACGTCAATGAAAGCACGGAACTGGACGAACCAACGAGTCGAGTGTGGACCGTCGCCGGTGTCGATCCAGCGGCCACCAGTCTGGGCTTCATCACCACGCGCAGCGACCCGTTCTGCGCCACCTGCGATCGTATCCGCCTGACCAGTCAGGGTCGTCTGCATACGTGTCTCTTCGATGAAGCAGGAACCGATCTGATCACTTGGCTGCGTGCGGGCGATCTGAACGGCCTGACCGCGACCATCCGCAAGGCCGTCGCTGCGAAGGCGCCGCCGGCGCGCTTCCAGCGTAACGGTGCCATGGCAGCAATTGGAGGCTGAGTTGGCCACGCTCACCGTCCTCTATTTCGCCCATCTCCGCGATCATCGCGGGTTGGATCAAGAACAGCTCACTACCACGGCCGCCACACCGCGCGGTCTCTACCAGGAGCTCACGCAACGGCATGGTTTCTCCTTGCCTGAACGCAGCGTGATGGTGGCGATCAACGAGACGATGGCGCAGTGGGAAACCCCGTTGCGTGATGGCGATACGATCGTGTTCCTGCCACCCATCTCAGGCGGCTGACATGGAGGACTTTGCGGTCACCGACCAGCCGATCGATTGCGCCGCGTGGCGTCGCCGTCTGGATCATTCCCAGGCTGGTGGGCTGGTGATCTTCGAAGGCATCGTGCGCAATCATCATCAAGGTCGCGCGGTACGTTATCTTGATTACCAGGGCTATGCGCCGCTCGCGATCCAAGTCGGCACCAATATTATTACAGTTGCCCGTTCACGCTGGCCGCTGCTGGCCGCCCTTGGCTGTCACCGCGTCGGTCATCTCGAGATCGGCGAAGCAGCGGTATGGATCGGTGTCGCCGCCGCCCATCGTGCCGAGGCTTTCGCCGCCTGCGCCTGGATCATGGACGAAGTGAAGGCGTGCGTTCCAGTCTGGAAACGCGAAACCTTCGCTGACGGAACGGTCGAGTGGAGCCAAGGCACGGTCATGCGCAGCGAATCACCGGATCAATGATGGCCGACCTCCTTGAACCTGATGTCGCGCTGGAGCGAACGCTGGCTGCCGTTCCGCCGCCACTCACCGCGCGGTTACCGACCGAAGATTGCGTCGGTCTGACCTTGGCAGCAGATACCATCGCCCACGCCGACTTACCGCCATTCGATCGTGCGATGATGGATGGCTACGCGGTGCGGCTGGCTGACGCTGGAAAAACCGTCACCCCCCACGATGAGATCGCTGCCGGTGACGGAGCCATTCGGGACGCTCTCGTGCCGGGACTCGCTTATCCGATCATGACCGGCGCTCCGGTTCCAGTTGGTGTGGAAGCCGTCGTGCCCATTGAGCAAACCACACGCACCGGTGATCGCATTCAACTGCCCGAGCGCATCCGCCCGCGCGCAAACATTGCCCCACGCGGCAGCGAGTGCGTTGCTGGACAACCCTGGGCACGCGCTGGTACGACCGTGACGCCGATGACCTTGGCCGCTGCGCTCAGCGTCGGCGCTGTGCAGCTCACGATTCACCCTCGTCCAACCATCGCCGTTATCGCAACCGGCAGCGAATTATCCGCCGATCCCAGCAATCCTGGATCGATCCGCGACAGCAACGGCCCGATGCTAGTCGCGCTGTTGCACGAAGCCGGACTCGCAGCGCGTAGGCAAGCTGTTCGCGATGACGCGGACGCATTGTTTGCTGCACTGCGCGCACTCGCCACGACCGACGCCGTGATTCTTACCGGCGGCGTCTCTGCCGGAGCGCATGACGACGTCCCGGGCGTGCTGCGCCGACTTGGTGCCGAAGTGCTCTTTCACAAAGTGGCGCAACGCCCCGGCAAGCCGCTGCTGCTCGCACGAATCGGACGCCAATTATTCTTTGGTCTACCGGGCAATCCGCTTGCAGCGCATCTCTGCGCTTGCCGCTGTGTCCTCCCGGCCTTGCGCCGACTCGCTGGCCAGCCGCATACGCCGCTCACCGGACACGGCACGTTGAGTGCCGCACTGCCACACAATAGCGATCGCACCTGGTTCCTGCCCGCGCGGGTCAACGCAGGGTCAGTCACCCCACTGCTGCCAGTTTCCAGCGCCGACCTGGTACAACCACACCAGGCGAATGCCTACCTACGGCTTGAGCCAGGCGCTGCCGCTCTGCCCGCTGGCAGCACGGTCAGCTATACCCGCATCGGAGTTGACGCATGGCCAAGCTAACATTCACGCATCTCGATGGCCGTGGCCACGCGCGCATGGTCAACGTCGGCGCGAAGCCAACGACACTGCGCAGCGCCACCGCTTCGGCGGTTGTACGCACGACAACCAAGGTCCTCGCCGCGATCCGTCGCCAGGCGATCGCCAAAGGTGATGTGTTGGCCGTAGCACGAATCGCCGGAATCCAGGCGGCAAAACGCACCGATGAACTGATTCCGCTGTGTCACGGTCTGAACCTCGATGCGGTTGATGTTGATCTCAAACTGCACGGAAACGAAGTTCGCATTTCCGCAACGGCGTCTCTGTCAGGACGCACGGGCGTCGAGATGGAAGCTCTCGTCGCCGTGTCGGCAGCAGCACTCACGGTCTACGACATGTGCAAAGCCATCGACCGCAGCATGGTGATCGGCGACATACAGCTCGAAGAAAAGTCCGGTGGCCGCAGCGGCCATTGGCAGCGCAGCGCCTTGAAGAAAATACCAAGGCAACCGCAGAGGCGCAGAGGCCGCTGAGATCGCAGAGGAGAGAACCAAGAGGCACTGACATGAAGGAAAACCAATCATTAGCCCGCTGCCACAATTCTCGAACTCTGCGTCCTCAGCGGCCTCTGCGCCTCTGCGGTTGCCTTGAGTTGCTTGTTCCAGAATGAACCACACACCATGAACCAATCCATCGCCCGCATCGGCATTCTCACTGTCAGTGACCGCGCCAGTGCTGGCGTGTATGAAGATCGCGGCGGCCCGGCGATCGTCGAAACACTGACCGCGTATCTGACCAGTCCGTGGGAAGCAGTGCGGCGCGTCATACCTGACGAACAGGACCAGATTGCCGCAGCGCTCTGTGCGATGAGCGACCTAGACCACTGCTCACTGATCGTGACCACTGGCGGTACTGGACCATCGCCACGCGACGTGACACCAGAGGCAACGATGGCGGTGTGTTCGCGACTCATGCCCGGCTTCGGCGAACTCATGCGCACGGTCAGCCTGCGCGAAGTCCCGACCGCGATCCTATCACGCCAAATCGCTGGTCTGCGCGGCTCGTGCCTGATCATCAATCTACCTGGGAAACCCAGCGCTATTCGCACCTGTCTCGACGCTGTTTTCCCGGCGGTGCCGTACTGCATCGATCTCATCGGCGGCGCGCGCTTGGAAACCAATCCCGACGTATTGAAGGCGTTCCGACCACGGACATGACGCATGAACTTAGCTTGCCTCATTGAAATTCTCCAAGGCAACCGCAGAGGCGCAGAGGCCGCTGAGGACGCAGAGACTGACATGGGAGATACAGATCTCGCAAACATTCGGCTGATTCTCCAAAAAGTTTTTCCTCTGCGATCTCAGCGGCCTCTGCGCATCTTCGGTTGCCTTGAAAAGACTGCTCTGGCATGAGCGGCCACGACCTGTTGCTCACCACGGCATTCGCCTTCGCCGCGTTTCTCTACGCGACGGTCGGCCACGCTGGCGCGTCAGGTTATCTGGCCGCAATGGCGCTCAGCGGCATGGCTCCGGCGCAGATGAAGCCGATCGCACTTGTACTCAACCTCGTTGTCGGGCTAATCGCACTCATCCAATTCGCCCGCGCCGGATATTTTTCGTGGCGCTTGTTCTGGCCGTTCGCACTTGGTTCGGTGCCGTGTGCGCTGATCGGCGGTAGCATGACCGTTTCGAGTTCCGTCTATCGTCTCCTGGTTGCTCTGTGTCTGCTTGCTGCCGCAGTGCGACTGATGATTCCGGTCAGCCAGACCAATCAGCGTCCGCTGCAGCAATCGGCGTGGTGGATTGCATGCGCGTGGGGATCCGTGATCGGCCTCGTCGCGGGCATCACCGGTACCGGCGGCGGCATCTTCCTGTCGCCGCTGCTGCTCTTGTGCCGCTGGGGTGAATCGCGTGATTCCGGTGGCGTCGCAGCCGCATTCATCCTCGTCAACAGTCTTGCTGGTCTGATCGGACACCAACCAAACTTAGCGGATTTACCGGCCCTATTACCAGTATGGGCGGTAGTTGTCGGCGTTTGCGGTGCATGCGGCGCGTGGCTGGGCAGTCGGCGCATAGCGCCACTGCTGTTCCGACGTTTGCTCGCACTCGTCCTCGTGGTTGCGGTCATCAAGCTCGTATCGTAACTACTCAGGCGTTTAACCTCTGAGTTACGCCTCTCCTTACACGAAGAGCTCATGGTTTAGGGCAACACGGTCCGGCGAATGGCGGTTGGAGTTTTTCCCCAGCGCGTGCGAAAGCGCGCGTGGAAATGAGCCACGCTGTTGAAGCCGCATCGTTTGGCTACATCAGCCACCGACAGATCGGTATGCCGTAGCAACTGCGCGGCAGTTACGAGTCGCTCCTCATTCAACAAACGCGAGAAGCCTTGACCGCAGGTTTCGCTGACCGCGTGACGAGTCCGATCAGATGACAGACCCAAGTGGTGGGCCAGGTCTGCAAGCTCAAGTGGCTTGCCCTGATTCGCACGAATGAATTCGCGGATCGCATGGTCACGCCGTCGCGGCACCACGGTGTTGCTCCCGCTGTCCTCATACCAACGCAGCAATCGCGCATTGAGCTGCGCTAAAGCCTCAGCGGGTTGCTCGGGATTGGTTGCCGGCGGTGGCGGATCGGGGCCAATCAGCCAGCTTGGTGACCGTGCCGGAGTAGCCGGATCGCACAGATCGATTTTCTGGCCGGCTACAGCTCGTCGCACCCCGGCAAAGAGAACCCATACCGGTCGCCCAGCAGAAATTCCGGTCACTGCCCATTGGATCAGTCCGGCATGACAACGCGTCGAAACAACCTGTCCGTCGCTGGTAGAAGCATGGATAAAACGCGAACAAAATCGCACACATTCGTCTGATGCCACCGCCTTAACCGCTCGACACCATGGATTGCGATGCTGCGTGCGATCGGCCGGCAGACGCATAGCAAGCACACCCGAACGATCATGCAGCGAGAATGCCAGTCCGGTCAAAGACTCGAAGGCGGCAACAGCTCGACGAGGTAGGTCAGGATCCATAATAGCCGAATTCCGTATACTCTTAGCCGATCGCCATGGCTGTCCAGCCTCCTGTCCGCACCGCGCCGCTACGATGGCCCCAGGAGACTGGCACATGAGTATCTTCAATCGCGTCCACGAAGTAATCGTCCATGGTGCCGGTCATGCCGGCTTCGCCGCCGTGCGCGAGCTACGCGCTCATGGTGTAGACGCTCTACTGCTCGATCGCGGTCCCGCGCTGCTGTGGGAAACTGGCTGGGCCTTTGCTGATGACGTCACGGACTGCGCTGCACCCGCATGGACGGCGTGGTGCGACCGACTCACGGCGCGCGGCGCTTGTCACGCAGGCCGTCTCGACACGGGAGCCGTCGAAGCCGAAGCGGCAGAACTCCTGCAAACCGAGGCCGTTCCGGTACTCCTCTATGCCACACCGTTGGCGGTGGAGATGACTGACGATCGCCTTGCAGCGATCACCGTGGCGACCAAAGGCGGACTCCGTCGGCTGGCCGCCAAACGCTGGATTGATGCCAGCGATCGTGGCGAACTGGCAACGCTCTGTGGTGCAACCGAAATGCCCACGCCAACGCGTCAACGTGTCCACATCGTGCTACGAGGTCAGACGTGGGACCGTGAATTGCCAACCAGTCTCGCATGTTCGTCGCTACCGATGGTGAATATTACCGTGGAAACTACGCGCTGGACGAATGAGCGCCGTCTTGCCATTGAGCTTCCTGGCGATCATGCAGTGGATCACGGCCTGTGGTTGCCGGTGTTACAAGCCGCTCGCACTACGTGGGGGAATCACCTTGAGCACGCCATTGTCACACACGGCTCGGTGGTGCCGCTGCCACGTTGGAATGCCGCCGCGACGCCACGAGGTCTGCCGACCAATCTCGTGCTAGCTACACCCGCAACCATCGGCGGGGGCTGGAAGCTGGGCGAACGTTTTGCGCTAGGTTTGCACGCGGCAGCAATCGTGCGCGATCTGCCCGCAGCCACACCGGCTCTGCACGGTGAGTTAACGCAGCCACGAGATGTTGCGCCCCTGACTGCTGACATTGCGGTGATCGGTGTTGGCACTGGCGGTGCGGTTGCCGCCATCGCCGCCGCTCGAACTGGCCGACGCACGGTGGCGTGCGATCCTATGCCTTTCGCCGGTGGCATTGGCAGCGGCGGTGGCATCCATAATTACTACTGGGGCGTGCGCGGTGGTTTGCAGGAGGAAATCGACAGTCGCATCCAGGCGGTCATGCCGTTATTCGGTGCGCTACGACAGGGTTCCGGTTTTCATCCTGAAGCCAAGAAAGCCGTGCTGGCTATGATGCTTCGTGAGGCTGGCGTCGATGTGCGCACCGGATTCCAACTTGCCACCGTGACACGTAACGCACGTCGCATCACGTCATGTCTGTTGGCTGGTCCGGGCACCATCCATCGCGTCGAGGCTCTGGCGTGGATTGATGGCACAGGCGACGGCGATCTTTGCGGACTCGCCGGAGCGCAGATCCAGAAAGGTCGCTGCGGGGACGGTCTGCTGCATGCCTACACCCAAAGCTGCGGTCGTGTACAGCTCGACAAGGATGGGCATCCGTGCATCCGTATCGTCAACTTCGATGCGGGTTATTGCGACCCAACCGATCCCGAAGACCTTACTCGCGCCCGATTGCATGGTTGTGCTCTGCTGACTCAGGAGCGCTACGAGATAAACGCCAGGCCACACGGCGTCTGTCCTGCCATCGGCCTGCGTCAGGGCCGTCAAATCGTCACCGAAATAACCGTCACACTCGACGACCTCATCATGGGTCGACGTCACTCCGATGCGATCGGTGTGACCGGATCCAACTACGACAACCATGCTCGCGACTACGAATTCGAGAGCACGCAGGCTGCGTTCTGGGTCTGGGCCTGCCGCAATTGGCGCGCGCGCACCTGGTGCGAAATTCCGTATCGCTGCATCGTGCCGCGCGATTTAGACAACTGCTGGATTGCCAGTCGTTGCCTGGGCGTCAGCGAGGAAGCTCATCACAGCCTGCGTATGATGCGAGACATGCAGCGTATTGGCGAAGCCGCTGCCCTGGCGGCAGCAGCCGCTCTCGATCAGCATCGCTGCGCTCGTGACATTGACTTAACACCAGTACGTGCGGCCCTGACAGCGAGTGGAGCGCTGACCGCCGCAACCGAAGATCGCGACGACGCCTTCGGCAGAGAGCGCGGGCAACACGAAGAAATCGTCATGCCCGATCTTGCCAGCGAGAAGGCGGGATTGTCGATGTGGCAGTGGTACCGACGCGGAACCGAAGCCGCACCCGGACTGGTGCCTATGCTTGATGATCAGCGAACGAACGTATCCTGGCGTGCCGCAGCAGTGCTCGGCGCCCTTGGGGACGCTCGCGCTGAGGCTCGCTTGCTCGCGTCAATCGTTCAACGCGAAGAGGATATTCCACGCGTCGATCGCAACACGGTGCCGCTGTGGGTTGCTGCTCTCGCCATGCTGCGTACGTCTGCTGGCCCGGCAGCTCTCCCCGTGCTCGCCAACGTACTTGCAGACAATGACCCTGGCTTCCATCAACGGGTCTTGGTTGTTCAAGTTGTGACCGGCATAGCGACTCGCCATCGCCTTGATCAGAGTCAGCGTTCCATGGCCCTGGCCGTGGTGGCACGTGCTGAGGCGTTGCAGTCTGGACGAACATTCCTCGATCCCAATGCGGCGATTGATGCGCCGCTCCCGGGCGCACGGGCAGCAACCGAACGGCGCGCAGTACTGATCGACGCGACCTGGCAGCTCCAACTCGTCCTGCGCCAAGCTCGACAGGCGCTTGCCGGTCTTGCGATGGCTAAAAACAGTTAATTCGATTGGAGCTATCCGCAGATTGCACAGACTTCGAATTTCGTGCTCTTGGCCATCTCGTTCCTGCGAAATCTCTGAATCTGCAAAATCTGTGGATAACACCTCGAAGTTTAATCCTACATTGCTCGGTTGAAACACCCCAAGGCAACCGCAGAGGCGCAGAGGCCGCTGAGATCGCAGAGGAGAACGTCCATTGGATCGTCACCCTGTGGGTGAGTGGCACCAGAAACAGCAATGACTTCTAACCCAAGCCCTCTGCGACCTCGGCGTAGCTCTGCGCCTCTGCGGTTGCCTTGAAAAGAGTAATCTAGGTTAATGCGTCATCTGACTTGGCTTCAACGGCGTAATGCATCCCGGCGCCACCACCGTGAATTGCAGTTTGTCGTAGAAGGCGCGGTTGTCGGGGTCAGCCAGGAACTGTTCACCAACCTTGGCATACGGTCGTGGTCCATTCGCCAGCAACGGACGCATAAAATACTTGGCGCGCACATAAGACTCGATGGCGATTAGTCCCTTCCAGCTATTAGTAGATCCGGTCAACAGATCTGCTTCGTGCGGTCCGGCGAAAGCCAACTGAGACAATACGGGATCATAGAGCGACAGTGCTAGTGAGAGGAATCGCCCCTTCACAAATTTATTCTCGGCGCCACTCACACCGGCCACGGTGCGGTACACGGGAGTCACCAGGTCGCCGTTCCAGCAACGCTTTTTCTGCGTGGCGATCAGCCGCGCCAGATCCGTATCATCGAAGACCAATCCATGCTGATACAAACTGACCGCGATGGAGACGGAAGCCTCGTACCAGCCGCCATTCGGATCCGGGGCTATCCAGCCGACCGCCCAGGCATCTTCCTTGGTCGGATGCGCGTCCCATCTACCACCTGGTTCCCAGGACATCCACTCGTAGTGATCGTCGATGAGGCTCAGACAGTGCTTAAATTTTATCCCCAACTGAATCGCTCGACGCAGATACAGGCTCTTGCCGGTCACTCGATACAGTTGCAACAGGCCGTCGACCACGATGGATGATTTTTCGTGCGACAGCGTCACCCCTGTCCGGTTGGTATGAACCAGTGGATAATCGAGCCCTCTATAGGTGCCGCCTACCAATCCCAGATCGACGAAAAAACCGCGCTTATCCCACTTCGGAAAGAGATGCTCTTCCATGCTGGCAAGATACTTGGCAATGACGGCCGCGTTGGCCGCAGCGTAGTCGGGATGCTGCCGCGCCAGATCGATCCAGCGCGAGAGCACCGCGATGGCCCGAAAATTCATCTGCAATTCGTCAATGCGCAGATCGGGCTTGTCGGCCAACTGACGATCTTTAAGTGTCCTGCCCCACCAACCCAAGAATCCGTCATCACCTGGCTCCATGATGTCGAGGAACAGCGACATGCGGTCGCGGAACGTATCCAGATAACGCACATCATTGGTCAACGCATACGCGTCCAACAAGCCAGCCAAAGACGGGAATTCAATCCAGGCGAACATCTCGGGTGACTGCGCGCACTGAGCCCGCACCTTCTCTTGCGTCAATCCGGCGGCGTAGGTCGTCGCATGGCCGACGAAGCGCTCGAGAATCGTCCGCTCGTCGGCGCTCAATGTGAGGCTGGGTAGAAAAGCAACTGGGACTGGAGCTGGCGGTGGCGGCGGTGTTTCGCCAGCGATCAGACATGCCGACAGCACGAACCAGCAGGCGACGATGGGCAGACACGGCATGAGATACTCCAGTCGTAGTGGGATCACGGTGTCCTCGTGCGTCACGAAATACAAGTCGATGCTGACGCCACCCATGTCTGCTCCGTTCCTCCGTTCCTCCATGTAATCCCATCGCCAGATCTCGGTTCAACTGATGCGACTGCGGATTCTGCATTCGCCGAGTGTGTGATCCTTCTCCCTGTCCAATGCATGGGCTTCCGGTTCCTGGTTGCACCCCCGCCTAATGCTACGCCCCTAATACATGGCGGGCGGTTCAGTCCGCTCCGCCCTCATCGCACTCACGGAGGCTTCATGTCTGGCAATCGCGGCGTCGTTTACAAAGGACCGGGCAAGGTCGCAGTCGAGAAGATCGACTTTCCGAAACTCGAACTGAAGGAGCAGAAGCGCAAGTGCGAGCACGGAGCGATCCTCAAGGTCGTGTGCACCAACATCTGCGGCTCCGATCAGCACATGGTGCGCGGACGCACGACCGCCCCCAGCGGCTTGGTCCTCGGCCACGAGATCACCGGCGAGGTGATCGAGATCGGTCGCGATGTCGAGTTCATCAAGAA
>CAZZAM010000033.1:0-44669 GCA_964652775.1 uncultured candidatus Brocadiaceae bacterium | reverse complement strand
GGCCTCTGCGCCTCTGCGGTTGCCTTGGAGTTTTTTCCAATGCCGGATTTAGGTTTAGTTTCAGGGCTTCGCCCTACGGCCTGCGGCCTACCCCTGGCTTTGTCGATGCTCGGTTTTGTCGGCAAGCTCCAAAACCGTGGCGGCATCGGCTGCGCCGATTATGTGCCGCCACCGCATCTCGGCGCCAGTTTGCTGCAAGGGCTGCTCCCCTGCCACCCCCTGGCTTTGTCGATGCTCAGTTTTGTCGGCAAGCTCCAAAACCGTGGCGGCATCGGCTGCGCCGATTATATGCCGCCACCGCATCTTGGCACCAGTTCCGTCGCAAGCGACGGGACCCATCCGCTTGCCCGTAGGATGACACGTACACGCTGCGCGGCCCATGACTGCACCGAATCCCGCTGTCGCCGAGTTCCAAGCCAACGTCGCCCGCATTGAAAGCACCGCCGGTTATATCCGTCCGGCGGCGTGGGCGCTTGGTTTGGCCCACCTTTCTACCGCTGAACCCGCTAGCGGTCAGGGGCGACGCATCCTCGACTCTTGGTATCCAGTTGCGAACCATCGTGAGAACTATGGCGCGGCTGCCGTCCTCTCCGAAGTCGCTGACCTTCTGGGCAAGGGCTGCGCCTATCTCGGATCCGAGCAACTCATCCGTGCGCGTTCAGCGTTCAACGCTTTCCGTGGTGATGGTAAACGCCACGCCAACATCGAAGTCCTTGATGCGCTGACTGCAGCGCTCGCCAAACCCAGATTGGTTGGTGGTGTCGAAATTCCGCGCGTCATCGTGCTGGTCAAGATTGCCGACCTCGCCAATAAGCCACTGGACGCCCATGACGTCTATCTGCGACTCCATTTGCTGTCCCACCGCAAGGTGAAACCACACGGTCAGAACCTTGATGGGATTTTTGGGCTGCTGAGCAATGTCGCCTGGACTGATCACGGCCCGATCGATCCCGAAGAACTTGATCGCATCCGTCTTATGGCCGTGGCGGAAGGCCAGCCGATCAGCGTACGCAGCGTCGATAAATTCCCGCGCATGGTTGATTACGTTGTCCCTTCTGGCGTGCGTATTGCTGACGGCGGTCGCGTGCGCCTCGGCGCATATCTTGCCGACGGTACCACGGTGATGCACGAGGGCTTCTGCAACTTCAATGCCGGAACCCTTGGCAAGAGCATGGTCGAAGGTCGCATTTCAGCCGGCGTTACCGTCGGTGCTGGCAGCGACATCGGCGGCGGTGCGTCGATCATGGGTACGTTGTCCGGCGGCGGAAAGACGGTGATTTCACTGGGCGAAAACTGCCTGCTCGGCGCGAATGCGGGCCTGGGGATTCCGCTCGGCGATCACTGCACGGTCGAATCCGGCCTCTATCTGACTGCCGGATCGAAGGTCAAATTGCCTGATGGCAGCGTGGTCAAGGCTGCCGAACTGGCAGGAAAATCGAATCTGCTATTCCGTCGCAACAGTCAAAACGGTGCGCTGGAAGTGCTGTTCAAAAAGAACGAGACCGCGCTGAATGCCGCGCTCCACACCAGCGCTGCGCCTGCGGTCAGTGAAACAAAAACACCATGACCGACGATTTCTTTGCCGTTAATGGGCAGGTCATGCCTGCCGCCGAAGCCACTATCAGCGTTCTTGACCTTGGTTTTCTGCGTGGCATCGGGGCTTTCGAAACATTTCGTACCTATGGCGGTCATCCGCACGCACTCGCCGAGCATCTGCGTCGCGTCTGGGAATCCGCCACATCCTTTGGCCTTGCCCCGTTCTTTGCCGAGGCCGACTGCCGCCGCGTCGTCGCCGAGATTCTGCGGCGCAGTGGGCACACTGAGTTGCGCGTGAACATGCTGGTGACACCGGGCTGTCACGGCGACGGCGTCTTCGGCACAACTGGCCAACCAACTTGGGTCATGATTGCGCGTGATGTGCACGCACCCCCAGAAGCAGACTACGCACACGGCGTAAGCGCAGTGACGTTCCAGGCCAGTCGCCATCTGCCGGCATTCAAGACGACCAATTACCTCAGCGGCACCAAGGGAATCCAGCTCGCCAAAGCCGCCGCTGCCCATGAAGCATTTTACGTTGATGATGCTGGCTATGTCACCGAAGGCGTCACCTCAAACGTGCTGATCCTGCAGGGCAAACGGATCATGACCCCGAACACCGACTGTCTGCCGGGCATCACCAAGGCGAGTTTGCGTCCGGTCGCCGAAGCACTTGGTCTCTCCTGGTATGAATGCCGCCTAACCCGCGATGACGTCTACACCGCTGATGAAGTCTGGATCACCAGCGCGGTGCGCGAAGTGCTTCCCGTCGTCCGGGTTGATGGTCACACCATCGGTGACGGCGTGGTTGGGCCGTGGGCAAAACGCCTGCGAACTGCCTATCACGCCAATTGCCTGGAATCGGCGCGACGCGACGCCGGACGATGAATGCTGATCGCTCTGGCAAATTTCTCCAAGGCAACCGCAGAGGCGCAGAGGCCGCGGAGATCGCAGAGGGGAGATCCGCACGCAAATCAGTCCTATTGGAGCAATCAACTCACCGGTCCACCATCTTATGCCTTGAGCTCAGCGCCCTCTGCGGCCTCTGCGCCTCTGCGGTTGCCTTGAGTTGCGTTTTTTGTTTTGATAAAAGGCGGGTATAATGACTTCTCCGCATCTCTTACCAGGCTCTGCGCATTTTCATGTCATCGAGGAACCGGCCTACGCGCCAAGCGGATCCGGTGAGCATCTCTATGTGGAAATCGAAAAGGAAGGGCTGACGACCGACGAGGTCGCCACCACCCTCGCCAGGACGTTTGGCGTCAAGGCGATGAACGTCGGGTTTGCCGGACGCAAAGATCGTCATGCGATTACCAGACAGTGGTTCTCGATCCTTGGTGGCCGTGAAGCGGACGCCACGAACATTCCCAAAACATTTTCCAAGGGACGCTTGGCGGTGTTCACTGTCGCTCGTCACGGCAACAAGATTCGCGTTGGACATCTGGCCGGGAATCGCTTTCGCTTGGGACTCGGCGGCGTCAGCGACATCGGTGCATTGCAAACAGCTTTCGCTCGCCTCGCCGCAACCGGTTTGATCAATCGCTTCGGTGCCCAACGCTTTGGTTTTGGCGGCGTTAATCTGCGCATCGCAGCGGCCTGGGGCGCGGGTCATCTGGATGAGGCATTGGCGTTAGTCGTTGATCCATCCGGCAATTGGCACGCCGGCGAACCACTGCCCAGCCGATTCCGACTTGGTCCGGAAGGCAAAGTCATTGCCGCGCTCAAACACGGCGCCAAGCCCGAACAAGCGCTCAGCCGCGCTGAAGATTTGCGGAAACTGATCGCATCAGCAGCGCAAGCAGCCATCTTCAACGCGATTCTCGATGCACGCGTCAGCGCAGGCTTGAGTCATCGTTTGCGCGTCGGTGATCTGGCCTGTACGCGTGACGGCGCGTCGTTCCTGGTTGATGTTGCACGACTCGATGAGGTCAACGCGCGTGCTGCGCCAGGCGTGCTTGATGCCATCGCCACCGCGCCGATGCCCGGCGTGTGGCGACTCACCCCAAGCCTAGAGGTGCTGGCCGAAGAGCGCGCGTGGTCGGCAAACACCGGTATCGACTGGGCGTGGTTTGGCATCAAGGCAGCCTTCGAATCTCCGGGCGGACGGCGCCCGCTCGTAGTGCCGTTCAAGGATCACCCACGGGTTGAACAGATCGACGGCGTCACTTGGGTTACCTTCACATTACCCAGCGGCGCGTTCGCCACTGAAGCTCTCCAGCAGGCTGGGGTGACGTTGCCGACTGATCGTTCGGTTCAGCGTCCGCCAACTTCCTCGGGTTGATCCTCGACCGCCGGACGAACGCTAGAGTCTTCCACGGTTGTAGTCCGTTTTGGCTTGGGCACCAACCAACCAAACGCAATCGCCATCAGGCCCGTCAATGCGGCATCACTGCATCCGGTCAGTGGCTCCCAGCCGCCGCGACCACTCACGACGAGATCAACCGCCTGCATCGCCAGTGACATGCCAACGCCAACAACGACGAGTGCTATCCATGCAGTCCCTGGGATCCAACGCCGTAGTGGTATCAATGCCGCGACGAACAATAGATGCGTGCCGGCATGAAACCATTGCGATCCTGGATCAATGAGATCACGCAGGGGGCCAATGATCCACACGCGCAACATCCAAACGCGGGCATCGCCACACACCATTGCCCAAGCAACCAGCGCCAACGGCACATCAGGAGCGACAACCCACCCCGCCAACCGTGCGTGGAACAGCACCGAGGCCGTGAGGACTAATACGATCCAAAGCAGCAGGCGCACGCGCATGAGAATAGAGATCCATCCGGCGACGCGAGGGCCATTGGCCTTCGACTGGCCGCAGCCACGCCGGTGCTATCGTCCCCACGTATGCTCCACCTTGGTATCGACGAAGCCGGCTATGGCCCGACCCTCGGACCGCTGGCGATTGTTGCCGCGGCTGCAGTGGTCACTGATCCGTTGGTGTTTCGCGACGAATGCGCCGAGCTTGGCATAGCTGACAGCAAACTGGTTCACGCTGGCGGCAACTTCGCTCGCCTGGAAAGCGTCGCGTTGTCTGGCCTGACATGGCTGACCGGATCGCGCGCGACCAACGCAGCTGAGGTTTTTTCCTGCTTCGGTGAATCGTCCGCAGCACGCGCTGCTATTCCGTGGATGGCTGGCGCGCACGAGTTGTCCGTGCCGGTGAGTCGCGCAACTATCGTCCACTGGTCGCCGCGCAGCGCGCAGGCACATGGTGTGTTCTGCCGCTTGCTGCATCCGCGACAACTGAATGTGCTTCGGCGCAAGGGCGTGAATCGCGCCAGTGCGGAACTAGAGGTCGTGCGTGAACTGCTGGCTGCGGCCATCACCACTCCCGCGCTGCCTGCAGCAGTTACCTGCGATCGCTTGGGAGGACGGCTACGCTATGGCGACCTCCTGAGTGGAGCTTGGCCGGGTAGGCATGTCACCACGCTCGCAGAAACCGCAGCTGCGTGTCGCTATCAGTGCGGTGAAACCACGGTCGCCTTTGTTGTCGATGGCGAGTCGGCCGCACCGTTGGTCGCGCTGGCCTCGTGCATCGCCAAGTACGCCCGCGAATTGCATATGCATCTCTTCAATGCCTTCTGGTCCACCCGCGTCGCCGGCCTCGCGCCCACCGCCGGGTATCCTAACGACGCCAAACGTTGGTTGACTCAGGTTGGCGCCGCACTGCCCGACCTGTGGCGCCATGAACTCGTCCGCGATGGCCGATCTGCCTAAATCCATCGGTGGAAGGCGACCGCAAGATGATGAGATGACGGCTCCATCGTTTTGAAATGGACCTGAAATAACCATAATGTCTATCTGGGCCCCTTGTTGATGTGTGTCACTCGCTGGCTCCTAGTCGCTAAATCACAACACACCGGTTTTTACCGAGCGCCATAGCATAAAAGCAGTTGTCCTAAACCTTACGAACACGCGAGGCGTTCATGCATCGTTACATCCTGTCGCTCAGTTTGCTGGCTCTATGCACCGGAGCAGCCCACGCGGTGAACAGTGCCATCACCGTATCGGTGACCGTCGCTGTCAAAGCCATAGACATTGATTGGGCAGCTGCTTGCTGGACCGGCACTGACAACGCCACGGTGTTAAACTGGGCGCTCGGCAACCAAATTGCGAGCATCAGCATCGACGGCGAGACGAGCGTCAACTACCCGCGCACCTGTACCGTAAGAAGCATCGGTGCCGACGTCACCGTCAAGCTGAAGTGTTCAGATGCTGTGGGGGCAGGGGCTAACGATTGGACCATTGGTGCTGCAGCGGGGGCCAACGTATTTCGCATGCAGGCTAAGGGTGGTAGCGGTACAGGCGCCGTATTCACGCCCGCCTACGCCAACTTGACGACCAGTGATCAGCTGTTGATTCCGGTGTTGGCGAATGCCGCAACCTCGACGTTCTATCTCAAGTTCTATACGCCAACCGCATCGACCGACACGGATGTCCAAACCATCACGGTTACCGCCACAGCCACCTCTCCTCCATGACTTTTTCGCTTAGCCGCCGCTGTTTGCTGCTCCCCTGCCTTGTACTGGCCGCGTGTTCAACCGCGCCCACCCAACGTGCAGAACAGCCTAAAATTCCTGCGCCAGCAGCGGTGGTGGCCGCAACATCAGTGGCTGCGGCACCAGTTCCAGCAACACCGCTCGCCACGCCAGCGCCAGTCGCTGCGGCTCCTGCTCCTGCTCAGCCTCCCGTTTCACAAGCCCCACCTGAACCAGTCACGATCGTTTTTGGACAACCTGTTCCTCTAGATCCCGCCGTGCCAGCTGGTGCCACACCACTAGGCCCTGCGCTGTGCATGGTGCGCGATGTTCCCATCGGCCAGGACGTCAATCTTGGTCTGGCTGGATTGCCGTTCTGGGTCGAAAACCGAACCCAGGAGGAACAATCGCTGACGCTTCGCTCCGGGCAGCCCGCTCAAGAGGGCATGACGTCGTGGGAACGCGGGTATGAACCAATTCCCGATGCCGCTTGGTTACGCATTGAGCCAAACCAATTCACCCTGCCCCCGCGCACCCGCATCATGATTGCGGCCACTATCGCGTTCCCGAATCAGCCCAACTTGGCCAATCGTCGATTTTTGGCCACCTACACGTTGTCTTCAGGGAGCAACACCGGTCCGGTTGGCGCCGGACTTGCCCGCTGTGGTCGTATTCAAATTGAGACTCAGGTTGGTAACAGTCCCGTTCCCAACGCTGGAGCGCCGTTGTCGTTTGCGCCAGGGACATCACTGCAACCCGCGACCGTCGGCGCTGGAGTCGCTCATGTCGTGCAGTTGCGCAACAACCACAATTCACCGATGAAATGGGAATTGCGCCCTTTTGAACGCGTCATTACCGTCCCTGATCGTCAATCACGCTATATTGCGGCTGTTCCCAGTCATGTAGCGGGATGGAGTGTCCCTAGCGTTGCCGCTGGGGAGCTCGCTCCTGGACAAGAAATCGCCATACATTTTGTGACCCAAGTCCCTGCCAACGCTGGTGCGGGAATCGCTGAGGAGATCTGGTTCGCGGGTCCAGCCGAAGAGCTGGATATGGCTGGCTCAACCTCCGCTCCACGTCAACCCATGTGTGCGTTTATTCGTCTGCATCATCAGATTGGAACCGTGAGGTGACAGGTGCGGTGGGCATGTGCATTCATGCTTGCCGCGTCTACGTGGGCTGCGTCGGCAGACGTTGCGGTGACCGTGCGTCTGGTTCCACCAGTCAGCGTAACCATGACCGAGGCGCGTACCGCTGACAGCAATGGCGATGGCTACGTCGATCAACTGACATTTCAGTTTTCCGCGCCCGTTGACATTGTCGATCCCGGCGGTGGTGGTGACGGCCTGCCCTGTTTGACCTTGTCTGGCGGCTATGTCATTGCTGCTAGTGATTACACCGCCACTGGGGTGAATTCGCTCACGCTGAATCTCATCCCCTTGGCTGGTGCCCCTGACACCAATGCGCTCATTACCGCCACCTTCGTCGCAGCAGGCGGTTCGCTGATCTCCATGGCTGGTGGCGGCTTCCCAATGATTGACGGCACGGTTGCTCCAGCCGTTGACGGCGCTCGACCGGTTGTCGTTCAACTCCTGCCCACCATTCCTGCTGTCGTTACATCTGCGAACATAACCCTGGTCGCGACCTTTAGCGAACCAGTCAGCAATCTCAGCAATGCCGGCGTGGCCGTCAGCAATGCGGTCGTCACATCGATCACGCGTACAGCGGCGGACGCGTTCGCTGTAGTCATAACGCCACAGGTCCAAGGCACGTTCTCGGTCCAACTCAGCAATGGCGCTGTCACCGACCCTGCCGCTAATCTGAGTCGAGCAACTCCAACTCTGACACGACAATGGATCCTCCCACCGATCGTGAACGGATTCACCATCACCGGCGCGACGATCTCCGGCACCGCCACGGGTAGCTCCATCGTGGTCATTGATGGGGTTCAACACATCACGCTCAATAATAACTGGAGTGGGTTCGCGACTTTGCCAGGGGCTGACCCCAAACTGATCAACGTCCCCGTGCTGTTGTTTGGGCGCTGGGGCTACGGCCAAATGATCACCATCGATATAGCCATCCCACCGTCAGGAGGTGGCGGATGATCCGTCTCCTCGGCTGGCTTGTGATACCGCTGCTGATCATCTCCTGTCATGGCGACAAGGGCCAGCAAGGCAGTTCAACCTATAGTCTCGATACCCAAACGATCGAGTTGTCGGGCTCGGTACCAACCGTCGTCGGCGTACTGGCGGTGCTGGTGGATGGCGTCCCCGCAACCATCGTTGGAAATAGTTGGCATGGTTCGGTTGTCCTGACCGGACCCATAACTACGGTCACCGTAACCATGACCATCGATGGGACGACCGTGGCAACCAGGCTGGTGGACCTCACCAAAGCCACGATTCCCGCGCACCAAAGCCGATAAAATCCAGGCTGGCGCTTATTTTGCATGAGTCGCATGCCGCTAAGTGCATGTTAGACTGTGCTGGTTAGTATGCGCTACCAAGCCCATACGACAGTTCTAACCTCCGACTGTAGGAGAATCGCTATGGAACCCATCGGACCACTCCAATTACGCGTTATGCAGCGCATCTGGGCGCAGGGGCCTAGTACCGTCAATGACGTCCACGCAGCCCTGATGTCAGAACTACAGGCCAAGCGTCTAGCCTATACCACCATTCTGACGGTCATGCGCAATTTGGCCCGCCGGGGGTTCCTCTCTCAGGTTCGCGAGGGCCGCGCCCACCGCTTCGTCGCCCAGATTGACGAACGGACTTTCCAGGTCTCGCTGTTGTCGCAGGTCTGTACCGATGTCTTCCGCGGCGATCTGCAAGCGCTGATCAATACCGCAGCGGCAGCCAATACACCCCTGCGCGAGGACCGCGCCCGCAGCTGTGCGACCATCGCCCCAGTGCGGAACACCAGCGAACGGACCGTGGCCACCTTCGCCATGTCGTCATGATCTGGCGCTCAGCGTTACCACAACGCTGATCCACTCTCTACCATGTTGCGCGAATTCGCTGCGCGACTGCTGACGCCATTTCCAAGACCCGCTCGCCGCATGGGCTTTCTGCATGAGCAGATCGCTATCCGTGCGCGCGAGCGGCGACAACGCTTAGCCTGGGCACCACACCTGACTCAGGCGCGCGCGGTGATCTGTGAAGCTGCTGAACGTTGCTCCAAGCACGACCTCGCTGTCGTTGTTGGCGCCGGTGTCTGTCTTGATATCCCCGTACGCGAACTCGCCCAGCGCTTCAAGCGCGTCGTGCTGCTGGATGTGGGTTTTCTTGATCGCACCACCATTCCCAGCGTCGAACGCATCACCTTTGACGCGACCGGCTGTTTGCAATACTGGCACGATCATCCACGTGCGAGTGATCCCGAACAGATCGCGCGCACGGCTGATGCGGGTTGGCCGAGCGGACTCGCTCAGCCGGATTTGTTGATCTCAGCAAATCTGCTCGGCCAGTTACACATTCTGCCTGCGGCTTGGCTCGAACGACATGGGCCCTTGCCGGATGGATTCAGCGACCGTCTGGCGCTGAGTCTGGCCGAAAGACATGTCCACTGGTTGCGCAGCCACACGGCCACACGCTGCCTCATTGCTGATCTCGCCGAGTTGGTGCTGGACCGCAATGGCACGTTAGTCGATGAACAACCCTTGCCCGCAGCCATGGTCAGCCTACCCGCTGCAGAGCGCACCTGGGATTGGGACATCGCTCCGATTCCCGAATGGGTCAGCACCCACCACTTGCGCCACCGCGTTGGTGCGTGGACAAATCCTTAGCGTTGCCCACGCCAGCACTGCCATGATGCTGCGCACGCCATGGCTTCGACCAATCTGACTTTTGCATCACGCGACGCGCATCGCGCCTGGCTAAACACACAAGCTACGTTGCCGCGTGGATTCCGCGTCGGCGTCCATCGTTTTGATTTTATTCCAGCTGAAACGCCCAAGCCGAGCAAGATGGCGATCACGTTGATCGTCAGCGACCAACCGACAGCGTTGTTCGCCGCCATGTTCACCCGCAACGCGTTCCCCGGTGCGCCAATCATCATCGGTCGCAAGCGTTTGAACGAAACCGCACTCGGCGCAATCGTCGTGAACAATAAAATCTCCAACGTATGCGCGCCAGGTGGCGAAGCCGATGCCGAAGCGATCTGCGCCGAAGTTGGTCGCCTCCTGCACATACCCGCCAAAGCTGTACTGCCATCGTCGACCGGCGTCATCGGCTGGAAGCTGCCGGTTGCGCAGATACTGGCTGCGCTGCCGGCAACCGCCTTGGCGATCCCGAAGGGCCTGGAACCTCTCAGGGACTTCCTCAACGGCGGTGCCAATCCCTGTAGCATTCTGCCCGCCGCCGAAGGCATCTGCACCACCGATTTGTATCCCAAGATTCGCCGCGTTGATCTAGCGCAAGGCTCCATCGTCGGCATCGCCAAGGGCGCCGGCATGATCGAGCCGAACCTGGCGACCATGCTGGTCTACATTCTGACCGACCTGGCGGTGCCGCGTGATGCGTTGCGTGCTGCGCTGGCTGATGCCGTTGGCTCGACGTTCAATCGCATGTCGATCGATAGCGATACGTCAACCAGCGACACCGTCGTTGCGTGGTCGAGTGGCGTCGGTGGTACTCCTGATCCGGGTGCATTCCACGCTGCATTGCATCAAGTCTGCGCTGACTTGACCGAAGACGTGGTTCGCAACGGCGAAGGCGTGCATCACGTTATTCGCTACCGGGTCACGCGCGCGCCTGACCTCATGACGGCCGTCGCAATCGCCAAATCCGTCGCCAATTCACCATTGTTCCAGTGCGCCATCTGCGGTAACGATCCCAATGTCGGTCGACTCGTCTGCGCGATTGGCAAGGAAGCCGGCGCGCATTTCCCCGGCCTTGATCTGTCGCGGCTGCGCCTGAGCGTCGGCGACATCGACGTGTTCGCCAACGGTGCCTTCCGACTCGACCCAAGCAAGGAATCTGCCCTGGTCGCTCACTTCCGCAGCGCTGAAATGTACGCCAGTGTACCGCCAGCGGATGGCCTCACCTTCCGTCCACCGGTCAGTTGGCCGCCGCACGAACGCAGCGTCGTTGTCGAAATTGATCTCGGCTGCGGCACCGTTGCGGCCGACATCCTCGGCGCCGACCGGACGCATGAGTACATCAGCGAAAACGCCGACTATCGCTCTTAGCTGCAGGGACTCTGCCCCTGCCACCCCGCTGGCTTTGTCGTTGCTCGGTCTCGTCGGGGTTCCGGCTCGCCTTCGCTCGCGCTGCGCGGCACGCAGGCCGTTGGCCTGCTATCGCTGTCGCGATACCGCTCGCCCTCCGAAACCGTGGCAGCATCGGCTACGCCGATTGTATGCCGCCAGCGCATCTCGGCGCCAGCCCCATCGCAAGCGACGGGGTCCCGGGGACCTGAATAGTTACCCCGCTCACCCGTAGCAAGCGGTGACGGTTCCCATAGGCTCTGGACGTGGCAACGCCTTCCGATCCCAAGCAACGTCCGGTCGGCGAACACACGGTCGCCGATCCCGGTTCGGGCCAACAGACCGTCATCGACAGTCAGGTTTCAGGCGTCACCATGAAAATCGGTGAGCCGCCGCCCGTGGTCGGCGGATGGACGCTGGGCAAACGATTGGGTGTCGGTGGCATGGGCGCGGTGCATCTGGCGACCAAAGGCGGGCAACAAGGCGCATTGAAGCTCATGCACGCGCAACTCATCGCTACTGGTGATTTCCGCGCACGCTTCCTGAGGGAAGCCGAAGTGTTGCGTGCTGTACGCCATCCCAACGTCGTCCAACTTATTGATCATGGCGAAGACGCCGGCTGGCTGTGGCTGGTGATGGAATATGTACCCGGTGGTGACCTCGCACAGCACCTCGGCCGCCGTGGTCAACTTTTTGAAAAGGAGGCTGCGTCCATTGCCGTACATTGCTGCCGGGGCCTCCAAGCAATTCACGCCGCTGGATTGATCCACCGCGATCTCAAACCAGAAAACGTGTTCCTAATCCCCAGCAGTTCTGGGTCGCCAGTACCCAAAATTGGTGATCTCGGCATGGCGCGCCATTCCGGTGGCGATGACCGCATGACCTTGACCGGAACTGCCTGCGGTACGCCTGCCTACATGGCACCAGAACAGATTCGCGGCAGTGGCGATCTCGACGCACGTTGCGATGTGTACGCACTGGGCGCAACCCTGTTCACGTTGTTCACCGGACGTAAGCCATTTGAAGGCCCGACGATTTACGTCCTCACCCACGAAGTTCTGACCAAACCAGTCCCCGACATCCGTAAGTGGAACCCGCAGATTTCCCCAGGTGCCTGCGCGGTGGTTGAAAAGGCCATGGCTAAGGATCGCGCTGCTCGCCACAAAGACATCGGTGAACTCTTGCTGGATCTGGAGCGGATCGCTGAGGGCAAGTCACCACTCCTAAGCGCTGTGCTTCCGTCACCAGCCAGCATGGTCTTTCAAGATGTGGTTGGACAATCTGCTCCGAAACGCTCGCAAGCGCCAAGCATTGGCAGCGGCGCGAGTACTTCGTTCAGCGAAATTCCCTGGGGCGCGGTGCTGCGCATGGCTGTCCCAGCCGTGATACTCATTGGACTGCTCACCGGCGTCAGTTGGATTCTCGAATCGAAAACAAAAGCACCCCCTGTTTCATCAGGTAACACGCCCAGCAGCGCAACCTCGGGCGCCCATGGAACAATGACCCAAGACGATCGCGGAGCATTGGTGCGTCTGCCGATCGCCGCTCAGAGCGTTACGTTACGTTGGTGTCCACCGGGCAGCTTTACCATGGGCAGCCCAACCACCGAAATGAGCCACAGCAATCAGGAAGACATCCATCACGTGAAACTCACGCGTGGATTTTGGATCCTGGATCGCGAAGTAACCAACGCTGTCTGGAATGCGCTTGGTATGGAAGGCACCGCTCCCACCTCCGACTCATCAAACAACCCGGTGACGAACGTGAACCTCGACCAATGCCAAGACTGGCTTGATCGCTTCAACCACCTGCATCCGCAACTCAATGCCCGACTACCCAGTGAAGCCGAATGGGAGTACGCCTGTCGCGCTGGTGGAACCGGTCCATTTTCGGTCGACGGACAACTCCGCCTCTGCACCCATCCGCAGGTGCTAAGCGCGTGGCGTAGTGACAGTGGTGGTTTATTCGCTGCTGAAGGCGCGCGCATGCTGGATCCAGAACATCCGCTACTGCGACCCGTCCCAACGGCCTCAACCGCAGCGAATACCTGGAGTATCTTCGGTATGCACGACAACGTCGCCGAGTGGTGTAGCGACCGTTGGGATGGCGAAAGTCCTTATGGTGATCAGCCACGCACCGATCCGACGTCCCAGTTTGGCAGTCTGAACGTCGTTCGCGGTGGATCATGGCTGCATCCGCCTGAGCGCAGCCGCAGTGCTGCGCGCTCGGCTGCTGATCCGGGATCATCCAAGCCGTGGTTAGGGTTTCGTTTTGTGATTCCAGGTGGACAAACTGCGAACTGGCCGCCGCGGTAGCTGTTAGCTGTGGGGGCGATCCCCCACTCCCAATGGCGTTGCGTTAAGGCCGGAAGCGGCATCGGCCACGCTGTCGCGTGACCTGCAATCAGGCCGATCAGGAGATCGGCGTTCCCGGGCCGGCCTTAACGCAACGGCATTGCCCCCACTCCCCCCGGGCTTGGTCGATGTTCGCTGTCGCGTCGCTATGCTAGCGACAGCGTGGCGCATGGGCTTTGCCCAATGTATGCGCCACCACATCTCTGACGCCCGTGTCACTCCGGGACACGTACGATGCGAACATCTGCCGTCCGAGAATACTGAAATGACCTTCTACATCGCATGGTCGAGCTAGCGCTCGACCATCCCAGGTTCGGCATACTGTATGCCCATGTCCAAGATCCTGGTGACTGGCGGCGCGGGGTATATCGGCTCGCATACGTGCGTGGAACTGCTGCAGGCTGGGCATGCGGTGGTGGTGCTCGATAATCTGATCAACAGTTCCAGCGTGGCGCTTGAGCGCGTACGCTCGCTGGTTCCTGGAGCGCAGCTCGGCTTCCATCGCATCGATCTGTGCGATGCGCAAGCGGTCGAGCAGGTATTCGCGGTTGAGCAACCCAACGCCGTGCTGCACTTCGCTGGGCTGAAGGCGGTGGGCGAGTCGGTAACCATTCCACTGCGCTACTACCGCACCAACGTCTTCGGCACCCAAGTGCTGTTGGAGATCATGCAACGACACAACTGCAAGCGGTTGGTATTCAGTTCATCGGCAACCGTCTATGGCAATCCCGAGCGCGTACCACTGACCGAGTCAAGTCCACTGTCAGCAACCAATCCGTACGGCCGCAGCAAACTGTTCATCGAAGACATGTGCCGCGATGTGGCCATATCCGAATCCGGCTGGTCGATCATATTGCTGCGCTACTTCAATCCGGTCGGTGCCCACCGTTCAGGCCTGATCGGCGAAGATCCCGCCGGAATACCCAATAATCTCAGCCCGTATTTGCTGCAGGTTGCCAGCGGCAAGCGCGAGTCGCTGACCGTGTTCGGTAACGACTACCCGACACCCGACGGCACCGGCGTACGTGATTACATCCATGTGGTGGATCTGGCTCAGGGACATCTCGCCGCGCTGTCAAAACTGTCAGCGGTCAACGGCTGCTGTGCGGTGAACCTCGGCACCGGCACTGGAACATCAGTGCTGCAGATGGTCGCAGCCCTATCACGCGTGGTCGGCCGTCCACTAGCGCACCGATTCGCAGCGCGTCGGCCGGGTGATATTGCGACATGTTATGCCGATCCTACCCATGCAGCGACGTTTCTCGGCTGGCGTGCCCACCTTGATCTCGACGCCATGTGCGCTGATGGGTGGCGGTGGCAGCAACAGAATCCCAATGGTTATCGGACGGCATGAGCATTGCCCCAGTCCGGAAGTCCGAAAGTCCGGAAGTCCGGCGGTCCTTAGGCCGCTCGTCTATTCGGACTTTGGTCATGCCTGGATGTCTCCCGGTCGTGACTTTCGGACTTCCGGACTTCCGGACTTCCGGACCAGTGGCCTTGGTCCCCCATGCCTGAGCGCCTCGTCCTGGTCGCTGCGCTGATCGCCTTGGTTTCGGCCCTGTTTTTGGGCCGGCTATTCCAGCTCCAGATTCTGGAAGGCAGTGAGCATGCGCAGGCGGTCGAACGTGCTTTGGTCACTATCGATCCCCTGCCGCCACAGCGGGGACGCATTCTTGATCGCAGCGGCGCGCCGATGGCCGAAACCCGGCAACTCTACCATGTTTCGCTGCTGTTGGATGAATTGGAATTCACAGGTCGTACCCGACGCGAGCAAAATCTCTATCGGCTCAGCCAGAAGCGTTTTGATGCCTTGGTCGGCGATTTGACGACTCGCCTGCGTTGGCTCAACCGCAACCGCAGCATCAAAGATGTACTGCGCGACGAGATGATGGCCCACCCCTGCACCGCCGTGCGGCTTGGTTCACTCGTCCAAGACGCCCCGGTGCAGCTGGTCGCGATCGAACGGCAACTGCTTGCCCCGGGACAGGGCGATGAAGACGCCGTGCGCAGATTGGTTGAGGGGGATTTGTTGTGGGAGGATCCGCTGGAGGCGCTTGGTCGTGAAATCACGGCACGCTGGCACCTCACGGCGGAACTGGTGACGGCCGAGCAGTTTTCCGTCGCCTGTGCCGACGTTGATCGCGAATTGGACTTAGGTGGTGCACACACAGAAGTGTTCCTGGATCCGTTCTGCGACAGTTTCACTGTCGATTTACCAGTCGGTAACGGCAAAAGCGAGCAGCTCCATTTACGTCTGCTGCTCGCTGATCGTCGCGATCAGGCTGAAATGACTCTTGCGCGCACATTTGGACAAGAGATTGACATCGTCCGCGATCGCTTGGCTCGGGCCCTGAATCGCAGCAAGCGACAGCCCCGCGCTTCAAGCCTCTATTACGCCGCCAGTGTTGACGCCGATCTCATTGCCCCCTTGTTACCTATCGATGCTCGGCTGAGCGAGATATCCTTGCCCAGTGTCGTAGGCGCACGCGAGCGCGTGATTATTATGCAGGGCGATCCGCCTGGTGATGACGGACCCTTCACGCTGATTAGCCAACGCATTGCCACCGCTCTAGGCTGCAAAGATCCGACCCTCATCCAGGCCGCCATAAAAATTCACGCCGAGCAAATCAAGCCGGCAACCAGCGCGCGCGAGCATCACCTGTATCATCTCGTCTTCGACCCCCAGAAATTGGCGCGCATTACCACCGGTCTTTCCGCACGGATGTCCGCATGGGGGAAACCGACAACCCCACTGCAAGTCGAGCGCCGCATTGCCGAAGCGCGCCGCCTAGCCGAACGCGAACTCGCCGGACGTACCCGCCGCGATGCCATCCCCCTATTTCGGGATGTTCCGCATGCCATTGCCGTGCGTCTGAGCGGCGGTGGCGGACAACCACCGGACAGCCTGCGGCGAGCCTACGAAGGAGCCGACTCAGCATTACCTGGCCTGGCGATAACTCGCGATATTGGCCGCAGCTACGCCCTATCGCACTCAGCACCACACGTCATTGGCAGACTCGGTCGCGGAGGCGACGGCGGCAGTGATCTGCGCGGAGTCAGCGGTCTTGAAGCGAAGTACGACGACATTCTTCGTGGCTCGCCCGGTGGTCGCATTCGCGCGCATACGCCTGATGGCTTTATCACCCTACGTGATATCGCTCCGTTGACCGGTGCCGATCTCACGACCGAGATCGATATGGAACTGCAGTCGCTGGCCGAGGACTCGCTCGATCGTTATGTTGAACTGGCGAGTGAACTTGATCCTGATGCCAACAGCGAACACATGGAGCGCTCGCGAAAAGTCGGCAAGGGCCGCGCCGGTTTCTGCATGATCGATTGCCATACCGGTGGCATCCTCGTCCTCGCGTCAAATCCAACCTTTTCGCTTGAGGACATTGGCGATCACTGGCAGGAGCTACTTGATGATCCGCGTCAGCCGTTGATCGATCACGCGTCTGTTTCCGATCAGCCACCGGGCTCCTCCTTCAAAATTCTTACCGCTCTGTGCGCGCTTGAGAGCGGCGTCATGGTTCCCGGTGAAAAACTGTGGTGCCAGGGCTACATGGCGATGATGCACGGAAAACCAATCCTGCGCGATCACGCACCGACCGGCACCTACGACCTCGCGGAAGCCATCCAGGTTTCATCCAACGTCTATTTCGCCACCATGGCGGATCGACTCGCCAAGCGCTGTGGACCCGGTGTGCTGCCAGCCTACGCCCATCGCCTTGGACTTGGTTGGGCGAATGCACTCGATGTCGAATCGCAGCGATCTGACTGGCGCAATCTGCCAACTCCAGAAACCATTGCGCGCGTCCGACCCAACGCACCGCGCTGGAATAACTATGACAACTGGGCGATGGGCATTGGCCAAAACTGCCAAGCCGCACCACTCAACACTGCGCCCATCGCAGCAGCGGTGGCCAATGGCGGTCACGTCGTGCGGCCATTCCTGGTCCGACCGCAATCGGGACCGGTGGTCACCGACTTATCGATTCGCAAGGAATACTTGGACGATGTTCGCCACGGCATGGAGCGCGTTACCGCCGATCTGCCGCACGCTACTGCCCGTCGCCTGCAACTCGAAGGCGCTGCCGCAGGAATCAAAGTCGCGGCCAAAACCGGCACATCCGAATGGGGCAACAAGGATCCCCTGCGCTATCCGGACCATGCGTGGCTGATCGGCTACGCCCCGGCTGACAATCCGACCATCGCCTTCGCCTGCTTCATCCACAGCGGAACCTTCGGTGGCAAGGCCTGTGTACCGGTAGCGAAACGCATCTTGGAGCGGTACTTCGCCAAGTATGGGAAGCAGGGTCATCTGCCAGCCGGAACGCCGGTGGGCGGGAGCAGAGCATGGTGAAGGTCAGCCGAGAAAGCGCAGTCGAATTCACAGGAGGCGCAGAGGCACAGAGGCGAGAAGAGGCGAGTCCAACCCGCTTCGTCACCAGCAGAATAACCAACCCAAGCCATGTGACTCCATCGGAACTCCGCGTCTCTGCGTCTCCTGTTTTTCGCGTCGCTGGGCTTCCGATCATTGCGATAACATGGGCGATCGTGTTGCTCGTGTTCGTATGCACGGCCAACGCCAGCGAATCCGCCGGGGTCAAAGTCGGAGCAAATCCATCTGCTGTCGCATTCTTCGAGTCCAAGGTGCGACCAATCCTAACGACGGCATGCCTGGAATGCCACGGCGAACTCAAACAAAAAAGCAAACTCCGGCTCGATAGCTTGGAAGCGATGCTCAAAGGCGGCAAGTCGCTGGGGCCCGCCTTGATTCCCGGTGATCCATCGACCAGTCCACTCATGCGAGCCGTTCGCTGGGAAGGCGACGAGGATTTTCACATGCCACCGAACAAGCATCTCACCACGGCGCAGATCGGTGATCTCGCACACTGGGTCAGCATCGGTGCCCCATGGCCGGATGGCACTGTTACTGCTGTGTTGTCACCGCCCTCAGCAGGTCCGCCACTCGTCGGTCGCATCCATCCCATCGTCGTGCACCTGCCAATCGCCTGTCTGCTCTTGGCTGCACTCAGCGAACTACTAGCGCTCAGGCGCGGCGCGATTTGGCGACCGACCACAGCGCTGCTGGTGCTGATCGGCACCCTGGGGTCCGCAGTCGCCATCGTATCCGGCCTGCAACTGGCCAGCGATCAGTCCGCCGATCTCCTGGACCGCCACGAATTACTTGGCTGGCTGACGCTTACTGGCGCACTGATCGCATCGGCCCTGCTGATCATCGAACGCTGGGTGCCGATGCGCCGCTGGCTCCTGCTTGCCGTGTTGATCGGCACAGCAATCCTCGTTGCAGCAACCGGCCATATCGGCGGTCAAATGGCGTGGGGACGGGATTGGTTGCCGTTCTGAGCGAAGGATGAAGTAAGAAGGCAGAAGGAAGAAAACAGGTTTTCATCATTCTGCCTTCTTACTTCCTCCTTTTCTATTCAATCGGCATCAAATGATCGAGCCGCAATTGCCTGAGCTGCGTCGCAACCACCGGTTTCGCACCACGAATCCGCACACTGTTCGGCTTGGCGTTCTGTGCGAGCTGCAACATCCAGGCGATGAGCACGGAATGCACATGATCAAGCAACGTGCAGTCGATGACCACACGCGCCGCGGCTACGCCACTGACCCATTGGCTGTAGATCGGATTGCTGAACGACTGGCTGCGCTCGCTGGTACGCGGCACTTCGACAACGATCTCTTCACCACGCATGCGGACGATAAATGGAAGCTGATCCAAGGACGTCGCTTCACTGGCACTGATCTCGAGGCCCAACCGCTTGCCGAGTCCGCAGGTCAAAATCGCCAAGCGCACATGCGGACGCATCCCCGCCAAACGCGGCACGTCACCGGTACTCCAAGCAATGAGACCCGACACTGGCAGACGATCCACATTCGCTAAATCAATCGGTTGAATCTTTGATGCTGCAACCAGAGCCTGTTGGCGAGCCGTTTCAGACGGGGCGCTGAGCCAAGCGGTCAACGCAGCCACAGATGTCCTCGACCCAACTTCAGCCATGGGCGGGAAGGTAACTGACTGATTCTAAGGCTCAAGAACACAATGCCTTTTCGTCATAGGGTGCGTCGCTAACTAGCCCAGTTACGCGTCCTCGGCCGGGGTGTCCAAGGCCTGGCGCTGCAATAAATGGTAATATCGCCGGCAAAAACGGTGCGCTTCGTCACGGACATACATCAGCAGACGCAGACCAGGGTCACGTTTCGGCAGGCGGATCTCGCCTCCACCAGGGCGGACGATGGTCTCCACCTGCTTGGCCAAGCCGACGATGGCGGGCAATTGTACCCCCTCTGCTTCCAGTGCAGCCAGGGCGGCATTCAGCTGGCCGATTCCGCCATCGATGAGCACAAGATCCGGGAATGGCGTGCCTTCGTCGCGCAATCTGCGGTAACGCCGACCGACCACTTCACGCATCGCGGCGAAGTCGTCGTTGCGTGGCGCGTCGATCGCACCCTTCACACGAAAACGCCGATAGCCGTCTTTGTTGGGAACTCCGTTCGCAAACTGCACCACCGATGCGACGACATGACGGCCTTGCAAATGGGCGATGTCGAAGCCCTCGATGATACGTGGCGCTGCGGCAAGCTGGAGATGACGCCGCAGCGCATCGGTGCCGGCACCAATATCAATGACTGGCGCGGCCGGTTCGCGATAGTCGGATAATTTTCCTCGCTCCTTGAGCCGTTCGAGTGCCTGAATCTGGTCACGTAGATGGGCCGCTGCCTCATAGCGCTGCTCGGTCGCCGCTGACTTCATGCGTGAACGCAGGCCATCCATCAGTGGGCCTTTTGCCCCACGTCCGGTCACGAACGCGCGCATCGCGCGCACGTCATCGCCATACTCTTCCGCATTGATCTTGGTCGTACACGGCGCGCTGCACCGCTTGATGTGCCAATTCAGACACGGAGCAAACGAGCGACGCGCGGGATCATTTTCACGGATGTCGAGATCGCAGGTTCGCATGCGGAACGCCCGCTGGAGAAAATGATACGCCCGCTGGAGATCGAGTCCCGACACAAACGGACCGATAAAATCTGTCTTGGCCAGCGTGCGATCGCGAGTGACGAACACGCGTGGGAATTCCTCGCGGGTGATCGCCAGCACGGGGTACTCTTTGCCGTCTTTGAGCAGCACATTGAAGCGCGGCTGCAAGTCCTTGATTAACTGATTTTCTAACAGCAGGGCTTCAACTTCAGAATCGGTCACCAGCCATTCGAGATCCGTCGCTTCTTGAATCATACGTAGCGTACGTGTCGGATGTTCGTCGATCCGCGTCACATAGCTGACGATGCGCCGGCGTAAATGTTTGGCCTTGCCGACATAGATGACGCGCGCCTCGGCGTCCTTCCACAGGTAGCAACCGGGGGAGTCAGGGGCCGTGGCAATGCGATCGAGGAGAGGCTGAGGAACGGACATTTATAATACACGCTGAATGCCAAACGACGAAATGCCAAATGCTGGAATGCTGGAATGCTGGAATGTGGCGTTGAAGATCGACAGACGATTTCGGAACGCCACCGCACGGCGCCCTGGTGTTGCTGCTGAATTCGCAGTGGAACGCTTAAATATTCGATCATTCCAGCATTCCAGCATTCCAGCATTTGGCATTTCGTCAGGCATTTCGTTAATCATTCCATTGCCCCTACGGCAAAAACCCATCTTCCTCATCCCCCGGCGGTTCGCGACGAGCAAGCAGTCGTCCATAATCACTCATCGCCACACTGCGCGGTGCCATTGCTTCGACCACCCGCTTGGTGCCATCCCAGCATTGGCGCTCGGCATCGGGGCTGAGTCGGCCGGCCAGGACCATACAACGCAGATAAACGAGGTAGGTATCGACCGCATCGCAGGTGCAGTAATCATCGATGCGTTCGCGTTCGCCGCGTTCCCATAATTCCTGCACCATGTGGCCCTTGGTGTCCATCTTGCCGACCGCGCCGATCAATTTGGCGAACAAATCCAAACCGCCATTCGCGTGGGTCGCACCGGAGTTGGTGATGAATTCCTGCACATCGAAATGGCTGCGCGTGTTGAAGCGATTGCGCGGTTGGTTGTAGCCGGGACCTTCCATCGTGAACCACGCCGGCACCGGAATACCGAAACGATACGCCGCGTGCTCCATCACCGGCAGATCGAAGAAGCGGCCATTGAACGTGACGAGCGTCGGCTGGCCAAGTTTTTCCCAACCACGCCAAAACGTCCGTGCTATAACCTGCGGACGGAACTTCGGCCGATCAAGATTCTTCACTTCCATCAGCGAAAAGTCACTCGCAACCTTAGCAATCGCGATCGACACCGGCAGATGAAAGGTGTGCGGGATGAAGTCACTGCGCCCGTCGGTCTGAACCAAGAGCTGCGCGCGATACTTCGCCACCGCCTCGGCCGGCGTCAGCTGCGGCTCATCGGGATAGCGGCTGAGCTGAACCATCCGGCCATCGACCACGGTTTCGATGTCGAAGACGAGGAATGCGGGACGATCGGTCATGGCTGGAGTTTAGTCATTGCCACGGCATTGCCACCTAGCTGCGAACTACGAGCTGCGAGTTGTAGCCGCGCGCAGCACACTGTAGCCTCCCCGCCATGTCCGATGAACACCCCATACGCGCTGCTGGCTTGCTGCTCCGCCGCGAGCCGGGCAAACGACGACTGTGGCTGCTGTTGCGTAACAGTAGAAACGGCGAGTGGGGATTTCCTAAAGGCCACGCTGATGACCACGAAGATGATTTCACCTGTGCTCTCCGCGAATGTGCCGAAGAAACCGGGATCGCCTTGATTGCTGCTGACGGCACGCGGCGTGAACTGCGCTATCGGCTGCGCAGCGGCGCACTCAAGCAAGTTGTCTATGTGCCGGCGCGCACGGCCACTGATCGCGTGACCCTCAGCCACGAACACGACCGTGCGGGATGGTTCGATGCCAAAGGCGTGCTCGATCGCCTGTCGCACGAAAGCCTGAGCACCTTGTTTCGCGCTCACCTCCGTGACTTCACGTATCGCTAATGCAACGCTTTCAGTTTTATGTGCCCGAAGGTTACGATGTCCCCACCCTTGGTGAGATGGCCGAGGCGCTGCTCGCGGTGCCCGGCGTCAAACTCGAAGCCGGAGACGGATATCACCCAGGTACCTGGCGTTGCGAGGACACCGGTGCTAAAGCCGTGATCGATCTCGGTGATCCGCCGCTCGAAGAAGATTACCAGCACCCGCCACGACAATACCTCAACTGGACACAACTGTCGCTCGCGATCCAAGTCCCGCTGGTCGGGCCACACTGGCAAGCCGTCGAAGGATTCCAAACCATCGAAGCCGTCCTCGCTGGTCTACCGGAAGCAGTTCGCGCACTCGACTGCGAAGACGCGCAGGAAACTCCGGAGGCCGAAGCCGGCCCCTTCGCCTGGAAACGTCCGCGTGTTCTCGCGAGCTGGGAACGCCTGCACACCGTTCAGGTCGAGACCCGTACCGATCTCGCGCGCATGCCGCGCGGTGACTCGCTGCGCTTATGGCGCTGGCGACGCGAACGTAGCGACGGCCATGCTGCACACATTGATCTGCTTTGGCCCGAAGCCCGCGTGTTACGAGATCGCGCCACCGCCGAGGCCGCAGCCGTCTGCGTGTGGACCGATACAACGAAGCCAATCGCGTTGCCTGCCACTGGTCTTGTTCTGCTTGCTGGTCCGGAACCGTTGCTGGTCAGACGAGCCGATCTGCCAGCTGGCAGCGAACTCGCACACGCCGGGGCAACCCGCGTAGAACCACTGAAACAACGCCCAACTGGATTGCCGATCGATCGCTTCAGTGCATGCGCGGATGAAGATTGGGTGGATTAGAAAATGCCCTGCAAGCCGAGAGCTGCAAAGCAACGTCTGTATAAGTAATGCATGTAACGGAGTGACGCGGGCGCCGAGAGACGTTGGCGCATACAATTGGGCACAGCCCAAGCGCCGCGATTTCGGAGCGCAGCGACGAAATCGAGTCTCGACAAAGCCCGAGGGGGAGTGGGGGACAACGTCCCCCACAGCTATCACCGCATTGCCGCCAAGACAGCGCGGTGATCCGCAATCATGTCGCGACCAGTCAGCGCACATTCAATCAACAGCATCGACTCACTCGTAGCCGCTTCAGCAAGCGCGACAGATAATTCAGCGATCGCGGCGCAGCGACGATACGGCAAGCGGAATTGCGCGGCAGCATGCGAGAAATCCAGATCGTGATCGGTGCGCACCAGACGGCGATAGCCATCGACCTGCGCCACCGGCAAAGCGTCGAAGATTCCACCGCCACCGTTATTGACGACCAGCACCCCACCACGCGTTCCAGACGCGAGCGCGAGACTGTTGAGATCGTGGAGCAAAGCGAGATCGCCGATCAGACACAGGCCGCGTTGTCCGCTGGCCCGCGTCGCGCCAAGGAACGACGCCACAGTGCCGTCGATACCGTTGACGCCGCGATTACTCAGCACGCGTTGCCGCTGTGTCGATGGCGACACATGCAGATTGGCGTGACGAACCGGCATGCTGGAGGCCAGCCACAGCAGTGGGAAATCGGACTGAGCGCAGGCAAGCGCATACGCCGCCGGCTCACTCCAACCCTGGGCTGACGCCGTGCGCTGACGTTGCTCTTGCGCCTGTTTTTCGGCGGCTTTCCAGCGCGCTGTCCACGTCGCGTCGCCAGTTGCACAACGACGACCAAGTTCGGCCACAAACGCATCGTTCACTAGCGGCCATTGCATCGTGGCAGTACCGATGAAGTCGCGATTGCGGTCACCACCGAGGACCAGTTGCGGACAACGTTGCTTAGCCACCCACTCGTAGCTCGCGCGCGCCAACGGCGGCGCGCCGATGCGGATGATGACGTCCGCTTGTTCGCGACCGAGTGCGCTGTCCGCCAACGCATCAAGTGACGCAACGAGGTTGGGAACTGCCGGGCGGCGCAGGCCGCTGATCGCATCGGCCAACACCGGGTATCCGGACAACGACGCGAGCATTGGTATCAGCGGGGCGCACGCCTCGCTCTCCGAACCAGCGACGATGAGGCCACGCAATCCTGGTCGTAGAAACGGCGCAGCGATCGATGCATCGGGAAACGATGGCCGTGATTCGATCCGCACGAATGGACCAGCGCGACCACGCTCGGCCTCGGTCGATAACGTTGGTCGCGTCCACGTTGGATCTGGTAGCGGCGGCAGCGGATCGCGCAGCGGCACATTGAACTGCACCGGGCCATGTGCCTCCTGCACAGAGCGCGACACCAACTCACGCAGCGAACACAGAGCGTGATCGGTGGCGGTTGGTTCGGCGAGCGCGACAGCGGTGGCAAACACGCCAAATAGACTGCGCTGCTCCATGGTCTGCGGCGCACCGACGCCGTGTAGATCTGCTGGACGATCTGCGGTGATCAGGATCAGCGGCTGACCACTGGCATGCGCTTCGCACACCGCTGGCAGCAAGTTCGCGGCTGCGGTTCCCGACGTCACGCAGACCGCCGTCACGACGCCGACCTTCGCCATACCCAGCGCGTGAAATGCAGCTCCACGTTCGTCGATCGCCATGTGCAGGCGGTCACCAAACACAGCCGACAGCGCAAATAGCAGCGGACTGTTACGGGATCCCGGGCAGCCGATCACACGAGTCACACCAGCGCGAGCGAGTTCTTCGGCAATGGCACGACACCACAGCGCGTTGAGATTGGGATCAGCCATGTCCAGCGATCCTGAGCGCACGTCGCACGAGGGCGAGTTTGCTCTCGGTCTCTTCCAGTTCAGCGTTCGCATCCGACGTATCGACGACGCCGACACCGGCGAAACAACGTGCATGACGCCGATCAGGCGACAGCAACGCACAACGTAGCGGAACGATTACGCGACAGTTATCAGTGCCCAGCCAACCGAGCGCACCGCAGTAGAGACCGCGCTGCATTTTTTCATGGCGAGCCAACCAATGCGCCGCAGTCGCTACAGGCAAACCACAGGTCGCCGGCGTGGGATGCAGTGCCGTGATCGCATCGAGGTGATCTGGCACCGCGAGTTCAGCAGCGATGCGCGTTTCAAGATGGATGAGTCCGCCGGCCCGGCGCGGATGCGGCGCACTTTCGACGGCGAACGGACGACAGCGTGGACGCAGTGCGGCGACGAGGTGCTCGACAACGAGGCCGTGTTCCTTGCGTTCTTTTGTGCTGCCCAGCAACGCCGCGATTCGCGCGGCATTCACCGCTTCATCGACATCGGCGCTGCATGTTCCAGCCAGCGCGTGCGTTTCGATCACATGCTGACGTGCTGACAGCAACAACTCTGGCGTGGCGCCGAGAAACAGCGCGCCATCGGGCAGATCGTGAGCAAAGATCGTCGCGCCAGATCCGCCGGCGGCACGCAGGCGCGCTATCGCAACATCATCGCGGTGATCCTTCGGCAGTGTTTCATCAGTGGCACGAGCGATGACCACTTTGCGGAAAGCTCCGTCGCGCACCAATCCCGCAGCATCTTCAACCAGCTCGCGAAACTCGGTCGGCGCGTGATGCCACGGTGCCGGCGCCTGACGCTCGACCGCTGCCGATGGACGATCGCTGCGTTGATCCAGCGTGATTCCAGCGCGCTCGACGCGCAGTCGTGACGGCAACCACAGTCGACCGCCGGGCAGATCGCCCCACGGAGATTGCACGCTGCCCGTTTCTTCAAATGCCAATGCGCCCATCACCCATGGGCTGCCGCCGCTGCCGCCTTCCAACCGACCGAGTGCGCGCGCCAACCCAACGCTGCGACCCGGACCACTGGCACTGGCCTGCCAGGTGACGCCTTCCGAAAGAACGATACCGGATTCATCCCACAACATGGTGCGCGGGAAAACAGCTTCGGACCAGAGTTGGATGGGATCACTGATCATACGAAATGCCAAATGCTGGAATGCTGGAATGCTGGAATGTGTATATCGTCACCCTGCCGTGGGGTCGGTGGGAAGACGCACTGAATTCTTATTCTGGTGCTGTGTATGAACTCGCGAGTTCGAGCATTCCAGCATTTCTTCGCGGCACATACCAACCGAGCCATCATGCCGGGAATGCCGCGTCCATTCCAGCATTCCAGCATTCCAGCATTTGGCATTCTGGAATCCCGCATTCCAGCATTTGGCATTTTATCTGGCGATTGCCACATGCCGCATCTCACGAATCAGCGTGACTTTAACTTCGCCCGGAAATGCGACTTGGTCGGCAATCGCCCGCGTAATGTCGCGAGCGATCTTGCCCATTTCGGCGTCCGGAACCGTATGTTGATTGACGATTACGCGCAACTCGCGGCCAGCTTGGATGGCGTAGGCCTTTTGCACGCCGGGGAAACGCACGGCGATTTCTTCGAGTTGGGCTAGACGCTTGAGGTACTGTTCCATGTTCGCCCGACGTGCGCCGGGGCGAGCCGCACTGATCGCGTCAGCAGCAGCAGCGATCACGGTGTAGGCGGTAATCGGATCGTGACCTTCGTGATGGGCGAGGGCGGCGTTCGCTACCGTTTCGCTTTCGTTGAAACGCTTCAACGCTTCGTAGCCGAGTTGCGGATGACTGCCTTCTTGTTCGTGGTCAATCGCCTTGCCGATGTCATGTAGCAACCCGCAGCGCCGTCCGAGACGCGGATCGAGACCAAGATCGGCCGCCATCGCGCCGCACAGGAACGCCGCCTCTTGCACATGCGACAGCACGTTCTGGCCGTAGCTGGTGCGATAATGCAACTTGCCCAGCATCTTCAGGAGTTGCGGATGAATGCCGGAGACTTCACAGCGATACGCAGCTTCTTCGCCAAGACGCAGGACTTCCTGATCCATCTCCGAACGAACTTTTGCAAAAACTTCCTCGATGCGCGCCGGTTGGATGCGGCCGTCCTCGATCAGGACACGCAGCGCACGCACCGCGATCTCGCGCCGCACGGGATCGAAGCAACTGACCATGATCACATCCGGTGCTTCGTCGATGATGACATCAACACCGGCAACCTGCTCGAACGACTTGATATTGCGCCCCTCTTTGCCGATGATTCTGCCTTTATATTCCTCGTCGGGCAGCTTGATCTTTGACGATGTCGTTTCCGCCGTGTGCTCGGCAGCGTAGCGCTGAATCGCCCGCGAAACGATCTCGACCGCGAGGTCCTTCTGCCGCGCCTGAAGATCCTTCTCGCGCGCGGCAATGCGCGCCGACTGCTCGGTGGCAAGGTCGCGATCGAGTCGGGCAAACAGTTCGGTCTTGGCCGTCTCTAGTTCCAATCCACCGACCCGGGCCAACTCGGCGGTGATTTTGCTTTCCGCCTGATTGAGTGCGGCTTCGCGTTTGGCCAGCGTTTCGACCGTCTTTTCCCCCGCCGCCTCGCGCGCGCGGAGCCGTGAATCGCGCTCATCCAGCGCGGCCAGTTTCCGGTCGAGCGAATCTTCGCGCAGGGTCATGCCCTTTTCACGCGACTGCTGAGCCGCCTCGCGCTCACGCGCTGCCTGTTCGCGCTTCACCGCTTCTTCGGCGCGACGGTCGGCGTCTTCACCGCGACGTTGCGCGCGGACCTCAGCGGCGGTGGCCGTTTCCTGCAAAGCAGACAGCTTGCGAATCTCGCCATCCAGCTTCGCCCGCTCGCTGACCAGCGCGCGCTCGGCGGCATTCTTCGCATCGGCCTCGACCTGAGCGCGCAGCTTGGCGACATCGGCCTCGCCTTGCGATCGTTGCTTGGCGATGTCCGCCTCAGCCTGGGCACGCAGGCGACCGGCTTCGGCCTCGTGAACACGCCTCGCAGCCTTGGACGCCTGAACCCGACCAATCAGGTAACCCACGACCAGGGCAACAACGGCAGCGGAGATTGCAGCTTCTATGGGGGTCATGAGAGGCCACACCCTAGGCCATGGGACAGCCCTTCCAAGGGGGCCGAGCCATCGATTTTGTGCTGTGGGAGCACTTGGAATTATCAACGCAAACGACGATACATCACGCGTGGAAGCCGTTCGTCGGCTCACTCACACACCCCCTCTACCAGCGGTCAGGTTTACGCGCCGGCTGGACTGACACGGAGGGGTGTCCGGGCGCCTTAAGCTGCTGAAAATCACTTGAAGCGGTGAGACTCATTGCAGTTCGAGGTGCTGCCGAACCCGCTGCAGGACCACCGTCATGAATCAACCTTGTGCTTCTTCTGTCGCCGACCGGTTGGGGAGCCGCGTCATGAGAATTCTCGGCGCGTTGCTCTGCGTGTTGTTACCGACAACCATGATAGCGGCCACATCACTGACGCTGACCCCTGCGCCATATACCGTTACTAATCTCGGCACCATGCTGTCGGCGAACACGCAAGAGCGGCAGCATCTGTTCCGGTTGAACGGCGATACGCATCTCCTCCTCTTCTACCTCGCCAACTACGGCACCACGCCGATGCAGGTGCTGGATGTGAATCTCACTCAGGGCACCACGCGCCTGGTCGATGGCGTGCTGGGTCGCCCGGGCGTGCGCTGCACCTCACTGCATCCGAATGGCAAAGTGTATGTGGGATCCGGCGAAGCTGACGCGAAGGGCTATCTCCTGGAATACGATCCGACGACGGGTGCAACCCGGCAGATCGCTCAACTGTCCGATGTCGGCGGATACTACAGCGAGATCGGCGATGACGGCTGGGTCTATGTCGGTCAAGCAGTGCAAGGAAGAGTCGATCGCTATCATCCGCCGACCGACACCTTTGAGCGGCTGGGACGGATGGACACCACCCAAACTGGAAATGGTCAGTATGCCTACACCCTCGGCGCGGACACACGGTATCTGTATGTCGGCCTTGGACAGAATCCGTGGTACCTGAGCGTCTACGATACCGTCACGCAGTCCAAGACGCTCTATTGGGCGGGTGTCGGCGACACCTTGGGCTTCGTCCGCCAGAGCACGAACGGCACGCGCTATTATTACCGACGCGACGCTGCGAATGTGGTGCGCTGGTATCACCTCACCAACGGCGCGCCGGTGCTGACCGCCTACACCGTGAATAATCCCCCACCCAATTTGCTGTCCGAAAATGGCCAACGCGGCAACACGGTGGATGGAGTCAGCAACGCGCCGCTGCTGGGCTACGAAGTGAACTTGGACAACGCGTATCCCAACAGCGCGAACAACGCTGCCACCATCCGCTGGCGCACGGTTGGGGCCTCGACCTGGCAATCAGCGACGGTGGCGAATTTCCGTCTGATCCCGGTCGGCATCCAACGCTTGTACCCGTGGGACGACTCGCACTTGATGGGATTCTCTGCGTTCTATGGCCCAGTGTATCTCTGGAACACCACCAGCGGTCAGACGACCATCCTGGGATATCCCACCTTCAACCTCTATGACGCGAGCATCAACCAGGGGACTGCCTACTTCTGCGGCTACACGGCTGGCCATCTGCGCTACGACGGATCGCGCAGTTGGACCCTGACCGGATCGACCACCAATAAATTCGACACGAGTATCAATCCGTATCAGACCCATGTGACGATCGGCAAGCATGAGTTCTATTCGACATTTGGCGCTGATGGCCTGGTGTATGTTGGCGCGCGTCACGAACGCGATTCATCCGGCGGTGAAGTCGGCTGGTACAACCCCGCCACCGAGGCGACCGGCAGTCTGCGAACACCGTTCCTGACCCACGACATCAACGATCTCAAGCCAGCACTGGGCGGGACCAAGCTGGTGTACGCAAGCACCGACCCCAGCTTGCTGATCTTCGATGTCGCAACCAAAACGATCGAGCGAACCATCGTTCCTATTCCCGGCGTCGCGATGAACAAGGCTGTCGAGGTCGCACCTGGCATCATGTTCGGGGTCGCTGAAACGCATGTCTTCACCGTCGATATCCGTGATGGATCGGTCGGCTACGACCTCGTCCTGCCCGGCAAAGCCTTCGCCGAAAGCATCACCGCTTACAACAGCCGACTGGTCCTCGGACCTGATGGTTTCATCTGGATGTTCCGGTGGTACCGCGATGCGGTGTTCTACAACCACTCGGCCTTGTATCGCATCGATCCCAGCGATGGCTCCTACACCGTTGTGCTCGACAATACCTTCTACGCCTATGGCGAGATGAACCTATTCTTCCGCGGCGATGATCTGTATCTCTATGGCGGCTCCACGCTGCGCCGGATCGCCAACATCCTCGTCCCTGCACCGGCCACACAGACACCGCTGATCACCAGCACGGCTGGAATGGCCAGCACGTTGCCGAGCTTCGTCGGAACCGCCGTGGCCGGAGCAACCATTCGCGTGTACAACAACGCCACGCAGATCGGCAGCAGCACAGCTGACGGCTCGGGCAACTGGAATTGGACCGCCGCATCGCCACTCGCGACCGGCATACATCTGCTCACCGTCACCGCCCAAGGCACCCGCCTGAATGAAAGTGCACCGACCACAGCGGTCACCGCCACGGTCTCCGGTAGTGGCGGCGGCGGAGCCACGCCAACGAGTGCAGATTCTGGTGGTGGAGGCGGGGGCGGTGGTTGCGGCTTGGGTGGCGGCCTGGGACTCATCTTCGTGGTTTTTGGCGCGTTCCTCCAGCGTTTCGCCATGCTGACAGGTCGCCATGGTGGCTCTCGCCGACGCCCGCAATTCCATGCCCTACTGTTGTTGCTGCTCGCCAACGGCGCGATCGCGGCGACGCCGGTGCCCCGCGACTCGGGCGTCGAACTCAGCGCGACTATCGCCAGCAACCAGATCACCTTGTCCTGGCCGACGCACTCCGCCGGGTTCACCATCACGAGCACACGCATCTACCGCAAGGCTCCTACCGCGCCGGCGTGGGGCGCAATCTTCGCAACCGTGGCCGGCAGCGGTACAACCTGGACCGACACCACGGTCGTTGTCGGCACCACCTATGAATACAAAGCCGATCAGTCCTATAGCGACGGAACCACCACCTACACCGCCATCGGCCAATGCTGGGCTGGCATTCAGATTTCCGCGGTCGAATCCCGTGGCACGGCGGTGCTCATCGTCGAGTCCACGATCGCCACGCCCTTGGCCGCAGAGATCACTCGCCTGATCAGCGATCTGCGCGGCGATGGCTGGAAAGTCCTGCGGCACGATGTGACGACCGCGCAAACCCCGGTGGCGATCCGTAGTCTGATCCAAGCCGACCGTACCGCGGATGCGGCCGTCGAAGCCGTGCTGCTGCTCGGCAATGTGCCGGTGCCGTACTCCGGCGACCAGAATCCCGATGGCCATCCCGATCACCGCGGCGCCTGGCCAGCCGACGGCTATTACGGCGACATCGATGGCACCTGGACCGACACCACGGTGAACAGCACCAGCGCCACCGATCCGCGCAACCGCAATATCCCCGGCGACGGCAAGTTCGATCAGGCTGCGTTCCCCTCGGTTCTGGAATTGCAAGTCGGGCGCATCGACCTCAGTCGCATGACCTCGTTCACGATCTCGGGCGAAACCGCCGCAGTGACTGAAGTTCGCCTGCTGCGCCAGTACCTCGACCGCGATCACAACTGGCGTCACGCCGCGCTGGCTGCGCCTGAACGCGGATTGGTTGATGACAACTTCGGCTACTTTGGAGGCGAGGCCTTCGCGGTCAGCGGCTGGCGTAACTTCGGCACGCTGATCGGACCATCCAATGTCAGTGCCCTCGATTGGTTCACGACCCTGAACACCAACAGTTACTTGTTCGCCTACGGTTGCGGGGGCGGCTCGTACACCAGCGCTGGCGGCGTCGGTAGCACCGCCAATTTCGCCAGTACCCCATCGAATGCCGTGTTCACGCTCCTGTTCGGCAGCTACCACGGCGACTGGGATGTCGCAAACGCATTCATGCGCGCACCCCTTGCTGCCGCAGGCCTGGGCCTGACTTGCGGCTGGGCTGGCCGACCGCACTGGCACACCCATCCCATGGCGATGGGCGGCACCATCGGCACCTGCGCTCGTCTAACCCAGAACAACGGCAGCGGATTATATCCAACCGGGTATGGAGCGGGCATGGTGCATGTCGGCCTGCTCGGCGATCCGACCCTGCGCATGCATGCGCTCGCCCCGCCGACCGCGCCGACGATCAGCGGATCATCGAGCGCTGTGCTGTCATGGACCGCATCAGCCCAAGCCGCTGCGGGTGGTTTCCAGGGATATCATGTCTATCGCGCCGCCAGCGCCGCCGGAACCTTCACGCGACTCACCGGCAGCCCGACCACGGCGACCACCTACACTGACACCGCACCGCTCGCAAGCGCGACCTACATGGTGCGTGCCGCACGATTGCACACGGGCAACACCGGCTCGTACGGCAACCTCAGCCAGGGCGCCTTCGTCGATTGGACCGGCAGCAGCAACACCGCGCCGACCATCGCTAACATCGCCGATCGGAGCACGCAGAAAGACACCGCCGTCGTTGTCACCTGTACCATCGGTGATACGGAAACCGCGGTCGGCTCACTAGTCGTCACGGCCACTTCATCGAACACCACGCTCGTGCCCAATGGCAATCTGGCGCTCTCGGGTTCGACCGCCTCGCGCACGCTCACCATCACGCCAGCCAGCAATCAGACCGGCAGCACCACGATCACCGTCACCGTGACCGATGCCGGCAGCTTGACCGCTAACGACACATTCGTCCTCACCGTCACCGCCGACACCACGCCGCCAGCGACACCGGCTGCGCCGACTGTGACCAACAACAACACCGCCGCGCCGATCTTGTCCGGCACGACCGAGGCAGGTGCCACGATCACAATCAGCATCGACAGCGTCGTTGCGACCACTGCTACAGCTGATGGTTCTGGCAGCTGGTCCTGGACGGTCAGCGGCCTCAGCACCGGCAGTCACAGTGCGACCGTCACCGCGACCGATCTCGCCAGTAACACCAGTGGGGCATCGCCCAGCACTACCTTCACGATCGCAACTGGTGGGAGCGGTGGTGGCGCAACCGCTGGTGGTGGAGGTGGCGGCGGTGGCTGCGGAGCTGGCGGGACACTCGCCGGGCTGCTCCTCGTCGCGCTGCGCTTCCGGTCCAGATCCCGTCGCGTCTAGTCGCCTTTGACCGCGCCTTGCGGTCCGGTCGGCCAGCGATGACCAAGCGCAGGTAGGCGTCAAGAAACGGCTGTAATTCACCACCTAAAACGACCTGGCTCTGACTGGTCACATGGTACGTGCGCAGGTCCTTCACCAGCCGATCGTGCCACGTTCGCCCCTCCACCTGTGCCGTTCAGTTCGGGCCATCACCGACGTCGTGACACATCCGTTACCCATCGACCCGCCGTCGTTCCTACGTTTGGTAGCATCTCCGGAGATTCACCATGCGTATGCTCATCTGCTCAACTACCCTCTCCCTCATCTTGGCTGCGACCGCGCCGATCACAGCCGGTGAGTCACCAACATCAGGACCCAGCCCGTCCGCCGCCGCCAAAGTCGACGCCGCGCCACTGATCCAGATCGCACTGCTCCTCGACACCAGCAATAGTATGGACGGGCTGATCAATCAGGCGCGCAGTCAACTGTGGGCCATCGTCAACAGCCTGGGACACGCAACGCGGGGTGGTCGAGCGCCAGTTCTCCAAGTGGCGCTCTACGAATACGGGCAAACGCGCATTGCTGCTGAAGAACAACATCTGCGCCAAGTGCTGCCGTTCTCGACCGACCTTGATCTGGTATCGCAGAAGCTTTTTGCGCTAACCACCAATGGTGGTGATGAGTATTGCGGATCCGTCATCCGCGCGGCCACGCGCGGATTGGTGTGGAGCAGCAATCCAGCGGACCTCAAGGTGATGATCATCGCTGGCAATGAACCCTTCACCCAAGGAACCGCTGATTACCGCGCCTCGTGCGTCGAAGCCGTCGCCTCGCGCGGGATCGTCATCAACACCATCTATTGCGGCAACAGCCAGGAGGGCGCAGGAAGTGGCTGGAGTGACGGTGCCAAGCTCGGCAACGGCGCCTACGCGGCGATCGATCACAGCCGAGCCGTCGTCGTTCCACCAACGCCGCAGGATGAAGAGCTGGCACGCTTGGGTCGCGAGATCAACGGCACCTACGTGCCCTATGGGCGTGCGGGTGCTGTAGGCGCTGAGAATCAGGTCGCTCAGGACACCAACTCCATGCAGTTGTCTGCGTCTTCTTTTGCCAGTCGCGTCTGCGCCAAAGCTTCGGCCAATTACTGCAACAGTCACTGGGATCTGGTCGATGCAGTTGAACGCAAAGCCGTGGCGCTGGCGACGATCGCACTCGACGACCTACCGGAAGGCATGCGCAACTTGACCCCCGACCAACGTGCTGCCTACCTGGCCGGCAAACTCGCTGAACGCACAACGATCCAGAAACGCATCGGTCAACTTACCGTCGAGCGCGAGCGCTTCCTTGCCGCGCAAGTTAAACCAGACGGTGCTCAAACACTCGATGACGTCATCATCGCTGCGATTCGCGCCCAGGCGATCAAACGTGGATTTACGGTGCAGTGACCGCATCCGCATGCTGTCCACAGCTTGCGCGGATGACGCAGATGTTGCGATGTGAAAACACACGTCCGCTCCGGCCGCTTATGCGAGAACTCCCCCGCCATCACCGTCACCGGCATCCCCGCCCTTGCGATCTGGCCGACCAGCGATGATCCAGCGCAGATAGGCATCAAGGAACGGCTGGAGGTCGCCATCGAGGACGCCCTGGATCTGGCTGGTCACGTGACCGGTGCGCAAATCCTTCACCATTTGGTATGGCATCATGACGTAGCTGCGGATCTGGTGACCCCAGCCGATGGTGCCGCGTTCACCGCCAAGCGCCTTCAACTCGTCGAGCCGTTCGACGTCCTTGAGCTGCTGGACGCGCGCGATGAGCAGCTTCATCGCAGCACCCTTGTTCTGCACCTGGCTGCGTTCGCTTTGGCAAGCAACGACGACGCCAGTCGGAATGTGGGTCAGGCGCACCGCTGAGTCGGTCTTGTTGACGTGCTGACCGCCAGCGCCGCCAGCGCGGAACGTATCAACGCGCAATTCCTTGTCGTCGATGACCACGTCGCTGACGTCATCGAGTTCGGGCGTGACTTCGACAGCGGTGAAACTAGTGTGACGACGCGCGTTGGCATCGAAGGGACTGATGCGCACCAAACGATGGGTGCCCATTTCGCACTTCATGTAGCCATAGACATTTTCACCGCTGATCCGCAACGTGCAGCCCTTGATGCCGGCGCCTTCGCCGGGCTGCATTTCCATGACGTCCATCTTCCAACCGACTTTGACGCAGTGGGCCGCATACATACGGAAAAGAATTTCGCCCCAGTCCTGGCTCTCAGTGCCGCCAGCACCAGGCGTAATGCGGAGAAACACGTTGCAGTGGTCATACTTGCCGCCGAGTGCGAGGTTGAGCTCCAGCGTCTCGTAGGCGGCGGTCAGCTTGGCGTGTTCGCTGTCGATCTGGGCAATGGTCGCCTGATCGCTCTCGGCCTCCGCCATCTCCAATAATTCCATGTTGTCCGAAACCGACTTGGCGAGGTTCTGACACGGCTGGGTCACCGCGCGCAGCGTTTTGAGTTCCGCGACTTGCGCCTGGGCCTTGGTCGGGTCGTTCCAGAAATCAGCGTCTGACATCCGCGCTTCAAGGCGCGCAATGAATTGCTGCTTGCCAGCGAGATCGACCACACCGGCGAAGTGCTCGACCTTCTTCTGCAACACCTTGTACCGATCGGAGAGTTCGCCCATGCAGGGCGCGGAGTGTTGTCGGCGACCGGGACTGGCAAGCGGTTGGCGCTGGCGCGGCCTTCCTCTGGCGATCGCAACCGCTAACGTTCACCACCGAACCACGCCCCATTGGAGGCCCTATGCAGGCACCCGCATCCTTAGTGACGATCGATGCCGACCTACTCGGTGGGACCCCCGTGTTCGCCGGAACCCGTGTCCCCGTGGCGACACTCTACGATTACCTCGAGGCCGGCGATGGCATCGGTGAGTTCCTGACCGACTTTCCCACGGTCACTCGTGAACAAGTCGTAGCCCTGCTTGAGCACCACCGGCATTCGCTCGTAGCCTGATGCGGATTCTGCTTGATGAGAACGTGCCAGTCCGACTGGCAGGAATTCTTCCTGGACACGCGATCGCCACCGTGCGCGACATGCGTTGGCTCGGGGTAAAGAACGGACGCCTTATCGCACTGGCAGAGGCCAGCTTCGACTGTCTCCTGACCATGGATCAGGGCATACAACATCAGCAAAACCCCTGTTCGACTCGCATCGGCTTTCACGTACCGCGCAGTCGATCCAATCGCTTGCCTGATTTACTGCCGTTTGTTTCCGCAACCCTTATCGGCCTAGAACAAATCAAGCCGGGAACAGTCGTCCATATTCCTTCTGACCAGCCACCGATCGCGTGACCACCAGCATGGATCACCCACCAGGCGGCGATTGGCCGATCATCAAGCGTGTGCTGGCGAATGGCTGGCGCTACAAATGGCTGATTGTGGCGTCACTGGGCTGTGCTCTGACGTTTAGCGGATTGATGGCTGTACTGATGGTGCAATTGCCAGCGCTGATTGATCTCCTTGGTTCGGCGGGTGATAAGGCCCTGACTCCAGAGCAGCGCCAACAAGTCGTCGATGGCTTGTGGAATCTTGGCGTGCGTGTGCTCCCGCTGGCACCAATCGCTGGGGCTGCCGCCTACGGCGCTTGGTGGTTCGGTCAGCTAGCCGCCAACCGAACGATGCAAGACCTGCGCAACCGCGTGCTCGGCCATCTCGTCAATCTTGACCTGCGCTTTCACCAGGACCTGGCACGCGGTGATCTGTTGACGCGGATGACCACGGATTTGATCAACACACTGCGCCTGCAACAACTGCTCTACGGAAAAGTTGTCCAGAAACCATTCGAGGCCCTGGCGATGGCGGTCGGTCTGGTCTGGGTCGAGTGGCATCTCGCGGTGGTTGTCTTGGCCGTGCTGCTGCCAACGGCCCTGATCATCTGGCCACTGCTGCGCCGGACACGCGATCGATCGCAACAGGCGCGCGACAGCATGGAGCGCAACTTTGGTGTCATGGAGCAAATCACCGCTGGAATACGCGTGATAAAGGCAATGGGCTCAGCGGAACGCGAAGTCGCGCGCTACGCATCGTCCAACCAAGAATTGGTTCGCGCGAACATGAAACTAGCCAAGACCCGTTCGCAAAGCGATGCGGTGACCGGCTTCGCAGTTTTCACCCTGGCTGGACTTGGCCTGATGTCCTGCGCGTGGCTCTATGCTCACGATTGGGTAAAACCGGCCGCGCTCTTCGTGTTCCTTGGCGGCATGGCGCGGCTGATGAATCTGCTGCGCGACGCCCAACGTGGCTACAGCGACATGCAGGAACAAATCCCTTCGGCCGAGCGCATTTTCGCCCTCACCGATCGGCCGAGCGCCCTGCCCGATCGCAGCACGGCGACAGTCTGTCCAGCACCACGGCAGCGCCTGCGCTTTGAGAGCGTGCGTTTCCGCTATGCGCCCGACTCCGGTGATGTGCTACGCGGTATTGATTTGGAAATCGACATCGGACGTACCGTTGCGTTAGTCGGTTCCAGTGGCGGCGGCAAATCCACGCTCATGGACCTGATTCCTCGCTTTCACGATGTCACCGGTGGCCGCATCACCTGGGACGACGTCGATATCCGCGATTATCGGCTGTCGTCGATTGCACCGCATGTCGCGATCGTCGGACAAGAACCATTCTTGTTCGACGACACGATCCTAGCCAACATCGCCTATGGTCGGCCCGAGGCGACTCCGACCGAGATCGAACAAGCGGCGCGGCGCGCGAATTTACACGATGATGTGTTGCGCCTCGAAGGCGGACTCGGCTACCAAACTCGCGTCGGTGATCGCGGTGGACGTCTGTCGGGCGGCCAGCGTCAACGCGTGGCCATCGCTCGCGCACTCCTGCGCGATGCGCCAATTCTGTTGCTCGATGAACCGACCAGTGCGCTCGATGCACAGAGTGAAGAACACGTGCAGGCTGCACTCAAAGAGTTGATGCGTGGCCGCACCGTCGTGGTTGTTGCCCATCGCTTGGCCACCGTGCAACACGCCGACCGTATCTATGTGCTTGCTGGGAAGGACGACCTTCAACCCGGTACGGTCCTGGAATCCGGCACCCACGCAGAATTGGTTGCCAAGGACGGACGCTATGCCGAATTGGTGCGGCTCCAGCAGTTGGCCTAATTTCCCGCGCCTTGCTAACTTACTTTATGCCACAGAGGACACAGAGTTCCACAGAGGGCCACAGAGGATCGCAATGGCTGATATCCACCGCGACGACGACACGTCAGCTATGGATACACACACAGCGTTCGCGTCATTCAATTTTTCCATCGTCTATGTGGCCCTCTGTGCTGCTTTGTATCTCTGTTGCCAGTTCGATGGTTGCCGCTGAGCCACCTCCGACGACACCCTGGTCCGCCTTCGCTCCTGATCGCGCCGCGCTGATTTATGCGGCTCCAGCCGCAAGTGGTGCTGCCGGAATGTTCGGCCATGTGCTGATCCTCGTTCATGGTAAAGGCGGCGACATTGCCGTGGCGTGGGCGGCGAATATCGGTGACGACAGCATTCCCGCGCTTGCCTGGAAAGGTTTATTTGGCGGCTACACAGGCGGCTGCGAAACGTCGCCGTGGGACAGGGTACGGCGCGACTACCAACGCGTCGAGCGACGCACGCTGTGGCGCTACGATCTGCAGTTGACCGATGCGGAGTTCCATCACCTGCTGGATGCGATCGCCAGTGAAATCGGCAAGCGTCACGCATATCGGCTGCTCAATGACAACTGCGCCAGTGGCATCGCGGGACTGCTCGATGCAGCGCGGCCAGCAGCGCAGGTACGCGCCAGTCTGGGCCGACTCGCCACACCGCTCGATGTCGTGCGCGCTGCACATGCCGCCAAGCTCATTGGCGTTGGTGTCGCGCTGGATCGCGATGGACAACCAGCTGAAGCTCCAACTCATGATCCCATAGAAGACCATCGCTGCGGACGGATAGCACTGAGCGCAGGCCGTGATGATCATCAATCCTACGTGGGATTATCCGTGCGTCCCGCATGGCATGCCGCGCTTGATCCAGCGCAGACGATCCCACTCGGCGATGCGCTGACGGTCCTCAGTGCCGAAGCGCGGTGGTATGAGCACGATCGCGTACATCTCCAACAAGTCGATCTCCTGACGGTAGAGTCGCTGTCGCAACGACAGGTCGGTTTGGCCGGCGTCGCCTGGAGTGCACATCTTGGCAGCGAACGCACGTACACTCACGATCATGGCCTGACCCAGCATGGCGTCTTAGCCGTCGGCATGGGCGGTTCCTGGTTGGCGTCACCCAATGCGTTAATCTACGCACTTGCGCTAGCTGATGCGCGCCTGGTTGATGACGTCGCCCAACCGGCGGCTGGCCTCGGTGTTGAGGCCGGACTGCGCTATCGCATGGGACCACTCACGGCTGAAACGCAGATACGCTCGTTGGCCTGGGGCGGGTCACTGCATGGCGGCGAAACCCGCGCTGACGTTGGCCTCGGCCTGCGCCTGACATCCGACCTGTCGATCGACATCAGTTGGGGCTGGATGCGTGCCTGGGGCCACGAAGCAACGCAGGCCTCATTCGGGTTGAGCGCGTTCTTCTGACCTAGCAGCAAGGCGCGAAGACAATGACCATCGGTAATTCGTTGGTCTCGTTGTCCTAATTGGTCCTCGATAATATCAACAGAGTACACCTGACGCAGAACATGGTCCGCCATCCTAGAGAACCCGCTTGCAAGGAGTGGCCGCCATCTGCACAACAGCGCCCCATGATCTCCCGCACTCTCCTCGCCATCGCCGCGACTACTTCCCTCACCCTCGTTGGCTGTGTCAACGCCGTCAAAGTCCGTCAAGAGATGGTCTACGACGTGCAATCGGGCGCATACAATCAGGCGATCCCCAAGGTCAATGATCTGTACGGCTGTGTGCAGAAGGGCGACCTGCCATCTGCGGACGCCAAGGATCTCGTTGAGGCGGACGACGTTCCCCCGAAGAACGAACTGCTGTGGCGCATGGAACGCGGCGCGATCGATACGCAGCGCGGCGACACCCAGGGCGCGCTGCAACATCTTGATCGCGCAGCGCAGTTGGTGATCGAGAACCGCACTGCGTCGCTCACCCGTGAAGTCGGCACCTATATCGCCAACGACAACGCTCAGGCCTACGCCGGTTACAGCTTCGAGCACATCTTGGTCGACTACCACCGCACCATCGCGGCCATCCTCGCAGCACAACGCGCGCAGAAAATCATGCCGCCAGTTACGGGCGAAGAACCCAATCTCGACATGTCAGTTCAGGCGATGAACAACATCGCTCGTGGCATGACGATTGAGAAGATCCAGTACACCAAAGACACAGTGCCTGGCCTGCGCTACGAGGACGATCCCTACGCCCGCGTCATCGCCGCGTGTGTGTACCTGGCCACGCCAGTCGAATTACGCGCGCGCGACGACCAAGGCTTCGCGTTCACCCAGCTCGCTGCCGCCTGCCGCGCCTACAAGAAAATGGCGACGACTCTCGGTGGTGCCAGTAATCTGCGCTACGAAGTGTCCGGCATTCCTGCAGTCGTTCAGCAACTCACCATTTTAGTCGGAAGCGACTATGATCCCAAGGGTCTCGAATCCTTGGCTCAGGAAGTCGGCATCACGCTTGATGGCTCGGTGAAACCGCTCGCCAAGGACCAGGGTCTGATCCTGGTCCTCAACCACGCCGACTGGGTCACGCCCATCGACGTGCTGAGCATGAACTTCGTCGTCGGCGTCCTCGCTGCGCCGGACGTTAGTGAAGACGAAAAGCTGCGTGGCGTGACGGTGACCGCCGTCGGCGCATTCGCAGCCGGCAACGCAGGACTTGGCGCCGCATCGTGCTGGGCAAAGGGTCCGGGCAGTGAAGTCGCACAAGGCTGGACCGACGTCGCCGCCGTTATCGGCGCTGTTGGACAAGTGCTTGGCCAGATTAACCCCGGCACCTGGATCGGATTCGAAATGCCGGTGCACCGTGGCGACAATGCCATCCCAGCTCCTGGCTCGGCCATCATCGGTGGCAAAGACGTCAAGCTGCAGGTCGTTGATGACATCGACGCATTTTCGCGCTCGACGCTCAAGGATCTCCAGCCAGGCATCTTGGCCAAGACGCTCGGACGCGTCGTTGCCAAGCACATTGCGGCGATAGCGGCAGAGAAGGCTGCCGAGGCAGCCGCTGGCGATGACAATAATAAAAAGATTATCGCAGCCTTGCTGGGCACCAGTAGCCACGCCCTTGCCAGCGCTTCGGAATCAGCCGACACCCGCCACTGGGGACTGCTGCCGAACCGCGTCGAAGCGGCCCTCGCCATCGTGCCTGCCGGCGAACAGTCGGTCTCGATCCAGACAACAGCTGGAACTCAGGAGCTTGGCACCGTCAAAGTGCCGGCCGGACGTTTGGTTATCGTCCCTGCCCGTACCTTCCCAGCACCGATGCCCTGCCCCTACCCGAACGGTGTGGCCCCGTATGCGAAGCAGCCCGAGGCCGGAACCACCGCCGGGGCGATTCCCGAAGCCGGCGTAGCCCCAGCTCCGGCCACGCCTGCACCAGCTGCACCAGGGACTCCAGCCGCTCCTCCAGCCGCGCACTGATCGACGCCTTTACTTCGTATGACCTAGTAGCCCCAGGCCTTTGGCCTGGGGCTATGTGTTGGTTGGCGCTGAAGCCGACAAAATCCGTGTAACCTATGCTTGGAACCACCCGCAAAGCAGGTTCTGGCAAAATGTCGGATGATTCCATACTCCCGCACAACCAGAGGGACCATCATGCAGCTTCGCCCATTCCTGAACCTCACCATTGTTCCCGCGCTCGTTCTCGGCGCCTTGGCACTGAGTGGTTGTGGAGAAACCACCATCGTTCGTGGCGGTGGGCCCAAGGAACTGACCGGACGGTGGAGCGCCGTCGACGCGGCAGAGACATCCAAGGAGATCGTCGAACTGGCGCTCAATGCCGCATGGATCGACAACTTCAAAGCAGCCAAGAAGCGCAACCCGATCGTGGTGATCGGCAAGTTCATCCCGCGCGCTGATGGTGAGGTCATCACCACCGACGTCTTCGTCAAAGAGCTGCGCAACGCCTTGATCAACTCCGGCAAGGTTGACATCCTCGATGATGCCGACCAAACCCGCAAAATTCTCGAAGACCAGGCCGCCTATGCCGCCAAGATGAAGGAGATGGGCCAGGAGGCGGCCGCCGACTATGTACTCAAGGGCACGATCAATTGCCAAAATGACTACCTCGGCAGAAAATCGGAAAAAGCCTATTTTGTCGATTTCGAACTCACCGACGTTCAGACTCGCAAACTAACCTGGGCCGACCGGACCAAGCCGATTTACAAGTCCGTCGAACAATCGCGCTTCAGGCCGTGAACAGCAGCGCTGCTCGCGTCTGACGCGCCGCGCAACCCTCACCCCAGCGTGGGGGTTCTTCTTTCCACCGCACCTTGTCCCGTCCGCTTCACCCCGCACCCCGACTGATCTCATGCTGGCGTCTGGCACCAAAATCGGCGGATTCATGATCGGCAACTTGCTGGGCAAGGGCGCGATGGGTGAAGTGTATCGCGGCGAACAGTTGTCGCTGAAGCGGCCAGTCGCGATCAAACGCATCGCGACCCACTTGCTTGAAAACGAGGACATGGTCAAGCGTTTCAAGCGCGAAGCGCAGGTCCTCGCCAAGGTCAGTCATCCCAATGTCGTCGGCGTCATCGAGTGCGAAGAGTTCCCTGGACCCGACGGCGCCCTGCATCTCTTGCTGATCATGGAGTTGATCGAAGGCGGTCGCTCGCTGAAGAGCCACGTCGGCAAACCGATTGATTGGCGCCTGGCCACCGCGGTCATCCGTATGTGCGCGGATGGATTGGCAGCGGCGTACGATCAGCAGGTCGTCCACCGCGACATCAAACCCGACAACATCATGATGACCCGCAAGGGCATCGCCAAGCTGGTTGACTTCGGCCTCGCCAAAGCCGCTGAATCTACCGCGCTCACGATGCAAAGCGCGCCAATGGGCACGCCGTTGTTCATGAGCCCCGAAGCCTGTCGCGGTGAAGAGATCAGCCACGCTGGTGATCTCTACAGCCTTGGCATCACCTGGTTCTACATGCTCTCGGGCCGCTATCCGTTCCAGGCCGCCAACCTGCACGGTCTGCTCTACAAACACATCAATGATCCACTGCCCAATCCAATGGGCCTGTTCGACAACGTCCCTGAATCCATCGTCAAATTGTGTTACCAATGCCTGGAAAAGGACGCTGCGAAACGGCCGGCTTCGGCGCAGAAGCTGGTCGAGGCGATCGAGTCGCTGCCCGCGCAGGGACTCCTCCTGCCGCGTGATGCGCGCGAACTGTTGGGTGCAGGTAGCGACAGCGGTCATCCCAGCGGCGGCACCACCGCCGGAACGTTGGTCGCTGGACCAGCGACGGTGGATCGCACGGCGGCGACCATGGTCAGTGGCGGTCAGGCGCAGCAGGGCGCAACCGTCGGGGCCGATCTCTCGCCCAAGGGCGCCGCCGCAGCCACCGTGATGGCGAACTTGTCCGGCACCACCGCCGCCCAAGAGGCAACTCGCCCAACCGGATTGCCGCCGTCAGCTACCGCGAACACGATCATCGCGCCATCAACCGCAGCGGCCAATGCGGCAACCATTGTCGCCGCCGCACCGGCTCCGGCGAAAAGCAAAGCGCCGTTGATCATCGCTGGTGTCATCGTCGCGGCGCTGGTTGCTGCGGGCGCCGTCCTGCTGCCTGGCGGCGGGAAAACCACATCGCCACCGACCGATACACCAGCTCCGCACTCGACACCGTCAGCAGCCATCTCCACGTCGCCGTCACCCAAACCCATACTCACTGCACCGCCAACGCAGCAGACTGCGCCAACCCCCGGTCAAACCGACCCGTTGCCAACCGAAACAACAACGAAGACGCCGGCTGACACCACGGCAGCTGATCAGGCGAAAGCAGCCGAAGTAAAGGCCGCTGCTGACAAAGCCGCTGCTGATAAGGTCGCCGCACAACAAGCCGCTGCTGACAAAGCCGCTGCTGATAAGGTCGCCGCACAACAAGCCGCTGCTG
>CAZZAM010000032.1:0-45835 GCA_964652775.1 uncultured candidatus Brocadiaceae bacterium | reverse complement strand
GAGTAAGGGCATCCGCGTAGCGGACGCGACGCCATAGGCATGGCGTCGGCGCCGAACGACGGCGAGGACTTGTCCGAGCCTGGACTGCCCATTGTCATGTTCTTGGTGCCGCGCTCCCAGATTTAGACATTCGAAAAGCCTCTTAGCTGAACACCATTGGGCTTCAGTCTGCCCGTGGCAATGCCTCTCTTCTGGTTTCCATGCTCTCTGGTACCGCCGTACATGCTGATCCTCCACTCGCGGGCGTTTCGAGAACAATGAGGGCCTACGTTGGCACTGACGGTCGTCCATTGTTGTCCCACGCTGTTGACCCAATTGGTCCGCACGATCACATACCCGTCTCTGCGGTAAAAATCCTATCGCTATGTTTAGGTAACATGCGCCCCACGGCCTTCTTGATAGCCCAGGCCAGGTCGGTGCTGCTGAACGGTTTTTGGAGGAATCCGACCGCACCGAGATCGAGGATGGATTGGACCTCGCCGTTGAGGCTGTACCCGGAAACGATCAGGACGCGCAGGCCGGGATCAATCGCACGCAGAGCGAGGAACGCCTCACGGCCGCTGAGTCGCGGCATCATAAGGTCGAGGAGGACGAGATCGAAGGGATCTTCGTTCCGGCACAGCATCAGCGCCTGCTCGGCACTGGTGCTGGTGACGACGGTGTGGCCAAAACTGCGAAGCATCTCGCCGGTGAGTCCGCCAACCAGTCCCTCATCGTCGACGACTAGGATGCGGTGCGCCACCAGAGCGTGGACCGGCAACGCATCGGAGGTCGCCGTGATCGTCGCGTCCTTGAGCAAGGGCAGATGGAGGGTAAATACGCTGCCCTGACCGGGAGTACTGGTGACGGTGATCGCGCCCCCGTGATTCGTGATCACCCCATAGACAGCGGACAGGCCGAGGCCGGTGCCCTTGCCCGGCTCCTTGGTGCTGAAGAACGGCTCGAAGATACGCCTCCGGATCGCATCGGTCATGCCACAACCGGTGTCGCTGACCGTGATCTCGATGAAGTTCCCGGCAGCATTACCGAATCCGCCGTGGTCGGCGGCGAGGGCAACGATGCGGGTGGCAAAGGACAGTTCGCCGCCCTCGGGCATGGCGTCGCGGGCGTTGATCGCGAGGTTGAGCAAGGCGTGGTGCAGCTGGCTGGGATCGCCCTGGGCCAGACACGGCATCTCGGCCAGTCTAAGCACGATGCTGATGCGGCGATCGAGGCTGCGGCGCAGCATTTCGACCACCTCGGTGATCACCAGGTGCATATCGGCTGCCGCATAACACGTCATGCCCTTGCGAGCGAATGCCAGAAGCTGCCGAGTCAGATCCGCTGAGCGTTGCGCCGCAGTGAAGATCGCCTCGGCCCACTTGCGTTGACGCTGATCTCCGGCTTCCTTGATGAGCATTTCGGCGTAGCCGGAGATGCCAGTCAGCTGGTTGTTGAAGTCGTGTGCGATCCCGCCGGCGAGTTGGCCGAGCGCGGTCAGCCTCTGCGACTGTTGGAGGTGTTCCTGCAGCCGCACCCGATCGCGGATGTCGCGAAACATGCCCATGACCAGGCGGCTGCCATCGGGCAGGACAACCACGCTACCGTTGATCTCGACAGGGATCCGGCTGCCATCCCGGTGCAGCACCTCGGTCTCGGTCCGGAGTATTGCTCCGCTGGCGTGCTCGGCAAAGACGTGGCGCAACCGCTCGTTCAACTCAGGCGGATGGAGTTGCGACTGGTGCATCCCGATCAGTTCGCTGCGTGGCCGGCCGATCAGGAACTCGGCCTGGCGGTTGGCGTCGGAGAGGAGGCCGGTTCCGGGTTCGGCAATGAAAATTGCATCCCGCGCGCCCTGGAACAAGGCGTCCAGCCGCAGCTTGGCCTCGAGCACCGTATTTTCGCTGCGTCTGCGCTCGGTGACGTCCTGAATGGTGCCGAACATGCGCAGACCACCGCTGCCGTCAGATTCAAGCGTGCCCAGCCCGTGGACCCAGCGCTCGGCACCATCGCAGTGGCGCATGATGCGGTATTCTCGGTCGAAGGGCTGGCCCCGACCGAGGACCTCGTCGCGAAAATAGGCGGTCATCTCAAGCCGCTCTGCGGGATGGAGCAAGGTCTGCCAGAGTTCGAACGTGCGAACGCTGGCCTCCGTGATCCCGAAGATGTCATCAAGTGTCGGCGAACTGGTCCACTGCCCGATGGCGACGGTGAAGACGTAGTGACCGATCCGCGCCACCCGTTGCGACTGCAAGAGCAGCGCCTCGCTCGTGCGCAATCGGTTGATCGCCTGCCGCAGTTCCGCCGGGCTCATCGCCGCAAGATCCTCTGGCGACAGGTCGGAAGATCCCTGCATACACTGAAGTGTCAGCATTGGCGCATGGACTCAACCAGCTCTTGCGACGCACATATGCATCACGCTGCGGGTAACACCAAACGCGACGCGCCGATATCCACCAGCCCATTACACCGGATAGATTTCTTCGAGTTAATCCCATGCGAAACTGTGACGCAAGCGACGATGCGACCCATACTGGCACCCGGTAGTCAATTTTCACCGGTCAAGGTCGGCGGTCACCAGACAGAGATGAAACTACGCGCCTGCGATTATCGGTCAGTTGACATCAAGCGGGTGTCTTTTTTTCTGTTTTTCTCTTTGCATGAGAACGCCGATCTCCTAATCGGCCAGGGGCAATGCGCTGGCGTTGTTGTTCAACATGAATTTCGAGCCGCTCTGGAGAGCGGCGTTCCCGGGTTTAGGCATTCAAAAAATATCTGAGCTGAACGCCCGAAATTGATCCTCGGAACTCGTAGCTCGTCGCTATTTCGCGTACGCTTCCTGCCCCTGCAACGCCTTGGGCAAATTATTCCAGTACTGATCGTACATTTCTTTAAAGTAGGGTTCCGAGACTTTCTTCTCGAATGGCTTGCGCGTCATTGTGCGTTCACGCTCAAAGACCGTATCGCCGTGTTCTTTCAGGAAGTCGGCGTAGTCCATCCACTGCTTGGTGTCCTCCTTCATCCAGCGTTCGATGTAGTCAAAGAATGCTGGATGGCCCCACGGTTTCTCGGCGCGCATGAGGCGCATGGCCACCGCTTCGCCAACCCACTCGATCGTCGTGCAGCAGTGGCGGTAGCCTTGGCCTGACGAAATCGCCCGCTGATTGTCTTTCTTCTCTTTGCAGTACTTGTCGAAGTACGCTGCCGGGCCGTAGAGCTCGGGAGATTCGGGATACTGCAGCGGGTGGCTGGCGAAGATCGTCGTGTGGCCAAGGTAGTGCTTGCCGTACCAGACCTGCATCATTTCGCCAAAGCGCGCCTTGGGATATTTGGTGTCCAACGCGAGCATGTCCGATTCACCAAGCATGATGCCCGCCATGACGATCGGCAGTTTGCGGCCGCTGCCGTAGCCGCCGTGGCCGAACCAGTTTTGGTAGCCCGCCTCGACCGCGCCGTACAGGTCGATGCCGTACTGCACGAAGTTGATCAGTAGCGGTTCCTTGAGCTTCGCGCTGTAGTCGAGCTGGAGCATCACCGCGGAATTCGCACAGATGTTGGTCATGTTCTGACCGTACATTGGGCCGTTCTCGCTCGGATTGCACCAGCCCCAGTCCGAGGTCACCCCGATCCACGGCAACTGGATCTGGCGGATCATCCGCACCACCCCGGCGTCGTTGGGCGCACTCGCTGGCTTGGGCAGATTGTACAGCAACTCGCGCTTCAGATTCCGGGCGAGGTAGATTTTGTGATTGCGCTGATGGAACGACGGACGGAACGCATCGGCTGGTAGCGGTTCTTTCACGCAGGTCAGCACTGCGCCAACGCGGGTCGTCGGTTGGTGGTTGTTGAGCAAAACAAATTCATCGATCGGGATGCTCTTCACCGACATCAGGCAGTCGCCGGGCTTCATCGCATAGGGCGGTTTCGAGATCTCCTTGGGCATGAAGCGTGCCTGCGGGATACGGCTGTCCCAGCCCGCGCCCGAGGACATCGGCTTGTTGAGAACGGATCCATTACGGATGACCTGACGTTTCACCTCGCCCATGTCTTCGATTTGGCCGTACTTCATCGTGAAGTTGGGGAAGTTTTCCTTGAGGACGCGTTCGCTCGTTGGCACCTCGTCACCCATCTGCTGAGCCGGAGTGATCTCCTTCACCGTGACTGGGCCGACCACGTAGATGTCGCCATTGATGAAGCGGCCGACGCGCACCTTTTCGGTGAAATGCCAGGTGATCGCCAGTTCGTGACCTGGCTCGGGGAAGGTCACCGCATCAACCAGTTGCAGCTCTTCAAGCTTCGGCAGCGGTGGCGCGTTGGACTTGTCGTAGACCGTGTCCTTGGTCAGCGGCACATCAGTGTAGCAATGGTTGAGCGTGTAATCGTTCTTTACCGGCTTGCCGGTGACCGACATCGAGACGATCTTGGGTCCGCGACTCGAACTCCCACCACCGCCGCCTTCGGCGGCAGTGAGGCCCGCCGTCCCGAACAGGCAGCCAACAACGACAAGGCCGAGTTGACCCGTTAGCAGGGTGGTCCGATACATGATCGTGCTCCGTGGGTAGGCGTTCTCATGGTCGTATTTCCGCTCACCAGAGCCATTGGACAACGGCCTGCCATCAACCCCCTTATAGATTCGTAGCCCCGACTTCCGGATGGCATCAATGAGCGTCGGCCTCGAGTGCTCGGTTCAAACATCCCAAGGCAACCGCAGAGGCGCAGAGGCCGCGGAGGTCGCGGAGGCTTAGGGTTGGAAGTAGCGGCTGTACACGGTGCCGATCACCTGAAGGTGAGTGTCATAGATCGCTCTCCTCTGCGATCTCAGCGGCCTCTGCGCCTCTGCGGTTGCCTTGAAAGGAGTAATCTAAGGTCAGTACCGCAACGTCTGATGCCCGCCAGCGCGCTGGGGATTGGGCAACGTTTCCAACGTGCAGGCGTCCTCAAGTCGCCGCAGACGCAGGTTGGCATGCGCGGGATCGTCAGGAGCCATGATGTAGCGCTGTTGAACCGGTCCCTGGCTGGTCACCACCAGAATATGCCCATCGAGCATCCGCTCGGTGTGTTCGATAATTACCCGTGGGTCACGGGCCAAGTAGGCCATAAGCCGCTGCTCTTCGGGCGTCAGTTGGACCCGCAAACCGGTAGAACCACAACTGACGATCAATAGGCACGCCGCGAGGAGGGGCAAATAGCGCATGGGCGGTACGCTAAGCACTTGTGCAAAAAATCACCCCTGCGTTATTTTTTGTCTTTGTCCGCTTCCTCGCCGTCGGCATCGTCGGCATCTGCCACAGCACTCGCCGACTAAGAGGGGCCTGATTCCAGTTTCGTTTCACCGATGGCCATGTCCCAGGCGACCTTGCCATCCTTGAGTCGGAATATGGTCTTGCCGAGCGGTTTGGTGATCACCATCACAGCATCAGCTCCAATGCGCACCTCGACACCGGGGAAGATGCGTTCGTTGACCGTCAGGGTGGCTTCCGGGTTGTTGCCCATGCGCAGTGTCTTATTGGTCAATACTCGCTCGCACTCCGCCAGACCCTTCGCCGCGCGCTCGTACTTGGCTAACGTTAGTTGCAGTTCCTGCGCGTGCCGTTGCCGTTTATCTGCCTGGGTCGCGCCCTTCAACAACGCTGCCTGCCGTTTAGTCTGTTGCCGCAACTCTCTGAGTTCGCTTTTGATCACGTCCTGCTCACGCTCGGCGAGACGGCACAGCGCCACCGCCATCGGATTCATGCCAACCTGGATGACACCGCCCAACTCAGCAGCATGACCCAATAAATCACAGACCATCGAGCCGCCGCACTGCACGTTACTGCTAACCACCTGTTTGGCGGTCACATTGCCAATAGCGAAGACCTTGGCACCACGAAGATCGCTCGCGACCTCAAGATGCCGACATTTAATTTCGCGTCCGGTGACGTGCTTGGTCTTGAGGTCGCCGTGCGTCTTGACGCGATGGTCGCCATGCAGAATGCCGGCACAGGTAAGTGATCCCTTTACTGAGATACGCGCGTCCTCGATCACGCCGCCGACGGTGACATTCGCGTCGCTTTTCAGGCTAAAACCAGCGATGATGTCCCCTCGGATATTCACCGGCAGGCGCGTGGTCAGATTGCCAGTATGCATGTCCAAGTCGCCCGTGATCTCGACCGTGGGCTGGATCTCAAGCTGGCCACTACGGGAGCGGACGACCAAGCCATCGAACTCGGCCACCACTTGGCCATTTCCTGTCGCCACAACTTTAGTCCCTTTGCCCGATACCGAAGCGATGTCGACGTCCTTCGGTTCGGAGACCGACAATTCCTTGCCCAGAACTGTCGTCCCTGCTTTGCCAATTTGCTTGGGTATCAATTCGGCGAGCACTTGAGCGGCATTGACCTCATGGAAAAGCCCCTGCTCTTTGAAATCGACGTTGTGATGCGAGTCCTCGGTTAGCTTGAGTGCAAAGCTGACTTTGATGTCAATCCGTGCATCCTGCGGCTTTTGCACGGGGGTGCCCTTGGCGACAACAATCTCGCGCTCTTCTTTGGCCGGAGTTTCAACCTCGTGCAAGGCGGGCTCAATCACACCGGCGATCACGCCACTCTTCAGCATCCGTTCCAGCAACGAACTGGCTGGACACGAAGCCCCAGCGGGGACTTTTGCCACCGCCACCATGCCATCAGCGATCACTTCGACACGAATGCCATCATCAACCACGACTGGAACCGGCGGGGCCTTGATACCAGCGGTTGCGGGCTTGCCGTCTGGACTGGTCGGCGGCTTCGCCTCTGAGCTGCTTACCTTGGTCGTTGGCGGTTTCGCTGTGGGACCGGCCGCACTTGCAGCAGGCGCCGCGTCAACTTTGGTCGTCCGCGTCGACGGAGGCTTCGCACCTGGTGATCCACTAGGTGGTTGCGGCTGGACTGGCGGTTTGTTCTGTTCACTCATCCGTAACTCTACATGCAGTCTAGCATGGGGCGGACGCGTAGGCCAGCACCGGCCGTGGACTGCGCTAAACCCCTTCGTAGGTTGCTCGCCCACCCGCGACGCGCGGTCGGGTATCCGGGAATCACCCACCAATGGGGCCCGCGATCCGGCCTAACCCCGCTCGCCTCCTGAGGGCCTCCTGTGCGACTGCTCGCCATATATCTCACCTCGATCACCTGTGGTTTCTGCCTGATGGCGCTCGAGATCCTCGGTGGACGGCTGCTCTACCCGTCCTTCGGCTCCTCGATCGATGTCTGGGCGGCGATCATCACCGTGTTCATCCTCAGTCTGTCGATCGGATACGTCATTGGCGGCCGGATCGCCGACCGCTCGCAGGACAATCGTCCCCTCGCTTGGATCATTCTCGGCGCGGGCGTGCTGTACTTAACCTTGCCGATCTATGCTTTGGCTGCGACCGAGGCCTTGGGCGGGGTCATGGGCCAATTGCGCTTCGGAGTCTTAGTCGCCGGATTGGCTCTATTCCTGCTGCCGTCGCTCCTGCTTGGCATGGTTTCACCAGTCTTGGTGAAACTGGCCTTTGTCAGCGCCGATCGCGTCGGCCGGACCACCGGAACGCTCTACGCGATCGGTTCGATCGGCAACGTCCTCGGCATTCTGATTACCGATTACGTGCTGCTCGAATTCGTACCGCTCAACATCACCATGATCGGCATGGGTGCCCTGCTGGCCGTACTCGCCCTGATCCACCTCGCTGTGCGCATGCAGGCCGATGCAACCAACACATCAGGAGCGAGCGCGTGAATCGGCAATTTTTTCTAGCGCTCGTGATCGCCAGTGCAGCGTTGGTGGCCGGCATCAAGTTCAATGATCAGCACTATCGCCTGAACCAACCCTATCATCCCGCTGATCAAGTGGTGATCGCGCACCGCGACAGTCCATATACCAGCATGACCTGGGTTGAGAGCCCATCGAATAATTATCGGCAGCTGCGCTTTTTTGATCGTGTCGAGGGCGGTGTCTGCCTACAGCCGTCGTGGGCCGAAATCGCAGCCATGCCTGGACTTGAACATCTGCGTCCTGCCGCGCCGGTTGTCGCCGCCGGCATGGGGACGCTGAACAACTCGCCATACATTTCCTTCTTCCCGGCTGGCCTGCTGCTCAATCGTGACGGCGTTCCCACCGCACCGCAGGTTCTTATCGTCGGTCTCGGCTCAGGCGTTGGCCTCGCCCAGCTCGCGCATCATTTTCCGCAGGTAGCGATTGATGTGGTAGATATCGACGTCGCGGTGATCGCGATGGTTCGGGAGCATTTCCCCCTGCTTGCCTGGCTGGAAACCCAGAAGACCGCCGCCGGACTTCCGCGTCTGCGTTTTGTGGCCAACGACGCGCGCGCCTATATCCGCTCGCGCAAGGGGCACGGCTATCACATGGTCGTGCTTGATGCGTACACTGCTGGTTCGACCATCCCCCCACATTTGATGACGCTTGAGTTCTTCGCCCAAACTGCCGACACGCTGGCCGTCGGTGGCGTTGTCTTAGCCAACATCATCGGCTGCTATGGTGAAGCTGCGGCAGATGGTGGCGTAAACGGCGCTGCCCATCGCGTGCTTGGTGGAGCGCTGCGCAGCATGCGTGCTGCCAACCTGCCACACGCCTGGTGCATTCCGGTGATGCGCGAACGCGAGGAGCCCTCCAAATTCGACCTGAGTCATCAACGCAACACGATCGTCATTGCAGCCAAACATGATATTTCGCCGCGCGGATGTAAGGCCGGCTGGGAACGGCTCGCCGCCTGGGTCCCATTCCCACAGTTCGCCACCGATCGCTATGTCAGTCAGCAGATCGCCGTGCTTGCCGAAATTGGCGACGGCACCCGCGCGTGGTCTTCGTTTGTTCCCCTGGAGTGGGTCAACTCGACGGTTCCCAAGTTGTCCTCGGCGTGGCACGAGTCCAAGTCGCCGCCAACGTCGCCGTTGCACACGCAAATAAAATACACCAATGATTCACACGTGATCCAGTCGGTTGCCAGCGAGGTGCTGAAACACAGCGGACATCTGGTTGGATGGGATTCCCTGCCGGCACGTTGCTCGCTGCAATTACGCATCACCGATTGGACGCTGTTCCCACGCGAGACCTGGCGTGTCTGCATTGGCTTTGCCCGTGATGGCTTGCGCCACGATCCCGAAGCTCTGGTTGGTCCCGTTGATGGACCCGCGCGCGACAGCGCGATACCAAGCTGGCACATGCTCGATGCGCCGCTGTTTACCGACCAGACGCCGAACGCTGACATCATGAATCATTAGCATGTAGTTTCAGGGCTTGCGCCCTACGGCCTTCGGCCGTTCCGGCTGCGCTTGCTCCTCGGCGCCAGACTCACGGTGACGACGATCGTCCTGGGTTGGGGGATCGCGTTGTGGTTGGAACGTGGTACAGGAATAGTGTATGGCGACTGTTCTCACCGTCACTGCGAACCCACTGCTGGATCATCTCGCACTGACGCCATGGGCTCCGGGCAAAGTTACGCGCTTGCAGCGCATCCCAGCAATCGCTGGCGGCAAGGGCATCAACGTCGCCCGCGTGCTGACTCGTCATGGACATCGCGCCGTCGCGCTTGGCTTCGCTGGCGGTGACAGCGGACGCCACATGGCCAAACTGATTGAGGCCGATGGCGTCACTGCGGCGCTCACAACCACGGCGGCTCCACTGCGGGTCGGATTCCAAGTCGTGGAACCAGGCGGTCGGACTACAGCGCTGATCGAAGATGGATTCGCGGTGACGAAGTCGGAAGCCGATAGCTTTCTTAACGATCTCGCCAAACGTCTTCCCGCCGATCTGGTCATCGTGTCCGGTTCCGTTCCCGATCCGACGCTCGCTGATCTCTATCGCCACATCTGCGATCTCTGTGCCACAGCCCACGTGCCATGCTGGATCGATGCCTACGGTCCAGCGATGCGCGCGGCGTTGGCCGGCGCACATCCACCCCTGCTCTCGAAACCAAATCGCGAAGAGTACGGCAGCGACCAGAAGCCATGGCTGGCCGCGCGTGAGCTGCACCTGACTGACGGCAGCGGCGTGGTGACCGTGCGAACGCCTGATGGCCGCTTTCGTGTGGTTCCGCCAAGCGTGGCCGAGATCAATCCCATCGGTTGCGGTGACTGCTACCTCGCCGCATTGGCTCACGCACGCCTGACCGGGATGCCACTACAGGCTCAGTTGGCCTACGCCGCTGCCGCTGGTGCTGTGAATGCAGCGCGCGCCGACGTTGCCTGTATCGGGCCCGAGGACATCAAGCCGTTGGTCGGGGCGGTGCTGGTCGCCCCGGCTTCGTAGTCCCCGGCTTGTTCGAGCAGAGTTATCCACAGATTTCGCAGATTACGCAGATTTCGAATTGCGAGATCTGTGTAATCTGCGAAATCTGTGGATAAAATTTCGAAGGGTTGCGATTTAGGTTTTTATTGACCCATATGAAAACACCGGAAGATGCCGGTGTGTCCAGCTATCACGACCTCGATCCCGCCATTCCCGTTCCCGAGCCATGGCATCGCGGTCGCGGGGTTGCCGGCAATCCGCGCAACCGTTTTGAACGCTTGGCTCAGACCTGGGATATCGAATTTGATCCCACGCAAGATCCTGATCCGCGCACCACGTTCCTCGATGACGACAGTCAGGAGATGCTGACCGAGAACCGCAGTCCGGACGTGCCGTTCGCAGTCGGCCTCAATCCGTATCGCGGTTGCGAGCACGGTTGCAGTTACTGCTACGCACGGCCCTATCACGAATACCTCGGCATGTCGGCTGGTCTCGATTTTGAGACGCGCATCCTGGTCAAGCGTCGAGCACCCGAATTGCTGCGTCGCGCACTGTCCTCGCCGCGTTGGATCCCGCAACTCGTCGGCATGAGTGGCGTCACTGATTGCTATCAACCGGTTGAACGGCGTCTGCGTCTAACCCGCGGCTGTCTTGAGGTTTTCGCTGAATTCCTGAATCCCGTTTCGCTCATCACCAAGAATGCGCTGATTGCCCGTGACGCCGATGTGCTCGCGGTCTTGGCGCAACATCAAGCAGTCCACGTCACTATCTCGCTTACCACGCTGCGAACCGATCTCGTCCGTAGCATGGAGCCACGCGCCAGCGATCCGGCAGCACGCTTGCAAGCGATCACCACACTCGTTGCAGCGGGCATTCCCGTGGGCGTCAACATCGCGCCAGTAATTCCTGGGCTGAATGACGATGAGCTGCCGGCGCTCGTAGCTGCTGCTGCCGCTGCAGGCGCAACCACCGCCGGTTATCAAGTCGTGCGCTTACCCCATGGCGTCGAACACCTGTTCGCCGACTGGATCCGTCATTTCCAACCGACTCGCGCTGAAGTCATCTTGGAGCGCATCCGTTCACTGCACGATGGTGCCGCCGATGCCGCGCCAGGTCGCCGGATGAGCGGTGGCGGTGCCTGGGCTGAACAGATCGCGCAACTCTTTGCACTCGGCGTGCGGCGTGCGGGCTTGAGCGGAGTATGGCAATCGCCATCGACCGCGTCATTTCGTCGACCCGGCGGTCGGCAGTTGAGCATCTTCGATTCGCCGTGACCGACCGAACACGAGATCCTAAGTTTCCTGTGTATCCCGAACCATTCGAGCATTCGAGCATTCGAGCATTCCGTCATTCCCTTCTCCATTCCCCTCCTAGTCTGCCCGCCCCATGCCACTCAACTGCGGTATCGTCGGCCTGCCGAATGTCGGTAAGAGCACCATCTTCAACGCGCTGACGCAGACGCAGTCAGCGCAGGCGGCGAACTATCCGTTCTGCACCATCGAGCCGAATACCGGCCTAGTGACGGTGCCGGATGCGCGGCTGTGGGTGCTGAAAGACATCGCCAAGACCAACAAGGTTATTCCGCAACGACTCGAGATCGTCGACATCGCCGGATTGGTGAAGGGCGCTTCCAAGGGCGAAGGCAAGGGCAATGCGTTTCTCGGCGCGATCAAAAGTGTCGATGCCGTCCTGCACGTCGTGCGCTGCTTCGAAGATCCCGACGTCGTTCACGTCGATGGCTCGATCGATCCGGTCCGCGATATTGAGATCATTGATCTCGAACTGTTGCTTAAAGACGAAGAGACGGTGAAGAGCGCGTTTGATCGCACGCGTAAGCGCGCGCAACTTGACAAAGAGGCCGCGATCCGCCTGCCAACCCTCGAACTCGTCGTCAATGCCTTCAAAGAGTTGAAGCCCGTACGCGCGCTCGGCCTCACCGACGAACAGCAGGCGCACATTGCCGACCTCCATCTGATCACCGCGAAGGCCATGCTCTTCGTCTGCAACATCGGCGAGTGCGACATCGCCAAGGGTGGCAACAAGCACAGTGCCGCGGTTGAAGCGCACGCCGCCAAGGTCGGCGCGAAGGCGATCCGCATCAGTGGCAAAATCGAGAGCGAACTAGTTGGTCTGTCCGGCGAAGAGCGCACTGCATTCATGCAAGATCTCGGCATCACCGAACCGGGCGTCGATCTCCTCGTTCGCGCCGGCTATGATCTGCTTGGCTTGGCGACCTATTTCACCGCTGGCGAAAAAGAAGTGCGCGCTTGGCAATTCCGCCGTGGTTGGAAAGCCCCAGCCTGCGCTGGCGTCATTCACACTGATTTCGAGAAGGGCTTCATCCGCGCTGAGATCGCCAGCTACGCCGACTACGTCGCCCTGAAGGGCGAGAAGGGCTGCCGCGAAGCCGGCAAACTGCGCGCCGAGGGCAAAGATTACGTCATGCAAGATGGCGACGTGTGCCACTTTTTGTTTGCAAAATAACGAGTTGGTCCGGTGACGAACCTTTTGCCACAGAGGCACAGAGGGCCACAAAGGGCCACAGAGACGAGCCCTGAGGTATTCTTAGCACGTCTGACTGCATCCCGATGCCTTTCTCCGTGGCCCTCTGTGGCCCTCTGTGCCTCTGTGGCAGAGAGAATTTCTGGAGAGACTACATGAATTCACAATTGGGCGAGAGCTCTGATGTAACAGCGCGCGAGCTCGAAGGTCTGCTTGCATCGGGCAATTTGGATCCGGCGAAGTTGCTGGCTGGGGATTGGCGCTTCCATTCCGTGTTCGTTGCGCCGTTCTCTCCGGATTTTGCCGCCGCCCGCCAGCAGTTCCTGCGTGATGGCAGCGGCCCGCTGGCGTCATCGGTTGACCAGTTGCTGCGTCAGGGCGTCGCCGTGAGCGAGGCCGCCATAACAGCGAAACGTCTGTTTGAATCAGCGCAGGGTCTCTGCGTCGCGGTGATCGCCAGCGACAGTGGCATTACCACCGTGCCGCAACCGTTTTTCGGCCACTGCGATGCCGCTTGGCTGAGCGGAGCAGCCAACGTGGTTGCCCCGCAGTTCCGCGACGCCTTCGCCAAAGCCCTCACTACGTTGCCGCACGTCGCTGCGCGTGCTTGGCCGCAGACGTTTGTCAGCTCTGGAACGCAGTCTGGGAATACGCGCGTTTACTGGTGCGAACTCGCCGGGCGTTGCGCGCGTGCGTTGGGCAACGCGCCCAGCCGAACTGACGCTCGGATTGCTGATCTTGGTCATTGGGCGGCATCTGCCGTCGCCCGACTCGCTCCGACAGACCTTTCTGTTGCTGAACTGGCCACCTTAGCGCGCTGTCACTTGGTAGCAGGAGAACGCGCCGCCGCTTGCGCCACCATCGCGCGCTGCGCCGCTGCTGGTGGCGAAGAGGTGATTGTGGAACTCTTCGATGCCCTTGCCGCCATGACGTGCACAGTGGGTGGCGACCAAGCCGTCGAATCGTGGCTGCAATCTGACGGCCTGGCGATCGCCCAGCAGCTCGGCTGTGTGTACGATGTTGTATTGGCGCGCGTTCGCATGGTCGCCGCATCCGGATCTGGCGTCGAGCGCCTGCAACCAGCCGTCGACGCATTGGTTGCTGCGAATCGCAAACTCGCACGTCAGGCCCTATCGCGCGAGCCGCTGTGGCAAGTAACCGCAGCTGATCCCGGTGAACTCATCGACACCGCAACAGCGGCCGAATGCATTGCCCGTAGCCCAGCCTTTGTCAGCAAACGCATTGAAGCGCGCACCATTCCGTTCCATATCCACGGTGAGCAACTACGTCTGCCCAAGCGCGCACTAGCAGCCTGGAAAACCGTGCTCGATCAGCACCACATATTGGACTGAACCTGGGAGTGGACTTGTGGCGGACGGTTTTCCATGCTCGGCGTCGTTCTATTCTTCCTCAGTATCGGCCGTCTTCCCGCTGATCAGACCCAGTTCAGTCATGGTCTCGGAGAACACGATGGGCGGTACATCGCCAAACGGAACGACGCGAGGGTCAGTCTCATTCGCGGGCTCATCGTACACGTAGCTGCCCTGGGTGACCGAGCCCTGACGAACGAACCAGCCATCATTGATCGTGATCGCATCCTCCATGCCCATGCCCATGTACATGCCATCAATTCCGACGATCACGTCGATGCCGGCTGAGGGGAACGACTTGACGTAGCTGCTGATGCCTCCGGCATCCACAACCGACCCGCGTCGCCAGCCCAAGCGTTCGGCGCGGCCCTTGAAAGTCATACCGTTCAATTTCGTACCAGCGGCAAGCCGGATCTGCCGTAGACTCCGTTCCGCGTCTTTCACCCGGATCACGGCACGGTCCATTTGTGGCACTGGCGAATCAATCTCATGGTCGGTGAGATGGGAGCGCCATGCCGCCCGCTGTTCTTCAGTGAGTTCGAGCGGATGGACAATGCCGATCTGACCAGTCTTCAGCAGATCGAGCGATGTGTCCTGTGCATCGGTCAGAGAGCCATCGTCCAGGAACCGGAAGATCCGCGTGAGTTTCGCATCTTTCCCATAGTGGCCCCAAACTAAGCGTACGGCGAAGGGTTTGAGCATGGGATGCTTGCTGTACAGATCACCCCAGACCTTGGCGTCCCAACGTCGTTGCTGCACCAACATGCGGGCATGACGGAGCAGTTGCGCTTTCATCGTATGACGCAGTTGGGCTGACAAATTTTTGATGTCGTCTTTGACCTCCTTGCTCACTCCACTGGGGAGGCTTGCAAGGAATTTGGTTCCCTCGCGGTAGCACAACGTGCCATCTACACCAACGGAGACGGCGATGGGTCCCTTCTTCCCTGCAACTGTACGTGCCTCGCCGGGGTTGAAGCCCAACCACGGTACAACGGCATCGCCCAGTTCATCCGGAGTCATCTGGCGCCGCGCTGCCGCAGCGGTGAATGCCTCAGCCGCTGCTGACCCCACGTTGCGATTCTTCGTGCGATAGGCATTGGCCACTTGGTCAACTGCTTGCAGAGCAATATCTGAGTCGAGCAGTGCGATGGCTTGCGTGGCATACTCGGCGATCTTGCCACGGGACTTCTGCACCCAGACATCAATGTGTTTGTGCAGCATGGGCACCAGGCGATCGTCCCCGAGTAGACCGGCCAAGGTAATGGCCCAGCGATCCTTGGCGTCTTGTTTTGATGCGAGAAATCCAGCGAGCAGCGCATGTGCGAAATCGCCAGCGGAGGAACGATCAACGGATGCCAACAGGTAGCTGGCCTCGGCGTCTGGTCGAATCTCGGACTGACGTGATTGGCGCCAGCACAGCCAACGCATCTCCGAAACGGTCAGGGCCTTTCCTGACTTTCGCTTGAGTTGAGGTAGGGATTTTTCATCCAGCCAGGTTGCCACTGGTTTGGCGAGCGCCTTCGCTGCTCGGTGTACCCATGCAGCCAGCTCGCTATCCGTGATCTTGCGACCCTGTTTGCTCCAGATCGGCGTCAGCGCAGCGAGGATCGCATCGCGCACATCGTCGCTGCGCTCTGCTGCCACGAGTCCTTCCAAGGCAGCCATGCACTCGGACGTGCCAGCCAAGACCAGCGCTTCGACGGCAGCCATGCGTGTATCGGCAGATTTTGCCGCCAGGGCTGACTGTAACCGTTCGGGCAACCCGTGTGGATTGCTAGCGAGCAGGCGCGAAGCAGCTCGGCGAACAACGGAATCCTCGTGCCCCAGCCAACGGAGGGCATCCGTCACCAAGTGAACGTGCGCGGACCCCGCCTTGCCAATGGCCGTCGCCAGGGCCATCGACACATATCGGCGGCGAGCATTCCTCGACTCGTTGCCAGAAACGGTCCGCCACGAAGACGCTTGCGCTGCAAAGGCCTCGGCTTGTGGATCTTCAAGCCATGCAGCGCAACGCTGTTCCAAAGCCACGATACGATCGGCAACTTCCTTGGCCGGTGCCCCCAATGCAGCTAGTCCAGCAATGGCAACAGCGGCAGCGCGTGGCGTACCTTGCGCGGCGATGCGCAGCGACCCGAGGATGGCCTGGTTCTGACCCGTGAGGCTCGCTGAGACGGCATTTGCGCGGCGTCCGTCGGCTTCGATCGTCAGTGGGCAATCCTGGGACCAAGCCTTGGCCAACAGCGCGTCGGCCTTCGTGCCCGTGGTTTCTGTTATCCAGGCGCTGGCGAAAACCGATCCCTGCGTCTGGGCGCCAACGCACCAGGAATTATCCGTGCTAGCAGCGGCAGCGATGGCGGTCTCTTCCGCCTGTGGCTGTAGTTCTGGACGGTGCAGCACGGCGGCCTGGAGGACCCACAACCGCGCGCTCGGCACCATTAGTTGCTTGAGCAACGTGAGTGACTCGGGCATCCACCGTTTGGTCTCGATCGCAATGAGTGCCGCTGCGAGCCGCGCCAACCACTCTTCATCTTTCTGATACTCTTGAAACGCCTTGCGCACGACGGTCAATGCGCGCTTAGGTGCATGGTGAGCGAAGAGAAGAACCGTCTGCCAGGACGCGCCAGCCTTGGGCAGATCGGCATCGGACACGGTCAACAGCCACGTGCCGATGCTAGTCGGCTCTTGGTCGTTCACGAGCAAATCGCCATCAAGCTGGCGATCGATCGCGGCCAGGATTTCGTCCCGGCTCATGCCCATGCTTTCCCAATCAGCAACTAGGCTGCTGAACAAACCAGTCTGCTTGTCCATGCCGTGGCGCTTGCCCATCCACTCAAGGACTGCGCGGTCCATCTCCAGACTCAATAGGACGGCAAGGATACGACGGACGACGATGTCATCAGTGGCAGCCAGTATTTCCTGACTACTGCCATCAAGATGGAGCCAGCCATTGGTCGGCTTATGGATCTTGAACAGATCCTCGTGTTTCCCACTCGCTGCCCATGCCCGTATCTGAGAGACCAAGAGGGGAGGGAATGCTCCGTAGCTTGGTGCGGTCAAGGATGCACAGAAGGCGTCGAGATCGAACATACGATGTTCCTTGGGCCGTGGGGAGATCGACAGACTGGATTATCCGCATGAATGTCGATGGCAATGCGTGGCATGAGGGACGTTGAGCCTGCACCCAATCTGCGGCGTTTGGATTGGCGGATAGCGAAGGTGCCCTAGGTTGGTCGCAACCGGAGGCGGTCGGGCATGTGGTCCTGGATCAGTGATTTTTTGGGAACCCGTACCGCACCAGCGGACGTTGGTGGGCTGGACCCGTCGGCTGCGAAGCACCTCGCGACAGCACTAGCCGATCTCGACCAGATCGCGTCGGGTTTAGGCCGTCGCGCTGCATCCTTCGTGATGTCAGGACAGGACGCTGACGTACTCGGCAGCTTAGCCGCAACGCAGGGTGGTGGTGGCGTACTCCGCTTAGCCGTCGTGGGCACCAAGTCGGTCGGCCCACTCTGGTCACAATGGTTCGCTCAGGCACTGCCATCGCCTGCCGTGGCACATCGTCTGGCGCTGCTCTTCGAGGCTGCTTCGCGCTCTGAGCCGAGAACATTAGAGATGCAGACGCTGGGGCTCCCTGCGTGGGTGGAGATCCTGTTGTGGGAGGCGTCGTCGGTGAGACCAAACACGTATAGTTCAGTCGACAAGGTGTACCTCGATCATGCACAGATGGAGGAGATGCTGGTGCGTGGCGGCCTGCCTGCAGATACGATCCTAAAAGCGTCCCTCTCTGTGCGTCATGGCTCAATCACCTTGGGATCATCACGTTTGCTGGCGCTGATCCCAGGATTGGCCGATGCTGTTGCGCGTTACCCAGCGGTTGTGCGGATTCTGCTGATGAGCGGCGAGGTCAAAAGTCGGGTGGCATTGCTGGAAGCTCTGCGAAGACACCATTGCGATCCAACTCCATTCGCTCAGCAGATCGCGGATTTGCTGGTCGCCGATGCAAAAACCGTGCGAGAGGCTGCGGAAGCGTGGGCCGGGACGTCTATTGCCGACGTACTCGTCGCGTTACGGACACGAGCCTGCGACGGCACTCTTGCCCAGCGCGCACTCGCGATTGGTTTCATCGTGAAGCGCATGTCGATCGGATCTGCTGATTTCCTTGCTGAGCGCCTTGTTCACGAGAACAACGCAAACGTGAAGAAGGTGATCACGGATCTACAAGCGCAGATCAGGACCACATCCGCGTCTCTCACGCACGCGAAGGTATTGCCGGCAATCCAAGTGGCTGAGATCCGTCCGTTGGGAACGATCGGCAGAGCAGCAATCACCGCGTTGGTTGAGACGTGGTATAAGCACCAGTCAGCGTGGTGGGTGGCGGAAGAACGGCGCATCATCGCCTTCAACGCCGACGATCCACGTCGTTGTGCCAAGGTGCCTCCGAAGCCGATGGGGTTTACCCAAGCCGATATACAGCACCTGCTGGGACTGCTGGAAAAAACCGCAGTGACCTTGGCTGATCTGCGGTCGTGGGAGCGGGAACTCAACGCGTTTCGGACGTGGAATGAACTCTTGCCTGTGGTGCACAACTTGTTTTCAGATCCGCACGTGACGCCTGCACTGGTTATCCGGCTGGCGATCTTGGTATCCCCACATCGCTCAGCCCAGAACAACCGCTTCGCTTGCACGTGGGTCTCTAATTGCTTGAACGTATATCGCAAGGCGACCCGCCAATCATCTGGGACCCGACACATCATGTTGGCCGCGGACAAGCTTGGCCTGCCATCCACCGATATGGCTTGGGAGCTTCTCGATTCGTATCACGGGATTCGCTGGCCACTCGATGACCTGTGGGAGTGGTATTACGAACATCCCGAGATCATCGCTGGCGCGTTGGGCCAGGGCGATGCGCAGGTTGCTCGCAGCAGCTACATCGAGCCATACCGCTACACCAACGCACTCTCCCTCGTCGAGCAATTTCCGGAGATCCCGACCAACCTGCAGCCACTGCTGTGGGATCTCGCTTTTGGTGGTCATGGCGGCAAGCGCGGACCAGCTCAACGTGCGGTGTCGCGGATCCCCGGCATGCTCCCGCGCGTCGTGTCAGGATTGGCGGACGGAAAACACGATGTCCGTCTCTATGCCGCAGAATGGCTAGCTGATCTGCGTGATCCCGCTGCTATCGCACCGCTCGAGGGAGCGCTGAAGCATGAGAAGTCGGAGCAGGTGAAAGCGGCGATGATGACCACGCTCGAAAGACTGGGTGTTCCCATTGAGCAATTTCTCGACCGTGATGGTCTGACCAAGATTGCCATCAAAGGACTTCAGAAGGGGATCCCCAAGGACCTCGCCTGGTTACGACAAGAGTCCCTGCCGATGCCGAATTGGAGTGATGGCAGCGGGCAGTTGTCTCAGGACGTGTTGATGTGGTGGATCGTCCAGGCTTACAAGTTGAAGGATCCAGCACCCACGCCGCTGCTGCGACGCTATGCTGCGATGCTCGCGTCGGAATCTGCCCATGCGCTGGGTGAACGCGTGCTGCAGGCCTGGATCGCTGAAGACACTCGACCACCGACACCAGAGCAAGTCGCTGAACATGTGCGGACTCATGGCGGTTCGATCATGGCCAGTGCCCAAGCCATGGCGGCATATCATAACCAACAGCAGGCCCAGACTCCGGGGCAGCCGAATACCGGCCCACAACTCACCGCCCAGCAGTGGTACGATCGCACGATTGAGCAGTATCGGACGACGCCGGTTGGGACCCTGATCGCCTGCAAGGGCGTTCTTGCCGTCGCTGCGGCCATGGGCGGTTCGCAACTCGCGCTACTGGTCAGTCAATTTCTGAAGCGTTGGTACGGATTGCGCGCCGCACAATGCAAGGCACTGCTGCAGATGCTCGCGGCGACCGAGCATCCCACGGCGATTCACGTCCTACTTGCCACCGCAACCCGCTTCCGAACTGCCGGTATCCGCAAGGAGGCCGAAGCCTGCGTGCAGGAGCTTGCACAGCGGCGTGGCTGGAGCGTGGACGAACTTGCCGATCGCACCATTCCAGCGGCAGGATTTGATGACGATGGACAGGTTGTCCTCTCCTATGGTGAACGCAGTTTCTCGATCCGGTTGCAACCAGATCTCAATCTGGTCATCCACGATACTGAGGGACGGACACTGACGGCCCTGCCAGCGCCGCGCAGTGATGACGACCCAGCAGCCGCAGAAGCCGCCAAGAAGACCTTCGGCGAGGCAAAGAAACAGATCAAGGCCATTGTGAAGCAGCAGGCAGAGCGATTGTATGAAGCCATGTGTACGAGCTGGCGTTGGCATGTCGCAGACTGGCAAACGTATCTCCTCGCGCATCCGCTCGTCGGCCGGTTGTGCCGACAGGTGGTTTGGGCCTGTGCTACAGCTCGTTCGGTGAAACCGCTCACCTTCCGCGCACTGGAGGATGGCACACTCACGGATGTTGATGATGTTGCGGTGGTGTTGCCAGAGGATGGTTGGGTGACGGTGGCGCACCCCATCCAGATCGGCACCGACATCGGCGCCCGCTGGAAGCAGCACCTCGCTGACTACGAAGTAGCATCACTCTTGAGCCAGTTCGATCGCGCGCCGCTTCTGCTGCCGGAAGTGCTATCGCAGGAGCAACGGATCGTTGATCGCAACGGCCATCTTATCGAAGCATTCAAGCTGCGTGGTCGCGCAACCAAGTTGGGTTGGACCCGCGGGCAGGCGGAGGACGGGGGCTGGTTCCACGTGTACCGCAAACATTTCACCGCAATTGGTATGACCGCTGTGCTTGAGTTTACCGGCAATTCGCTGCCTGAAGAGAACCGCATCACGGCGCTCACTGGCTTGACGTTCGAGCGCAGTAGTCCCGATGGCTCCAGCGAGTCGTGCGTGCTCGCTGACGTGCCAGCACCCTTGCTCAGTGAATGTTGGAATGACGTCTATGAGATCGCTGCCCAGGGAACGGGATTCGATCCTGACTGGGAAACGAAGGCTGCGAACTAACCGAGGATGTACCGATGATCACAGCCCCAACCGACACGCTCATTCTTCGCCAGCCAGCAGAAGTGTTGTATGGTGCAGAGTTGGCAGCGCTTACTGCCATGACCGGCGAGACACGTCCGAACGGATGGCGACTCAGTCCCCGCCAGGTTGTTACGTTCATCAATGGCAGCGATGGCGAGAAGCTGCCATTCACCAAGGATGGCAAGAAGGGGAAGATCGCCATTACGCGCAAATACCACGGCGATGATCGGCTGGTCGAACGAGCGGTGATTGGGCTTGCCGGAAATCGAGCGCTGTTGCTCGTCGGCGAACCGGGCACGGCCAAGAGCCTGTTGTCCGAACTCCTGGGCGCAGCCATTTCCGGGACGTCGCTGAACGTGGTCCAAGGCACGGCCGCCACCACCGAGGACCAGATCCGCTATTCGTGGAACTACGCGCTCTTGCTGGCCGAAGGGCCGACACCACGCGCACTCGTGCCGTCGCCGATCTATACAGCCATGAGCACGGGATCGCTGGTTCGCTTTGAGGAAGTCACGCGTTGCGCTCCCGAGGTGCAGGACACCTTGGTGAGCATTCTCTCCGAGAAGATGATGACCATTCCCGAGTTGCCTGGCGATCAGCGGGTGCTCTTCGCCAAGCCCGGCTTCAACGTCATCGCCACGGCGAACTTGCGCGATCGTGGCGTACACGAGATGTCGAGTGCGCTCAAACGCCGCTTCAACTTTGAGACAGTTCATCCGATCGCTGATCTCGCCGATGAGGTCGAGTTGGTGCATCACGAGGTTGAACGCCTACTCGCAGGCGCTGCTGCCCCAACCACGGTGAATCGCGACATCGTTGAACTGCTGGTGACGGCGTTCCAGGATCTGCGTACCGGCAGCACGCCGGAAGGCGTCTCGGTCGAAAAACCTGCCGCCGTCATGTCGACCGCCGAGGCTGTCTCGGTAGGCTTTGCCGCCAGTCTCGATGCCTGGTATTATGGTGCCAAGAAGCTCACTGCTGCTGAGGTCGGCCGTCATCTGCCTGGGGCTGTCCTGAAGGATAGCAGCGACGACATCCAGAAGCTGCGGCAATATCTTGGCGCTGTTATCGCACGTCGCGCCAAGGAGCGTGCAGGAAACTGGGTTGAGTTTCATAAGTCAGCGACAGCCGCGCTCGGGCGATTCCAAGGCAAGTCTTCGTGAACCAGGATGCCGCAGACATTCTGCGGGCGGCTCCGCGGCCGGACTTGAGTCAGCGCATCGTGTGGCTGCCCATCCGGCACCACAGTGCAGCCTGTGCATTTCATGTCGACGCCGTCATTCGTCGGTTGCGACCATCGGCAGTCCTCATCGAGGGGCCACGCGATGCAACGCCGTTACTACGGCATCTGGTTGACCCGGCCATGTCGCCGCCGGTGGCGATTTTCACGACCTACACCGATCGGAGTGGCGACGGGCCACCGCGTCGAGCCGCAGCATATTATCCACTGTGTGCATATTCACCCGAGCTCGTGGCGGTCCAGGCCGGGCACGCCGTCGATGCCCAGGTCCAATTCATCGATCTCACCTGGCCAGAAATGGTCCAGACGGAACGCGGGAGCAAGCGGCCATCTGCGGATGCCGATCGACCGCGCAGTTTACAGCGCGAGACAGCGCTTCGGCAGGGGTCGTGGCTTGTCCAGGCATGCCGACGGGCAGGAGCGCGAGATTCCGACGATCTGTGGGACTGCTGGTTCGAGGCCGATGGTCGACAACGCACGGCAGAGGATTTTTTCCACGGTGTTCTGGCGTGGTGCACGGCTTGCAGGCTAGCACATACAGCGGACGACATAGCTGCCGAGGGAAACCTGGTCCGCGAATCCGGCATGCGAGCAGAGATCGAGCGTGTTCTCCGTGACGTCAGCGGACAAATCGTCGTGATCACCGGTGGATTCCACACCGTGGCGCTGCCGCGGACTGTTCCAGCTATGCCGCAGCCAGTGACGATTGCCCGTGAGGAGGACGCCGGGGCCTGGATGATGCGCTACGATTTTCTGCAGCTGGATCGTCTGAATGGCTACGCCAGCGGTATGCCGTCGCCCGCATTCTGGCAGTGGCGTTGGGACAACCGATCGATTGACGATCTCATGATCACGATTGCGCGGGACCTGCGCGGACGCACGGGAGCCCCATCCGTGGCGGATGCGGCAGCGGCTGTGGCTCAGCTCCATCGCCTCGCAGCCTTTCGCGATCATGCGCACCCAACGCGCCATGATTTCCTGGATGCGGTGACCAGCTGTTTCATCAAAGGAGCTCGCGACATCGAAGGCGTCGCAATCCTCGCTCAGGTTCGGAAGATTTTAGCTGGTGACCGGGTCGGTGTCGTTCCGCAGGCCGTTGGACGTCCACCCTTAGTGCTCGATTTCGAACGGCAAACGACGGCGCTACGCTTGAAGCTGGGGGTTGAGGAACACGGCCTCGACCTCGACCTCTATCGTTCTGCTGCACATCGCGAGACTAGCCGCTTCCTGCATCGCCTCATGCTGCTGGAAGTTCCATTCGCGCGCAAGGAAGCCGGACCTGATTTCACGACCGGCGAGGATCTGCATCGCGTCCGCGAGATGTGGCGCTACCAATGGCATCCCGGTGTCGAGGCGCGCTTGGTCGAACAATCGCGGTATGGTGCAACAATTGTCGAAGCAGCGACTGCACATCTTCTGGAATTAGCTGAAGCTGCAGAGCATGGCGACCGACGTGCGGATCGGGCTGCCCGGCTCGTTGTCGAGTCGTGCCGTTGCGGTCTGCATGTTCAGGCACGTGTGCTCTTGCCTCGCGTAGAGAAGCTCATCACCACCGACGGTGATGTGTCCAGCGTGATCGGCGCCGGAAACAGCTTGCACCTGCTGGTCACCGGACGCGAACCGCTGGAAGCACACGACATGCCTGAGATTGATGCAGGTGTACTGACTGCATGGACTCGAGCCGCCTATCTCATCACGGATCTCGCCAAGGCTGCTCCAGAAGTCGAAGATGCAGCATGTGAGGATCTCCTCTCCTGGTCGATACTCGCCGACGAATTGACCGAACCGACCTGCCCAGCGCTACGTCGCGAACGGCTGGTGGACGTCAGTCGGGGAATCAATCCGGCGGTGGCGGGAACTGCCTGGGGCCTGTTGTACGATGATGGCCTCGCTGACGGCGTTGCCTTGGGAGCCCAGTTAGCAGGACACCTCGGAGCTGCGACCACGGATCCATCTATCGGTGGCCGTTTTCTTCGTGGCGTGCTGCGCGCTGCCCGTTCGGCCTGCTGGAGTGAGCCGGCCATCATTGATGCCATTCATCACACGCTACGTCTTCTGGACGAACAGCACTTTGTCGCAGCGCTGCCGCACTTACGTCTGGCATTTGCTGAGCTTCCACCGCGCGCAGTCGATCACGTCGCCAAAATGGCGGCTGACCGATCGGGTCTTCCGGCCATCGATCGTCACCTCGGTGGTCGCTATGCCTTAGCTGACGTTCAGATCGGGCGTGCGGCTGATCTGCTCGTTCGCCAAGCATTGGAACGTGATGGCCTGAGCGATGTCCTGGAGCGCTCGCATGCCTGACCAAGTGGATCGTCATGCAGCTGAACGGTGGCGCCTGATCTTGGGCCAGTTCGCCGAGGAGCGGATGCACAAGTCCCTTGGTACACACGGGACACGAGTCGATCGGGTGCTCGATTTTCTGTACAATCGTGAGTATCAGCGCCGTGGCTTACGGGTGGGACAGCATGGCCGGAGCTCGGGATCAGGAGCCGGCAGCGGTGACTCGGTGCTGGAGATTCCGACTTGGCTGCGCGAGGTTCGTGATTTATTCCCAACTGACACCTGCGAGGTGATCACGCGGCATGCCCTCGATCGCTACGGTATGACAGAGTTGGTCACCGATCCCGAGACGCTGCGCCGCCTTGAACCGAGTTACGATCTCCTCAAAGCCGTGCTGACGTTCAAGGGCCTGATGCAGGGCGAAGCGCTTGAGATTGCCAGACGCATTGTCCGCGCCGTGGTGGAGGACTTGCGTCGCCGACTTGAAAAAGAGATGAAGCCGGCTCTGTGGGGACGTCTTGATCGCAACAAGCGCTCGCGCTTCCGCTGTAGCCGGAACCTGGATCTCAAGGCCACCGTTCGCGAGAATCTGGAGCACTGGGATCCACGCCATCGCCGACTACTAGCCCGTGACCTGGTATTTCGCAACCGGTCTCGCAAACATGTAGCCTGGCATGTGATCATTGCTGTCGACTGCAGTGGTTCGATGGCAGACTCGGTGATCCACAGCGCCGTTATTGCAGCTATCTTCGCAGGCTTACCCACCGTGCGGGTCCGGCTGGTTGCGTTCGATACCAACGTTGTCGATCTCTCCGATCACGTCCATGATCCAGCCGAAGTTTTGATGTCGGTGCAATTGGGCGGTGGCACCGACATCGCTGGTGCAGTTGGATACTGCGCCTCGCTGGTCGAGCATCCCACCAAGACCATCGTGGTGCTCGTTACGGATTTCATGGAGAACGGCAGCATCACGCCCTTGGTGGCTCAGATTCGTAAGCTCAAATCCGACGGCGTGAGGGTCCTCGGCTTGGCCGCGCTCGACCAGCAGGCGCAGCCAAGCTACGATCGGCAATCTGCGGAGGCCTGTGTTGCCGCAGGAGCTGAAGTCGGCGCCATGACACCGAACCATCTTGCCACCTGGGTGTCCAAGGTGATTGGATGAGCGCACTCGCCGATCGCATTGCCATCGTGGCCGCGCTGCTTGGCGATGATGAACTCATCGCTCTTGCCAACCGTGGACTGCTTCGTCGTGCGCGTAAGGACCTCGAAACAGCTAAACCTGCAATTCAGGGCGAGACCGCGAGTGGTCTGTCGGTGCGCTGGGATCAGCAGACCATCGTGCTGGCCGAACGGCCGGCCGAATCGCGCTGCACGTGCTCTGCTGGTGGCATCTGTCGTCACATTCTGGCATGTTTCCTGCACCTCGCATCAACGTCTGCGACTGGCCAAGCGGCAGCCGCAGCTCCGCAGCCATGCGGAGCGGAGATCACGGCACTCACTGATGAAGAATTGGAGCACTGGGCCGGCAAGGCCATGTGGAAACGTGCTCGACGAGAACTCGCGATCGGCCTCTCCGTCGTTTGCGAAGATGGAGCACCGTTCATCGGCAGGATCGCGGAGTGGAACGCCGTGTGCCGGTGGATGCCAGGAGGTGGCATGCGCGGCATGCTCTGCTCTTGCCACGAACCGGGTGTCTGCGTGCATCGGGTGGCGGTCGTTCTGGCTTGGCAGGTTCAGCAAGGATGTCGGACCATTGAGCGGGATGATGTTGTTCCAGATGCATCGTCTGGTGCCGTCCGCAGCAGAATCGAAGTTGGTGAGGAAGTGGCAGCTCTGTGCGAGGATCTGGTTAGCCTCGGTTTCTCTCGGACAGGAGCGATGCATGCTGAGCGCTTCAGAACCCTGGCCATGGCAGCCCGTGGCGTAGATCTACCCCGCTTGGAACGCTTGGTGCGGAGTTTGGCCCAGGAGATCGACGGCTGGTTGTCGCGAGATCCCCAATCCTCGGATATCCGGCTCCTTGAGCGGAGTGCTGCCTGCTGGGCCTTGTCCAAAGCGCTGAAGAAACCAACGCCAGAGTTGGTGGGAGTCCACCGCTCCCAATACGAACGCGTACACAATCTCGAACTCGTCGGTGCCGGTCTCGAGTTCTGGAAGACAGCATCCGGATTTCACGGCCTCTCCGTTTACTTTTGGGATCGGCTCAATCGCTGCTGGTGTACATGGAGCGAGGCTAGGCCAGTGACCACTTCGGATTTCGATCCGCTGGGCCGTGCCGCAGCTCCAGGACCTTGGCCTGGCGCAACCAGTCCTGGCCACATCAGCACCACCAGCGGCATGCTTATGGGAGCTTGGCGCAATCGCGCCTTACGATTGTCTGGACGGCCATCAAGCCGTTGGCATGGCAAGCGCGCTTCGGCGGCAGTTGATCTGCCGTCACCAACGGAGGATTGGCGGGATCTTTGGTCCCGTCTACCGGAGCTGTATCCAATTGGGTTCGCTGAACGACATGTCTACAGCGACATCGTGCTCATGCGCCCAGCTAAATGGTTGCCGGCCACATTCGACACGCATCGGCAACAACTCATCCGCAATCTGGTAGACTCCGGTGGTCGGCAGATCTCCATCATGATCCCACAGGCCTCCCACACGCAGACAGTCATCAACCAGATGGAGTCACTGTCTGATGGTGCAGACCGCAGTCTGCTGGCACGCCTGCTCATCACAGCGGACGGGATCTGTTTGCATCCAATTAGTCTCGTCGAGCCGACTGGCATCAGATCTTTGGCGCTTGCCGACAAACCATCCTCGCCAACTCCAACCGCACAGACCCAGGATGACGACAGTCAGGATGACGGCACTGACGATGAATTATTATTTCAGTTCGGATCTTCTCCCATCCTTGATCGTTGCTTAGATGCTTGTCTTGCCCTCAGCAATGCCGGCCTGCGATCCTTTCGCGAATGGCCCTTGGTTGAAGCGGCTGCGACCGAGGCACGTGGTGTAGGATTGGGTTGCCTGGGTACCGCGCTGGATCGACTGCTCAAAGTCCAGGGCCGAGACCGCAGCGAAGCCCTTTTGCTCTCGACTTGGATCATGACCTGCGAGCGCCAGGCGATGCAGGTCGCTTCAGCCAAACCCTTCTGATCTCCGTGACCTTGCGTCTCCTGTTCTTCGAACTGCAGATTGCGAGCAACCGCGTCAGCGCGCGCTGACCGCCGGAGTCGTGCCTGGGCTGACGATGACGCGAGCGAACGCGGGGAAACTGTCGCAGGCAATCGTGGCGCTGGCACTGGCGAACGGAACGCCGGCATCGATGTGTTGGAAGCCAAAGCCAAGCCGACGCAGTGGGCGACGCTCGGCGTCATAGAGGATCACGCTGACATCGGGGTTGGCTGCGCCGGCTGGCCGCTGCACGACGAGCTTCGCCATTATGCCATCTGCTGAGCGATCCAATTTCAGGCTTACGAGATAGTCACTGGCCAGCGCGATGGGCGAACCGGCTTTAACCGGCAGCATGGGCAATTGATGGGTGTCGTCGCCCAGGACCTGACCGAGATCGGCCTCGGCCACACGCGCCAGGTACGCCTTGATGCTCCGTTGACTGAGTGCTAAGTCGGCTGACAGCCGATGCTCGCGCACGGCCAAGCCGTTGCGGTCGGTTTGCAGATTTTCGTTCTCTTGTTTGAGGCGCACGTTCTCTGCCATGAGTGCATCGACACGGCGTTCTTCGGCCACTCGCTCGTTGGCAATTTTACCCAGACGTCCGTTCTCGGCGCGCAGGTGCTGTACACCCTGGGCGAGGATCGCACCAAGCCGCTCCTGACGCGTCAATTCATTGGCCTGTTCGCGTGCCAGTCGCTGTGCGTCCTCCAGTTTGATCGCCATGATCGCGGCGCGGTCACTGGCATCGCGCAGGCGAACAATGTCGGTCTCGGCAGCGACCAGACGTTTGCGGGCGTCTTCACTGTCGGCACGACGAACCAGCGCGTCATCCTTAGCGCGTTGGAGATCTCGACGCGCGATTGACACCGCGTCTTCTAACTGTGCGCGTTCAGCCTGGAGCTTGCGCACTTCGGCAAGATTCGCTTCAGCCTGACGCGTGGCGGCTGCAACTTCGCCTGCTAGGCGCTGGGTATCGCCCGGTGCTTGGGCAGCTGAGCGAATGCCCCACACGCCAACGCTGGTGCCAGCTACAGCGAGAGCAATCGCAATGGACAGGCCGATGATCCACGGTCCGCGGCGCGATGGCGCTGGCATGCGCACGGTGTTGGGGCCAGCGGGTGCATACAGATCGCTGGCCGCAACCGTCGCTGGACGCAGCGCGGACGGGGATGCAATCGCCGTCGTCCAGATTCTGGTAGTGTCAGCACCAGGATCGCTGTCGGAAGGGCTGGGTCCGGCAACGGCCTCGCGTAAGCCAGCGGGCAGACCAATCGCCTCGGCCAATCGTGCACGTCCATTCCAACGCAGCACACGGATGTCGGCATCGGTGAAATTCGCGCCGGTTGCGTCGGCATCACGAAACACGGTTCCGTCGATGATCGCACCACTGAGGTCGGCTCCACGCAGGTCGGCCCCAGCGAAACTAGCTCCGGTCAAATCGCAGCCCGTCAGATCGGCACCCGCAAGCTTGGCGCGTTTCAAACTGGCGCGGCGGAGCAATGCTCCAGACAATTTCGCCGCGCTTAAATCTGCCCCATCCAAGTTGGCGTCACGCAGATCGGCGCGCCGCAGATCGGCTTTGGCCAACTGCAGTCCTGGTGCGGTCAGACCAGCAAGTTGGGTTTCCGCGAAGTCGCCCCGGACTTGGGCGGCAACCGCAGCAATGATGCGGGCCACGTACGCGTCATCCTTGTGCACGGCCGGATTATGCCACGCACACAATGTGGCCTCGGGCGGGACAAGATGGGGGCACGGCGCGCGCTCAATGGCGAAGCGATGACCGCACGGAGCCTGTGCAAGCGAGATGCGGGTGGTTCCGTGCTCTTCGGGATTACTCATGGTGGCCTGCCGTTTCACCATGTTTGGGTGCCGCCGGCGCACCGTTATCAGCCGGAATTGGACTTGCTGGTGGAGCTGGCGTTTCAGCCTTCACTGTCGGCTTCTCTTCTACCTGTGCCGGCGTTGAGCCAGTTGGGGCTGGATGCGTTGCTGGGTGTGCTTCTGGCTTCGCTGCATCGCTCGATTTCGGCGCGGGTACTGACTTAGATCCAGTCGGGGCCGACTTGGAGGCCGGGGCTTTACTGTCGACCGGAACGACGCCCGCGGCTTCACTGAGCCGGAATGCGCGACGCCGCAAGGCATGAATTTTCTGACTATCCGGCTGCAGTTCGTAATAGGCTGACGCGTGCTCCGTCGCCTTGCGTGCGTCTGGACGATGATCGGTATAGATCAACGCCAGCAAATAATGGCATTCGCGATCGACGGCACTCTTGGGATCAAAACGAGGGCCAGCAATCTCGGCGGTGAGATGCTTGATCGCCAAGTCGTAGTCACCAACCTGAAAGTAGTATTGCCCCAGCAAACCGTTGGCTTCGGCAAATTCGGGGCTGGACGCCAAGATAGCAACCAGGCCATCGCGAGCGGCAAGACGTTGCGGGGGAACACTGCGCAGAAACCAGCGGACCTGTTGCCAACGCGATCGATCCAATGCTGGACCGGTGGCGACTTCGACGGCTTTGGTCATGGCTGCTTTGGCATCGTCGTTACGACCAGCGCGCTCGTGGACCAAGCCCATGTTCACCCAGGCTTCAGAGCGACGCGGTTCAATTTTCAGCGCCGCTTCAAGATGAGCCTGAGCGCGCGCTAACGAGTCGGTTTCTTCGACCAGCGGCCCAAGGAATAGCGTACCCAGATTGTAATGCGCCGGTCCATGATCAGCCGAAATCTGCAAGCAGCCCTCGTAGGCGCGTCGCGCCTCGACCCACTGGCCCAACCGCTCGCGAGCCGAGCCGAGATTAAACCAATAATCAGCCGAATCACTGGGACTTTGCGCAGCTAAGTTTGCTGCGTCTTGGAAACGACGTGCGGCCTGTTCGAAATCGCCTGCCGCGAATGCGAGGTATCCCAGATTGCAGACAACCTCATGGTTGTCTGGGCGCGAACGCAGGGCCTCTTCATACCAACGACGCGCCTCATCAATGCGACCGATGCTCTGATTGGCGAGGGCAATGTTGAATTGGGCATAGAAATATCCGGCATCCAAGGCTAGCGCACGGCGGTACTGGCCAATCGCACTTTCATATTTGCGCTCTGACAACAACACATTGCCTTGCAAGGTGTGAAATGCCGGTGTGTCTTCCTCAAGTACGACTTGTTCAACCGCCGATAGGCTTACGCCCAAACACGCCACGGCCAACACGATGCCGAGGATAGGGCGCATGCGATGCCTCAGTGAGCTGTGGGGTCGTTACCCCGACCAAGCAATAGGTCGGCGAGTTCCTCGGGATCAGCGCGATAGGATCCGTCTGCGATTCGCGCCTTGAGCTGATCGATGCGTTGGACGTCCGCCGGACTCATGTTGCGAAGGATCTGAACCAGTCGTCCAACTTCAGCGCTATCAGCACTCGAATAGGTGGCGTCTTCTTGCGCTGGAACCGAAGACGATCCGTCCTTCTGTCCACGCGCGGCATCGGCCTGCCGGCGGCGGGACAGTGGATCAAGCGGATGATCGCCTTTGATTTCCATGACGGCTTCCTCGGTTCCTCAGTCTTAGTATCGGCTGAAGGCAGAGCAACTTGAGGGTTGGCAATGCGCTTTACTGTAGTTCCGTTACCCTTTGATCAACAAGCGGTTAGGGCCATCGAGATCGCTGGCGGGCAGAACCAGGCCACGAATGTCGGTGCCCCTTAGTAGATTCGCTCAACCTTTCTCGTATTTGATGACTTCCACCGGGCAACCCTCGGCGGCTTCGATGATTTGATCCTCCAGTTCGGAACCGGGGGACGTCAACCCTACTTTACCCTCCATATTGGTGTCCTCCGTCGCATCCGTGCGTACTTCGGCGCGAATATGGCAGGAATCCTCGGTCACACGAAACACTTCGGGGCACGCCGTTTCGCAGGCGTTGCATACGATGCATCCGTCCTCTATCCACACCTTCGCAATGGCCATGAGCATCCTCCGTGCGCGGGTCGCAGTGTTACCCCCCTACGCGCAGGTGAGAAGGGCCAACTCGCGTCAAGCAGACATGCCTAAAATCTATAGCAAAACCCGCGCACCCGCACTACGCCCCGACCGCCAAGTGCTGGCTGAGGCGGGGACTGATGCTCAGGCCTTCTCAACTTTGATGATTTCCACCGCGCAACCAGCAACGGCCTCCATGATCTGCTCTTCCAAATCGGTGCCCAGGGTGCCCGTTAATTCTGACTTGGAGTCAAGATTCGCATCTTCCGTCCCATCAGCTCGCGCCGATGCGCGAATGTAACACGTGCCATCAACTACGTGAAAGACCTCGGGGCAGGTCGTTTCGCAAGCGTTGCAAGCCGTGCATCCGTCTTCAACCCACACCTTGGTGATCGTCATGGGAGTCCTTTCATGGTATGGGGGTAGGATATTCTTCGGTGCCGTGGTGAGAAGCGTCAACTCATGCAATAGTAGCTGGTCGTCGCCTGCTACTTGCCAATTGGCGCAACGCGGCATGAGACCGAGGTGGTATGCCGGTTGCCACCCATCGCCGAAAATGAGTTCACCATCATTGCCCCTGGCCGCTCAGGAGAGCGGCGTTCCCAGGGTCATTGCCACTCGGGATTCGAACCTCGCGACACTAGCCGTCTGGCCGAGGGTTTTTTCTGCGTGGTGGAGACATGGGGATTCGAACCTCGCGAGGCACGGCCGCCCTGGGCCGTAGCGAGCTACCTGCGTAGCTCGCGGCCGAGCTACCGACGACCCTCCGCGGTCGGCGTAGGATTGGATCACTGTGTCTCCGCCACGCAGAAAAAACCCCCGGCCGTCTGGCCGAGGGTTTTTTCTGCGTGGTGGAGACATGGGGATTCGAACCCCAGACCTGTTCATTGCGAACGAACCGCTCTACCAACTGAGCTATGTCCCCATAACTGACGCGGGCGGCCTTGTAGCCGCCCGGTGCCAAAATGCCAGTGGGGCTCCCCCGAGATAGTCCGTCTCAGCCCTTCGCCTGACCGACCGCCTTCCGCTGCGCCAACGGAACGTAGTCATTGATCGTGTTGCCGGTGTACACTTGGCGCGGACGGACGATGCGGCCGGCGTCCTGATCGTGTTGTTCCTTCCACTGTGCGATCCAGCCAGGCATGCGGCCGATCACAAACATCACGGTGAACATCTCGGTCGGAATACCGATCGCCCGGAAGATGATTCCAGAGTAGAAGTCGACGTTGGGGTACAACTTACGCTCGACGAAGTAGGGATCCTTGAGCGCCAGCTCTTCGAGCTTGCGGGCGATATCGAGGAGCGGGTCCTTGCGCTGCAGCTTGGCGAAGACGCGTTCACAGGCGAGCTGCAGCTGCTTCGCGCGCGGGTCGAAGTTCTTGTACACACGGTGGCCGAAGCCCATCAGTTTGACGCCGCTGGTCTTGTCCTTGGCCTTGGCGATGTAGGCCTCGGGTGACATGCCGCCCTTGTGGATGGAGTCGAGCATCTCCATCACTTCGACATTAGCACCACCATGCAACGGGCCCCACAGCGCAGCGACGCCAGCCGCGCAACTGGCGAAGAGATTCGCCTTCGACGATCCGACCACACGCACCGTCGTGGTCGAGCAGTTCTGCTCGTGATCAGCGTGGAGGATAAAGATGAGATTGAGCGCGGCTTCGATATCCGGATCGACTTTGTACTGGTCGTAGGGCATCGAGAACATCATGTGCAACAGATTGGCGCAGTAACTCAGCTTGGGATCAGGATAGACGTACGGCTTGCCCACGCTGTGGCGGTAGGAGTGCGCTGCAATCGTGCGCACCTTGCTGATCAAGCGTGCAGCGAGTTCTTCAAACTGCGCGTCATCGTAGATCGTCAGCAACTGCGGATGGAAACAGGCGAGGGTCGAGATCATCGCCGAGACCACCGCCATCGGCGGCGCGTTGATCGGGAAACCTTCGAAGTGGTAGCGCATCGCTTCGTGCAGCGACGCATTCGCGGTCAGCTTATCGGTGAACGCCTGCAGCTCGTTCTGGTTGGGTAGACGGCCGTTGATCAGCAACCACGCCGACTCAATGAAATTTGGCGTGGTCGAAAACTGTTCGATCGGAATACCTCGGTAGCGCAGGATGCCCTTGTCACCGTCGATGAAGGTGATCGCCGATTTGCACATCCCGGTGTTGCCGAGACCCGGATCGAACGTGATGTAACCGCTGCGGTCCCGGAGCTTCGAGATGTCGATCGCCTTTTCTCCCTCCGAGCCGACCAAGGTCGGAAGTTCGTAAGTCTGGCCGTCAACGGTAAGGCTGGCATTGCTGGGCATAGGGACTCGCTTCGCTGGGTATTTGTGGGTAAAGGCTTGTCTCTCAGGATCAGAGAGTCAAGCCACGGGCGGGGTCGTCCGATCACCCAGCGCGGTACGCGGCATGCTCACCCCAGCATCCACCACATGGAGGTCACCTAATAACCGATGCTACTCCCCTAGTCGTCAACACTGACCGCGGGCAATGGGTACCAATGCATGTCGACAGAACACACCCACCATACTCACTTGGACGGCGTGGCGCTGCCTGCCTGGCTCGGACCATAAATGTAGTACACCGTCGACTGCAGGGTGACATAGGTGCGGCGCATCCAGCGATCTCCCGGTGGCATAGCCGCCCATGCGCGCAAAGACCCATCGTCAGCCGAGGCTGGGTTCCATACATACTGACTTGTTCCAGCGTCTGGAGAAATCGCCGGACGCACATGACGAAAATAGCCTCCATCTGCGCGTTGGTACACACCACTGGCCCACCAGTAGCCCAACTGGTCGAATGGATCACCAGTGCAATGCAGGGCATCCTCTGGAATGGCGCGCGCCGCTTCGCGATCACCGAGCAGCGCCAAGGCAAGGCTCATAACACCCGCCACCGCCCAGGTCGGTGCTGGAACAGTGTGACCTTGGGAAAACCACGCGTATCGCCCTGGACCAGCCAGATGCGTGCGCAATCCATTGAGCAAGCGTGACAACGCGTCTCCAGCGGTGATGTCGGCACCAGCAAGTGATGTGAGTGCGATCGTCTCTTGCACGGTCGCAGTTGTATCAAACTCCCAGAGCACATCCGACTGCCGTTGCGACCAACCAGCCGTCACCCGATCGCGTCCCCGTTCAAGCGCTGGGCGCAACATGGCGTCCATCGTCAGACCATAAATCTCAGCCAAGGCTGTAAGCACCAGCGCATGATCACGTCGATCGGTGGCAAATGCCCCTGTTGGCGTTTGCTCTGCCAACAGCGTTGCGACCAGCGAGCCACACAGCTTTTTATTTCTGCCGACAGTCTGATGATCGTATCCAGAACTCGTGAAGACCAACAGCACGAGAGCCCTCCGCGCAGTGAGTCCGGGAATCCAGCCATCGGGTGTCACTGGTTTCGTGGGCGTCGGCCATGCGCCGTCACGCACCTGTCTTGCCAGCCACCGCGGGCGCCATTCCATGCGACCCAATGCCCCTCGTGCGGCGTTGCGAACTGGTGGATCGTCGCCCGACGCCAGCACGCACAGTTCGGTTTCAACGGCAGCGCTACACATAGATTGAAACGTTCCCGCCCCCAACAGTGGCAACACACGTAGGCGATCGTCCCTGCTTCCGGCTAACCACTGTAAAACACGTGCTTCTGCCTCCGGCGCACTCACCCGTTCACCAAGGTAGGCGATCGCTGTCTCTGACGACTCTCCGAAAAAAGTCGGTGCGTCCTCATAATGCCCCAGTAACGGCGCCAGTCTGACAGCCAATCCAAGCGGCAATCGATCTACGAGGTGCTCAGGCCAGATCCGTATGGCGACGATACCGAGCGCCATCAACAAACCGACCGCACCCAGGCTGATCCACAACCACCACCAGGCGCGATGCTTCAGCATGGGTAGATAAACGCCAGGAAAACACGGTCGTTCACCAACACTCCACCTCTCACGGCGCTGTCTGTGACGCCGCTGCACCCCGCAACACACCCTCCGCCTCCGCCCACGCTGCCGGTAGTCGCGCGCCAGCGGCGGCGGCCGTGGCTGCATCACCAGCCTTCGCTGCGTGCTCCAAGGCTTTGGCGACGGCGGACAACGCATCCAGGCCGAGATTGGCCGAATCGCCTTTGAGCGCGTGGGCGCGTTTGCTAGCCGTGGCGAGATCGCCCGTCGCGAGCGCCGCGCCAGCTTCGCGCACCAAGCGTGCACCGTCCGCAAGCATCGCCTGGATGACCGCCTGCAACGTCTCGTCGCCGATCTCATGCCGCAATTCGGCAATCCGCGATGACGTTGCGGTGGACGGCAGAGGAGTGCTGGTTGCTGCTGGAGTCACGGTTGCCAGCCAACGGTTGAGCATGGCCTCCAATGCTGCGGGACGAACTGGCTTGGCGACATAATCATCAAAGCCGCGCGCCAGACATTCTTCGCGATTGCCAGCAACCGCGTGAGCGGTGACCGCGACCAGCGGAGTCCGACAACCGCCGTCGCGGATCCGACGCACGGCCATGAAGCCATCGACCTCGGGCATCTGACAATCCAGGAGGATGAGATCCCACGATTCTGTGAGTGCCGATTCAACCGCCTCGGCGCCGCCACTCACCATGCGCGCATCAACACCGAACAGGCGCAATTGGCCGGACAATACCAGGCGATTTACTTCCTGATCGTCAGCACACAGCACGCGGGCCGCGGCAAACCGACGGTTTGCTGGTTGCGCTGGTTGCGCTGCCACCGCGCGGCGGAACGCCGCTGTGCTTGGCTTGACTGGTGCCGCCATCGCCCAGTGCTGCGCTGCGGACGCTGCTGTGCTGGCGCTGCTGCGACCGGCGGTAATCGTCGCGCTGAAGGTCGATCCGCTGCCGATCACGCTGGCGAGCGTCAGCCCACCGCCCAGCAATTCACACAGCTGCCGACTGATGACCAGACCAAGTCCAGTGCCACCGAACTTTCGCCGAATCGAAGCGTCACCTTGTTCAAAGGAGGTGAACAATCGCGCCTGGATTTCCGGCGGAATGCCAGGGCCGGTGTCGGCAACGGCGAAGACGAGCCGCCAACCGTTGGCTGTTTCCTCGGCCGAGCCGTTGATCGTAACCCCACCGTGGTCGGTAAACTTGATCGCGTTGCCAGCCAGATTGACCAACACCTGACGCAAGAGACCAGGATCGATCAGGCAGCGGGACGGAAACTCAGGAGTCGCCTTCCAAACCAGGGCCAGACCCTTTCCCTGCGCCGCTGGTGACAGAATGCGTAGCGCAGCGATAGCAATTTCTGCTGGATTCGCTTCCTCCGACGTTGGCTCCAGTCGGCCGGCCTCAAGCCGTGACAGGTTGAGAATTCCATCGATCTGGCGCAACAAATCTTCGGCGCTGGTCCGCATGACCTGCACGCGTTCATCTTCACCGCGATCCGCCAGCACCAGATCGGCCATGCCGATGATGCCATTGAGCGGTGTACGCAACTCGTGGCTCATCGTGGTTAGGAACACACTCTTGGTCCGCAAAGCTGCCTCGGCGCGATCACGCGCTGCGGCCAGATCGCGCGTTCGCTCGGCCACGCGCTGTTCCAATTCAGCATTATGGGCGAGAACACGATGGCGCAGGATCAGATTTTCATGCGCTGCACCGGCGCGAGCCGCAGCAAGGGAAAGGGCAGCCAGTGCTTCGGTGCTGGCTGCGCCTACATTGCAGACCCCGATCAGCAATCCGGCTACATGGCTGGGCGTGGCGATCGCCTGCAGGATCAGTCCGTGACCAGCGCCACTGTCATCAATGGCTGGCTGGCCGCGACGCAGCGCCAAGGCAAACAAGCCGTGCGCGACTGCGGCATCCAACCGAGCCTGCATATCAGCGCCGGCCTCGGGTGGCATGCACGACACGATCGCCGGCAGCAGGGTTTCCTCGTCAATCGTCGCCACCGCCCGTGGCGCACAGGGCAGCAAGGTCGGCAACAATTCCAACATAGTGTGCAACACCACCGTTGGTTTGTCACACTGGGTCAGACTGGCGTCCAACGAAACCAAGGCTTCAAACAGGCTCATTCGGCCGTCCCGATCAGGGCTCCCAGCATCGTTTTCGCCTGTTCTTCGGCCGCGTTGGTAATCGGTGTCAGCGCCTGGGCATCGACCGCGAGCAGCTCCCACGCCCGTGGATCGAACGGCGTGGTAACCAGCGATCCTGGGGCCAGCAGTTCAGTCACGATAGATGCCACGTGTGCTGCCGCTGATTCGACACGCTGGGTCGGCGCCTGATATGGCTTGTGATGAAACGCGATCGGTTCAATCAGGGAGGTCGGCAGCTTCCAACGCGTCAGCAACGCCGCGCCAACGGCAGCGTGATCATAGCCGAGCACATCCAATTCGACTTGTTCGCTGGGCTCGTTGGTGGCCTGTACTGTAGTTCGCACTACCTGCGCTGATTCTGGCGCATACATGTCCAACACCAAGACGCCGATGTGATGAAGCAGGCCGATGACAAAGAAGCGCTCGACGTTGGCTTCGCGTCGCCGTCCCGCCAGACCACGCGCGACCAGCCCCGCACTGACGCTGCGCAGCAAGTACACTTGCATGCGCTCGCGGCTGCCGGGGATCTTGGACAAGGTATCAACCACTGACGTTGCCAGCGCCAGTTCGCGGATTTGCCGCGTGCCGATCAAGTGCACCGCTTGGGACAGACGATCGATGCGCTGCGTCATCCCCAGCAGCGGGCTGTTCGCCAGTCGCAGGAGTCGCGCCGACAACGCCGGATCGGTACTGATCGCATCCGATATCTGCGCCGTGGTCGCGCTTGGCCGCGAGACAACTTCGTCAATCCGATGCCACGAGTCCGGCAGTGTGCCCATCTCGCCTACACTCGCGATCAGCGCATCAAGCGTTGGCCCACTCACTTGGCAGCTCCGGCACGCCGGACTTCGCGGATCACCGCAATGGCAAACAGCGCACGCACCGCTTGATGGTCCACCGGCTGGCCGCGAAAGCGCAGAGCTACCGCCCGCTGTGCCGCCTGCAGCGAGCGTTGTGCGGCAATCGCGGCAACAGCAGCAGCATCGGTTCCGGTCGCCGACGTAACAGCATCCGCCAATTCAACCGCATCAATGCCCCAGGCGCGCAAAACCTGGAGATGTTTCTCTTCGACCATGACCCCGGCCGGCAGAAGTTGCTTGCCCCCTGGGCCAATGGCCGGGCTGGCCAGCAGCATGCCCACCCGCAGGTCGCGCAACGGAATGCGCGGCATTGCTCAGGTCTCCGCCGACTTCAGACCAAGTGCCGATATCCGATCGGCAACCATCTGACGATCGAATGGCTTGACGATGTAGCCTTTGATGCCGAGTTCAGCCGCCTCCATCACGGCGTGGCGACTTGCCTCGGCCGTGATCATGATCACTGGAATATGCACGGTCAGCGGATTCTCCCTCGCCAGTCGCAAAAACGTCGGCCCGTCCATCGGTTCCATGTGCCAATCGAGCAGGATCAGATCAATATTATTACCAGTTTCCCCCAATTCGTTGAGGCCGGCGGTACCATCGGCCGCCTCGACAACCGAAATGCCGAGCGTCTTCAAGATGCCCTTGAGCAAGGTGCGAGAGGCACCGGAGTCATCGATCACGAGCGCGGTTGGCATACGAACCTCATTAGTGCATAGCATCGCATATCGATCCCACCGCAACTGTTTGCTGGGGGCTGCTGCACGTTCCAACCATGGAACGCAGGTCAATAATGGGGATTGAACTTAGACGAAGCGGTCCGGGCTTCCGGACTTCTGCATTCAAACTTACCCCAGCCAGCCACTCATCCCTGTGCCGGTACCCCGCGAATCGGGGGCTTCCGGTGGCGATGCAAACGCTGATGCTGCACCCATGCCAGCTCGCGGACTCGCCCTGCCCCTCACCACCTATCGCCGTCGTCGCAGCGAGGCGCTCCGGCGTCTTGCCACGGCGTTTGCACAACCGGTTCCCCTGCTGCTCATCGGCTGTGATGAGACGACGCTGCGCCGCGATCGCCAAGATCCGTGGTTTGATTACTACGCTGGTTGTCACGAGCCCGATGCTGCGTTACTCCTCGATCCCAGCCGCAGTCCCAAAGAAACGTTGTTCCTCGACCCCGGCGATCCCGCGCGCGTGGTGTGGGATGGACCGCGCTTGGGACCAGACGCGCGCGCGCGTCGCAGTCATGGCGTTGCCGCAGTCGCCCATCGCGAACGACTGGATGAAGCCGTCGCGTTGGCCGTACATCGCTCGGGTGGTTTGTTGGCGATGTGTCATCGCACGCGTGAGCCAGGCTTCCAGGCGCAACGCTTCGAACAGTGGAAGACCAAGCTCGGATCACGGACGACGCTGCTCAACGCCGAGCCGCCACTGCAACTCATGCGCATGATTAAAGATTCCGACGAAGTCGCCTGGCATCGCGCGGCAATTTCGATCACCCGCGACGGACTAAAGGCCGTGCTGCCCCAGATCCCCAAACTCGACAACGAAGCCGAGGTCGCGTCGCTGTTGACCATGCACTATCGCAAGGGCGCATATGGACCGCTCGCCTTCCCGCCGATTGTCGGCAGCGCGGGCAACGGCGCGACCCTGCATTATCCGTTCAATGATCAGCCGCTCGCCAAAAACAAACCGTTGCTCATCGATTCCGGCGCGACAGCTGGTGGCTACTGCGCGGACGTCACCCGCACGGTGCCGCAGCATGGGACATTCGACAACCATCGCTTCCGCGAGGTGTACGAACTCGTACTGCGCGCGAACACCCTCGGTCGCATGCACGCGCGTCCGGGCATCACCTTCGACGAGTTGAACAAGATCGCCTGGAAGCCGATCATCGACGCTGGCTTCACCCGCCATCACGGGCTATCGCACCACATCGGACTCGATGTTCATGATCCGTCTGATCGCGCCCTCGCGCTGCAGCCCGGCATGATCATCTCGAACGAGCCGGGCATCTATCTGCCTGACGAAGGCTTCGGCATCCGTATCGAAGATGATTTGCTGATTACTCGCACTGGCTGCGATGAATTGACCCGCGCCATTCCCAAGACCGTGGCAGGGATTGAGGCGTGGATGAAGGGGTGAGGGCGCATTGCCAACGGGCTGCGTTCGAACTGCTAATCCGTAGCCAGCGCGGAGCGCGCGCAGCTGGTCGCCGCTAGGCGACCCGTAGCTCGCAGCCGCCGGGCCCAGCCCGGCCGTAGCCCGTGGCAATACCCTCAGCCATTCCCCTCCCGCTGCGTCGCTCCCTGTCCAGTGTCATGCTTGTCATCAATCAGATCAATGAGTCCGGTCGGACCGATGATCATGCTGTCGGGTGACCAGCCGCCCCAGCCCGGCGTCTTGAGCAATTTGACCGGTTGACCACGCCCATCGATGATGAGTTTGCCACTGGCATCGCGCCATGCCCAACCGTTGTAGCGCACGTGCCAATCGCCGTATTGCTTCCCTTCCAGCGTGGTATCGACCGTCGCGTGGCCATCAGCATCGACGGTGATACGACTCTTGTAGGTGCCGTCCTTGTCCGGAGTCAGCCAGTAACCATCGGTCGTTCCCGCTTCGGCCTGCTTCGCAGGCATTGGTAATGTCGGTGCACCCTGGCGTGCCTCGCCGAGCGATGGCAGTTTGCCGGTCGCCAAGGCGTGACGCACGCGCGGATCTGGTTCGGAAGCACGCCGCTGATCACGCTGCTGCTGCGCCGAACTATCACCGGCATTCGCCGTCGTGCCCAGTGTTAGCGCTTCTTTCAAACGACGACGCAGTTCGCTCGGAATCGTTGGCAGCGCAAGCGTCTGTTCATCGCTCAGTTGGACGCCAGCCACCTTGCGGGTGTTGCCGGGTTGGTCGCCAGGTTGCGCTACCACGATGTCGTTTGGCGTTTGCCTGGGACCGCGGTGTCCGGTTTGGGTGGGATCACGATGATCGCCCACCGCTGGTGGAACTTGACCCGGACGAAGCGAAGCGGTGCCATGAACACCACCCGCACCTGGAATTGGCAAGGCAACGCCCACGCCCAGTCCGCAACTCAAGCCGATGGCCAAAACGAGGAGCCAGCGCAGGACCGTAGAACGACGTGGCATGCTCGCAGTTATGCAATGCCGATGCAGTTGGAAGCGCCAGTCAGGTGGTGGCGCTAACGTGTCTCCGGAACCTCTGGCTCAGCGCCGTGCGATGACCTCGCTGGTCGGGAAACGGATCTTCGGCAGCGTCGCATACTTGTCGGACGGGTGGCGATAGCCGAGCGGACAGGCAGCAATGGCGCGGAACCCCTTGGCCGGCAGTCCTAATTCCTCGTCATATTTCGGCGGATTGATGCCTTCAAGCGGACAGGCGTCCACACCCAGCGTGGCCGCCGCAGTCATCAACACACCAAAGGCAATATACGCCTGGCACGAGGCCCATTCAAACGCGCGCTTGGAGCGTGGCCCATCGACGATGTCCTTGATGATCACGTTGCGGTAGCCGGCAAGACTCTCGATGGCCGAGCCACGGACTTCGGCCGTGCGTGCGATGAAATGATCGACCTCCGTCGTGGTCATGCGCTCGCGTACTGACAACACAACCAAGTGACTGCATTCGCTGACCTGGGCCTGGTTCCATGAATGCGTGCGCAGACGATCTTTGGTAGCCTGGTCGGTCACGACCACGAAGTGCCACGGCTGCAGACCGTAGCTTGAGGGCGACAGCACCAGCGCCTGCTCGAGCACATGCCAGACGTCGGTGGGAATCTTGCGCTCAGGATCAAATTTCTTGGTCGCATAGCGCCAGTTCAGAGCGGCGAGGAGCTGGGCAGGAGAAAGCGTTGTCATGCAGCGACGACTTGGGGATGGTGGCGCGGAATCAAGCAGAGCTTCAGCCACGTATCGGCTCTGTGCTTCGCTGCTTGCGCCTGAGCTGCGTTACCGAGTGTGCTCCGTATGATTCGCATCGACAGCATTGCTACCCGCACCGGTGACCGGGGTACGACCGCGCTCGCGGATGGAACGAGATTGCCGAAGCAGCATCCGCTGATCGCCGCCATCGGGGCAGTCGATGAGGCCAACAGCGTGATCGGTCTCGCTCTGACCGCGAATCTCCCCGGGGATATCGCGGCAGTTCTGCCAACGGTGCAGAATGACCTCTTCGATCTTGGTGCAGACTTGGCGGTTCCGCCGGGCGGTGCGCACGAAGACAAGATGCAACGCATCAGCGCCAACCAAGTTGCACGTCTGGACGCGCTGCTTGCAGCCAGCGTCGCGCGAGTGCTTCCGTTAACGTCATTCGTTCTCCCCGGCGGAAGTCCCGCTGCCGCGTGGCTGCATCTCGCCCGCACGGTCGTGCGCCGAGCCGAACGCGACCTCTGCGCGGCCATGGAGGCCGATCAACAACGGCTCTGGAATCCCGAAGCGCTGCGTTATCTCAATCGTCTGAGCGATGCCTGTTTCATGTGGGCACGCCGCGCCAACGACGACGGTCGTGCCGATGTCGTATGGGTTCCCGGAGCGCCTCGGTGAGCAGTGCTGCGCGGGCCGCGATGCTGGCGTTGTTTCACAGCGTGCGCGATCAACAGCGCGGCGCGTCAGCGGCTGAACTGGCGCAGCCTGGATCACCGTCCGAGCAAGCCGAGCGCGCGTCGCACGAGGCCTGGGGCCGGGTCGCGGCGATTGCCAATGCCAGTCCAGCGCGCGCGCAATACGCCTGCGCCAAGGGCTGTAGTTGGTGCTGCCATCAACCCGTGCTGATCAGCGCCGGTGAAGCGATCACCATCGCCGCTCATCTTCGCCACGAACTTACAGCCACCGGACAAACCCAGGCCGGCGAGGCGCTGGCCGCCCGCGCCCGCCGCGTCGGCCACGCCGACTGGGATACCACCTGGCTGCGCGAACGCTGGTCGTGTGCGTTTTTGTCTCGCGAAGGCACTTGCTCGATCCACGCGGTACGTCCCGCTGTCTGTCGCGGTTATCATTCGATCTCGCGCACAGCGTGCGAAGATTGGTACGTCGGTGATTCAACTCGCGTGCCGATTGACCGCGTCAGCCATATGGGCGGCAACGGCGTACTGCACGGCATGATCGAAGCAGCGCGCGCGGTTGGTCGCGACGATCATTTGTACGAACTGCATAGCTCGGTGTTATTCGCCCTCTCCGATCCCGACTCCGCTTGGCGCTGGGCGGAGGGCAAAGATCCCTTCCCGGGAATATGGCGCATGCCGCTGACGACAGCGCCGACTGAACCGGTTAAACCCCATGCCGGCGTTTGAAAAACGCCAAGGCAACCGCAGAGGCGCTGAGGCCGCTGAGTTCGCAGAGGGAAGCGAACTTAGGTCGTCACCCTGAGAGGGTGGTCAGCGCTGGGAACAACTGTGCTGCCAACCCCAATCCTCTGCGACCTCTGCGGCCTCAGCGCCTCTGCGGTTGCCTTGGATCGTGTGCAATTCACGGCGCGTACGGCAAGTGCGTGACGACGAATCGGAACCCAATCCGTGCTGACGCATTCGTCGCGCGCTCACGGCGAGCGACGCGGCATGTTTCCGCCGGATCGGACCAACTGCTCCCGCGCACGACACCATCAGCTTCACTGGCTGCAGGCTTAGCTGCGTCACCGGCTGGCGCGAAGGAGTCGCTCGTCCATTCGGCAACGTTGCCGAGCATGTCGTAGAAGCCCCAGAGATTGGGGGGAAATTGCTTCGCTGGATGGGGGCGATTCCCAGCGTTGCCCGCGTGCCAACCCGCGATGGACGCAGCGTCTTTCGCTCCTACGAAGGCGTCTTCGGAGCCAGCCCGAGCCACGTATTCCCACTCGGCTTCGCTCGGCAGTCGCACCTCCAACCCGGGAAAGCGTTTGGCCAGGCGCTCACAGAAAACACCGATCTGTTTCCGATCAACTCCACTCACCGGCAGATCATCGCGTGGGAATTCTTGCGTGGGCACCTTGCCCATGATGCTGGTCCACTCCTGCTGGGTGATTTCGCGATCGGACAACCAGACGCCGACCGGGAATGGCACGCGGCGCATGGTTTCGTCGGCTGCGCGTCCCGCCTCTTTTGCCGGACTGCCAATCCACGCTTCGCCACTCGGCGCGCGTCGGAGCCGCAAGCTGACGCCCTTGATCAGCTCCAGATCCAAAAACTCGCCGCGCAAATCCTTGGTCACCGGCATCCGTGTGCGGATAGCGGCACTCGTTGCGCTGGTAACCGTGGGTGACGCCAACGCGCTGGGCGTGGTCGGCGGTGCTGCATCGCGTCCAGCGAACCACACCGCCACTGAACTAATCCCCACCGCGATCGCAGCGGCGATCACGTACTTCACGCGCTGGCGCGATGCACGAACGATCTTCATCGTCGCCGGATGACGGCCGGACTCGATCGCTTCCAGATCGCTGACCAACGCGTCGGCCGATGCGTAACGAGCATCAGGATCCTTGGCCATCAACTGCAAGACCACTGATTCGGTGTCAGCATCGACCAACGGCGCACGCGCACGCAACGAGGGTGCCTCTTCGTGAATATGCTGATAGATCACTGCCGCCGGATTGTCACCGACGAACGGCAGACTGCCGGACAACAGTTCATAAAACACTACGCCAAGCGAGTAGAGATCGCTGCGCTCATCGCATAGTTTGCCGAGTCCCTGTTCCGGACTCATGTAGCTGGTGGTGCCCATCACCTGACCGGTCGCGGTGAGGTTTCCTTCGCTACGATGACGGACCAATCCGAAGTCGGCGATCTTGAGCGTGCCGTCTTTGGCCAGCAGCAGATTGCCCGGTTTGATGTCGCGGTGAACGATGCCATGACGCGCCGCCGTCGCGAGACCGCGCGCTGCTTGCAGGATCAGTCCACGCGCCTCGTTGACCGTCGGCCGCCAACCATCCTTCATGCGGTGACTCAGGTCGGCGCCATCAATCAGTTCCATCACGTAGTACGACCAGCCATCCTGCGTACCGGCGTGAAACACCTGGACGATGTGCGGCGAACTGACCAACGCGATCGCCCGCGCCTCGCGCAGGAAACGTTCGCGGCTGTTGGTCTCTTCGGCCTGGTCTGGTGGCAACACCTTGACCGCAACCGCACGGTTCAGCCCGGTCTGCCGTCCGCGAAACACGGCGCCCATGCCACCGCGGC
>CAZZAM010000031.1:0-47594 GCA_964652775.1 uncultured candidatus Brocadiaceae bacterium | reverse complement strand
CGATCTCCGCGGCCTCTGCGCCTCTGCGGTTGCCTTGGAGTTTTTCCCAACGCCAACGTCACACTGAATCCACACCGGAGTGGAGCTGATTTCCCGACGAGCAATTACTTGTGTGACGGAATCCCGCCGCCGATACGCAGCGCCTCGCGAATCATGGCGAGGGCTTCGTCGAGCTGCAGTGCGTTGGTGGCCGGATCCTGGCCCAGACGTACGATCACCATGTTCCACACGGGGATAATGATGCAGATATTGTTGAAATTTCCCTGCGCGGCGAAGGAACCGGCGGGAATGCTCGGCCAGGCGAGTTGGCCCGCGGCGTCGGTTCCATTTACCCACCAATTGTAGCCGTAGCGACCAGGTAGGATGCGGTACCACGCCGAAGGATCATGCAGCGGCATCGACGCCGGCAGACGTACACTGGTTGCGACATCCACATAGTCGCGACTGATCAGCTGCTTGCCGTTCCACGCGCCGTGTTGGCAAAACAACCAACCGAAGCGCGCCATCGCCCGCGCGGTGATCGCGGCGCCGGTGACCAGACCGCCGGTTCCACCATGAACCGGTATCGGTTCCTGTGGAAGTGTTTGCAGGCCCCACTGGAATTCGTTGTCCTTGATGCCGATCGGTGTGCCGATGCGGCGCATGAACAACGTGCGCAGTGGCTCACCAGCGAGGCGGGTAAGGATCAGGGCCAGTAAATCAGGTTGGAAGTCGTAATGCAGCGCGGTTCCAGGCGGAAATAGCGGCTGGGCTGGATGCAACACATCACTGTCTTTTTCTTTGATGAACCCATCAGTGAGCGTGGCGAGTTGGCCGAGGGTGAGCGCTGGATAACGTTCGCTGAGTTGCGGCACGATGGTCGCCGCCAGCGTGGCCGGTGTACATTTGCCATCATCACAGAGTAAACCGAAGCAGGTGCTCAAGATGGATTTGGTGCACGAATGGACTTTCACCAGTGCGTCAATTGTATCGCCGTGCCAAACCATGCGGCCATTACGGATAACCACCATGCCGTGACTGCCGTCCTTGCCGCAGATGGCGCCAAAACGTTCGACGGCTTGTCCAAGCAAACGCGGATCGATACCTTGGGAAGATGGTTCGGCGATTAACCATTCTTGATTGGGAAACATGGAACTATTTTCAGCTGCCGAGAGCGCTGCACAAGCCAAGACAGAGACCAGTGCAGTGGTCGCGTGCTTCCTCGCCATGTATTTTCCGTGGGAAGTTGTGGTTCAGCGAAAGAGTGCTGCTTCGAGTTGAAACAACGACGTCCAACGTCCAGCGCTGCCGATGATCAGGTGATCACGCAGCGGCACATCAACCGCGCGTCCAGCTTCGACCAGACGGCGGGTTACCGCACGATCAGCGGCGGAGGGGGCCGGATCACCGCCGGGATGATTGTGGATAGCGATCGCCTGTACGGCTCCAGCGGACAAGGCGGTGCGCAGGAACGCGCGCGGTCCAGCATCGGTGCCATCGACATCGCCACGGGTGACGACGCGTGGTCGACCGATGAGTTTGCACTGCGGATCAAGCGGCAGACACCACAGTTCTTCGTGGGGCAAACGCAGCAGTGATGGCGACAGTACGTCGATCACGTAGGCGGCGACTTGCTCGGGCGTGCGCAACTGCGGACGTTCGGTTGGCAGGGCCGAGGCCACGCGCATGCCCATGGCGAAGGACGCGGCTAGCTCGGCGGCCTTGGCCGGACCGATGCCGTGCAGCTCGGCCAGCGCTTCGGGCGGCAAGCGAGCGAGACCGACGAGGCCGTCGTGTTCAGCGAGATGGCGTTGCGCGAGCTCCAGCACGCCTTCGCTGGCGGTTCCGGTGCGCAGCAGGACGGCTAGCAATTCGGCGTCACCGAGCGCATCAATCCCGCGTTCCATCGCTTTTTCACGTGGGCGTTCGCTGGCGGGCAACTGCGCAACCAAGCGGGTTGCGGCAGGCGGCTGTTCGAGGATGGCGCGGTAGATGGAGCGGACTTCAGGATTCCAACCCTCAGGCCGCACCTCTCCTGCTTCAGCGAGCCGACGCAAATAATCCTGAGCGTCCCAGTGCGGCACACCGGCGGCAACGAGATCGCTGAGGCCTGGCAGATCGCGTTCAAGCGCGGCGCGCAAGAAGCGCTGGGTGGGACCAGGCCGTTCACGCAGCGCGGCGTCGAGGCTCAGTGTAGGCACATCACCGCCACGGCGAAGGCCAGTGTTGCCAGCAGCAGCAGCGTGAGCCACAACAGCTTCCGTCGCTCAGCGATGCGCCAATCGGGAATTCCAGCCGTCATGCCTTGGATTCGTTGTGCTGCAGTAGCGGCGGCGAGCGCGGCTGCCGCAAGATCAGTCACGTCGCCAACCGCAAACGCATGTTTGGCGCGCTGGGCTGCGTTGTCTGCTTCGGCTGCGGCAGCACGGGCATCGGCTGCGCGGGAAGGATTGTTGGCGGCAATCCACTCGGCCAAGTCCTTGGCCTCGCGGGATACTTCGACCGTCGTCCGCGCTTGTGCGCCACGGGCGGCAATGTCGGCATAGTGCGCAGCGCGCTGACGCGCGGCCGTTGGATCACCGGCCGGCAGTAGATCAGGACTGGGCGGGTCAAAGGTGACGGCCTCTGGTGGGTCAGCGGGAAGACGCAGACGGCGCACCGCCACGCCACCGATGAGCAAGATCGCGCCAGTCAGTCCGACCGCGAGGAAAGCGGCGAGGGCGACCAACAGTGGGAGCGGGATCGATGGCACGGCGCAGATAATGACAGACCAGGAACGAATGGAAGCCGGTTGGCAGAGCGGTGATAATCGCCACGATCCCGGCATGCCCACCGACGTCACCACGCTGCTTGCTGCTGCCCGTCGGGCGACTGGTCTGACGGCCGGTGAAGCAACCCAGGCACTCAACCGCATCCTGACTGGTGACTTCGCTCCTGAAACTGGCGCTGATCTCCTTGTCATCATGCGTGAGCGTGGTGAGACCGCCGTCGAATTGGCAGCCTGGGTGCGTGGCCTGTTGTCGCGCGCGCAACCGATCGACGCTGGTCGTCCAGTGATGGACATCGTGGGCACCGGTGGCAGCGGCCGTGCGCGCTATAATGCCTCGACCACCGCCTGCTTCGTACTCGCTGCGGCCGGAGTTCCGATCGCCAAACACGGCAACCGCGGCTCGGCGCGCCCGAATGGCAGCTTTGATCTGCTCGAGGCATTGGGCATTCCCTTCCAGCTGCCGCTTGGCTCACATCGCGAGCTGCTCGAATCGAGCGGCATGTGTTTCATCTTTGCGCGGCAACTCCATCCCGCAGTCGCTGCTGCTGCACCGTTTCGTAAACTCGCGGCGGCGCGGGTCCACGGCACAATCTTCAATTTGGCGGGTCCACTTGCCAATCCGGCGCGACCCCGGCGCATGCTGATTGGCTCAGCGCGTCCCGAGCAAGCAGCCGTTGTGGCAGAGACCGTGGCCATGCTCGGTACCGATCGGACGGTGGTCGTGTGCGGTCATCCTGGCATCGACGAGGTGTCGGTTACCGGTCCAACTCAAACCTGGGAAGTGTCCGCCAACGGGGTGCGTTATCTGGAACTGCCGACTCCGCCCAAGCCACTCGCAGAGGTCGACATGACTGGCGGCGATGCCGCTGATAACGCCAAGATTTTCCATCGTCTGATTGACGGTGCCGAACAGGGCGCGTTGCTGGATTACATCGTTGCCAATGCCGGCGCTGCGTTGGCGACGTGGCGTGGTGTGAGTCCAACTGATGCTGGGACCCGCGACGAGGCGCGCACGCTTATTTTGTCTGGCGCTGCGCGGCAGGCCTTTGTCCGTCATCGCCGCGCGGCGCGAAAACTCGCCGGATTACCGCAGGATTGATGCGATGGGAACACGACACGGAGAAATGGCGAATGCTCGAATGCTCGAATGCTCGAATATTGCTGAAACACAGGATTCGATTGACCTGGAATCAGAACGGTGCAGACGCACTACGATTTTCGCATGCGACATTCGAGCATTCGAGTATTCGAGCATTCAGCATTCCGACAGTTATTTCTCATGAACGATACCGTCCGCCCACGAGTTTGGCTAGTCGGTGCTGGTCCTGGCGATCCTGGACTCATGACGGTGCGTGGTCGTGCCGCGCTGGAGCAAGCCGATTGCGTGATTCACGATTATCTGGTTGGTCCACGTATCCTGTCGCTCGTGCCGGCTGGTGCAGCGGTTCACGATGTCGGTAAGCGCGGGCATGCATCGTCGCGAACGCAGAACGAGATCAATGCGCTGCTCCTCGCCTGCGCTCGGCAGCATCAACGTATCGTGCGACTCAAAGGCGGTGATCCGTTCATGTTCGGTCGTGGCGGCGAAGAAGCGCAGATCCTCGCCGAGGCTGGCATCGCCTACGAAGTCGTACCCGGCGTCACCAGCGGCATCGCGGTTCCGGCGTATGCCGGAATACCGGTCACTCATCGCGCCAACTCGGCGTCGGTCGCATTCGTCGCTGGCCATTTGCAGGAGGGGGACAGCAATGGTCCCGACTGGGCGGCTTTCGCCAAGGTCGAGACGTTGGTGTTGTACATGGGTATGCAGCATCTTGCGGCTAATTGCGCCGCTCTGATCACGCATGGTCGCAGTCCGGATACGCCAGCGGCAGCAATCCAATGGGGCACGCTGCCGCAGCAACGCTGCGTGACCGGAACCTTGGTGACGCTGCCAGGATTGGCCAAGGCCGCCGGTCTCGGTGCGCCGGCGATCACCGTGATTGGCGATGTCGTGCGCTACCGCGAACACATCGCGTGGTTTGATAATCGTCCGCTGTGGGGCCGACGCGTGTTGGTGACCCGAGCTGCTGGTCAGGCAGGTCGCCTAGCCATGGCTTTGGAAGATCTCGGGGCCGAAGCGGTGCATGCGCCGTTACAGCGGTTTATTCCAGCTGATTCGGCTACTCTGGATACGGCGATCGAGCGGGCGGCGACGTGTGGCTGGCTGGCCCTCAGTTCGACCAATGCCGTCGACGTCTTGTTCGCCCGTCTGCGCGAACGTCAGCTTGATGTACGTGCATTGGGTTCGGTGCGGATCGCAGCGGTCGGCCCAGGAACCGCCGAGGCATTGCGTCGCTACGGTGTCGAGGCCGATCTGATTCCGCCAACCAGCGACGCTCCGGCGTTGGCCGCGTCTTTAATTGTCACGGCAGGCAATAAGCGCAGCGTGCTGCTCGCGCAAGCTGCTGAGGCTCGCGCTGAACTCGCTGATCAGTTGCGCGCAGCGGCGTGGCGGGTGCACGTCATCGTAACCTATCGCGCCGAATCGCTGCCGGTCGATTTGGCGCAGTTGGGACGCATTGACGCAATTACCGTAGCCAGCGCCGCGACAGCTGAGCGCTTGCTGTCAGCGTTTGGACTCCAGACGTTAGCCACGTTGCGCAGGAATGGCTGCCGCATCGTCGCGATTGGGCCACGTACGGCCGATGCATGCGCGGCTTTGCATCTGCGAGCTGATGCGATTGCCAGCCAGGTCAGCGCGGAAGGAATCGCCCAGGCGGTGGTGCGCGCGCTTGCTGGCAGTGAGGTCAAGCATGGAAGTTGAGATAGCGTTACGCGCTAGTCGACTCACCAAGCGCTTCGGCGAGATCGAGGCCCTGCGCGGTGTGGATCTGAGTTTGTCGCGAGGCGAGGTGCTCGGTGTGCTGGGCCCGAATGGCGCCGGCAAGAGCACGACGATGAAGATCCTCACCGGATATCTCACGCCAGATGCAGGAACGGTGACGGTGTGCGGCGTGGATCAATCGGTCGATCCCCTGCGCTGCCGTTCGTTGATCGGCTATTTGCCCGAAGAATTGCCGCTCTATCTCGACATGATGGTGGCGGATTATCTCGATCATATCGCTCGCTTGAAAAGTATCCCCGGCCCCGAGCGTCGCCGCGCCGTAACCGCAGCGATGGCGAGTGCTGATTGCGCGCACAACGAACGTCGGCGCATTCGTGGGCTGTCGAAGGGCAACCGTCAGCGGATCGGACTTGCTGGCGCATTGCTTGGCGATCCGCCGGTGCTGATTCTTGATGAGCCAACCAGTGGCCTTGATCCATCACAGGTCGCGAACTTCCGCGATCTTATCCGTGGTCTTGCCAGTCGGCATGCGATCCTGCTTTCAACCCATGTACTGGGCGAAGTCGATGCCGTCTGTGATCACGTCGTCGTCATTCATCGCGGACAAACCGTGCTATCAGGCCCGATCGGTGAACTACGTTCACGCGCCGCCCGGGTCGCGCGTGTGTCCATCAGCTTGCGCTCTGGCGATGCGCAAGCGCTATGTGCAGCAATGGCAGGCATGGCGTGGGCGCAGATCAACGCTGGAGATCAGCCCGGACACATCACCGTCGATGCCGATCCTGCGCGGCGCGCTGAGCTGGTTGCGCTCGCTGAGGCGAACGGCGGCCTGCGCGAATTGACCGAAGAACGCGTGCCGCTGGAAGTGGTCTTCCGCGAATTGGTCGCCGGGAGCTGATGTGTCTTCGTTCCACATTTGGATGAACAGGAGACGCAGAGGCGCGGAGTTCTGAAGGAGTTAGCCGAAACACCGCAATTCAAGGCAACCGCAGAGGCGCAGAGCTACGCAGAGGTCGCAGAGGGCTGGGGTTAGAAGACATTGTAGGTTCAGGCACGACTCAACCACAGGGTGACGACTCAATCGCTACTTTCCTCTGCGATCTGAGCTGCCTCTGCGATTGCCTTGGAGTTTCTTTCAACGCCGAATACAGACTCAACGCAGCGGCTCAATCTGATGCGGACAATTATCGCGTCCACGGCTGGCGTCGATGCCAGCGGGCAGGTTGATGTCCAAGCCCAAGAAGACGACGTGGTAATAGCGGCGGTACTGGGTCACGCCGCAATTGCGGCAGCGTGAGACGGGAACGCTGGTCTGTTCAGCGAACAGCGCGACGAGGATGGAGCCAACGATGATGATCCCGCTGAGGATGCCGATGATCCACAACGTTCGGCGCATCGATTGTCGAGATACCTCGCGCATGGCAGAGACCATAACGATCGCTCAGCACAATCCACCGCAGAGACAGTCGACTTCAGGTAACCAGATCAACCTGAGCGGCAGCACCAGCGCTACCGTCCTGACGCAGATAGACCCCGGCCCGCCGTCCAGCAGCGAGCAACTGTCCGTGCGTACTGCGATGTTCGTAGGGGAGTAACACCGATGCGGTTGCCAGCGCTGCGATACCAGCCTGCTGCAAAGTGGTCAGGCCGCGCACGCCGTCCCACAGACGCAACGATCCGAACGCTGGATCACCCGCATCAATCCAGCCGTTTCTGTTCTGGTCATGGCCCGCTAATTCGCGGAATGCCTGGCCGGTTTTCGCACCCAGCAACTCGCTGCCATCAAGCTTGTCGTCACCATTGGCGTCGTTGACGAGCAGGGCGTTGCCCGGTTTGGGCCGCGGGATCAGTGACGGCAGGCCATGCAGATCCAAGGTCGATGAGCCAGGCAAAAAGCCGAAGCCGCCGCCGGTTAGATCCAAGCTGATCGGATCGCTGAGCTGCGCATCGCCCAGGGCAATGCGCGTGTGCGATTCCTCGACTCGCGTGATGGTCTGGGTCCAGTCGAGATGGAACGTGAACGAACTGCCATCATCAAGCGTGAAGGTGCCATCGGCGACCAGGGAGGCGGATTGGATATCGGTCAGACGTTGATGGCTCTCGGCGATCAATCCCCAACCAGCATGAGTCGGCGCTGAGGATGATGGTGCCGACAGTGCTGGTCCATTGACCGATGATGCATGAACGCGTTGCAGATCGCTCTGTACCGATTTCAACCGCAGCGCCGCCGCCCGCGCACCTTTGGCTCCGAACAAGCGCTCCAACAGGATGAGGATATTCTCAAGTTCCGGATCCAGTTGCGGCTCGTCTTGCGACGCCTGTGCATGTTTATTCTTCGCCGCTTGCTCAAGAAACTGCGTCAGGCCACCATCGGCCAGCGGTTCAGCAGGACGCCACGTATCCATGGGCCGTTGCGTCGGCAGCTGCGCTGGACGATCGCCAGTCCACGCCTCAACGCGTTCGCTGCGTTCATCCCGCACGAAGTGGGAATACGTCGAACTCAGACTCATTTCGCCGGAAACTATCCGCACGCAGGTCTCCCGCTGCAGCATCGGTAGGGGGACGGAAAACTTGAGTCCTGGGATGGTCGAACACCAGCTCGACCTGGTAGCGTCTGAATATCCGCATGGTCGAGCTGGTGCTCGACCCTCCCAGGTCAGCCCGCCATCAACTGATCAGCGGACGCCAACTCCAAGATGACCGACTCTTCGCCCCACACGCGTTTGAGGCCTTCAATCAGGGCTGCGCTGGGGTGGACTTTCCAGCGATCGTCTGGAGCCACCGACAGGCCAACCCCGGGTGGCGTGTGCACGCTGAATAAAATGCGCGCGCGATCGCCGGCGTGTTCGGAGAGCAATTGTTCAGTCTCACTGATCTGTGCTGAAGATGCTGAGCTGGTATCCACAGCGATGGTGATGGAGCGAACTAGCAATTCGGTGGCGCGGCCAGCGGGAACGACATCGCTCACCACCAGGCCAGGAATCGCCGGCGTTGCATCCACCTGATGGGTGGTTGCGTGATCATCGTCGTCTTCGTTGCCAGTGGTTAGGCGTTCGCCGTCATCGTCACCGCCGCCACCGCCGCCTGGTGGCCGAGATGGACCGCGTTGCCGACGTTCGATCGTGCCAGTGAACAGTGCAACCGTGTCGGGTTCACACAGTGCGGCGAAGCGTTCGCATGGACTCGCCCCCTCGCGGTTGCGTCCACCGCCGCCAAACAACACAGCTTCAAACGTGCCCTGCTCGTCCTCCAGCGTCAGGACGCTCATCGTGTTGCCAGTGCGTGTACGGATCATGCGCTTGCCGGTAACAACGGCGAGGATCGTGACCTTGTATCCGTCCGCGGTGTCGGCCATGGCACGCGCCGTGTGGGAGGCGTGCTTGCCGAGGCGATCGCGCCAGGACGCGACCGGATGCGCGCTGATCCAGTAACCGGTTAGTTGTTTCTCGAAACCGAGCCGGGCCTCCATCGGCCAGTCTGGAACTTCGGGATAGCCCTGGGTCGCGTCGCGGTAGCTGCTGTCAGCGTCGAACGAAGCGAACAACGTCTGCTGGCTTTCCGAGCGTGAACGTGCGATCTTCTGGCCGCGATCGAAGGCTTTTTCCATTGCTTCAAGTAACGCACGGCGATTCGGATGCTGGCTGTCGAGAGCTCCGACCTTGATCAGCGCTTCAACGACCCGTTTGTTCATGGTTCGGGTGTCGCCGCGTTCACAGAGATCGTAGAGTGATGCGTATGGTCCGCCGCGTTTGCGTTCAGCGATCAGCGATTCAGCCGCGCCTTCGCCAATACCCTTAACGCCGCCAAAACCAAAGCGAATGCAAGTGCGTCCGCCCTCTGCTCCAGTGGGGTCTTGATACGCCTGCGCCGGGCGAGATGCATTTTCCCCCGTCTTCGGCGCAGTCGCCCCCCCTGGAACCCCCCATGTGTCACGCTTCACCAGCGTGAACTCGAAGCCGGATTCATTGACGTCAGGCGGCAGCACTGGGATGTTCTGATTGCGCAGTTCTTCGACGAACTCAGTCATCTTCTCTTTGTTGCCCATTTCGAAGATCAGGTTCGCGGTCATGAACTCGGCGTAGTGGTTGGCCTTGAACCACGCGGTCCAATAAGCGATCAATCCGTAACAGGCCGAGTGCGATTTATTGAAACAGTACTCAGCGAAGCCAAGAATCTTGTCCCACATTTCCTCGCACTTCAGGCGTGGGAACTGGTGCAGCTTCTCGGCGCCGGCGATGAACTGATCCTTTAGCTTGGCGAGGATGTCCTTGTCCTTCTTGCCCATCGCCTTGCGCAGGTCGTCGGCTTCGGCCGGGGTGAATCCGCACAACTCACGGCTGATCGACATGACCTGCTCTTGGTAGATGTAGAGGCCGTAGGTTTCTTTGAGGACGTTCTCCAACACCGCGTGCGGATATTCGACTTTCTGGCGACCGTGCTTTCGTTCGCAGTAGTCCTCGTGCATGTTGGCCTTGAGCGGGCCGGGGCGATAGAGTGCGACGAGCGCGATCATGTCTTCGAAGCGGTCAGGCTTGAGCCGCGCGATCAGATTCTGGAATCCTGGGGATTCGCACTGGAATACGCCCAGCGTACGTCCAGTACCCAGCATACGGAAAGTCGCCAGATCATCGAGTGGGATGGTGAGGAGATCAATCGCCGGCCCACCTTGCGCCTTCACGATGTCGACGCACTTTTTCAGAATCGTCATCGTCTTGAGACCGAGAAAGTCCATTTTCAACAAGCCGGCCTTCTCGACCTGGGTCATGTTGAACTGCGTTGCCGCTTTGCCTTTCACCATGCAGACCGGGACATAGCGATGCACGGGTCCTGGTGCGATGATGACGCCGCAGGCGTGGATGCCGAGGCTGCGTCCAAGTTTCTCCAGCGACAACGCGGCATCGAGGACCCTGCGCGTACGGTCGTCAGACTCGTAGCGCTTGAGCATCACCTCCACGGTGCCGAAGGTATTGCTCGCTTTATCGAGCGGCTTGCGACCGAGGCAAACTTGCAGGTCGTGCTTGCCGCTGGGATCCTTGGGAACGAGGTTGGCGAGTTCCTGTGATTCTTCCGGCGTCCATTCGTAGGCGCGGGCGGCGTCCTTGATTGCACTGCGCGCCTTCATCGTGCCCAGGGTCATGATGTTGGCCACGGCGTCGGTACCGTACTTGTCGCGCACGTAGTCGAGGACTTCATCGCGGCGCGTTTGGCAGAAGTCGATGTCGATGTCGGGCATCGATTTGCGACCCGGATTCATGAAACGTTCGAACAGCAGGCCGTAGCGCAGGGGACAGATGTCGGTGATCTCGAGACAGTATGCGACCAGTGAGCCGGCCGCCGAGCCACGCCCCGGTCCGACCGGAATATCATTCCGCTTCGCCCAACGGATGAAGTCAGAAACGATGAGGAAGTAGGCCTGGAATCCGGTGGTTTCGATCGTGTTCAGTTCAAAGTCGAGCCGCTTGCGGTGTTCGATCGTGAGCTGGGAATAGCGTTTCTTCAGGCCGGCGTCGCACAGCTCGCGCAGGACTTGCGTCGCCGATTTTCCGGGCGGGCAGGCAAAGGTCGGTAGATGATAGACACCGGTGGGAATCTTCGCGCTCTGGCAGCGTTCGACGATCGCGCGGGTGTTGCTGATCGCCTCGGGCAGATCGGAAAACAACTCGGCCATCTCGTCTGGTGATTTGAGCCAGTACTGATGACTTGGCAGATGGGGACGCCGAGTGTCCGAAAGCGTTGTCGCTTCCGAGATCGCGAGCATCACATCGTGCACGTCGTGTTCGACGGCGGTGACGTAGTGCGCCCAGTTGGTTGCGACTACCGGCACACTGAGGTCGCGCGCCAGTTGTACGTTGCCCTGACGCAGGCTGATCGGTCCATCGACGAGGTGATCCGCGAGCTCCACCCACAGGCGGTCCTTGAATATGTCCTTGAGCAACCCGAGCTGGCGTTTCGCTTCATCAGTCGAGCCCCGTCGCAAATGGCCATTCAAAAAGCCATCGTCGCCGGCGCCGGTCAGGCAGACCAGATCAGCGGCGTAGCGAGCGATCAATTCGATATCGACGCGCGGTTCGAAATAGAAGCCGTCTTTCCATGCGAGCGACACCAATTCGGCGAGATCGTGATAGCCTTTCTCGCTGGCAGCAAGCAGCACCAGTTGCTGGTTACCACGCGATTTTTCACGCATGCCCAGTGGCGCGACTGCGACTTGGCAGCCGATCAGTGCGGTGATGCCGTGCTTGGCCGCCAATGTGGCGGCCTTGGCAGCAAGTTCGGTGTCTGCGGGTTTTGTCGCGGCTGCTGTGCCTGCTTCGCTTGCGGCCTTCTTATGTTTTTCCTTCAGATCCTTGGCGGCAGTGACTAGCTCGAAAGCGCCGAACAGATTGCCATGGTCAGTGAGCGCCACCGCGTCCATGCCGCCCCGCTCGACCGCATCGAGCAGTCGCGGCACCGTAATCGTTGCCTCAAGCAACGAATAGTGGCTGAGCACGTGGAGATGGGTGAAGTCAGGCACGGGATGGATCGTTCGCGCGCCAGGATGGTGACCGTGAGGGGGATTTAGAAATCAACGTACAGGTTCATGCCGGTCAGCCAGATCGGATCCCGGTCCGCGGTAATCGGTGAACCAAGGGCTGCAGCGCGGGCTTCCTGGGCAGTGGTCATGGCACCACCGGGTTTGAAGACGCCGCCGAAAAACCTGACCTGGGCATAGTAGCTGTATTGCCAGCGCAGCTGCATGTCGATTTCGCTGCCGAATTCACGACCGCCTCCACCAGCAAGTTCGCGGTCGAGGCGGTAATGGGCAGCGGTGAAATCGAAGCGGACGTCGTCGGTTTCGGAAAGGCCGATGCCCCAGCGTGCTTTGATTGCGTGCAGATTACCGACTACGAGCTTGGACAGTTCGCCATACTTCTCGTTCTCGACGATGAACGTGTCGGAGATGCTCTCCCACTTATTGATGAAACCACGGTAGGTGGTCGGATCGCTGCCATCATCGCCCGACAGCCAATCGGCAATCAGCTGGAAGCGGCCTTTGCCATGGGGGCTGAACTGCCAGTTGAGTCCGGCCTCGGCCCCGAGTCCGCTGAATGAACGACCGTTGCCCGCATCGCCGCGTTGACCAGCGCCCTGCACCCACAGTCCCACTTCATCAATGCGCCAGTCCATTCCGCCAGCAAAGGTTTTGAGCTTCGGCGCCATGGAGCCATCAGCGAGGATGATTTTGCGTTCCTCGGAATACATGCCGGAGATGAACACGCGATCGCTGCCACGTGCCGTTTCTGGCGTCCAGTCAAAGGTGATGCCCCACAGACTGGAAGCATCGGGCAGACGGTAGGCCCAGGGATGAACCAGCATGTCTTTCCAACCGCCCCACGTCGCCATCGCTCCATCCCAGGCCCGGATGACCGGATCATTGGCACGGCTGTCATAGAGGAAGGCGCCACGCTCGAAGTTGCTCGCTATATTACTGACTGCCTTTTTCCCGGTGCGGTCATCAAGCAGGCTCCAGCACACCGGTGTACGGCCAGCGAGCACGGCCAGATCTTCGAAGTTGAGAAAGTTCTGCAGCATAACATGTGCGTCACTGAGGACGACCTGGCTTTGCGCCGAGTTGCGTTGCGATTCATTCGCGGTCAACGTTGGCCCTGCCTCTTGATTAGTGGTGCCGTAATCCCCGAGGTCGCTCTTGTAGCCAAAGCCAACCACGACCATGGATCTTTCATCAAGCTTGACCTGCAACCCGAGATTGGCACGCAAGGTACCATAACCACGATGATCAGACAGGGCGTCGCTACCATCGTTGAAGTTTTGTCTCTGCACGAGATCAATGTCCACGAGACCTTGCACAACGACGCCGCGTCCAGCGCCCACACTCGATTGACCAGGTTTATACGTGGTGGTCGGCGCCGTATGCGGCAATTGTGGAATCGTCGGCACCGGTGTGATTGGTTGGGCATCAACCGCCAGCAACCAGGATGGCGCGATGGCCATGGCGCAACGCAGCAGGGAAGTGACTGGTCTGACAATCGGCATAAGACGCTCCGCAGGAGGTCGGCAGATTAGCAGGCCGTAAGAAAATGCCATTTGTTGGGAGGGGCTGGGCATGCGAGCTGACCCATGGCCAACCGATTGCTTTGCAGGGGGCAGCGCCGGAGGCGCGTTCTTTGGGGGAGCGACCTGATGCCGCTCCCCCAAACAAAAACCAGGCATTGTGCAGCATGAATGCTGGCTATCACCACACGCCATGCGTTGCGCGACTGAACTACATGGTTTACGGATAGCCCGTGTTTCCCATTGGATCGAGGGTCATGTTCGCTAGCGGAGATAAGCTCGACCATTACGTCATGGAGCGGCAGTTGGGTACCGGGACGTTCGGTCAAGTGTGGCTGGCCAGAGAGTCCATTACCGATCGGCTGATCACCGTGTATTTCACCGAAGAGCAGGACGAGACCAAGGTTCAGCGCTTCGAGCGTGCGATTTCTTTGCTCGCCCGCCTCGTTCATCCAGCCATTGTCACCTATGTTGGTCATGGCATTCACCGTCGATTGCCCTACTTCGCAACTGAGCACATCAATGGGCCCTCGCTTGGCTCCCTGGCGGCCAGCGGTGGACGCATGGATGAATTACGAGTGTTGCATCTTGCCAGCCAAGTTGCCGACGGCCTAGAATACGCTTGGCGCACCGCCGAAGTTATCCACCGCGATCTCAAGCCTGACAGCATCCTCATCGATCTCGCGAGCATGAACCAGGACCAGAGCGGTATTCGCATTAAAATCCGCGATTTTGGTTATGCGATGGGTCGTCGTCTGATTGACCAGTTCGAAGGTGAATTGGAAAAAGAGGAGACGCAAATCTATCTGGCCGCCCGCCGCGAAGTCGTCGGCACGCCGATGGTCATGTCGCCCGAGCAGGTGCGCGGTGGCAAGCTCAGCGTCTGTTCGGACATGTACGCACTCGGCGTCACCATGTATCTGCTGCTGACCGGCCACCCACCATTTAGTGGTTCACGCGAAGCAGTGATGCAGGCACATCTCAAGGCGGTTCCCCCCGATCTGACCAAAGTCGTTCCGGGTTTGCGTCCGCAGACTGCGGCGATTGTGCGCCGACTGCTTGCCAAAGCGCCCGAGGGCCGCTTCCCAGACTGGACCATGTGCCAGACGCAGATTCGCGCAGCCATTGAGCGTCTTGAGCCGAGGCGTCCGGCACCACCGGCAACCACGGCCGCATCATCAAGCACCGCGTCTTTTGCGCGTAAAGTCACTCGTCCAGAATCGTCGCCCAAAGGAGTTGGTATTTCGCTGCACGAATCGCCAGCTAGTTCATCACCAGCCGATGGTTGGAAGCAGTTCCTCGCAACCGCCGAACGATTCGTGGCGGCGGCTCCAGTGCTACCTCATCCAGGTTCCACTGCACCACCAGCAACTGGTTTGACCACCACGTCTGCCAATCCATCGACTGGAACTGGCTCTTATGTTCAGGCGCCACCGATGCCGATTCCGTCGGCGTCCAGCGTCGCCACCACGCCGCAGTATGGTAATCCTGTTATTGGACAGACGGCAGTTGGCCGACCAACAGACGTCCAGCCGGGAGTGATGCAGCCAACCTTGGTTGCAGGCGCGCAGAGCATCCAGCTGCAAACGCCGATGATCGACGATGGCCTGACCGGTCAGCAACGTGCGGCGGTCTGGGCCTTCCTCTTCCGAAATCCCGCTGTGTTGGCCTCCACCCTAACGGCGGCGCAGACCGTCGAGGTTGCGGACACATCGTCGGCTGAGGCACTCACGCCGCGGCGAACCGTGGCGCTGCCACGCGATGCGGATGATGGCTACCAAGCCACGGTTCAGCCGGCAACCGCGCGCGCGCCTGGCCCACCAGCAGCAGTTCCACCCGAACGTGCTACGCGGACGCTCACCGCTAGTTCCACGCATGTACCGACCAAGGGAGCCAACCCTTCCAAGCCCAGCCGGGTCGAAGAGGTCGAGCAAATCATTTCCGAGCCAGAGCCAGAACCAGTCAGCTATACGGTGACTGCCGATCACCGCCGCGCTGCACTCGATATCCTCGATCAGGCTGTACTCGGCCGCTCGCGCAACGATGCGCCGCACAATGAGAGCGTGACCAAACGGATCACCGCCCGCCTCCACCGCTTGATCGCCGGACGCGACAGCGTGCTAGCGGCAGTGGATGTCGCACTGAATGAAGGACGCTTTGCGACCGCGCAGAAGATGCTCGATCACTTGGCTGAGACTGCGTCTAGCCATGCCGCAGGCAACGATGCGAACATGTGTTTGCTGCGCGCGCGTCTTGTCTGCATGCAGGATGATTTCAGCGCAGCCCTGCGCTGGGCACAAAGCGCAGTCAATCAGGAACTCAAAGAACCAACTGCATTAGCAATCCTCGCCCTGTGCCGGCTGCACTTGCGCCAGGACCAGACTGCGCGCGCGATCTTCAAGCGCCTGCGCCTCGAAAATCACGAATCACCGCTCGGCCCCATCGGCCAGGGCGTCGTCGCCATCCTTAGCGGCCATGACGCCGAAGCGATTGAAGCCCTTGCCAACGCCGCGAAACGTCAAGCTCAGCATCCGGCGCTCCTCCGCCTCTCGGCCCTGCGACTCCGCTGCATTGGCGATCTGCCCGGTGAGTCCTCCGTCCTCCGCCGCGCATTGCAGTTGGATCCTCAGGCGTCCGACATCCGCCGTCGCCTTGAGGAAAATGCCAGAGAACGATCAGTGTGAGCCTGATGAGGCGTCAGCTGAGAGGGATGTTGTTGCTGATTGCCGCTTGGTAGTCCTCCGGCGTATTGAGGTTGCAGTTCCAGTCGTTTCCACGGAGGTCGGCTGCGTCGACCCAGCGTACGCGTACACGGTCGAGTAGATCGGTCATGCGCTGGTGTCCCTCCGCGAGCGCGGCTTCGGCCGCCGCTAAACACCTGCGATTATAGATGGCGAAGAGCGGTTCAGCGTGGCCAGCGATGGTACGCGGCACGACGGCGTCGTAACCATCGCTGTGCGCAAGCAGCGCACGCACGGTGGGCAACGGAATATGCGGCATGTCGCAGCCGACCAGGAGATTGCGTTCGTGGCTTGCGCTCGCCAAGCACGAGGCGAGGCCCATCAACGGCCCCGCGCCAGGCTGACGATCAGGTACCATGCGCGCAGCGAGGAACGCATATGCGGTTGGATCATTGGTGCTGATAACCACATCGTCGGTGCAACGTCGCAGCTGTGCGGCGATGTGAGCGATCAGCGGTCGTCCGTCCCACGGTAACAGCGCCTTGTTGCGACCCATGCGTCGGCTGGCACCACCGGCCAGTATGATGGCGCCGATAGCTTCGGGCAGACTCCAGGTACCGGCCGCGAAACGCGGACGTTCAACGCCGACATCCCATTCATCGCCGATTCGTTCGATCATGGCATCGACATAGGGCAACACCGTTTGGCAACTCGGCTTCATCTTCCCGCTGCCATCGCGGAGCATCAGGAAAAGCCCAGGCTCCAAACCATGCCGCGCTGAATTGGATTCCGCCACCACGGGCACGGTGGGATCGAGGCGCTGGGCGAGGGCGTCTAGGCCAGTTGCCAGATGAGCCTGGCGTACGCGCAACCACCACACCGGCTGGGCTCCGGCGCTGCGCAATAAGTGGGTGTCCTTTTTATCTTCCTCGCCCGTGCAGTCATCTTGTTGCAACACGTAGGGGACGTCATCGAGGATACTGCAGGAGCCACAGCCAGTGCCGCCATGCGGACAGACACTGCCGTCACGAATGACCGTGATCTTCGCCGCCGCCACCGGACCGATGGCGGCAAGGCGACGGATCAGGCAAACGGCATAGGCGGTTTTGCCGACGTTGCGACCAGTGGCGCCGATGAGCAGAAGATTGGGCAGGCGAATCATGGTTGGGCAATGCAGAGCAGATCACTAGCGGATCCAGAAACCAGCAGACAGGACGGCGGCATGAGCTTAAACCACCCAATCAAAGGCAACCGCAGAGGCGCAGAGCTACGCAGAGGTCGCAGAGGGCTGGGGTTAAAAGACATCGCAGGTTCTGGTGCCACTCACTCTCCTCTGCGATCTCAGCGGCCTCTGCGCCTCTGCGGTTGCCTTGGAGTTTTTCCCAACGCCGGATTTAGGATGCGTTGGCAGCATCAACTGGTGCTCACGGCCGAGAACGTACAGACGTCGAGGCAGGCACCACAGCCAATGCAGGCGTTCTGATCGATGAAATGGAACTTTTTCGGATCACCGCTGATCGCGTGCACGGGGCATTTCTTGGCGCAGATCGTGCAGCCTTTGCAGTTGAGCTCGCTGATGTGGTAGGTCAGCAACTCGCGGCAGACGCCGGCCGGGCAAGTGTGGTCAACGACGTGGGCTTGGTATTCGTCAGCGAACCAGCGCATGGTCGAGAGCACCGGATTGGGCGCGGTCTGGCCGAGTCCGCACAGGCTGGTATCGCGCACCGCTCCGGCCAAGCGAGTGAGATACGGCATGACCTGCGCGCGCGGCAGAACGTCACGGTTGGAAAGCCGTGGCTTGCGGGTGATCGCCTGGAGAAATTCGAGCATGCGGCGGGTGCCTTCACGGCAGGGTGTGCATTTGCCGCAGCTCTCACGCTGGATGAAATCCATGAAGAACTTCGCCACATCGACCATGCAGGTGTCTTCGTCCATCACCACCATGCCGCCTGAACCCATAATCGCACCGATGGCGCTGAGGGTGGCGTAGTCGATCGGGGTATCGAGTTGCGACAGCGGAATGCAGCCACCGGAGGGGCCGCCCATTTGTACCGCTTTGAACGCCTTGCCGTCAGCGCAGCCGCCGCCGATCTCAAGCACCACGCGACGCACGCTGGTGCCGATCGCCACTTCGACCAAACCAGTGCGGGCGACTTTGCCGGAGAGCGCAAAGATCTTGGTGCCTTTACTCACATCGCTGCCGATCGAGCGGAAGAACTCGGCCCCGCGTTCGATGATGAGCGGCAGATTCGACAGCGTTTCGACGTTGTTGATCACGGTCGGCTTGCCGTACACGCCCTGCACGGCGGGAAACGGCGGGCGTGGACGCGGCATGCCGCGCTTGCCTTCGATGGAGTTGATCAGGGCAGTCTCCTCACCACAGACGAAAGCGCCGGCGCCCATACGAATTTCGATGTCGAACGAAAAGTTTGAACCAAGCAGGTTGTTGCCGACGAGGCCGTAGGCGCGCGCTTGCTGGATCGCTTGGCGGATACGTTGGCCGGCCAATGGTTTTTCCGCACGCACATACACAAATGACTTGGTGGCGCCGATCGCATAACCGGCGATGAGCATGCCCTCGACCAGACGATGCGGATCGCCTTCCATCAAGGCGCGATTCATAAATGCGCCGGGATCGCCTTCATCGGCATTGCAGATCAGATACTTCACATCCGCCGGTGTTTGGCGGGCGAACTTCCACTTGCTGCCGGCCGGAAATCCGGCGCCACCGCGACCACGCAGGCCGCTGTGCTCGACCAGATCACAGACCTGTTCGGGCGTGTGATCGCTCAGCGCCTTGGCGAAGCCGCGGTATCCACCATAGGCGAGATATTCCTCGATCGCCTCCGGTTGCAGAATGCCGCAGTTGGCCAGCACCCAGCGCGTCTGCGGTGCGAAGAACGGATGCTCGTCGAGAAAAGGAACGCCATCCCAGGCGGATTGGTTATTGCGGAACTGGCCGAGGATGCGTTCGCTGGCGGGCAACGCGTTGGCGAGTACCGCATCAAGCAATGCTGGCACCTGATCGGCAGTGACCTTCTGGAACGACACTCGATTGCGTCCGGGCAATTGGATATCGACCAACGGTTCGGCCACGCATAAACCGATGCAGCCGACCTGAACGACTTCGGCGAGCTGATTGCGTTCCTTGAGGTGAGCATGGATGGCAGCCAGCGTTTGACCGGCGCCAGCGCCAAGGCCGCACGAACCGGCGCCGACGCAGATCAGTGGCATGTCCAAACGCACACGGCGCAGACGGGCGAGCCGATCCGCGCGTTCGCTCGCACTCAGCTGACCGCGCTGGCGGAGGCCGCCACCCACGAGTTGGTCGAGGGGATGCGGCGGTAATTCACCGCGCGGCAGCCAGCAACCATGGGAGACAGAAATAGCCGTCATAATCAGGCCTTTCTGCGATACAGGGAGAACAGCTTTTTAAGCGCTGGCGGGGCGACGTTGGCATGCATGTCGCCACCAACCACCATCACCGGCGCGAGACCGCAGGCACCGACACATGCCACGACTTCGACGCTGAAGGTGCCATCAGCCGTGGTGTGTCCGGCCTCGACGGCGAGTTCATGCTGCACCGCTTCCAACAACGGAGCCGAACCGCGTACGTGGCAGGCAGTGCCGCGACAGACTTGCACGTGGTACTTGCCAGGTGGGTCGTAGCGGAATTGATTATAAAACGTCGCCACGCCATAGACGCGTGACAGCGGCAGGCGCAGATGCTTGGCAATCGCGATCAGGGCAGGGCGCGAGAGATAACCGCCCGAGGCCTGCATGTCCTGGAGGATGGGAATGAGTTGATCGGGCCCGGCACCGACATGGCGTTGGAGAACCGTCGTGGGATCGGTCGTCCGCGCGCTGACTGGGGTCGGAGTCACCGCGGGTTTGGTTTCAACACTGAATGATTCGGGATAGCCGATGCTGACGAAGGCTTCTTCGAGCCGACGTTTGTGTTCTTGCTCCATGCGCGCCAGTCCCGCGAGCGTGGCGCGCAACGCAGGATCTTGAGTGGCATCGGCGAGCGTGCGGTAGAGGTCCATCGCGCGTTGCTCGCGCTTCATCGCCAGAGCGATGGCGTCAGCCGGCTTCAAATCCTGGCTCGGATCGGGTTCGGGGACCGTACTGCTGACGCCGAAGTCGATGCACGTCGGTAGCTTGGCCAGCAGCACCGGATCGGTTTGGCACTGTTCGAGGAAGGATTTGTGTTGTAGTTCGTCACGCGCGAGTTGCAAAAACAGCAGTTTTACCGTGGGATTGCTCGCCTTGCGTTCAATCGACTGATAGAAGGCATTCGCTGCTTCCTCGTCGCGGATGGCGCGTTGCAGCACGGCAGCGATAGCGGTGGGTTCGCTCATGGTCGAGCCTGTCGCAATACGCGTTGGATGGGTTCGGTGCCGTCGGCGATCTTGACCACGTTGATGGCGCAGGCTTTGTATTCCGGCGTCTCGGTGACGTCGTCGTAGGCGCTGTTGGTGATCACGTTGGCGCACGCTTCGTGGAAGTGGAACGAGCACCAGCACACACCTGGTGGCGAACGCTCGGTGACCCAGGCTTTGAGCGTGATCTCACCACGGCGGCTCTCGGCCTTCACGAGATCGCCACTCTTGATGCCGAGGCGTTCGGCGTCTACCAGACTCAACTCCAACAATTCCTCAGGGAAGAGTGCTTCGAGTCCGAGCGAGTTGCGCGTCTGGGTGCCACTGTGGTAGTGCCACAGGCGGCGACCGGTGCTAAGCACAAACGGATAGCGCGCATCGGCGATCTCAGCCGGTGGCCGATAATCCGTGCGACAGAACAGACCCTTGCCACGAGTGAACTTGCCGCCGAGGTGCAGAATCGGCGTGCCGGGATGTTCCAGGGTTGGGCAGGGCCACTGCAAACCGGTTTTCTGGATTCGCGCATAGGTGATGCCAGCCATCGCGGTGGCAGTGCGTCGCTGATCTTCCCATACGCTTTCAGCCGAGGTGAAGCGGAGATCAACCTGCATGCGCTTGGCGAGTTCGTTGAGAATCCACCAGGTCGGCCGAGCTTGGCCGGGAGGCTCGACTGCTTTTCGCAGCAGCGAGACGCGGCGTTCGAGGTTCGAATAATTGCCGTCATCCTCGCTGAAACACACGTCGGGGAACACCACGTCGGCGTAGGCGGTGGTCAAATTGGGGAAGATATCGGCCACAACCAGGAACTCGATTGCCTTGATTTCCAGGATCGTTTTTGCCATGTGCGGTTCGGTCTGCACGGTGTTATCACCGACGATCAGCATCGCTTTGGTCACGCCCTCGGTGGCCTTGTGCAGCATGGTCGGCAGTTTGAAGCCCGGCTTGGTCGGCAGTTGGCTGACGCCCCAGTCTGTGACCATCTTGGCGTTGACTCGTGGATCATCGACCGGTTGGTAGTTGTGATAGACGTCAGGCAGCGCGCCCATGTCGCACGCGCCCTGGACATTGTTCTGACCGCGCAGCGGATTGACTCCGCCGCCGCGTTTGCCGAGATGGCCAAGCACCATCTGCAAGTTGGCGATCGTCTTGACGTTGTCGGTGCCGCAGATGTGTTCGGTGACACCCAGACAATAGATGACGCTGACGTTCTTGGCTTCGCCGAGAATTTTCGCGGTCTGGCGCAGTGTTTCGATTGGCACGCCACACAACGAACTGGAGTAGGCGAGGTCGTAGAGTTGCACCCATTGTTTGATCGATTCTGGATTCTCCGTGCACGTGCGCATGAAGTTCTCGTCATGCCAGCCATTGCTGATGATTTCGTGGATCAGCCCGTTCAAATACGGCACATCGCTGCCGACTTTAAATTGCACGTAGAGATCTGCCCAATTCGCGAGGTCCACCCGGCGCGGATCACTGACGATGAGCTTGGATCCGCGCTGCTGCGCCTGCTTGACGTAGTACGACGCCACCGGATGTGCCTCGGTCATGTTCGAGCCGATGACGAAGATCACGTCGGCTTCGAGAATCTCATCCAGTGAGTTGGTCGCCGCGCCGCTGCCGAAGGCGGTTGCTAGCCCAGCGACGGTCGGTGCGTGGCAGGTGCGGGCGCAGTGATCGACGTTGTTGGTCTGCATCACCGCGCGGGTGAACTTCATCACCGCATAATTATTCTCATTGGTGATACGGCCTGAGCCGAGCGCGGAGAACGCGTCCGTACCGTATTTTGCGGTAATTTCCGACAATCGTTTGGCAGTGTAGTCGAGGGCTTCCTCCCAACTAACCGGCACCTGTTTGCCGTCTTTCTTCATCAACGGCGTGGTCAGGCGTTTGGGACTGGCGTGGAATTCAAAACCATAACGACCTTTGACGCAGAGCATGCCATTGTTCGGCAGCGCCTCGCGGCCGGTGACGCGGACGACGCGGTTTGCTTTCTTATCGACATGCAGCGTGATCTGGCAGCCGACGCCGCAATATGGGCAGGTGGTGTCAACCTGACTGAGATCCGAGCAACGACCTTTGCCGCGACTTTTCTTATCGATGATCGCGCCGACTGGGCATATCTGCGAACACTCGCCGCACTGCACGCACGACGATTCCCCCATCTTGAGATCGTCGTCGCAGATGACGCGAGTCGCAAAGCCGCGCTTGCCCAGACCCAGCACGCCGTTGACCACCACCTGATTGCAGGCCGTGACGCAGCGGTTGCACTTGATGCACTTGCGGCGGTCGAGGACGATCATCTCGCTGCTCTCGTCGGCGGCTTCGATCGTATCGTCGGCAATATAGGGCGGCTTCTCGATGCCCATCTCGTAGGCGACGGTCTGGAGTTCACAGGCACCGCTGCGCTCACAGGACATGCAGTTGTGCTGGCCGTTGACCAGCATCAGTTCGACGAGCATGCGGCGGGCGTCGCGGACCGCTTGGTTGGAGGTGTTCACCACCATGCCAGCTTTGGCGGGCAGGGCGCACGAGGCTTGCAGACCGCGCATCTTCTCGATCTCAACCACACAGACGCGGCAGGTGGCCTGGATGCCGGTCTTGGGATGGTGGCACAAGGTCGGGATGTGGATCCCCGCAGCGCGGGCAACATCGAGGACAGTCTGACCGTCCGTGAAGGCGCAGATCTTGCCATCGATGCTGAGGGTTTGGCTCACGTAGGTTCCTTGCTGATCGTCCACGCACCGTAGTGCACGCTCATCCTCGGATGGCGATAGTCTCTTAGCTGGTACTCTTGGCAGCGGTCTGGTATTCGCCACTACACGCAGACCAATGCGAGTTGGCTCATCTGTGAGAAGGTCTGAGCCGAAATTCGCTGGGTTTCTTCTTTCAAGGCAACCGCAGAGGCGCAGAGGCCGCGAAGGACGCGGAGGATTGGGGTTGATAAACGCGATTAGACCTAGTGACGATCCCGCGATGGTGACAAATGCGTGTCGCTTTCCTCTGCGATCTCAGCGGCCTCTGCGCCTCTGCGGTTGCCTTGGGATTCGTCATCGGAGTAACACGGACATGAATTCATGTGTAGTCACTTGCTCCGATCGCCGTTGAAGACGGTGCGGGCCCACGTATGGCATGACCATGTTCACCGCCATCTCGCATGTGTGCATCCACGTCCGCGACATCGCTCAGACGATGACGTTCTATCATGAAGCATTGGGTCTTCCCGTGCAGTATGTCTTCCATCGCCAAGGGGTTTTGTTTGGTGCCTACTTCACAATTTCCGACACCAACTTCATCGAGGCGTTCCAAATTCATCACGATACCCATGCCAATACCGGCATCGTGCACGTGTGTTTGCAGACCCAGGACCTCGACGCCTGCATGCGTCAGCTCGCCAGTAAGGGGGTCGCGTGTAAGCCCAAGAATAAGGGTTCGGCCGGCTGCCTGACCAGTTGGATCAATGATCCGGACGGCAATCTGATTGAGTTGAATGAACTGACCCCGACCTGTGCGCAGCTGCAGGGGGGCGTGGTTAACGTGACGTGGTAATCTCAGTACGTGGGTCTGCAGAACATGCAGCTACCGCAAGGCAACCACGGGGACACGGGGAAACCGCAGGGGACACGGGGAAAAGATAGATGGGGTCCGCCGGTTGGTTGCTTTGCATGTCCCTGTGTCCCCCGTGGATCCCCGTGCCCCCGTGGTTGCCTTGGTATAAGTACACAAACCCATTGTAGCGTGAGCGGCCACACGATACCGATTTCCGCTGTGTTGGTGGTTTTTCGCAGGCTACACGTCCTCCAGACCCACGATCTCAGTATTGCCGTGTGTTGGTTGGCTTGAGCGTGCTTACTTGTTGCAGAGTATGGAGATGAAGCTGACAGCAGACGCCTCGCAATGCGCGGGCCACGCCCATGATCTTGTCCAATCCGGCGTGCGAACGGGGATTAGGAGGGTAATGAGCGATCAGTCCGATCAGGAACTTTTGCAGGCGTGGCAGGCGAACGACCAGGAGTCTTACGCCGTGCTCGTAGCGCGGTACCACGGACTGGTGCGCACCGCATGTGTGCGTCAGGCCAGCTCCAGTGACGTCGATGATTGTGTGCAGGCGGTGTTCTTGGTCATGGCGCGGCGTCCAGCGGCAGCGGCTCGGGCGCCAGCGTTGGCGGCGTGGTTACTGAAGGTGACCTGGTATGTCTGTCAGCGTGCGAACCGCGCGGGTTGGCGACGTCGGCAGGCGGAGCGCGCTGCGGTTGCTAACCAAACGCGCTCGGGCAACGCCGGGTCGGAAGCGTTGGCGCATCTCGATGATTGCCTGCAGCGGTTACCGGAAAAACAACGCGCTGCGGTCAGCCTGCATTATTTGTCCGGGAAGAGTCCCGAAGAAATTGCCCAGACCCTGGGCACGTCGCGCGACAACGCCTACAAATTGGTGACGCGTGGCATCGCAGGGTTGAAGGGCTTGTTTGCACGCCGTGGCATGTCGGTGAGTGCGGCGGTTATCGCCAGCTTGCTGGCTGCTGAGGGTTCCGCTGCGACCACGACCGCGACGGCTTCGGTTACCGCAACGATGACCGCGACGGCGTCGGTGAAGGTGGCTCATCTGGCGTCTGGAGCAGCGTCTGCCATGACGACGGCGATTCTCGCGCCGATCATCGCGGCCGCTGGAGTCGTTGCCGCGGCTGGCTTGGTAACTTGGTCCATGGTCACAGCGCCGGTGGTGTCAGTTCCGGCGACAGCGATGGTCGAGCCGATCATCATCTATTCGCAGGCGAATCTACCGAGTGCTCCGGTCCTCGATGACATGCCACTGCGTTCGAGTGTTTCCCAGCACGGTATCACGTGGATGTTCAAAAATCCGGTGCGTGTCGGTCGTTTCGTCACTGGCGACTGGTATATTGTCGGCGAGGCGACCATCGTCGCGATGACGCCGAAGCCGTTGTTTGGCGATGAGGTCAGGGACATCCTGCATATTCCTGAGCGCGTGACGGAAGGCGTGGACTATCCGCATCAACAGGCGCGCCACGGTTCGATGGTGAACCCACGGCCAAGCAGGGGAACCTGCGGATTCGACAGCCGGATCACCGGCAAACGCTACGATCCCAAACTGTTTGCCCAATTGCCGATTCACCTGACACCCGGTGATTCGCTGGTTTCAACGATCAGCAGATCAAGCGCCGAATGCACGCGCGCTGGTGAAGGTGTCGTTGAACCGATCCAGGTGGCGGCGGTGCTCACTTGTGCCGACAAGCCGTTCCCAGCCGATGCATTCAGACCGTCGTATTGCATGGGCGCGTCGAGCAGAGTGCACCTCGCGCGTGAGTTGCGCCGCGATCTCTTGCCGCGCTTAGCGCGATCTGGGCAGAACCAACCGCACGACCTGTCAGCCTACGCGGCCAAGTTCGCCAAATCTTGGCTCGACATTGCGGATTATGGTTTCGCCGCGCCGATCGAGAACAACCCGCGCCAGGGCCAAATCATGGCCGCCACCTGCGGCGAGGCGGCCCTGCTGCTGTCCAGCGATTATCCGGCAGTTGATAAGGAGCGACTGCTGGTCGGGTTGGTCCAGGTCGGCATTGATTTTTATGGGTTGGCGCGCGGTGGAGCGCAGTGGGCAGCACACGGTGGTGCATCAAGTGGTCGGAAATTCCCGATTGTTTTCGCTGGTCATATGCTTGGCGATGAAGACATGCGCCATCCTGGTGCAAGTTTACCGAGTACACGTTTTGGCGAGGACGATCAAACCGCATTCGGTCCAATCAGTTATCGCGGTGAAATATATGAACGTAGCTGGTCAGGCTCGCGGGTCATCTTCATGGGCCACAGTTCCGATCCGTCTGACAGTCTGGAAGCACAAGAGCGTGCGTGGTTGGATGGCACCGGCATCGTCGACGTCTATCCGCCTGCTGAGTGGCCGCGCTTCGGCCTATCGGCAAAGGACGTGGGCAGCGAAGCGTTCCGCAGTTACATCGCCAGCGGCTATTGGGTCAGTCAAGCGCTCGCTATGCGTGTGTTGGCGCTCGAATCGGCGTGGGACCACGATGCATTCTTTGCCTACGTCGATCGTTGGATGTCCGAGGACGATACGCCGCTGCATGAACAGATTCGCTTGCACAACCTCGCTTACGCGAACCGCGCTCGCTACGGTGAGTTCGGGCGGCTGGGATACGTGTACGGACCGACCTGGGTCCGCGACATGTGGCGGAACGTCCGCGAACATCTGCCGACCCGTCGTGACGGCAGCCAGCCACCGTCTGCGCAGACAACCTGGCGTTGATGCTCGTGTGCATGAATTTCAATTCGGCGTTAGTGTCCTTGCCGCAGAGACGCAGAGTAGCGCAGAGGCCCGGGGTTAGAAGGCATCGTATTTTTCCGGTGTCGATCATCCACAGGGAGACAGCCCAATCTCGCTCTCCTCTGCGATCTCAGCGGCCTCTGCGCCTCTGCGGTTGCCTTGATGTTTTTCCAAACGCCAGTTTTAGGATTACATATGATCATCGCTGACCGCATCGCCGATCTACGTGCACGCGCTGCTCGTTTGCCGCGCATCAGCCTCACCCAATTGCCGACCCCACTGCAGGAGTGTCCGCGTTTTAGCGCGGCAATTGGCGGGTCCGTCCGCGTGTTTATGAAACGCGACGACCTCATTCTGACTGGATTTGGCGGCAACAAAATCCGCAAATTGGAATTCACGATGGGCTGGGTGCGCCAACAGGGGTACGACGTGGTTGTGCACGGGCTCGCTGGGCAGTCGAATTATTGCCGACAGACGGCGGCGGCATGCGCGGTTGCGGGAATCCCATGCCACCTGTTGTTACGCAGTGATCACAAGGCACAGGACCCGGCGCAGGGCAATCGTCTGCTGGATTATGTGTTCGGCGCCGAGGTCACGATGCTGCATGGGCGCGATCAGGCTGCGGCCAAAGATGAACTGGTGGCACGATTGACCGCCGCAGGCAAGCGACCATACGTCATCGGGCATGACGACGAAGTGCGCGGCGCGGTGGCGTATGCGCTCTGTCTGGCCGAAATCATCGAACAGATGGCGGCGCTTGGCGTGACGCCAGATTGTATCTGTGTCACCGGTGGAGCGGGAACCTCGGCCGGACTGATGCTGGGCAAGCACATGCTCGGCTTCGCTGGAGAGGTCATCGGTTTTGGCCCAGCACCGGCGAAAAGAGACGCTGTGCGAGCAGAACGAATCGCCAAGATCGCCCAGGACGCGGCCGCGTTAATTGGCAGCTCGGCCATCGTTGCTGCCAAGGACATCGTCAACACGTCTGACTTCGGTGGACCGGAATACGGCGTGCCGACGCCAGCGTGTCTCGAAGCCATCGCCATGCTCGGTCGCACGGAAGGCCTCGTGGTTGGACCGATCTACACCGCTAAGGGGCTGGCGGGATTAATCAGCCATGTGCGTACGGGTCGGATCGCTGCTGGTAAAAACGTGGTGTTTATTCACACCGGTGGATCGCCGGAGATATTCGCCTGCAACGAGGAAGTTGCTGCCTATCTCCTTGCGTCGTCCTGAGTGCTTGGTCAAGTCGCGCGCGTGCATCCCATCAATCCAAGGCAACCGCAGAGGCGCAGATGCCGCAGAGGTAGCGGAGGGCTGAGGCCAGCCTTTGAATATCATGTTGATGCCGGTGCCGATCACTCACCGGGTGACGATCCAATCACACGCTCCTCTGCGATCTCATCGGCCTCTGCGCCTCTGCGGTTGCCTTGGGGCTTTTCCCAACGCCGGCGCTAGCGTGCATCTACCACGCACATGGAGCGCCCGGAGTCGGGCCACGGCATTGGGTGTGTTGGCGATCGTGTTGTGGTCAACCAGTTCGGCTGCAGCCGTATCCTTGGTCGAACAGCTTGGGCCGTGGACGTCGCTGACGTTGGTCAGCGGCATCGCTGGGATCGCCCTCGCGTTGGTGGAGGGCGTGCGCCATCGTCAAGCCAGTGCGTTTCTGCGCATCGGTTGGCGGTTCGGTTTGACCTGCGGCGCGTGCTTCGTCGCGTATCAGTTTTGCTATTATTGGGCGTTTTCGCAGGCGCGTGACCGCAACATGGCGATGCAACTCAATTTGATCAATTACTTGTGGCCGAGTCTCATGGTCTTGGTGGCCCAAGGTCGCCGTGCCCAACCGTTCATGTTGGGCTTGGCGTTGGTTATTGGGTTTATCGGTATTGCGGCGGCGATTTCGCCTGATCTCACGCTGCCGAAGTTTATCCATGAAGTTGCGATCGCTCCACTGCCCTTCCTGGCGATGTTTGGTGCAGCCGTCGCGTGGGTCATGTTCAGCCTGCTTGTTCCCAAGCTACAGCAGTCGCATGCGCCAAGTGGCACGGCCGCATTTTTCTTGGTGACCGCCGTCGTGGCTGGTTGCATCAGGCTGTTCGTTGATGAGCCGACTCACTGGGAGGCAAGCGTGCTTCCGGCGTTGTTCTATACCGCATTAATTCCTTCGGCGAGCGCCTATCTCCTCTGGGAACGATCGATGCATGACGGAGATGCCTCGTTGCTGGGTTCGCTCGGGAATGCTTTGCCACTCCTTTCGACCTTGATCAGCGGTGCGCTGCTTGGCCTGGTTCCGACGATCGGTTTGCTGATCGGTGCCTGCTTGGTTGTCACGGCCGCGATTCTGGCGCGTAAAGCGGCACGGTAGGCAAGGGATTTATCCCTTTGGTTTCACTGATTCCCTACACACGATTCCGACCAACGTAGACACCTGGGACACCACCATGATCTCCTCCGCGAAGATTGCCGCCTTTCGTAAACAGTTGCCGCAGATCGCTGGCAGAATTTATTTCAATCACGGGGTCATCTCATTAACGCCTAAGCAGGTTGCCGATGCGTCCTGTGTTGGCGTACGCGCAGGCATGCACATGTATGTCGATCCGAAGGTGCGCCAGAAATGGTGGGATATTCGCTCGGAAACGCGGGCGATGTGTGCTGGGCTGATCGGTGCGAAGGCTGATGACATCGCCTTTGTGCAAAGTACGTCGGCCGCCTTGTCGCTGGTGTCCCTATCAATTCCGTGGAAGTCGGGTGATAACGTCGTGAGTGCGACGGTCGAGAATCCAGCAACCGTAGTGCCGTGGCAGAACCTCAGTCATCTTGGCGTCAGCGTGAAGTATGCCCCAGCCGGCGCCGACGATCAGATCGATGTGAACAAGGTTATTGCCGCGATCGACGAGCGTACGCGCGTCGTGGCGCTGAGTCTGGTCGAGTACTCGACTGGTCAGCGTCTGAACATCAAAAAAATCTGCGCGTATTGCAAGCCGCGCAACATCTTGGTGTCGATCGATGCGGTGCAGGCGGTCGGCGCAATTCCCGTCGATGTGCAGGATCTCGGTGTGAACTTCCTATCGACCGGTGCGCTGAAGTGGCTACTTGGGCCGGTGAACATCGGTTTCATCTATGTCGATCCGGTTACCGCCCAGCTGATCCGCTCACCGATCCTGACCGAAAGCAACGTGACCGATATCAAGCTCGAGGAAGAGGAGTCATCGACCGGCTCTCCGCCGCAGCTCAATGCGAATCAGGGTGCATTGAAGTTGGAAGCGATGCCGTACCTGAACTTCCCCGGGGTCTATGGCCTGCACCGAGCGCTCACCACGTTTGCAGAACTGGGCAAAGACAACATCTATGCCCGGATCAAAGCGCTGACCGACGAACTGATCGTTGGTTTGCAACGTATGGACCTGCGCGTGGTCAGCCCGCGCGGCGCGGACCAGTGGTCGGGACTTGTCGCCTTTGAAACCGGCGGCGTGCCCACCAGGCAGGTGGTTGACCAATTGCGGGCGCGGCAGGTCTTTGTCGCCATGCGCAAGGGTCGCATCCGAGCCTCACCCCACTTCTACAATACGTCGGCCGAGGTCCGGGCCTTCCTCAAGGAACTCGCCCAGGCGATGACGTCGAGTCGGACATCGTCGGCCGGCGGGTGATGATTTTCAGTTTACATGCTTGAGATTCGATGAGGCAGAACCTCAAGGCAACCACGGGGACACGGGGAGCCACGGGGATCACTGGGGATGCGAAACTCCAGCGTGAGCCAATGCTGTTCGCCCTGCCTTTACCCCGTGTCCCCCGTGTTCCCCCGAGCCCCCGTGGTTGCCTTGGGAAGGATTAGTCACTCGACCTCGTAACTGAACACCATTGGGTTGGAGGTCGATCGACTGCGAATCTGGTAAATTTGTATAAGTATATATATTGAATTGCTTTAACAGTATTGACACAGCCTGCTGCTTCCTGGCACAGGCATTGCGTTCACTGACCGGTAGGGATCCACCCGTCGAGGAACGCCACATGCGCCCGCTGCTACTCATTTTCGCGTTTGTCGCTTCGCTGGCTGCCGAAAGCCTGTGGAAGGCCGAAAGTCTGACCGACGGCAACCTCTACGCTGACGCAACGGCTCGCCGTCGCGGCGATCTTTTGACTGTGGTGATCATGGAAACCACCTCGGTGAGCGACAACCAAAAGACCGATACCAAACGCGAATCGGCGCTGGACGCCTCCGTCAGTTTGCTGCCGGGTGTTTCGCAATTGCCTGCTGCGGTCGGATCAACGGCGGTAGGCAAGTTGCCAGCGGTGAAAGCCGATTCATCCAATTCGTTCAAAGGCGAGGGCAAATACGCTTTCGACCATTCCGTGAAGTCTTCCATCGCCGTGCAGGTGGTCGACGTGTTGGACAACGGATCACTGGTGGTGCGCGGAACCAGAGATGTGGTGGTGAACAAGGACCGCAAGACCATCCAGATCGGTGGTACGGTTCGCCCCAGCGATATTCGCAGCGACAACACGGTGCTCTCTGAAAAGCTGTATAACCTCCAAGTATCCATCGTCGGTGAAGGTCCGCTCAGCGACGCCAATCAGCGTGGTTGGCTCGGTCGGATCGTTGACGCCGTGTGGCCGTTCTGACATGCGCCCGTTCATCATCATCCTTGGTCTGCTTGCATGCTGCGCCGTACTTGGCGCAGCCGATGCTGGCGTCCGCCTGAAGGACCTGTGCACGGTTGATGGCGTGCGTGACAACCAGCTCAATGGCATCGGTATCGTGGTCGGCCTGTCGGGAACTGGTGACAAGAGTCCGGCGACCCGGCGCATTCTGCGTCAGGTTTTGGCGCGGAAAAACCAGAGCCTCAGCGAAAGTGATCTCGACTCGCGCAACGTGGCGATGGTCGCTTTGACCGCAGATATTCCATCGTTCAGCAAGGCTGGAACCAGATTGCACTGCCAGGTGTCGTGCATCGGCGATGCGTCGAGCTTGAAGGGCGGCGTGCTGTTGCAGACGCCACTCGATGCCTGGGACGGCAAGATCTACGCCGTTGGTCAGGGGCCAGTATCGATCGGCGGCTATGGTCCGGCGTCGCCAGCGAATCCAGGCCCGATTGGCCAGGATCACAAAAACATCGAAACGGTGGCGGTGATCGAGGCCATTGTCGAAAAGGAAGTGCCAGCGACGCTCATCCAACAGGATCGTTTGCGCCTGGTGCTGCGTGATCCCGATTTCACTACGGCGTCGCGGGTCGCCAAGATTCTCGGCGATGCGTTTGGATCTGACCGTATCGTGGCCGAGGACGCCCGCGCAGTGACCTTGCGCTTCGCCGCGCCACCATCACCGCAGGAAGTCGTTGACGCGCTGGCAAAGATCGAGGAGCTGCGCGTAACGCCAGATATTCGCGCACGCGTGGTGATCAATGCGCGTACCGGAACGATCGTAGTCGGATCGACGGTGTCGATCGGAGCGGTTGCGGTCAGCCACGGTGGGTTGAGCTTACGGATCACGCCATCCAACAAGCCTGCTGGAGTGGATGGACAGTCGGCGGGATATGCATGGACGGATCCGCTTACCAAATTGCGTGATAATGTGCCGCCAGCAGGAATTATGCCGCAGTTGGTCCCCGGAACTTTGGGGGTTGTTGAAGGTGCAACGGTCGAACAAGTGGCCAACGGACTCAATGCAATGGGCGCGCGTCCGCGTGATTTAGTCGCGATTTTCGAGGCGATTCACCGTGCTGGCGCTCTGCACGCTGATCTTGAGGTGATGTGACATGCCCGATCTCGCTATTACCGAAGTCGGCAAGTTGTCTGCGCCAGATCTCAAGGCTAAGCTGCATCAGGCCGCCAAGTCATTCGAGGAGCAGTTCACCGCGCAGTTGCTGAAGCCGATGAAGGACGCCAGCGAGGATGAGGAAAACTTGTTTGGCAGCGATCCCGGCAACGCCATGTTCAAGGGCATGATGATCGATGGATTGGCCGAACACGCCGCTGGACAGTTGGGTGTCGCCAAGATTATTGAGGATGCGATGACGCGGAGACTGCAGAAAAAGTAAGCCTAAACAGCGCGATCCAAGGCAACCGCGGAGGCGCAGAGGTACGCAGAGGGCTTGGGTTAAAAGACACGGTTTTTCGGTGCTGAACACCTGCAGGGTGACAATCCCATCTAGCTCTCATCTGCGATCTCCGCGTCGCTGCGTCTCCTGTTAACTCGAATGTTTTTTCTAGGTACATACTTCTTCCTTTCTACCGCTGGCACGACCGATGCGTTAGGACTCATGAGGCCCCCATGTCAGCACCGCTTCCGAACCCGCCTGCAAACCAGCCATCAGCGGCCACCGTAACCACCTTGCTGGACCAATTGCGCAAACACCTTGAGTCCGAACTCGCCGCGCAGAAACGGTTGCTGACGTTATCTGAACAACTGGCGCCCAAGTTGATGATCGGCGATGCGACAGCGATAACGACCATCGTCGCCCAGAAGGAAGATCCTACTCGCGAGGCTGCGCGCCTGGCGAGTATCCGCGAGCGACTTGTCCGCGCTTTAGCAGCGGTTTTTCAGATTAACGGCGATGTAAATCTTACCGCGTTGATGGGCAAGATTCCGCAGCAACTCCGCGCCGATTTCGAGCGCCTGCGAGCCGAGATTACCCATATATGTCAGCGCCTTGGCCGCCAGTCGGAACGCAATCTGGTGATGGCTCGCCAGGGAATCGGTTTCATCCGCGATGTCTTGGGCGAATCGTTCGGTGGAACGCCCGAGCGTTTATATGATCGCCGCGGCGTCATTGGTGGCGGTTCGCCACGACGCGGTGGAGTAGTCAATATTCGTTGGTAGCGTTTTGTTAGGGGCTTCGCCCCTGTGACCAATGCTCGAAAGCTAAGGTAATTTTCCACAGTGCGGACCCGGGAACGCCGCTCTCCTGAGCGGCTCGAGTCGCGAGAAGACACATTGCCACGCTCCCATTGCCCCTGGCCGCTCAGGAGAGCGGCGTTCCCGGGCTTAGCTTTCGAGCATTGCCCTGTGAGACCCCACTGGCTTTGTCGCTGCTCGGTTTCGTCGGCTAGCCGACGAAACCGTGGCGGCATCGGCAGCGCCGATTGTACGCCGCCACCGCATCTCGGCGCCAGGCCATCGCGTTGCGATGGTTTTTTCAACGATTGTATAGATCGGGAGAGGCGCAGTATTCGGCCATGCGTATCCTTGTTCTATTGAGTGCTCTCATCGGCCTGCACGCTGCTGAACCAATTGTTGCACCTGCGGCAACTCAGACGCCAGTCATTCTCATCACCGCTTTCAAGCCGTTTGCCGGTCGCGGAGTGAATGGCAGCGAAACCGTCGCGCGGAGCTTTGATGGCAAGATCATCGCTGGCTGTCGCGTGCACGTGTTGGTGATGTCGGTGCTGTGGGGCGAACCTGCAAAGCAGATCCCCAAGTTGGTTGCTGAACTGAAACCGAAACTGGCATTGGGACTTGGTGAGGGCTATCCGGAACGGATCACCGTCGAACATGTCGGCCGCAACGAAGCCAAGCCGATTCCCGACGAGGCCGGCAAGAAACCGTCAGTGGCAAAACTGCAAATTGATGGCCCGGCAACGCGGCCCATGCGTTTGCAGTTCGATCAGGCTTGGTTCGCTGACGCCAAGCCGCCGGTCATGGCGAGTCAGGACGCTGGCGGCTATCTGTGCAACGAAGCGCTCTATACCATCCTGGGTACGACGGCTGAACATGCTGGATTTGTCCATCTGCCGCCGCAAGAGCAGACGGCGAGTGAGCGTTATATTGCCGAACTACGCCCGCTCGTGTTGCGCCTGATCGAGAAAAATCTCGCGGTAAAGCCTGCGCTCAAGTAGTCGATGGCTCGCTGAGTGCCAACGTGCTTGCCCGTGCTGCGACAGCACCGGCCACGGCGCGGAATGCTTGGCCTGACAATGAGTGCGGTGCGCGGACAACGATCGGTTCGCCTTCGTCGCCGCACGCGCGCACGGCGGGTTCGAGCGGAATGCGACCAAGGAAAGGAGCGCCGATGATCTTGGCTTCGGCCTCTGCGCCGCCGTGGCCGAAGATCGGCGAGACGTGTCCGCACTCCGGACAGACGAAATCGCTCATGTTTTCGACCACGCCGAGGATCGGGACGTTCACTTTGTTGAACATCGTTACCGCTCGGCGGGCATCAAGGAGGGCGACGGATTGTGGTGTCGATACGATGACCGCGCCGGCCAGGGACACCAACGATGCGAGGCTGATCTGCACGTCGCCGGTACCGGGCGGCAGATCGATCAGCAGATAGTCGAGCTCGCCCCAGGAAACGTCGGCGAAGAATTGGCGTAACGCACCTTGCAGCATCGGTCCGCGCCAGACTACCGCCTGGCCTTCGGGGATGAGCAGGCCCATGGAGATGAAGCGCACGCCGTGGGCGATCGGTGGGACGAGTTTCTTGTCGACGATGTTGGGCTGCTGGTCATGGCCAAGCATCATCGGCACGGACGGTCCGTGGATGTCGGCGTCGATGAGGCCGACGCGTGCGCCGAGTTGGGCGAGCGCGCAGGCGAGGTTCACGGTTACCGTGCTTTTGCCGACTCCGCCCTTGCCGGAGCCGACCGCAATGACGTGACGAACGCCAGGAATCAGATCGGTTTTGGTTTTCGCTAGCGGCACTTCGGCGCTGATCGTTATCTTGGCTTCGCGAACGCCCGGTACCGTGAGTGCGGCGGCGCGGCTTTCATCTTCAAGCTGCTTTTTCGCTGGGCACGCACCGGTGGTCAACACGAGATCAAACGACGCAACGCTGCCATCGATGCGCAGATTGCGCACCATGTTGAGATCGACCAATCCCTTGAAGAGATCTGGATCCTGGACGGTATTCAGGGCGGTGCGGAGAAGGTCGATGGTCATGGTTGCAATGTCGAATGCTCGAATGCTCGAATGCTCGAATAAGGCGCTCGGACATTCGAGCATTCGTGCATTCGTGCATTCTTCATTTTTTCCCTTAACTCAGCACCGCATCTATCTCGACCGGCTGGGTGTAATCAACGCCCGGTACCTCAAAGCCAAACAGATTGCGGAAGCCGGTCTTGTACATGGTGTAATCCGAGAGCTGCGCTAAGTTGCTGCTATCGACCTGATTCCATAAGCGATCGACCTCGGCTTGAACGTCAGGATGCAGTTCCCAATCGTCAACGCGGATGCGACCCTGGTCATCGACGCGCGGTTTTTTGTCCGGACCGATGTGATCCTTGAACAGCCGCACGATCTGTTCGCCGGTGTCCTCGTGGGTGCCGCGCTCTTTCATGACCTTGTAGAGCAGGCTGATGTAGAGCGGCACGACGGGAATCGCGGCCGAAGCCTGGGTGACCAGCGCTTTGTTGACGCTGACCCACGCTCCACCGCCGCCTTTATTAAGGCGTGCGTGAATGCGATGCGCGGTCGCTTCGAGGTGATCCTTCGCCATGCCGATGGTGCCACCGCGATAAATCGGCTGGGTGACTTTTGGCCCGATATAGCTGTAGGCGACCGTGCGGCAGGTCGGTGCGAGCAGGCCGGCCGCGGCAAGTGCGTCCATCCACAGTTCCCAGTCTTCGCCGCCCATGACCTTGATCGTGTGCTGGCGCTCGACGTCGGTGGCGGTCGGCAGGGTGACCGTCTTCACCTGATCGTTGTCGAGGTCGATGGTTTTGGCGGTGTAGGCGTCGCCGAGTGGCTTGAGCACCGATGACCACACCGTATCGGAATCTGGATCCTTGCGCTTCGGGCTGGCGAGTGAGTACACCACCAGATCCACCGGCTTGCCGAGCGCCTTCAATGCGGCGATCGCTTGCTGTTTAGTCGCGTGCGCAAATGCGTCGGCGTTGAGGGTGGTCAGCGAACGGCCGGCGGCCTTGGCCTGGCGATGGACTTCAGCCAAGTTGTAGAAGCCGGCAGTTGCGGGTTTGTCACCGTTGGTGGGTCGCTCGAAGCACACCGTCACAGCGTCGGCGCCGTAGCCGAAGATCGCGGTGGTCAACGAGGCAAGTCCGTAACCGGTCGAACCGCCGAGCACGAGCACGCTGCCCAACCCCTTGCCAGGGAACGCCGCCCGCGCCAAGCCAATCAACTGTCGGACATTGGTGGCACAGCCGTCGGGATGGGCGGTCAGGCACAGGAAGCCACGGATACGCGGATTGACGACGATCTTGGGCATAGTTCCTCGCGGGAACGCTGTGTACGTTGTCGTTTCGCCAAGGCCAGCATGGACGCGTTGGAGGGGGTGGCGTGACCAGTAACTGCCCTAGTATGCCGCGCGTGATCCGGACCCTCCTGTTACTGATCGCCACCGTGTTGATGGCGCTGCCCGCTGCTGACGTGACGAAGCCGGCGGAGGCGACCCAGCCGCCGCTTCGCGCCAAGCCAACCGTCGCCGTGGTGCCCATTGAAGGGGTGATCGACCCGCATCGCGCTGGCCAGTTCGAACGTGCCCTCGACAAGGCCCTGGCTGGCAAGCCGGACTTCATCGTCATTCGCTTGGACACGCCGGGCGGACGACTGGATAGCGCGATGGAGATGCTGCAGCGCGAACTCAAGATCGACGGTCAGGGCACCAAGCTGATTGCCTTCGTCAAAGGCGAGGCGTTCTCTGCTGGCGCACTGTTGTCGTTCGGCTGCAGTCGCATCTACATGACCAAAGAGGGATACCTGGGTGACATCGGCGTCATCTTTCAAAGCCAGGATCCGGCCGAGCCGATCAAGTATGCTCCCGAAAAAATGGAGACCGTCGTGCGTACCCTGCTGCGCCAATGCGGTTCGCACCATGGCTGGGATCAGGCCAAGTTGCAGAAGATGACCGCGCGCAACCAAGAGTTGTGGCAGATCAACCTGGAAGCCAAGCCGACGTTTGTCATCGAGGACGACTTGCCGCGCTTTCTGTCCGAACACAAAGATGTTGAACGTAAGGATGGCAAACTGTTGCGTGGCACCGATGTGGTTGGCTTCATGGTTGCCGGCAAGGATCGGCTGTTGACCTACTCGGCTACGGAGGCGGTTGAAGCTGGTATGGCCACGGCACTGGTGAAGGACATCGACGACGTCTATCGTGCGCTCGGCGCCGATCCGGCGCAGGTGCGTTCGTTTGAGCCGACCCAGAACGAATTGTTTGCCGAAACGCTTGGCGGCTGGGCACCGATTCTTGCCGCGCTCGCTCTGCTGTGCGTGGTGATGGAATTCAAGATGCCCGCCGGTGGTTTGTGGCTGATCGGTGCCGCAGCCTTCGGCGGCCTGTTCCTGATCTGCCAATATTGGCTCGCCCTTGCCGGTGCGCCCGAGATCATCCTGATTCTCCTCGGTGTCGCTGCGATCATTGTCGATGTCTTTGTCTTTCCGACCGGCGGTATGGTTGCCATTATCGGCCTGATAGCAGTGGCCGGTGGGCTGATCCTCGCCTTCGTGCCGGACAACATTCAGTTCAATCCATCGGCGGATGGCTGGGGCTCTGCGATTGGTTACGCTTTGACCCAAAGCATTCTCGCATTGGTCGTGATGACCATCGGTATCGTTGTTGCCATCGCGGCCTTGCCCAAGACGCGCGCCATGCAGCGGCTGGCGAGTGAAACAGCCGTAGATGGAACCAGCGCCGGTGCGGTCGAGGCCGAGGCGCGTGGCCTGGTTGGCACCAGGGTGCGTGCGCGAACAGCACTGCGTCCGTCAGGCTACGTCACCGTGAACAACCACGATGTGTCGGCGACGACCGAGCACGGCGAATTAATCGAAGCCGGTGACGAGGTTGTCATCATCGAGGCGCGCTTCGGAGAAATGATCGTTAAACGAGCGTCATCCGCATGAGTGCCGCATTGCTGGCTGTTCAAGCTGCGCAAACCGTTCCCGCGGAAGGTATGTCGCCCACGGTCACCATTGTCGTTGCGGTGATTCTCCTCCTCTTGTCATGCGCCCTCGCCATTACGGAGTTTCTCATCGTCAGCTGGGGCATGCTGCTGGTCGGCTCGGTGGTCAGTGCGGTCGCTGCCATCGTGATGGCGTTCAGCGTATCAAACGTCGCCGGTTGGATTTTTGTGTTGGCGGTACCCATCCTGGGAATCATGACCGTGCGCACCGGGTTCCGCCTGATGCGTCGGAACAAAGCGCTGATCCTGCCGACGGAAGTGGTCGGGGACGCTGGCTATCACCATGCTGCTGAAGCCGCCGGCGTGCGCGTCGGGAGCGTTGGCGTGCTGGTCACGCCGGCTGTTCCATCTGGCCGCGCCAAGTTTTCCGGCACCCACGGCGACATCGAGCTTGATGTCCTCGTCCACGGGCAGGTCCTCTCTACTGGGGATCGGGTCATCGTGCTTGCGATTTCCGGACCCGTCCTTGAAGTCGAACCCGCTCCGACGACGACCACTCAGTCATCACCACCCTCCAACCCGAATTCACCCAAGGCCTGAACATGATCTTCGACTCCCTCGCATCCTCCATCCTCAATGCATCGGTAGCTGCTGGCGCAGAGAAAAGTGGCATCGACATGGACATGATCCTCTACGTCGTCATCGGCATCGTTGCTCTGGCGATCCTGTTCGCGGTCGGATCAGTATTCGGCCTGTGGTTCCAGGCCCTGACCAGTAGCGCGCCGGTTGGCCTGCTGGATCTGTTCATGATGCGCTTCCGCAAGGTCAACGCGACGGTGATCGTCACCGCGCGTATTACCGCCAAGAAGGCGGGCATCGACATTCCCACCGACAAGCTGGAAGCGCACTACATGGCTGGTGGTCACGTCCTGCGCGTGATCAACGCACTGATCGCCGCGCACAAGGCTGATATTCCGCTGACTTTCGATCGTGCGTGCGCGATCGACCTCGCTGGTCGCGATGTGCTTGATGCGGTGCAAACGTCGGTGAATCCCAAGGTGATCGACGTCCCCGGTAACTCTGGCGGCATGGCAACGATCGACGGTGTGGCTGGCAACGGCATCCAGCTCAAGGTCAAGGCGCGCGTCACCGTGCGTACGAACCTCGACCGCTTGGTCGGTGGTGCGACCGAGAACACGATCATCGCCCGCGTTGGTCAGGGTATCGTCTCGACCATCGGTGCGGCGAAGAATCACATGGAAGTGCTCGAGAATCCGCGCTCGATTTCCAAGATCGTGCTCGACTCGGGCTTGGACGCCAGCACGGCGTTCCAGATTCTCTCGATTGATATCGCTGACGTCATCGTCGGAGAAAACATCGGTGCCCGCTTGCAGACCGACCAAGCGGAAGCGCAGAAGAAAATCGCCCAGGCCGAAGCCGAACAGCGCCGCGCGATGGCTGTCGCTCGTGAGCAGGAAATGATCGCGCAGGTCGCGGAAAACCGCGCCAAGGTCGTGCTGGCCGAAGCCGAAATTCCCATGGCGATCGCCGAGGCCTTCCGCAAGGGCAACCTGGGCATCATGGATTATTACTCGCTCAAGAATCTCCAGGCCGACACCGAGATGCGCGGCTCGATCGCCAAGCCGACTGACAAGGCCTGATCGTTCGTGGGTATCCTCGACGACATTTTGAAGTCGATTGAAGAGGCCCAGCGTCAGGCTGAGGGCAAGGGGCGCTCACCGGCCCCAGCTCGGCGGCCGACGCCGGCGCGTCCGACTCCGGCCCCTGCGGACAAGGACGAGATGCAGGATGAGGACTACACGGCCGACAGTCCGTCGGCGGATGCCGATCGCATCCGTCACGAGGGCGATCCAACGGTGGAAGAAATGCGTGCCCAAGCTCAGCAGCAGGCTGAGATGGAAGCAGCGCATGAGCAGGCAGCGTTAGAACAGCAAGCTGCGGCACGTGCGCGAGCGATCCGGGCCCAGGCTGCTGAGGCAACCGTAGCGCAGGCGGCGGCGGCTAAGAAGAAGCTTCCGTCTGCACATGCGCGCTTGGTGACCATCCTGCGTCACGAGCGCTCGCGCCGCGATGCCATACTGATTCACGAAATACTTGGGACGCCACCAGGATTGCGTCGTCTGCGTGCGCAACGGCGCGGACGCTAATCCTCTCGATGGTTGTCCACAGATTTCGCAGATTCAGCGGATTGGATCCTCAGAGATTCGATTGGGCTTAAACAACGCGATCCAAGGCAACCGCAGAGGCGCGGAGTTACGCAGAGGTCGCAGAGGTTTGGGGTTAGAAATCATGATTGTTTCCATTACCGATCACCCCCAGGGTGACGACCCAATCCCGCTCCCCTCAGCGGCCTCTGCGCCTCTGCGGTTGCCTTGGAACTTTTCCAAACGCCGACTTTAGGTTCACTACGGCTCGAAATCTGCGTAATCTGCGAAATCTGTGGACCCCTTCTCGTGTTGCGAAATCTCTTTCAGTTTTCGAAGCGAACGCGCAGTCCGCGGTGATCGCTGCCGTCGAGTGGAATAGCTTGTGCATCGCCAAGTTTGAGACGTCGGCCCAGTGCGTGATCAATCGAAATGCCGCATGGACCAAGCAGCCACGGCCAAGTTGCGGGATTACCCCCAGCCGGTGGTAGCAGATTGGCCTGACGGAGAACGTTCATGCTCGGATCGCCAGGCGCTGAGTTGAGGTCGCCGAGGATGAGGATGGGTCCGGTTTCTGCGGCCAATAGTGCGGCCAGCAGGTGCAGTTGCGCGTCATGCGAAGCGCGGCGCTTGGCACTCATCGGCGACCACGTGTGGACACCGATCAACCGGAGCGGTCCAGAGGGTGTGGCAATCCGGGCATCGATGAGGGGGGCGAGGTTGATCAGCATCTCGGTGCTGGTCATCGGCCAGCGTGACAACACGGCGACGCCACTCCACTTTTTTGGCAGCGCCCAACGTTGGTAGGGCCAGCGCGGATCATGCTCCAACAGAGTGCGATCTTCGGGTAGACATTCGACCAGCACGACAATATCGGAGTCGATGCGGCGCAGCGATTCGGCGTGATGTTCAGAACGATAATAGAGATTTGCCATCGTCGCACTGGCGGCGTTTGCGCTGGGCGCTTCGGCGCGCGGACTGAATACAGCGGAAAACCAGGGCCAGAGCGCGATGGTCAGCAATGTCAGCATGGTCAGACTCGGCCAGCGTCCTCGCCCGACCCAGCACCACAGCGGTAACGAAAGTAGCGCCAGATGCGGTGCCCACGCTAACGCGAGCAGCGAAATCCAGAAGTTCGTTGGCCACAGTGCTGCGATGGCCAAACCAGCCACCGGCCACGTTGCGACTGACAGCAGGGAGGTGCGAATCCAGGGCTTCATTCTAGATTACCCTTTTCAAGGCAACCGCAGAGGCGCAGAGATACGCAGAGGTCGCGGAGGGCTTGGGTTAGAAGACATTGCTGTTTCTGACGCCACTCCCCACAGAGTGACGATCCAATTGAAGCTCTCCTCTGCGAACTCAGCGGCCTCTGCGCCTCTGCGGTTGCCTTGGAACATCTCAACAGAGCAATTAGGTTCATGGCACCACGGATGTCGGGACCGTAGCTTCAGAAATTTCACGCCTTCGCGAGTTGACGCGTCAGCGCGATCAGCGTGCGGGTTCCGAATCCGGTCATGCCTTTGGCATAGTAGCGCCAGCCGCCGGTCGCCATGGCGGGACCAGCGATGTCGAGGTGCGTCCATTGCACCTTCTCAGATACGAATTCAGAGAGGAACAGGCCAGCTGTAATCGAGCCACCGTAGGGTCCGCCGGTGTTATTGATGTCGGCGTGCGGATGGTCGATTAGCGTGCGGTATTCGCCGTAGAGCGGCATCGGCCACAGTTCTTCGCCGGCGCTTTGGCCGGCCTCGCGGATTTGCCGCGTCCAGGCTTCGTGTCGACCCATCGCGCCGCCGATTCGTTCACCCAATGCAACTAAGCAAGCGCCCGTGAGGGTTGCCAAGTTGACCATGTGGGTCGCGCCATTTTCACAGGCATAGGTCAGGACATCAGACAGAACCAACCGGCCCTCGGCATCGGTGTTGTCGACATGGATGGTCTTGCCGTTGCGGGCGCGGTAGATGTCACCTGGACGTTGCGCGCGGCTGTCGGGCATGTTTTCAGCAATGGCAAGGTATGCCGTGATCACAAACGGCGGTTTATCGTGGGCAATCAGCGTCATCGCCGAGAGGACGGCTGCTGCGCCGGCCATGTCGGCCTTCATCTCCCACATCTTCGCACCCGGTTTCAGCGAGATGCCGCCCGAGTCGAAGGTCAGGCCTTTGCCGACCAGCGCGAGGTGCATGCCGCCGCGCTTGGCGCGAGCTGGAACGTAACGGATCTCGACGAGTTGCGGCGGCGTCGAGCCAGCAACGCCGACTTGTGCAAGTCCTGGGAAGCCGGCTTTACGCAGACGATCGGCGCCAGCGATGACCTTCACGCGCAAGCCGCTACCACGCAGTTCTTTCACCGCGCGCGCAGCGAACGTCGCAGGATTGAGTACATTGCCTGGTTGATCGGCAAGTTCACGCGCGAGGTTTTGCGCTTTGGCCACCGCGACGCCGACGGCGAGATCCTTCGCGTGACCGGGAATGCGCAGGGTGAGGCGTGTACGCTTGGCAGCTTCACCAGAGCGGAGCACGTCATAGCGGTAATCGCCCAGCACGGCGCCCTCGGCGAGCGCACTTACTTTGGTTTGATTGCCTTCAACCAACACGGTCACTGATGTGGCTTTCAGCGTGCGACCAACCTCGACGATCTGCGCGCCGATGGTCCGCCATTCTTCGCCACCGACCAACCACGCTTTGGGATCTGGCTTGACTAGCACGTAGGCACCTTCGGCGGCGACCACGGTTATCGGGCCTTTAATTGTGCCAGCGGCAACGCGTGCGGCCTGCTCTTCAACAGGTCGCGGCAATTTACGCGCGCAGTGGCCAACGACCACGGCGGTGAGTTGTGATGGTCCGGCAGTGGCGGTCAGGTCGAGGTCGTGCATGGGATGAAGACTCGCTGGTAGAGGTCGTTTCGGGAAGGCACGTACATACGGACCTGCGTGCGCGGATCCAGGCTCGGCATGCGCTGCTGAGGGCCCACGTGAGAATAACGAGAACACGACAGTGGGGTTGGGAAGGGCCAACGGCCCGCCTCATCCCAGCCCCCGGCCACGCCCTGGGAAATGAAAAGCAGGGATGCTGAAGCCCGGTAGGGGCGAACTAGTGGGTCGCCCCTACAGGGCTCGTCGGAGATCGGATCAGTACCCAGGGCGTTGCCCTGGGCTGATATAGACCGGGCCGTTGGCCCTCTTAGGCAAGCAAGGCACGTCTCGTTGTCCTAATTGTTACGTGCGTCTTCAAGCTAATAGCGCACTCAGGTGACGCTCATAGTTATCAACAATGCTGGCTGGGCCAAATTGCTCGGCGCGGACGCGCGCGGCCACGCGCATGCGCGCATGGCGGTCGCGATCGAGGAGCAGCTTCGCCGCCAACGAGCCAAGGCAGACGTCCTCCCCAGTCGGGCACAGAATGCCGCTGACGCCGTCTTCGACCACTTCGGGCAGACCGCCGGCTTGATAACCAAGGACCGGCACGCCGCAGGCCATGGCTTCGAGCGCAGCGAGACCAAACGATTCTGAAATCGACGGTAACAGAAAGAGATCGCTCGCCTGGAGAATCTGTTCGGGTGCCTGTTGTCCGAGAATGCGCAGATCGTCACGGCAGCCGAGTTCACGCGCGAGCTGTTCTGCTTTGGTCAGATCAGGTCCGTCACCGACCAGGGCAAGCACCGCAGGCATACGTCTGCGTAGCACGGCAAAGGCATTGACCACCATTTCAATGCGTTTCACCGGACGGAAATTAGACACGTGGGTGATGACGGCTTCGCCGTTGGGAGCGAGACATTGCCGACGCTTGAGATTTGCCTCAGGGCGAAAGCGTTCTAAATCGACAAAGTTGGGAATAGCTACGATCCGTCCAGGCTTGGTTCCGAAGTCACGGTCGGTTGCATCGGCCAGCCAGTGGCTTGGCGTGGTGATGAGATCCTGTTTCAGAATCGCATGCCGGGTCAGCTCGAAGAATCCGCGATCGCGACCGACCAGGGTGATGTCGGTGCCGTGCAGCGTGCAGGCCAGCTTGATGGGATGGCCGCGCTCGGCCAAGACATCGCGCGCCATCAGAGCAGCGACGGCATGGGGAATGGCGTAGTGGCTGTGGATGATATTGCAGCCGAATTCTTCGCAGACTTCAATGATCTTGTTGGTGAGGTTCAGTGTGTAGTGCGGGTAGCGAAACAGTGCGTATTCAGCGACCGCAACCGTATGAAACGTCAAGTTCGCGCGAAATTGATCAAGGCGGAACGGATGGTCATAACTGATCACATGCGATTCATGACCACGATCGGCCAGGTGCATCGCCAACTCGCTCGCCACTGCGCCCGACCCGCCATAGGTCGGATAGCACAGCGTTGCGATTTTCACGGCGCGCTCGGCTTGGCTGGCAGCGGATTCAAGACCGGTCGGATAGGCATTCCTGTTTCGGGGATCATGGTTCGCTCCCATGCGGAGTAGCCGATGCGTTCGATGCGCAAAACGAGGCGGTGCACTGGCAATTTCAGCGTGCAGGGCGTATTGCCGCGAAACACGCCATCGACCAGGACATCGCCGCCGCTCGGCTCGCTGGTGATTTCGACGTCAACCATCCGCTCGGCAGAAGGAGCTGGCCCATCAGTGGTGGCCTCGTTACGTCGCTCCAGGAAATCAAGCAAGGCGCCAACTGCATTCGAGCAGCCCTCCCAACTGGTGCGCGTCTCAGGTGCCCATGGAGGGCCAGAGAATTTCGGCGAGATCGTACCCGTCCAATTGCCACGACCACGTTTGTTGAACACGACGTTACCGAGGTGATCAAGTGCGCGCATTTCGACCATTGCTTCGGCGGTGATGCGCATGCCACCAGCCGAGGCCGTCAACTCTTCACTGCGCGTGATGCTGAGGACCTTGGTGATCACCAGGAAGTCAGCCTCGTAGGCACCGCTCACCGGCCAGCGCGTCCACGCCGTGTCGTCGGAATCAGGCAGGCCCTCGCCAACGTAACCTTCGGCATCAGCCTTGCGGCCCAGCAGACTCATACGTTCGGCGAGATCCTGGGCGAATATCAACCGTGCTGCGGGATAGACCTCGCGCAGTGGGCCGAGTGCTACTGGCGCAAACACCACCGACAATGTTCGCGGCGCGTGTTCGCCGGAATGGGTGATCGGCTGCTGGTGCTTGGCCGGATCCTTGGGATGCCAGACATTGGCCTCGCGGAACTGGCAGGCGCTAAAGAAGACGACGCAGCAGAGAGACAGGATGAGGGTACGGATCATGGGCGGGATAGTCGCGAGGATAAGGCGAGGGGCAACGGGGGGATGCCGCGCATAAAGCAGGCGCTGTTCGCAGCAATGTGAACGCGAGCCACGAGTTGATTTCGCAGGGCGTAGACTGCGGTATGGTCGCCACGCATATACGGAGATACACATGTCTCGATCCCTGATGCCGAGTGTTGCCCTGTTGGCCGTGATCTCGCCTTAGAATGCCGTCGAGAGATCCATGATGTTGACCTGTGCGATTCCGGCGGGGACGCAATTTACCACCGCTGAGTTCAGCTTCTGGTTTCCCGCGTCAGTCCCTGTCCTTCGGGGGACACTGGTGCTGATGCCAGGATTCAATGGCGATGCACGGAAGTCTGTTGCTGACGAAGCCTGGCAGGATCTTGCGCGGCGGCATGGACTCGGCGTGCTCGGCGTCCATTTCGTCAGCACCAAGACCGACGACAAGCGGGCCGCCTATTCTTCCGCTCATGAGGGCAGTGGCCAAGCGTTGCTTGCAGCCCTGGCAATATTCGCCAAGCAGAGCAACCATCCGGAGGTGGAAACGGCCCCGCTTGTCATGTGGGGACACTCTGCCGGTGGACAATTCAATTACGAGTTCACCTGCTGGAAACCCGAGCGGGTCGCGGCATTCGTGGTCAACAAGGGCGGATACTATTCGACCCACTTGGCACCACGTCCGGCGCAACTTGTTCCCGGCATATTCTTCATCGGTGAAAACGACGAGCGTTGGCGCGCTCAGAGCCTGCTTGGCATCTATGTCTGCAATCGCAAGTCCGAGGCCATGTGGGCCATGGCTGTCGAGCCCGGCGTCGGCCATGGCATCGGCCAGACGCGCGCATTAGCCATGCGGTTTTTCGATTCCGTGCTGCCTCTGCGACTGGTGCCAGCCGAGCAGACGAAGTCAGGCGCTCAGCTTGTGGCATTGGCCTTGGGGTCGCATTGGCGTGGCAGTCTCGCGAACGCGGACATCTGGTCAGCAGACGATGCGGGGAAGCCGGGCGCTCGGCCTGATGCGGACGCCACGACCTGGCTGCCAGACGAGCAGATGGCGACTGCCTGGGCAACTTTCGTCCGTGGAGTCGGCGGCAGCAAAAACACGACGAAGCCGGAAGGCGAGTGAAAAGTCACCACCGGACGGGCATGTTGTTTACCCTGTCTCCCAGTCGCCAACGCATGCTCATTCATCGCATGGCCCCGGCGAATCAGGAGATCGGCGTTCCCGGGGAATTGCCACGGGCGCGTGTATCCACCTGTGAATCACACACCTCGACCCCACCCCGTAGCGGGTCTTCATGAATCACGGGGACGTCGTGTCCTGACTACAGATCATGAACGTGAGCATGAAATCCGATGCACCTGAACTGATGAGCGAGCCGCTCGCATCGGCCGTGGACTCATCTGAGGAGTCCACGGCC
>CAZZAM010000030.1:0-48274 GCA_964652775.1 uncultured candidatus Brocadiaceae bacterium | reverse complement strand
GACGTTCTCCTCTGCGATCTCAGCGGCCTCTGCGCCTCTGCGGTTGCCTTGGGATGTTTCAACCGAGCAATTTAGGATCAGCTCTACTCGAGTCCGCGACTACTGCGGAATGACGCATAATCGCCGCGCCAATCGGTTATTTTTACCGGTCCAGCCGCTGGTCCATCTTCGAGAATCCAGCAACGCGTGGCAACACTATCGATGAATTCGCGGTCATGACTGACCACGACCATGGTTCCCTGGAATTCCTCAAGTGCCTCCTGCAGCGCCTCGATGGATTCCATATCCAGATGCGCGGTCGGCTCGTCGAGGATTAACGTGTTGGCTTCTTGCAGCATGACCATGGACAAGAGGCAGCGTACTTTTTCACCGCCAGACAATACCCCGACCTGCTTCTTCACATCGTCGCCACTGAACAACATGCGGCCAAGCATGGCGCGCATGTTGTTGATGTCTTGATTCTCGGTGAATTGCTTGAGCCAATCGAAGATCGTTAGTTCTTTCTCGGAGAACAATCCCGCCCCTTCTTGCGGGAAGTAGGCGCGCGAGGTGGTGCCGGACCAATTCACGACACCTTTGGTCGGCGGCAATTCGCCAAGGATAAGCCGACAAATCGTACTCTTACCGATGCCGTTGCGACCGACCAAAGCGATACGATCACCGCGATCGACGCGGGTGTCCAGTTTATCTACGATCAACGGACCACCGGCGTGAGCGAAGCTGACCTTCTCAATCTTGACTACGTCCTGGCCACTCGGCTTGGCAAATTTGAAGTGTAAACGTGGTGAAACACGCGAACTCGGCACGACTTTCTGACCGGACAACTGGTCGATCAACTTCTCGCGGCTGGTCGCCTGCTTGGAACGCGCGGCGTTGGATTTGAAGCGTTCAACGAAGCGTCGCAGCTTGAGCACCTGACGCTCAACCCGGCCGCCTTCTTTCGAACGCTGGGCACGGGCCAACTGCTCCTGCGCCTGATAGACGTCGTACGGGCCAGCAAACATGCGGATGGATTTGTAATCGACGTCGAGGGTGTGCGTGCAGACACGATTCAGGAAGTGACGGTCGTGGCTCACTACGATGATCACGCCTTGGTAGTCGGCGAGGAATTGCTCAAGCCAAACGATTGCCGGGATGTCGAGATTATTGGTCGGCTCGTCGAGCAGCAGCACATCGGGGACCGAGAACAGCGCCTGCGCCAACAACACGCGCACCTGTTTGGCCGTGTCGAGTTCGTCCATCGTCTTCTGATGCAGGTCGGGAGCCACGCCAAGATCGGTCAGCACCTGGGCGGCAGCGGACTCCTGCGTATAGCCATCGATCTGCTCGAAACGCTCTTGCAGTTCGCTCATCCGCTTCATCTCGGCATCGCTGCCATCGCTCTTGGCATAGATCGCATCGAGTTCGGACTGGATCTTCCACACCTCGGTATGGCCTCGCAGCGCAACCGAGATCACCGTCTGATCTCCGAAGCCAGAGATGTCCTGGCGCAGCCAACCCATGCGCTTGCCCGGCTCGAGCACGACTTGGCCAAGAACTGGTTCCGCCTCACCGGTCAGGATCTTGAGAAACGTCGATTTGCCGGTGCCGTTGGCGCCGATGATCCCGTAGCAGTTGCCTGGAAAGAACTTGAGACTGACGTTCTCAAACAAGACCTTCGTTCCGAAGTTCATGCTGAGCGCAGCGGTACTGATCATCGGGCCATCCTCACGGGCGGGGCATGGTTGGGGGAATTGAGTCTGAGCAAGGGCTGGGGTTGGGGAAAATTGGGAATGCTGGAATGCTGGAATGAGCAAGACGAAGAGCGGTGCGTGCCAGGCTTTGAGCCATGTACTTTGAACATTCCAGCATTCCAGCATTCCAGCATTTGGCATTATCCATCCCGTCCCTACGCTCCCAGCCATGAGCGCCCACGTGCAGATTCGCATCATCTCGCTGCTGGAAGAAGCGGCCAACAGCTTTGAGCAGCTTGAAACTCTCGCCAATCGTACGCTGGCCGAGCTTCCAGCCGATTCCATCGAACAAGTCGATCTGCGTGCCATCGAACGTGATTATATGAACGACGAGAATGAGCCCGGCAGCGAGATGGACCACATCGTGTTCATCAAGTATCGCACCGACAAGGTCCAAGCCTGATGCTGCTGCGCATTGTCGGAGTCAGCAAACGCTTCGGTTCGCTGGTGGCGGTCGATGGTCTGGATCTTGAGATACCTGCTGGCGAGGTGCATGCCTTCCTCGGTCCCAACGGCGCCGGCAAGACTACGACCATTCGCATGACCTCGGGGCTGTTGCAACCGGATGTCGGAACCATCTCGGTCGATGGCCATGACGTGGTGAAGGATGGCCTCTCCGCCCGCGCCAAGTTGGCCTACGTGCCCGATGAACCGTATCTGTTTGAGCGCTTGACCGGACGCGAGTTCCTCGACTTCACGGCACGCGTCTACGCACTCGATCGCGCGACCTTCGCAACCCGCCTCGCTGAGTGCGACGACCTATTCAATCTGTCGGGTTACTGGGATCGTCTCGCCGAAGGTTATAGTCACGGTCAGCGTCAACGCGTGGTACTCGCCGCTGCGTGGATGCACCGGCCAAAAATGTTGGTTGTTGATGAACCGCTGGTCGGTCTCGATCCCAAACATATTCGCATTGCGCTTGATCTGTTTCGCCGTCTGGCCAACGAAGGCGGCGCCGTACTCATGAGCACGCATACCCTCGCCACGGTCGAGGGCTCCTGCGACCGCGTGACGGTCATCGATAAGGGGCGCAAGATCGCCCAAGGAACCGTCGCCGAGGTTGCCCAAGGTGGCGATCTTGAGCGCAAATTCCTGGAGATGACGGGGGGATAACGTGGGTGTACCCCAATCATTGGTCATCGACGGATCTAATGTCCTGCATTCCGACAGTGAACTACGTCGCCTGGCCACGATCGATCCCGAACGTGCGCGCGCTGAACTCGAACGTCTACTCGCTGGCCGCGCGCGCGTATCTGTCTTTTGGGACGGCGGCCCCGGTGGCTCCGTTCGTTCGCTCCACCGCAAAGGGATTCGCGTTGATTACAGCGGCGATGGCGAAGCTGACGATCGCCTAGTTGCGTGGCTCAAGCACCAGGGACCACGCAAGACAACCGTGGTAACTGACGACAGCGCCCTGCGCCGCCGTTGCCAACAGCTTGGTGCCCGCATCGTTCCGGCTCGCGGTTTCGTCGACCAACTCCGCACCACGCGCGACGTCGCTCCTGACCGGCCACCGCCCTCACCAACCGATGTCGATTTCTGGATGCGCGAATTCCAGGTCAAAGACGGCGAGTAAACCCTTATCCTAGATTGCTCATTTCAAGGCAACCGCAGAGGCGCAGAGCTACGCAGAGGTCGCAGAGGGCTTGGGTTAAAAGACATTGCTGTTTCTGGCGCCACCCACCCACGGGATGACGATCCAACTGACGCTCTCCTCTGCGATCTCAGCGGCCTCTGCGTCTCGGCGGTTGCCTTGGGATGTTTCAACCGAGCAATTTAGGCCTATCGACGACTCACATTGTCACCGTCTTAAAATCATCCGCCACCTCAACTGGAATTCCGGGACACGCGGCGGCGGCTTCAGCGCGCAGCTCCTCCGGACCAGTGCCATCGCTATGACGACCGCCGAGATGCGTGATGATCAAACGTCGCGCTTGTAACGCCGCTGCAAATCGCCCGGTCATCTGCGCCGTACTGTGACCCCAGCTGCGCGCCTGCGCTTCACGTTCAGCAGCGTAGGTCGCTTCACGCACGACGAGATCAACACCGCGGGCATGGGCGAGGGTTGCATCCGCGTCGTCTGTATCGCCACACAACAGCAGTCGCCGTGATGCTGGTGGTGGATCTAGGACATCGGCCGGAGCGAGCATGCGTCCATCCGGCAGCTGCACCGACTCACCACGTTGGAGTCGCCCCAACAAACGCCGATCGGTAAGACCAGCCGCTTCTGCACGTTCGGGTCGCACGCGACCTGGCCGTGGTGGCTCTTCGATCAGCCAGGCTACACACGGCACACGATGGCGAATCGTAATCGGACGTGCTCGCCACGCATCAGGATCAGTCGGCGGCTGCGGCAGCGGCGTGCCTGAAATATCCTCATCAAGTTCGTGAAGATCGAGTGCAAATGGCAGCTCAGTGCCGGTTGGGCCGAAAGCACCATCAAGCAACCGCGCCAACCCACGCGGCCCAGCAAGCTGAACCGGTTCAGTTCGTCCAGCAATTGCCATAGCCATCAACATGCCCGGCAGTCCCCAACAATGATCGCCATGTAAATGGGTGATGAGAATGCGACCGCAGCGGATGGCTCGCAACCCAGCTTCACGCACCTGATGCTGAGTCGCTTCGCCACAGTCGATCAACCACCAGGATCCATCTTCAAAACGCAGCGCCTGGGCGGTCACGTTACGGTTCTTCACCGGCTGACCGGCGGACGTGCCGAGGAATGTGAGGGAGATGGTCATTGCCGCTGCTGGAGGCTGGAGGCTGGAGGCTGGAGGCAATGCCAAATGCTGGAATGCTGGAATGCCAAGAGCTTCGTGACGCAACGCAAGCCGTGACTCAACTCCCCCGGAAATTTCATACACATTCCAGCATTCCAGCATTCCAGCATTCCAGCATTTGGCATTCTCCCCCACCTCCTTGCAGTCCCAACCATCGCCACAGGATCCCCCGACCTTCAGCCTTCGGAGCCCCACATGCCCACCATCACCCCAGGTACCGTCGTCATCGGCCAGTCCGGTGGACCCACCTCGGTCATCAATCAGACCCTCGTCGGTGTCGCCAAGACGTGCCTGCAGAATCCGAAGATCTTCACCAAGGTTCTCGGCGCGGTCCATGGAGTGAACGGCATTTTGAAAGGTGAATTCGTTGATTTCGCCGGCGAGGACGCAGCTAACCTCGAAGTCGTCGCAGCGACGCCATCGTCAGCTCTCAAGAGTGTTCGTCGTAAGGCTTCGGCCGATGACTGCGCGTTGATCTTCGCACGCTTCAAAGAACTGAATGTCCGCTCCTTCTTCTACATCGGCGGCAATGACACTGCTGAGACCACCCACATCATCGACGATATGGCCAAGAAGAGCGGCTACGATCTCGCCTGTTTCCACTGCCCGAAGACGATCGACAACGATCTTCGCGTCACTGACCACTGCCCCGGCTACGGCTCGGCGGCGAAATTCGTCGCCCAGGCGTTCATGGGTGACAACCTCGACAACCGCTCGCTCGCGGGCGTGAAGGTCAACATTGTGATGGGCCGCAACGCCGGTTGGCTGACCGCCGCGTCGGCACTCGCGCGCGTCCACGCTGGTGACGGCCCGCACCTGATCTACTGCCCCGAGGCGGACTTTTCGCTGGATGCATTCTGTCGCGACGTTGAAGCCGTGTACCGCAAGATTGGTCGCTGCATCGTCGCAGTGAGCGAAGGCATCCACGGACCCGGTGGCACTGAAATCATTTCCTCGAAGGAAGTCGATTCGCACGGTAACAAGCAGCTCTCTGGCTCCGGTGCTCTCGGCGACTTCCTCGCCGACACGCTGAAAAATTACCTCAAGAAAGCGATGCCCGAGAAAACCCACCGCGTCCGCGCCGACACCTTTGGCTATCTCCAGCGCTGCTTCCCCGGCGTGGTCAGCGACGTCGATGCCAGCGAGGCCCGCCTTGCTGGCGTCGCCGCAGTCGAAGCCGTCCTCCGCGGCGAACGCAGTGGCTCGATTGCTTTCAAGCGCACCGACAACCCATATCGCATCGAAACTTTCGTCACCACCCTGGCATCCGTTGCCAAGGAAACGAAGCCGATGCCTCGTAATTTGCTGAATGCTGCCGGTAACGACGTCGTCAGCGAACAGTTGCTGCCGTATCTGCGACCATTGGTTGGTCAGCTGCCACAGGTCGGCAGGCTGCGTGGCATCACTGGCTAAACCGCCACCGCGCGCAACCCGTTGTGCGAACATAGTCCGCGGGCAGCGCGTGTAGTCGCGAGCGGAGCGAGCTGTAGCTCGTTGCCGATGCGCCTTACCGGGCCTTCCCTTCCCCCATCCCCCGCCATCCTGCGCCCCATGCTGGCCCAAACTCGTCCATGGCAGTTGCGCCCCAGCATGCCCGATTTGGTGGCGGAATTAGAGCATGACCTCGGTGTTTCCCGGCTGATTGCGACACTGTTGACCCTGCGCGGGATCCAAGGTGCCAAAGCGGCTGACCAGTGGATGGGCAAGCGCCTGCAGGATCTGCACAAGCCAGGCCTGATGAAGGACATGACAGTGGGGGCTAAGCGTCTGGCTCAGGCGATCAACAACCGCGAACGCATCCTGATCCACGGCGACTACGATGTGGATGGTTCAACGTCAGCATCGCTCCTCGCCCTGCTGTGCCGCGCCTGCAACCACGAGGCGATCGTCTGGATTCCCCACCGGCGCATCGACGGCTACGGTTTGTCAGACTCCAGCCTGGAGGCAGTGAAGGAGCACCAAGCCCAGTTGATGATCACCGTGGACTGTGGCATCGCTGATGGTGGCTGGGCGCAGAAGATCGAAGCCGCCACCGGCTGCCACGTCATCATCACTGATCACCACTTACCGCAGGGCTACCTGCCCACGTGTACGGCGGTGATCAATCCGAATCGCCCCGACTGCCCGTATCCTGACAAGCACCTCGCCGGAGTCGGCGTGGCGTGGAAATTGGCGTGGGCAACCGCGGTTGAACTATGCGGCACGGACAAGGTAACCGAGCGGCTGCGTGGATTCCTGACCTCAGCGCTGTCACTGGTTGCGGTCGGCACGGTCGCTGATTGCGCACCACTTGATGGGGAAAATCGCATTCTCGTTCATCACGGTCTCAAGGAACTGGCGCGAACGGAAAATCTAGGCCTACGCGCTCTGCTGACGCATGCCGGACTGGTCGAGAATCAACCGACCGCCAGCGACGTAGGCTGGAAGTTATCACCGCTCCTGAACGCGAGCGGACGCATGGACAGCGCGATGGCGAACATTCGTCTGCTGACCGCACGATCCGCCGAAGAGGTTACGCCGGTACTTGAGGCGATCGTCCTCGGTAACGACGAACGCCGCCGAATCACCCAATCGTTGACCAGCGACCTTATCGCCAAAGCCGAATCAGACCCTGGACTCGCAGCGCGAAACACCCTGGTTTTTGCGGGTGATGGTTGGCATCAAGGCATTGTCGGCATTGTCGCCAGTCGTCTGGTTGAACGCTTTGGTAAACCGGCAGCGGTGATCGCAATCGAAAATGGATTGGCCAAAGGCAGTCTGCGTTCGATCGCCGCCGTGCATCTTGGCGAAGCAATCGACGCCTGTCGGCCGCTACTCAAGCGCGGTGGCGGTCACGCGATGGCTGCCGGCATTACGCTGGAACCCGATCGTGTCGATGCCTTCCGCGATGCATTTGAACGCCACGTCTGTTCCCGCGTCGCCCCAGGCTCGCTGGTGCCGCGTACCGACTACGACGCTGATGCCGCACTCGCTGAGCTTGACCAGGACTTCTTCAATCGGCTCGAAACAATGGGCCCCTTCGGCACTGGCAACCGCGAGCCGGTGATTCGCGTTTCCGGCGCTGCCTTCGCCGGGCGTCCACGCCTCTTCGGCAAGGATGGCGATCACCTGCGTGGACCGCTCACCGATCACGGCGGCAGCATGCGTGAATTATTTGCCTGGAAGGCCAAGGCGATATTCAGTGTCATCTCGGTCCCCGGCCGACGCTTCAATCTCTTGGTTCGGCCCGAGCTGAATCGCTGGCGTGGTGAGTTGTCTCCGCGCCTCGTATTCGTCGATGGACATAGCGTCTAATGGCGCGCGATCTGCTGGCTAAATTGCCCAGTCTGCGCCGCGAGTGCATGCGCCTCGTTGCCGGTACCGCCGACCGCATGCCGCTCGGACTGTCGCGGACCATCGCGTATAACATAGGTGCCAGCGCGTGGTTTCTCGACGCACGTGGACGAAAGGCCGTTGCGCGCAATCTCGCCGCCGCTGTCCCCGCTGGCGAGCCGTTGCGCCGGGCGGTGCGCCGCAGTTACACCGAATTCGCCCTCACCTTGGCCGAAGCGGCACGACTCCATCACATGCCGGCCGAATGGCTGCAATCGCCGTTCCTCACTATTGTCGATCCGTGGCGGGTCTTCATCAACAAACCGTTGCAGGGCCCGGCGATTCTCGTCTCGGTTCACAGTCATTGGGACATGCTTGCAGCGCTGATGCATCGACTGGGCTGGTACAACACCGTGCTCGCACCAACCCTGAGCTATGGTGATCCCGCGCTGGATCAGTGGCTCGCTCGGCGGCGTGACCGGTGGGGCTGCCGCACGGTGGCCATCGACAAGGCGCCACTGGCCATGCTGCGTGCCCTGCGTGAAGGACGCATCCTCGGCATGCTGATGGATCGCGTGTATGCCGGCCACGGAGTGCCAACTCGTTTCCTTGGTCATGAACGGCACCTGCCCATTGGTCCTGCCGCATTGTCGATTCAGACTCATGCACCGATCATCCCCATCTTTCTTGCCCGCACGAGTCCCAGCACATTCAGTCTGATTGTGTCGCGTCCCGAACGTGCAAATCCATCGTTGCCACGCGGTGAACAGGTTGCGGAGCTAACCACGCGGATCGGTTCCACCATGTCGCGACTGCTCTCGGCCGCGCCTGCCCAGTGGGTCGCCTTTCACGACGTAACGTGATGCAGCCTCATCCGGAAATCGAATTCAAATGGGCTCTGGATGCCGACGCTCACGCGAGGTTGGCAGAGCGACTACGCACCCTGCTCGGGGAACCGCACGTGCTCCACCAGGACAATCGTTTCTTCGACAGCGCTGATGGTCGGCTGCGCGCGGCTGGCCGTTCGGTACGAGTCCGTCGCGAGAACAGCCGCGTGGTCTTAACCTGCAAAGCCAAGGCAGTGCAAAGTATACCAGGCCTTCATCAGCATGAGGAATGGGAACAGGATCTGCCTCCGACGATCTGGGAATCCGTTGATCATCCCGATCAGTTCACTGTGCCATTGCCGCCTGCATGGTTCGCAGCTCTTGCCGGAGCGTCGCTGACCAGCCTGGGTGGCTTTGCAAACCTACGCTTGGAATACCACGACCAGGTTCATCTGCTCTGCCTCGATCACACCGACTTCGGCGTGCGCCAGGATTATGAATTGGAGATCGAGACCGCAGAGCATGAGGCGGCTGCCATACGCTGGAAGAAGCTGCTGGCGACGTGGGGGATTGCGTGGAAGCCTCAATTACGCACGAAGTTGCAACGGTATTTGCGGATACGAAATGAATTGAAACCGAACACGTAAGTGACAAGTCCCTGGGATCGCCGAGTTGCACTCGGCTCTCGATACCGAGTACAACTCGGCGATCCCAGGAGTCGGCGATCCGCCTAAAAATCCATGGTGACGCCGAGACCGACTGAGCCGGCCTTCGGGTACTGCTTGCCATCGACAGTGACCTTTTCAGTCGCCATGGAGGCGGCCAAGTCAGCGCGCAGCAGCCAGAAGTTCACGCCGAAACCAGCATGGATCATCGCCGACGAATCGGACTCGGCGAGGTTCTTCGACACGCCGCCACGGAAGGCCAGGAAACGGAAGGCATTCCACTCCACACCGGCACTGGCGCGACGTGTCACATTTTCGATTTTCAAGACAGGATCAGTCGCAACCGGCAGACCCGGACGACCGCTGACCGTCTTGATCACCGATTTGTTTTCAGTGAGGTCGATATCGCCAGTCAGACACAATGTCTGGAACGGATACAGCGCCAATCCGAAGGTTGCTTGCGGATCCAGCGGAACATCAGCAACGGTGAAGGCGAATCCATCCGCGTCCTTGTATGTACCTCCCTTGAGGATCGGCCGGTTGAGATTGCGCCCGGTAAGTCCAGCCTGCAGCCAGGAGTTGCGCCACACGATGCCGACATCAATGCCGCCGGTCACGGTTTGCTCACTCTTGTCAAATGCATCCTGCAACAACGTGGACAGCTTGTCGGTGCCAGAGATGAGGCGGGCCTTGGCAGCAGCCACCTTGCCGATCATCAACTTGCCATTTACCCCGATTGAGAGCTGATCGTTCAGCGCATAACCGTAGGTGACGGGCAGTTCGGCCACCGTGAATCCACCGGTAAATACCGCGGTAACGTTCTGATTTACGTCGGTTGTAATATTATTGATCGCGTTGATCAACGCACCGGTTCCACTGCCGATCGCCGTCAGATCGGCCTCGGTCAGTCCGGCCTGGCTTGCAGCATAGTCCAGCTTACTGATCGCATCAGGAACCGACGTACTACCGCCGACGACTGCACCAAGAGCAACGGTCAGATCCGTATAAGCCTGACTGCCTACCGGGATGAGATTGGAAAATCCGGTCGTCCAGCCGGTTGGTGTCGCCGTCGGCGTGTTGATCGCATCCAGCACGTTCAGACCACCGCTGACCGCGATGCCGATATTGGTGAGATCCTTGTCCGCAATCGAAACAAAACCTTGGGCAAACTGGCGCGCACCGATTCCGACGTGACCGATCCGGATACCCATGACGCCAATATTCGCATTCAGGGCGACGGTGTCGTGACCAGCATCAAAGTTCTGCAGCAACGTCAGAGCCGTCACCGCCGTCTGCAGGTCATTCGCAGTCGCGGTCGCGGCATTCAATCCACTTAATTTGGAGAGGTTCGAGTCCGCCAATTGCTGAACGTTGTCAGCTAGGCGACCCCTGATCTCGTAGCCGATAACCGCATCGACGAAGCCGATGCCCCAGGTCCGACGACCCACGTCATTGGGATCGCTGGCCAGAGTGGTGCCATCCGCGTTGCGACGATGGAAGAATCCGTACATGCCGGGATTCCAAAAGCTGGCCGTGTTGTCATCGGTCGCTGCGGTACCGGCCCCACCCATGCCGAGGGCACGCGGGCCAACAATGAATGAATCCATGGCTGCAACCGGCGTGGCTGCAATGGTGAGTAACGTTGCGGTTATGATGGTTCGCATGGGGGCTCCAGATCCGGGGCATATAACCAGTATTCTCCCTCGTTGTCAAACCTTTGAACAGCTGGATAACGAGTGCATATGTCGGACCAAGCAAAGACCGCTACCGTCCTAGTTGTTGATGATGACGCCGCCGTCTGCTGGGCGCTGGAACGGGTTGTCACCGACGCCGGATGGAAGGTTGTTATCGCAGCTGATGCAGCTAGTGCCAGAAAGCGCATCAAAAGCTCCATTGATGTGGTCGTCACTGATATCCGTATGCCCGGAGAATCTGGACTCGACCTGCTGACGTGGTTGAAATCCGAACACCCCGACGTGCCGGTCATCGTGATGACGGCGCACGGAACGATGGCAACCGCCGTGGCGGCGGTTGCCCGTGGTGCTTTTGATTATTTGCCCAAACCATTGGATCTCGAGCGAACCCAATCGGTACTGCGTCGTGCGCTTGGCGAAACACCCTTGGCTGCATCCGCCCGTCCGGCCCGCAGTTTCGATGAAGATGGCATCATTGGCAGCTCGGCAGCCATGCAGGACGTGTACCGTCGTTTGGCTGCTGCGGCGGCGAGTGATGTCGAGGTGCTCTTCACCGGTCCCGCTGGTTGCGGCAAGGAAACGTTAGCCCACGCACTGCATCGCCACAGCACACGCAGCAGCGGTCCGTTCATACACGTTGGCTGCAGCTCATTGACCGAAGCGCATGCCGTGGGCGAACTCAAGGGACGTTTTGAATCTGCTACCGGCGGCATCCTGTTTCTGGATGAAGTTGACAGCCTGCCAGCCGGGGCACAGGAATTTCTCGCCAGCCGACTTACTGCGACTCGCGCAACTGGTTCCGGTGCACGTGTGATCGCCGCAACGCGACGCGACCTCCAAAGCCTCGTCGCAGCTGGATCATTCCGCGATGACCTCGCGTGGCGCCTGCGCACAGTCCACATTCCCGTGCCGGCACTTACGGAGCGGAGTGATGATCTCGAACCGCTTGTGCGAGCTTTTATTCTCCGCGCCGCTGGTCGGCTGAGCCGCTCCCTGTCGATCACCGATGCCGCACTGGCCCGCATTCGCCGACATGGGTGGCCTGGCAACGTACGCGAACTGAAGCATGCACTCGAAGAAGCGGCAGTGTTGGCGGTTGGTGGTGTCATTGATGCCGAGCATCTTCCCTTGCCGGAACAAACCGGTGATCCACCAAGCGCCGATTCCTTTGCCAATGCGGTCGCCGGACTCGCACGCCGATTAATGGACCGTCATCCCGGTGAAGTCCACACCCGCGCTATGGACGCTTTGGATGCGGCCCTCCTGCGTGAGGCGCTTGCGCGCACGACCGGCAATCAACTGCGCGCCGCGGAATTACTCGGGATCAATCGCGCCACCCTGAAAAAACGGATGGACCAATTGGGAATCGACGCATGAACATCACTATCCTCCTAAACTCCTCAGTTCGAAGAACAGGAGACGCAGAGGCGCGGAGTCCCGAAGGAGGTAGCCGGTTGAGAAGGATCACTCCGTGGGTGACAAGGTCTGCGCATGTAAACTCTTCCAGCCTCTGCGTCTCTGCGTCTCCTGTAAATTCGAATGCGTTTTCTAGGATCATTGCCACGGTCCGGAAGTCCGGACTTCTCCTGCTGCTCACCGTCTGCGCATTCTCCGCAGAGTTGGTCGCACCACCCGGTACGCATGAAACGAAACTCGACGGATTCCGACTGCTCTCGCAATGTGAAGCCGACGTCGATGCCGAAGTCGGTAAAGAACTCGTCCGGGCCCGCGGCTCACTCGCGGCATGGCTCGGTCGGCACATCAAGCCGCTGCCGACAAAACTGCCACCCCTGCCCGTCCTCTTGTTCGCCGACCGCAATGCGTTTCAAAACTACGCCAAGGCCCATGCCCACAACGTCGCCACTGCGCACGCCGAGGGTTTTTACTCCGGAGATGGCACTCCGGGCGGCGGTAAACTCTGCCTGTTCCGCGATGGTGGACGCGAATTGATCACAGCACGCCATGAACTCGTACATTATCTACTCGACCAGATTCTCCCCGCACGCACCGGACAGCCGGTGTGGTTTAATGAAGGCCTGGCAGTTTCCGCCGAAGAAGCTTGGTTCGATCCTGGTTCGGTTCGACCGAGCACCATCCCCCTCCAGCGTGAAAGCCTCTTGAAAAAACTCGCCACCACGGGCGGTACTTCACTAGCAACCATTACCGCACTTGGCGCGGATGGATGGCTCAGCGTTGCTGGTAGTAATCGTGAGGCAGCCGACAGCCAGTATGCCACCAGTTACGGTGCCGTGCTGTTCTTGCTCAACGTCCATCCAGATGCGTTCTGGTCATTTTTGTCGCGCATGGCTGGCGGTGAAACCCATGACGTTGCCTATGCCGCCACGGTCGGCCAAGTGCCTGGCGGACTCGACAAGGCGTGGCGCACATGGGCTGCAAAGGGTGCCTGGGAAACCGCCCTCGCTGCCGATGGCGAAGCGAGTGCCGCCAATGCATTTGAGCGCGGCATGTCCTTGCTCCCCGAGCATTTCGCCCCTGGAAATGCCGTTGAGGCCGGACGATGGTTGACTGGCGCTGCCCGTGGCTTCGCCCAAGTTAATGGCTACGAACTCGATGCCGCAGCAGCGTGGCTGGCCGCCGCCCGAGCATTGACCGCAAGCGACCCGAGCGCCGCTGGAACCGCTGCGGAAACAGCTGCAGCACTGTACGCCAAACGCAAACATACCGCCGGTCAGGCCGAGTCCCTGCTCCAGGCCGCACGCGCCTGGGGCGACGACCGTGGACGCGGCGACTGGACGCGCGCCGCCAGCGTCGGGCAAACAGCCATGAAAATCGCCGAGCACGTTGGGCCAGATCAACTGCGCGCATCGGCCTATACCACCTACGGCGCCTGCTTCATCCCCGGCCGAGCCAACACCGCACCAGGCGGGGGCAATCCGCGCGCCGAAGCGAAGACGGCACTCCTGCATGCACGCACACTCCATCATACTGCTGGGAACAAAGATCTGGAAGCGTCGGTCGTTTTGCTGCTCGCCCAGGCCATGGTTCCAGCCGACGAAAGCGCTGGCGATTGGAGTTGGTGCATCGATCTGACGGCCGAGGCAGAATCGATCTGGCGCAGTTTGCCCGAATCATCCGAATGCAATCTCGACATCGCCCGGGCACTGAACTTCCGCGCTGGACTCAATCGGAGGGATCGCAATCCACAGGGTAACTGGGCAACAGCGGCAGAGTTATATCAGCGAGAAGCTCAACTCCTCCAAACCGACGATGCCCCCCGCCAATTGCGCAACCGAGTCGATCAAGGCAGCTGCCAACTTGGCATTGGTGACCACGCCGCTGCGGCACGCCTGTTTGCCCAGGCCGAGAAACTCGCCGAAACCGCTGGAGACGCTGGCCTTCTCGCCTTTGCTACCTACCAGCAGGGCTGGGCGTTGCTGAGCACCGATCCCGCCGGAGCTGTCGCTGCATTTATTCGGGCGGCACCGCGTTATCACGAGCTCGGAAAATCAGCCGAAGAAGCGATGGCGATTGGCCAAGCGGCGCAGGCTGCACAGAAGGCGAATCTCGGCGCGGCGAAAACCGCCGAGCTCTATGGACAGGCCGCTGCCTTGGAACACGCGCGCGGCGACTTGGCACGAGTTGGTTATTACCTCTATCAGCAAGCGTGGTTCAGCGAGCCGACGCGCCAACCTGGCAGCGACAAAGCGGCCTGCGCGGCACTGTACGCACAAGCTGCTGCCAATTGGAAACAGGCCGGCGACTTGCCCAAATCCAGCCAAGCCCTGAATCAACGCGCGCGCTTAATCACGCCGGCCAAGGGCGCCGCTGCTGGCTGGGGTGAGTCGGCCCGCGCCTGGGGCGAGGTTGCTGCCACACTGGCGATTCTACCCGATGCCGAACAGCGCCTCGCTGAACGCGGTTCGGCCCTGCATCAGCAAGCGTGGTGCCTCATTCGCGGCGACGGACAGAAGATGACCCCAGAAGCCAAGAGATTATTTCAGGAGGCTGTGCGCCTCCAGCGTGCCGGTGGAGATGACAAAGGTGCGAATGTGTCGGCGTCGTGGATTCGCGAGTAGTGAACGGTTAGCCTCAGCAACACGATCCAAGGCAACCGCAGAGGCGCAGAGGCCGCTGAGATCGCAGAGGAGAGCGAGATTGGGTTTTCACCCTGCGTGTGATTGGCACTGGGAATAACCATGCCTGCTAACCCAAGTCCTCAGCGGCCTCTGCGGTTGCCTTGAAGTTTTTCAAACGCTGACTTTAAGGTTAGTGAACGGGAGGCCCGAAATTACGCTCCGGAATACGCAGCGTTGGATAAACAACTTCATTCAAGCGTCGCGCTTCCCGTCGCAGTTGGTCCACCACGTTCATGAGTTCCACTGCGCCTGAAAGCACATGCGCTGCAGCCTGGGCAAAAATCTCCGCTACCCGCAGCAAATTGCCGGGACTATTGGGATTCACCTCGGTCGCTCGGCGTGCAGCACGGACGGCATCGTGCCAACGTTGCTCGCCAAGTAGTCGATAGGCGTACTGCAGATGTGCACTGGAATTAGAGCGCATCTCCTCAGCAAGTGCTCCGGCCATGTTCGTGGCACGACGCGACGACGGCATGAACCACAGTGCTTGCAGACGAAGTGACGGCGCACCATCAGCGAGATTCCACGCGCGTAACGCGGCTTGTTCGGTCAGTGCTGCTGGTGCCTGTTCTGGCACGCCAAGATCGCGAGCTAGGGCTGCGGCTTGCCGCGCATCCAGTCCCACCATACGAGCACTGCTGATCCAATCACGGGCTTGGTTGAGGTGACGACCGGTCATTGCACCAACGACCACGATTGCCAACGCCATGGTGGCCAGCATCGCTGGCGACCAACGCGACCACACCCCGGTTGCCAGACGCTCACGCCCTGGCGCACAACATGCCACGATCAACGCAGTCCCCAGGACTCCGCCAGCATGAAAATCAAAGTCGATGCATGCCTTGGTCGCCACGGCGGTCAAAGCCACCACCCACGACCAGGACGGCAAAACTGGCATATGTCGCAGCACAAAACAGCAGCCTGTTGCAACCGTTCCCAGCAACAGCGCCCAACCCAGGACAGCCAGCACGTCTGGTCGTCCCGGCCACCATCCGAGCGTTTCATAAAACGCGCCGAAACATGCGAGGTAGGGAACGATGAATGCCAGTGACCAGAACGCCGCCGTATGCACGGTCCGTGGTGGCACGTCGAATGCCTGCTCCAACGCGCGGCGTGGCCACGCCAACGTGATGAGACTCACGAGTCCAAGGAGACCTAGCCAGACTCCTCCACTCAGTGCCGCCTCCAACGGCTCATTATGCACCGACTGCGTCGGCCCATCTCCCGCCACCATGACCTGCGGTTGGTTGGCACCAAAGGAATCGAGGCCAAACCCACTCCATGGGTGGCGCTGGATCAACGTCACGGCAGCCCGCCAATATCCCCACCTGACCGACATGCTGTCATCAGCAAGATGGCTCATCCCTATCGCCACAACCGACAGCACACCCAGAATCAGCAAGAGCCAGCGCCAACGACCAGAAATGGCACAAAAACAAGCGGTTCCGACGCCACACGCCAATGCCAGCCATGCGCCTTTGACCGATGCACCACATAACGCAACTAAGCCAAGCACCACCACACTAACCGCCAGGACGCGCGCGTACCCGCGATACACCACCATCGCGCCAACCGCAAGCGGCAAACATAATGCGAGATAAGCACCAAACTGGTTGGCTAACGTAAACGTGGCATAGGCACCACCATGCGCGAGTCGCTCGGCGACGTCACCGACATCTTGGCCAATCGCTGCGAAGGCCGGATCACCAGCGCGTTGAGCCTCTACCATGCTGGGCAAACCCCACCACCGCTGCACCACGCCCAATACCGATTCGATCGCCAGCGCCGCGAGCAATGCAGCAATTGCCAAACGAACCCGACCTGGCAGCACCTGCATCAGATAGACCGCTGCAGCCATGCACGACGTCCAGCCAGCAAAGCGACACCACGCTGGTCCCGGTTCCGGGGCATAGAGCGTGCAGGGCAACAACGCAGCGAGCAAAACAAGGCCCAGTACTCCGCGCCAACTCCAGGTCCATGCGGTTCGCAGCAAGGTCGCGCGTTCGACGGCAACCAACATCAATCCAGCGACTGCAAGCGCCTGCCACACGAGGTCGGCAACTTGTCCCGGCGCGCCATCCCAACACAGCGGCCGCAGAAAGACGAGCAGTAAAACCAAGACATCATGCGCGTGCTCTAATCCAGCCCGCGCCCGTGCTTGCTCGACCAACGGCTCAGCCGTGGTCACGGGCGGTCTCCAGCAGGACCAAGGCGATTGCGATCGCCGCCGCCTGGGCCAACACCACCGAACCAGAAATCCAATCGGTGTTGCGCAGCTGGAATGAGGCCGCCGCCAACGCGATCTGCAAGGCCACGACGGCTGCCAGCACCGCAGATGGCGAGAGACCCAATCGCGCCAGACGATGGCTGATGTGGTGACGGTCTCCGCGCATGATCGGATGTCCGCGGCGCACACGTTTGACGACCACCGCAGCGGTATCGAAGAGCGGAATAAAACAGATCAGCAGCGGAGAGATGAGGCCCAGCGAACTACCACCCTCGCCACTCGGCCAGAACGTGGTCTGCAGCGTCCCGCAACCGATCAGGAAACCGATCGCCAGACTACCGGAGTCGCCCATGTAAAGCCGTGCCGGTGGTCGATTCCACACCAGGAATCCGGCCAGCGCGGCAGCCAGCGTCAGCCAGAGGCGGGCCGATTCGACATCACCAGACATAATCGCACCACCGGCCAATGCCGCGCAACTAACGGCCGCGACTGCACCCGCCAGACCATCGGCGTGATCCAGCAGGTTGTAGGCGTTGCTCACCACGATGAGCCAGCCAAACGCCATGGTCCAAGCCAAGGCCGGACTCCATCCACGTAGACAATCTACCGCCAAATCTGCGGGTGAAATGACTGCCGAGCAAATAATCGCCTGCACCGCCAACTTTAGCCACGGCCGCAGCGGCCGCGCATCATCCCAAGCGCCCATGATCACCATCGCCAACGCACCAAACACTATCGGAAGTAATTTAGGTGCGTCAGTTGCTGACATCGGTGTCACCGACATGTAGTGAGCCGCGACCAAGGCGAGAACGACCGCGATGGCCATTGCAATACCACCACCATAGGGAACCACTTGTCCTTGCTGCTTGTGTGGTTCAGCACCTGGGCGATCGGTAAAACGTAAACGCGCCGCAAGTCGAATTGCGACCATACAGCACACCACAGATACAACCAGCGCCACCAGCGGCGGCACCAGCCAAGCAAGAACCTGGTTCATGCAGTCCACTGCCAAAACATCCGGAAGTCTCGACCTTGGACTCCGGCCTCCCGGATTTGCGAACTTACGGACTGTGGCAATCCCATCATCAGTGCCCTGACAGCGCCTTCGAGAAACTCTTGGGATCCACGTTGCCGAAACCGCCAGCGGCATCGACGACGCTACCCTTCAGAACGGCTGCCGCTGGCGTGCCGCACAGGGTCGCAACGTCGGCGGTGTCCTGAGTCTCAAATACTTTCAAGCCCTGTGCTTTGGCTCCGGCGACGCCAGCATCGAGTGAACTCATCAGCGCCGAGCGCGTCCAGGCGATCGAAACCCCGGTGTAACAGCCGTTTTTGCGATCACCGACTTCGAACTGGCCTTGAATCACAATCGGCAACAGCGCTTGCTTGGTCGCGGGATAGAGACCCGAACCCTGGAGGCGTCCGTCGTTGGGCGACAGCGGCACCACGACATACCACGCTTTGTCGCGTGGTGCTCGACGCGCATGTTGGCTGCACAGGTGATACACGCCGAAGACATTGACCGTGAATACCCGTTGGTAGTCCTCGGGCTTGATGCCCACGAACAGACACGGGTGGTTGATCGCAGCAAAGGGGAACACGTGGGTTGCCGCGAGGTTCTGGGACTTGAGGTGCTCCAAGAGCTGATCGACCTGAGCGAACTCGCCCTGATTAACCTGAGCTGGCAGCACACGACCAGCGCCGGCCTCGGTGGCCAGTTGAGTCGCGGTCGCGGTGATCTTGGGCAGATCGCGCGAGCCCGTGATCACTACCGACGCCCCACCCCGCATGAGATTTCGGGCAATGGCATAGCCGATTGAGTGCGGATCCGACGCCCCGGTAACGATCGCCACTGCACCAGCGAACGAGACTCCACCCTTGGCAGCTGCCAGCAACGCCGGGAAGCGTGGATCATCGACCAGCGCCGGATCAATCTGCGGGGTCCAGGTGCCTGGCTTGCCCTCGCCGATCCAGGTACCGAATGCTGCGCTCATAGAGGCCTCCTTAGATCTCGTATCGTGGGGTGCCATGGTGGTTGCTCAAGCACGGGCAGCCGGGATGCTGGGCGCCCATGTTGCCCATCCATCCCTGCACAATTCGGAAATCCGGAAATCCGGTAGTCCGGAAGTCCCTCATTGCTCTCGCCTGCACGGTGCTGTGCGTATGCGGTTCGGTGGTGTCCGCCGCCTCGCCAGACGAAGTCCCCCTGCCAGTCGGCGTCGATGTCATTCGTCTCGGCAAGGAAGTCTACAAAAAGGTGAACCCCAAGCCGTCACCGGTACCGGGTCGACCATGGTCGGATGATCTCGCCGCACTCACCGATGCGGATCCTGCGGTTGCCAATCCGGCGATTGGGCGACTGGTCCGCCGTGGTGGACCCGAAGTACTCGAAGACCTCGGTGTGTTAGCCAAGGATCGCGAACCCATCGTGCGTTGCCGGGTTGTTCGAGTCGCCGCAATGATTGGTGGCACCGCCGCCGCGCCGCTGGTCATCCGGTTATCGCACGATCTCGACCCGCGAGTTCGCGTGCTGGCAACGCATGGGCTTGGCAACTGCCGTGGTGACACCGTCCTCCCACGCTTACTCGAACTGCTGTCATCACCGTCGCCTGATGAACGCAAAGGTGCCGCCGACTCGCTTGCCGCGCTTGGTGATACCCGCGCCCTGCGCGCCCTGTGCCGCCTACGCCGGGATTTCGATACGCTGGCTCAAGACGCTCAGGCAGCGGCGTTGCGCGGTCTGCTACGCCAGCCGGGATCGGCCGGAGAAACCGCCACCCTTCTTGGAACATTGTCCGGCGACGAACGCCTCACGCTTTTGGAGTGTCTCGACGGCATACTGGACACCCGGCTGTGTCCCGCGTTGACCGCCCTCCTGGCCGACCGCGAAGCCTTGGTTGTTGTGCTAGCAACCCGAGCGCTGGCCAGCGCTGGTGACGCACGCGCAGTTGATGCGCTGGTCCGCCTGGCGACATCGCAGCGCATGCCAGATGTGCGCGACGCCGCGGCAACGACATTGAAGTCACTCACCGGATATCGCGCCGGTGCCGGCCCGACCTGGACACTGTGGTGGCAAGATCATGCCGCACTGTACGCCGAGTTGAGTCGCCGCGACACGCTGTTTGCCGAACTGATGAATAGCGAGGCCGCCATCCCGGCCGGACTCGCAGCCCTGGCCCCTGACCAGCTTGAGCCTTTGCTTGATGCGGTGGTTGGTACGGGCCGTCCAGTCCCAGCGTGGTTCCCCGCCCGCGCGCTGACCGCGCTGCGACTCCATCCGGGGGCAGATTGGATCCAGCCGTTGGCGCAGCGCATCGACAACGCACGTGATATCGAATTACGGCTGAATCTCATGCTCCTACTTGATGAAATCGGTGGCCCAACCGCTGGTGGTGAATTGCAACGCCAGCTTGAAGCCCTCACCAAGCGCGAGGAAGCCGCCTTGGAGCTTTGGAAAGAAAAGGGCATCATCCCGCCAGACATGAGCGCCGAACACGCTCTCATCAACCAGGCCTTGGCCCGGCGCGCGCACTGATTTTTCAAGCCCGCATTTCGAATAACAGGAGACGCAGAGGCACAGAGGTCCGAAGGAGTGGCAAAGTGGGAAGATCACTCTGAGGATGACAACGCCACTTCCACGAAACTCTTCTAGTCTCTGCGTCTCTGCGCCTCCTGTTCATTCGCATGATTTTCCCGGGCTGATTCGTCACACCGCTGGATAGAGTCCCTCGGCGACCGCCTCAAGACGCTCGCGATCCTTGACCACGATCACCTCGCGTTCGCTGCTGATACAACCATCGTCGTCCAAGCGTCGCAGCGTGCGCGAAAGTGTTTCGGGAGTCAGATTGAGCTGACTGGCCAGATGCTTACGCATTGATTGCAGCGTGACCTCGCCGTTGGCGTTGGAGTGGGACAACAAATGCCGCGCCAGTCGGCCCGCCGCATCGCGCAACACCACATCTTCCAGCAGATCAACCATGTGGTGCAGCCAACCGGCAAGCCCAGCGAGCAGGTCAATGCAGCCCTGATGGTCACTTTTGAGAAAACTCTGGAAATCTCGGGTGGGAATTACCGCGACGATGGTTGGCTCAAGCGCCTGCGCAAACGCAGGACAGTTGAAACCACCGATGACCGCCGCCTCCAGAAATGTCGAACCGGGACCAGCGAGGTGGAGCACGTGCTCTTTGCCCGATGGAGCCAGTTTATAAACGCGCACCATGCCTTTGCCGACGACATGAACGCCTGGACAGGGATCACCCTGGCGAAACAAAATCTCGCCCGCCTCACAGGTGCGATGGTGCGCCAGTTCGGATAGGTGCGCGCGTGCTTGCGGCTGTAGCCGGGCAAACATGCGGCAGGTCCGGATAATAGCGGCTGCTTCCATGGTGGCGCATGGTCACGAGCGCCAGGACGGATCAAGACGTCGTCAGCCTCAACCCAGCATTCGACTGACATGGAGAACCAGAGGAACGGAGTCGCACGGGGCTTGTAGCAGCAAGGTTGATCATCAACCAGGTGAACAAGACCGCTGCCCTAGGCCCATGCCTGCTCCGTTCCTCCGGTTCTCCATGTGATCACTTCGCCGAGTTTGGAGTCGACGTCCGCTCAAGCTGCACGTTAGCAATCGTACAGCCCTCGGCGCGCTTATGCCGTTCGAAGACAGTTTCGAAACGCACCGGCACATCAATGCGGTAGCCGGACGGATGCAGACTGCGCCACCGGCCAGGGATCGTGCTGACGTTGGCGAGAACCTGCATCGCGTAGTTGTGGGTGTCGCTGGCGAAGACGAGGCGACAACCCGGGGCGGCGACGCGGGCGAGTTCCAACAGGAAGGCTCGGTTGACCAGACGCCGGCGGCGATGCGCGAGCTTCGGCCACGGGTCCGGAAACAGGATGTAGATGCGCTCAAACGCCGCGTCCGGCAGACGCGTAATGAAGGCGGCGGCTTCGCCAGCATACAAACGGACATTGCGCGCGTCGGCTTTCATGCACTTGTGCGCACACTTGTTCACCCGCAGCCAATCGACTTCAACGCCGATGAAATCGACCTCGGGATGGGCGGCGGCCATCTGCGAAATAAATTCGCCGTGGCCACAACCGAATTCCAATCGCAACGGCGCGGATCGGCCGAACAACGCGGCGCAGTCAATGCGACCATCGCCCGCGTCACCGATCAGTGCGTCTTCATCACTGGTCGTGCGGCGATAGCGCCGCATCGCAGGCGAGGCCATGCCGTTTAGAACAGCGGCTTTTCGCCAACTGGCGCTGCCTCGGGGGGCGGACCCATGTCACGTCGGTTCTGCCGTGACGACCTGGAGCTGCCTGAATAGATGGGCGTGGTCGCCTGATCCGTCCACGTTCCGCCACCGAACACATCGTTCCACTTGGGCTCCTGGCCATTCCAGTACTCGGAGCGGACCTGGCCATCGTTGAGCATGACGAACATGCGGCGGCCAGTATCACGACTCACCGGCCACGCGTAAGCGACCCAGTACATCTCCTGATCGTTGGCATCCTTCACCGTCGTGCCATCGATGATCGATGGCCGCGCCATGGTTTGATCACCAGCGGGCTCGCCGATCGCCCCGCCTTTGCCGTCTGGCAGATAGATCATGTAGTGATAGCCATTGGCGACGAAGCCGCCATTCGCCTGTGCTAATGGACCCTGCAATAATTTAATTGATCCCGCCGCAATTTTGTTGGTCGCCCGCAGTCCGGTCAACTCGCTGAGCAATCCATGCTCACCGACGTTGTCGGCATCAGCGTCCTGATAGCCGCCCGCCTGGAACGTTATTTGCGCAGGGAACACACCCGACTTGAGCGTAGCAGCCGTCGCCGACTCGTTAGCCGTCACGCGACTCTCCATCAGATTCGGTACTGCGATCGCCGCGATGATCGCCGGGAAGACGGCTCCACCAAACAGGCCGCGCAACTCCAGGCGTCCTCCTTTATCATCTTGGGTGGCAAACAGATAACCGGTCGCGGCATTGCTGGCTAGTTTCGTCATAGCAGCGTTGATCGCCTGCTTTTGCTGTGCCGACAGATCGCGCGCCATGCCCATTGCCATGCCCACGTAGCCTTGAATCGTACGGATAACCGTGGGCGTATCGCTGGCCCCAAGCAAGTACGCATTGGCTGGAGCCTTGGCATACAGCGTCTTCGCCATCGCCGTGTCCGCGAAGCCACCGGGCGCGCCGGACGGCCACGATGCGAGCAACATGGGATCGGTACTGAGCACCCAGTGCGTCTTGTCACGCAACAGGCTGAGTGCGACCGGCACACCGGGCGGCAGCGGCATCATCGCCGATTGACCTTCGGCGGGCATCTCGACCTGGGCCTGGGCCAGTCCGATGCCGACCAGCTGGTCAATCGCCTTGGCGCGGGGCAACGCGATCGTCATGCCCGGCACCGGTGCGCCCTGGGTCAGGGCGACCACGATGGTTCCATCGATACTTTCGATGACCTGCTGCAACCCGCCTTCGATACCCATCGCTTGCATGATCGTACGAATCTCGGTCGCCGTCGCCTCGGCGCCAACCGGCGCACCGCGGTGCATCGCCGAGTCGATATTGCTGAGCAGTGCATTTCCCGCTGCCTTCCAGTAACCCTTGCCATCGCATCCAAACGCCAGCGTCATGAGCGTCGTGGCTGGCAGACGGGCGAGAACGGCTTTGTCGACCGCCTTGCCACCAAACGTACCGGCCACACTGGTGGTGATGCGATCGGAGATGCCTTCCGGCACCAGATCGCTGAGATAGGTCGCCTTGCCAAGGTATTGCTGCATGTTAGCGATCATGCTTTGGAACTGCGCTTTGTCCGAAGCAGGAACGACTGCCACGATGGTGTCCATCAGCCGTTTCATGTCGACGTTCACCGCTATATCAGCGACCGCCTCACCAGCCGGTGGCGTGGCTACCGCTTCGGTGTGGAAGCTGCAGACCACCACGGTTCCAAACCGGGCCAGCGTCACGTTACCAGCGGCATCACCAAAGGCTTCAGCTGCTCCGACCACCGTTCGCGGCACGGCACTGCCTGATTTCGTCTTAACGAGCGCCATGACCTTATCTGCAAACACACCGAGATCCGCACGCACCAGCACCTGGGGTTTATCGGGGCTCTTCATGCCGAGGAAGGACGCCTGAAATCCCTTCAGCGCCAATACGGCATCCAGCGGATTGAATCCCAATTCGACTTCGGCTTTGGTCATCGCTTCGGTCTGGACATCACGCAGCGGCTTCAGTGCCGGATCGTTCCACACCTTGGCGAAGATTGACGCCGACCAGTCCTTGTTGAGCTTGGTGCCGTCGGCGATGCGGACGGTTGCAATCGGGCTGGCCGATGCCGGATCAGCAGCACTCAATGCCGTTGCAAGGACGAGGGTGGATAAGAAATAACGCATGCGTGGTTCCTAACTGATGAGTCGTGGATGTGAGGTAATGAGCGGTTGAATACAAAAAGATCAGTGCGTCATGGGCCACGCCGCAGCGTCGGTCCAGGTGCCGCCGCCGAAGAGATCGTTCCACTGTGGCGCGGTGCCACTCCAAAACATCTCATGCAGCTCGCCATCCTGGGCGATGGCGAACATCCGCCGGCCGGTATCGCTGCTGATTGGCCATGCGTATGCGACAAAATACTTTTCCTGCTCGTCTGCATTTTTGACGGTGTTGCCATCGATCATGGATGGGCGCGGCGCGCTGTCGTCAGCAGGTTCACTCACGGCACCGCCTTTGCCATCAGACAGATAGATAACAAACCGGTAACCATTTGAGGTGCCACCATTGGCCAGCTTACCGGCAATGAAACTTACGTCCCCGGCTTTGCTTTTGTTGGTCGCTCGGCGTCCACTTAGTTCGCTCAGCAAACCGTATTCACCGACGTTGTCGTTGTCCACGTCCTGGTAACCACCAGCCTGGAACTGAACTTCCGAGACATAGATGGTCTTCAAGTTTGACCGCGCGGCCGTTTCATAGGCACTAATCCGATTCTGCATCAGAGTCGGCACAGCGACCGCAGCCAGCATGGCAGGAGCAAACGCTCCGCCGAGGAGGCCGCGCAATTCAACCTGCGAACCCTTGGCGTCCTGGGTCGCAAACAGATAGCCGGTGCCAGCGTTTCCCGCCAGCCGCGTCAACGCTGCATTGATGGCTTGCTTCTGCTGCGCCGGCATGCCGCGATTGGCTGCCAAGGCCATGCCAAGAAAACCTTGGATCGTACGCAGCACCGTTGGCGTGTCGCTAGCCCCGAGCACCCACGCATTAGCCGGCGCCTTGGCGTAGAGCGTCTTCGCCATTGCCGAGTCAGCGAATCCGCCCGGCGCACCGATTGGCCACGAGGACAACAACATGGCATCAGTACTCAGGACCCAATGCGACTTGTCGCGCAGTAGACTCAGTGCGACTGGGACCCCAGGCGGCAAAGGCAACATAGCCGACTGACCATCAGCCGGCGCGTCCACACCCACCTGCTTCAGTGCAAAGGCAATCATTTGATCGATCTGTCGCGAGCGCGGCAGGGCAATCGTTGCACCAGGAATTGGCGCGCCTTGGGTCAGCGCGATCACTGCGGTACCATCGATACCTTCGATCACCTGCTGCAATCCACCCTCAATGCCCAGAGCCCCCATCATGCCTTGGATCTCTTGGGTCGTGGCCTCGCCGCCCGACGGCGTGCCGTTATGCATCGCCAGATCAATTTGTGACAGCATCGCCGTTCCGGCATTCTTCCAGATCGCCTTGCCGTCGAGGCCGATCGCTATGGTCATCAAGGTCGTACCGGGAAGACGTGCGAGCACGGCACGATCAACAGCCTTGCCACCAAACCCTGGGGCGCTGTTGGTCATACGATCGCGAATGCCTTCGGGCAGCAGATCGCTGCTGTAGGTCACCACACCGAATTGGGATTTCATGGTGGCAACCACGCTGTCGAACTGCGCCTTGTCCGATGCCGGCACGATGGCACTCATCGCATCAACCAGGCGTTTGACATCGAGGTTGATTGCCACATCTGCTGTGGCTTCGCCCGCCGGTGGCGTTGCGACTGAATCTGTATTCAACGAGAATGTCAGCACGGTACCAAATCGTGCCAAGGTTCCTTCACCAGCATGGTCAGCAACCGCTTCGGTCGCGCCCGGCACTTGCTTCACCACCAGATTCGGCTTCTTGGCCTTGATCGCCGCCATGACTTTTTCGGCATACTGTCCGAGGTCAGCACGGAACATGAGTTGCGGCTTAGCTGCGTTTTGCAGACCCACGAACGACAACTGCATCCCTTTGGATGCCATTAGGACATCAATCGGATTGAAACCCAATTCGGTCTCTGCCTTGCCCATCCCCTTGGAGAATTCATCGCGAATTGGCTGCAGGGCAGGATCGGCCCAAGCCTTGGCGAAGATCGATGCCGACCAATCCTTGCTCAGCTTGGCACCGTCAGCCAAGCGTACGCTGCCAATCGGCGCAACCGGAGCTGGATCAGCAGCGGCAAGAGCAACGGAAAGAACGAGGGCCGAAAGACTGAAGCGCATGGAAAATTCCTTGGTCGAGTTGAGGATGCAATCGCTGTTTAGCGTTGCGTCGGTTGCCAGGTTGGTTTCTGGTCCCAACCCTTGCCGTCGTACAGTTCATTCCAGGCCGGCGCTTTGCCCGTCGCCGGACGTTCATACACGACGCCGTTCTGATCGATGGCGAACATCCGAGCGTCTGCCTGCTCGGGCCAGGCGTAGATGACGAAGTGCTTTTCCTGCTCTTTCGCTGCAGCTTTGTCGGCGGTACGCGCTTTATCGCTATGCGTCAATGCGGCACCTTTGCCGTCGGGCAGGAAGATCGCGTAGGTGTAGCCACTAACCGATGCGCCGTCGGTAAACCCTTCGACCAAGGTCTCGGACTGCTTCTGGCCAGGCGCAGCGAGTTTGCCGGTGAGCTCAGCGAGCGTTCCATACTCACCCACGCCGTTGCCATCCTGATCGCAATATGCACCGCCCTGGAACTGGAACTCAGCCGCAAATAGCTGGGTGCTCAGACGAACCAGTGCGCCTTCGTCCGCTGCGCTGGCTGCGCTAGCTGCGGCCAGTGCGACTTCCGCAGGAGAGGAACTGCGCATGCCGTACATTGCAGCAGTCGCACTGATCGGCACGAGGCCAAGACCAACCAGGCCGCGCACTTCGAATTGCAATCCCTTGGCATCGACCGCCTGATAGAGATAGCCAGTTGCCGCCAGCATCGACAGTTTCGTCAATGCGGTGTTGATCGCCTGCTGTTCGTCCTGCCCTAAACCAAGGCTCGGCAGCGCCATGCCAAGATAGCCCTGGATCGTCCGTAACAAAGCGGGGGTATCACTGGCACCAAGCAACGAGGCGTGAGCCGGCGCTTTGGCGTATAATGTCTTCGCCATCGTGCTCTCGGCGAAACCGCCAGCAGCGCCGCTCGACCAGGATCCAGCCAGCATGGGATCGGTGGTAACAACCCAGGCCGCCTTGTCGCGCACCACCGTGATCGGCAGTGGGATATTCGGCAGCATAATTGCACCGCTCTGACCTTCGTCTGGTGGCTTGCTGTCCAGCTGCTGAAGGCCAGCCGTGATCAGTTGATCCATCGCCTTGGAGCGCGGCAGCGCAATCGTCAGTGCGGGGAACGGAACGCCTTGGGTCACAGCAACGAAACCAGTGCCGGTTAAACCCTCGATGAGTTCTTGGACGCTCGCCTCGACGCCGAACTGCTTGAGCATCTCCTGGATCTGCTTGGCCGTCGCCTCGGGTCCGGCCGAGCCGCCCAGCAGCGCCTTGTCAAATTCAGCCAGTACATTCGCGCTCTCGGCTTTCCAATATGCCTTGCCGTCAAAGCCCCACGCAAGCGCCAACAACGTCGTCGCTGGCAGACGCGCCAACAGCGTACGATCAACTGGTTGCCCCAGTTGTTGACCAATTGTCGAGGTGATCCGTTCGCGAATACCCTCGGGCAACAAGTCGAAACGATAGGCGCACTGGCCCAAAGCATTTTTCATGGTCTTAGCAAAAACATCGAATTCCGCTCGTTTTTCATCGGGCAAAGCTGCTGCGATCATATCGATGATGCGCTTGGCGTCGACATCGACAGCGATATCGGCTGCTGCCGTGCCCGTAGGTGCGGTCGCAGAAGGCTCTGCGTTGATGGCGATCGCCAGGACGGTGCCGAACCGGGCAACCGTACTCTCATGGTCACCGACTGCCTCATCAGCGCCGGCAACTTTCTTTGTCTCCATTCCACCTTTCATTTTAAACAGTTGGAACATTTTTGCGCCGAACTCGCCTAGGTCGGCACGCAATTGCAATTGCGGCTCCTGGTGTTCGTTCATACCCCGGAACGTGACCTGGACCCCCTTCGCAGCCAGCAACGCCGCTAACGGATTGAATCCAAGCTCGGCCTCAACCTGCCTGAGCGCTTGCTCGATCTCACTGCGTACGGGCTGGGCCACCGGATCGGCCATGAGTTTGGCGTACAACGACGCATTCCAGTCCGCGACCAACTTCGTGCCGTCCGCGAGACGCAACACCGCTGGTGGAGTCGTCGCCAACGGCGGTGCAGTCGGTGTCGCTTCTCCAGCGCACAGAGCGAACGAAGCGAGAACAGGAACGATGAAGCGCGCTGAACGCATGAGATGCCTTTCGTGAGCATGATCGCCGACCTATGTACGCCGTCGCAACCCGTTGGTTACCGGTTTTGCGCCTGCCACATGAGCGGGGGCAATGTGCCGCCTACCCAGGCCAGCGCCAGCGTCAGCTTGCTCGGATCGGCGGATGCCCACCGTCCCCGGCCATGAAGCCCCGCATCGCTATCACCATGGGAGATCCCGCTGGCGTTGGCCCAGAGATCCTGCTGCGCGCCTGTGCAACACCCGCACTACTCCGCATCTGCACGCCGGTTGCGATCGCCAGCCGCGCAGTCCTGACCCGGGTCGCCAAACTGCTGTCCTTGCCCCTGCCAACGCAGATCAACGAGCCAGACGCACTGGCGTCATTCGATGCCAAGGCCCTCACGCCCGGTGCCATTGATGCACGCAACGGTGCTGCCGCCGGAGCCTGCATAGAAGATGCCATCGCCGGTTGCCGCAAAGGAACCTACGCCGCGATGGTCACCGCACCGATCCACAAGCAGGCGATCCACGCCGCCGGTATTCCCTTCCCCGGTCACACCGAATGGTTGGCCGCGCGAACCGGCGTCGCCGACGAGACGATGATGTTGTACCATCGCCAGATCGCGGTCGCGCTGGTCACCGTCCACCAGGGACTCGCCACAGTACCATCGTCGCTGCAACCCGAGCGCATCGTCAGGGTTGGTCGGCAACTTGCCGAGGCGCTGCGCAAACTGCGTGGCCGCGAACCGCGCATCGCTGTCCTTGGCTTCAATCCGCACGCTGGCGAAGGCGGTCTTTTCGGAACCGAAGAACGCGCCATCGTTCCCGCAGTCGGTGAGTTGCTGCAGTTGGGCATCACCGCTGACGGACCGCTACCGCCGGACACCGCGTTCACCCCCGCTGCGCGCAAACGCTACGACGGTTGGGTGTGCATGTACCACGACCAGGGCCTGATTCCGTTCAAGGCCTTCGCCTTCGACACCGGCGTCAACGTCACCCTGGGCCTGCCGATCATTCGCACGTCGGTCGATCACGGCACGGCCTTTGACATCGCGTGGCAGGGCAAGGCCCAGCACACGTCGATGGTCGAGGCGATCCGACTCGCGGCGCGCTTGGCGAAATGACCTATCACCCAACCAGCGGATATTGCCACCATAGGAGATTATTCCTCTCCGTTGTTGGTGCTTCAAACTCACGCTTCCCCTGCCTGATTCCGCTGAAGGATTCCCCACATGCAGATCGCCCCCGACGCCCATGTCACCATCCGCTACTGTGTCGCCTTCGATAACGGAGACACACCCGACTGCACGGTCGATGGCCAGGAAACGGTGTACATCCACGGCCGCGGCCAAGTGTTGCCCGGGCTCGAAACGCGGCTCATCGGCCACGCCGTCGGTGATCGACTGGATCTGTCGCTGACGCCCGCCGAAGCCTTTGGCGAGCACGACCCGGCGCTCGAGACGCGGCTCCCGCTCAGCGAATTCGATGCGGAGTCCCGTGCACGTCTCCAGCCCGGTACGCGCTTCCAAGGACCACATCCCAAAGATGCCAAACAGGTGGTGACCTATTTCGTCCGCGAACTCACCACCGATACGGTTGTCGCCAGCGCCAATCATCCGTATGCCGGACGCTCGTTGAAGCTCTCGGTTCAGGTGCTCTCCGTCCGCGAATCAACCGCCGACGAGTTGGCGGGTAACTGCTGCGGCAAGGGATCATGTGGCGCCAGCAGTTGCGGCTCAGAGGGTTGCGACTGCGCGCATGAACAAGACCACGATCATGATGAGCATGAACATGGTCATCATGGCGGCTGCGGCTCAGGCGGTTGCGGCGGCCACTAGGCAGCAGTGGTCCTGGGAGGGTCGAGCGCCAGCTCGACCATGCAACCGTGTGACCATGCGAAAAGGTCGAGCTAGTGCTCGACCCTCCCTGGACTCAAGCCACTTCCACCACTTCGCATCGCCCTCTAAACCCACACAGCACATCGTATGGAATTGTCCCTGCGAGGCTCGCCATGTTGGCGATGGTGATCTGTTCAGCCCCCTGCGTGCCGATCAACACCACTGGCTCGCCAGCAACAACTGGGCGCGGGAGATCGGTGAGATCAACGACCGTGTAATCCATGGTTACGCGGCCGAGGATCGGACAGCGCCGACCTTGGATCAACACACTGCCGCGATTGGACAGGGCGATCGGATAACCGTCCGCGTAGCCAACCGGGATGATACCAATGCTCGAATCGCGAGCGAGAACGTGCTGACTGTCGTAGCTGATGCCGTGGCCTTTGGGTAAGTGCTTCACGATGGCCAGTGCGGATAACCACTGAACCGTTGGCTGAACGCCTGGATCGGTGCAGTCAGCTGGAACGACACCGGTCAGTAACAGTCCAACGCGCACCGCATTGGAACGACCGACCGGACGTGACAGCAGCCCTTCCGAGTTGTGCCAATGCAGCAAGCAGTCGGTCGGCAGCGCAGCGATCCGATCGAGCAGTGCATGCAGCGCATGTTCCTGATCAGCCGATGGCGCAGCGTTGCGGCCTTGCGCGTAGTGCATGCTGATGCCAGCTAGTCGCAGACTGCCGGAGGAGCACACTGCACGCACCATAGCCTCAGCGTCGTCAGCACGCGCACCGAATCGCCCCATGCCGGTGTCGACATCAACGTGAACTGACAGTGGAGCCTGGGTCTTGGCGAGCGCAGCGAACGCGCGGACTTCATCAAGCGTCGAGAGCGACGGCTCGTAGCGACCAGCGACAACGGCCGCGAGTTCACTCGCTAACGGTGATCCCATCAGAATCACGCGCACCGTAGACAACACGCGGCGGATCCGTTCGCCCTCGCCAATGTTGACGCAGGCGAGTGCCGTCGCGCCACCATCAGCGTAGATACGCGCACAGCGCTCGAGCCCCAGTCCATAGGCGTTGGCTTTGACCACCGCAATCAGGTGGCGTCCGCCAGCAGCACGTCGCACCGCTGCAACATTGTGCCGCAGCGCGGTCGCGCTGACTTCAATGCGGTTTCTCCAGGCCATTCAGGCGTCCAACTGTCGCCGAGCCGCCTCGCGCTGCAAGACCGGCGCAGGCTGCTGATGATACTGCGGCAGCACTTGATCCCACGCCGACGGAGCAACCTGACGAGCGATCCGGGCCACTCCGCGTGCATCTGGGCCAGCAGGATCACCAAGGCGAACCCCAGCCAACCAGCGTTCTGCCAATCCTGGTTTTGCCCGTAGCGCCGGGCCGATCGCCACCGCGTTGCGTGCCACGTCGGGCAACACCGGCTGCGCCTGATCCAAGCACGGCATCGTCGGCACGATGGTTTCGACGCGATCAGCGCTGACGCGAAATAGACCGTGAAACGTGGTGTCGCGCTTCAGCGGCAACAAAACCCACCACACACCGTCGCCCTGCTGCGCTGCGCAGGCGGCCAAGCTATCGACCTGATGAACCGGCAGCCGTTCAACCCAGGCAAGCGTTCGTGCCGCCAGCGCTGCGACACGCAGTCCAGTAAATGATCCTGGCCCAGCCGCCAGCGCCAACGCAGTGACCGGCGCCCAACGTGTCAGCATATCTGATAGTAGCGGAACCAAGTCTGCTTCGGCTTGTCCAGCACAACGGCAGAACTCGCGCTCACAGTCATCCCAGACACAGGCTGAACCAGTGCGCTCAACTGCTTCGAAGGCGAGGATACGATTCACTCACATTGCCCCGTTGGATCTCCCCAAGGCAACCGCAGAGGCGCAGAGGCCACTGAGAGCGCAGAGGAGAAATCGATTGGGTGGTCGCCCAATGTGATTCGGCCAACTGATGGAATGGCTTTCACAACTCTCAACCTCCGCGACCTCAGCGGCCTCTGCGCCTCTGCGGTTGCCTTGAATAGCGAAACACAGACTCAGCAATGCGCCGTGAATGCTTTCACGAACGCTTCGGCGATCTGGGTTGGGTTACGACCTTCGATCTGGTGACGATGGAGCATCCACACAACTTCACCGTTTTTGATCAGCGCAGCACTGGGCGACGACTGCGGATATTCGGCGAAGTGGCTGCGCGCCTGCTTGGTCGCCTCGGCGTCGACACCGGCGAAGACGGTGATGACACGAGCTGGCTTGTGGGCGGAGTTTTTCAGCGCCGCAGTCAGCCCTGGGCGAGCGCCACCAGCTGCGCAACCACAGACGCTGTTGACGAAGACCAGGGTCGGGCCGGGTTGGGCAATGAGTTTGTCGACGTCGGTGGGGGTTTTAGCCTCGATCAGGCCCATGGCCCGCACTTCGGCGCGAATTGGTTCGGTGAGTTCAGGTGGGTACATGGGCGGCATCGTGGCAAGCCGCGCCAGAGCGGAAGGGCCGATCCCTTGCACCTCTACGAACGCAGCTACTTGGCCGGCTTGGCCGCAGCGTCCTCACGCCAGAGCTTGAAGGCGAGATGACAACGGAAGTCCGGCATATCGAGGACCAATTTACCGCCATCGTGCTGCTTGGTGATTTCTTGCAGACGCGTGCCAGTGTCAGCATCCCACCACTCCAGATGCATAGCGCCTGCCCGCGCCTGATCGGCAAGCGTGATATGGCCACCATGATGTGTTCGAGGTTCGCCACCCCGTCGCGCCCACGTCCGGTCCAACACGTAACCGAGCATGCGACCAGGGCGGCTGGCCACTGCCGTCCATAACCCACCAAGTGGTGAGTCCACCGCTAGGTTGAGAAACTGAACCTGAGTTCCGCGCATATCTTCGCCACGGATAAACTGCCGAATGGCCATGAACGGCTCCCAACGATTCCCCTGATCGACCCATTCATGCCACCACAACATCGGACCACCGGCATAGCCAGTGACCAGCGCTGACCACGCACCGATGCGATGATCGATCGCTATCTTTTCCAGGTCGCCCATGAAATTACCGCCGTATTCACTGATCAGGACCGGTCGTTTATAATGCGTAAATTGGTCCGGAAGTTGATGCATCTTGTTCCACATCTCCTCCGTGACTGTCGTGGTATCGGTTTTCTTCCGTGGGCGGTAAGCGCTATCGACCACGACATCCAATTGGGGAATCGTGCGAATCTCTTCGACTGGAAAGTGAAACTCGAATCCGCCGGTGTAAGTAGACAGTAAACGTCCGTTGGGATCCAGCTCGCGCCACAGTTTGGCCGCGCGACTGTGCCAATCGACCACGATAGTGGGATCCGGCCAAATATCACAGCCCTGCGGCTCGGACCAGAATTCCCAGGCGAACACCGCTGGATGATCGCCCCACCGCGCGCGCATATAGCGGTGCAAATTGTCCTGCGCTTTCCACATGATGGGGTTGGTAAACACGTCTTTTGGCGATCGCATCGGACCACCGTTGGCGACATTGTAGGGATGATCCTGCCATTCCGGTGAATGCTTCGTTGATGCCGGACCATGACTGTAGAGCACGATATTCACCCGCATGCCAAGCTGCGCTGCGAGATCCAGCAAACGATCCAGGCGCTCGGCATTCAGCGGGCTGTAATGCCCAAGCCCATGCTGACCCGGCCAACGTTCATTCCACTCCAACGCGAAACTCCAACTCGCCATCCACACCTGCACCAGATCGGCACCACCAGCGGCAAATCGTTTCATGTAGGCGGCATAGGATTGGAATCCGCGATCGGGCGTACGGCGAACCTCACGACCACTGACCGTACCAAGCATGCGCTCGTCGGTAACCATCACCATGCTGATGCCGATGGGCCAATACCAGCGACTGGCGTCGCCCTTACCGCCGACACTGAAAAATCGATGGTCGTTCTCAGCAATGCGCACGTAGTCATCCCACGTTGAACCCGTTGCAACTAAGTCAGGAAGCTGCGTCGTTACTTGTATCTTCCCCTCCCAAGCAACCTCCAGGCTGAGTTGATGACGACCAGGAATCTTGGGCCACCAGCGGACCGCGACGTGCGCCGGATCACCGGGCTTGCTGACCTCCTGATCGCCACGGTCAATGAGCTGCATCGGCTCGCGGAAAAATCCATGCACGCGCACAACGCTGCCGTTGGGATCAGTAATGCGCAGCGTCAGCGAAAAATGCTCGGGATCGAATGGGCGATCGGGACATGGCTGCGGCCTGCAGGTCAGCGTCCAACACGATCCGGTCGGCCAGGTCAGTGCGTCCTTGCCTGCGATGGCACCTGCCAGCTCAAGATCATTGATGCGATATGGCGCACTGACTGCCGTGGACTCGCGATGCGCGCGCATGCTGATGCGCAGCTTCGCCCGACTCTGGGTGGATGACCACAAAAACACGCCTGCCTTTGCCACCAGCGTGGCGTGATACGCGGACCAAGAACCACGGTGCCCCTCACCAGCCAGGGGAGCATGACCATCAAGCTGAAACCGTAGACGATGCACGCCAGGCGTGAGCGGCTTCGGATGCATGCTCTGATACCAATGGCCTTGGTTGTCGGTGCAAAAACAACCGATGCCGAGGTCCGCTGGAGCATCGTCCGGAACCTGCACGTCCACATCCAAGGAACTGACGCCCGGCGGCTTGTTCGAACCATCCAGTTGAGCCCGCACTACAGTGACCAATGGCGCAGTAAGCGTCACCTGTTGGGCTTCGATTGCTGGCAACCGCGAGCAACTCAACACGAGGATGACGGCAATAAACCACTGCAAAAGCCACCATCGTCCAAACACGCTGATCGCCATGAGTCCCTCGGCTGCCGAACGCTACGTGCTGTTCCGCATGAGCAAAGACACCACGTTACGTTGAACCATTGTGCGCGTCACCAACTTAAGCGGGCTGGGCTCCGGACGAATCTTGAACGATCTGCACTGGTTGCGCCGTACTTATGGCAAGTCGCCGCGTACGCGCACGGCGTTCGATGATGCAATGCCAACTCATCCAGCCGAATCCACTCAAGTAGATCACCAGAAACGGCGTGATCCACGTGTGGGAACCGATGTACCCTATGGTGATGCCAACAAACGCCCACAGCGCACACAGTGCTTCCGGTACGCCGCTATGGGCGTGCGCACGATAGCTGGATGTTCCCGCATTGCCGGCCTTGGGCGTACGCACGAACGCCGACTGCTTGCCGCGGATGGCTTGCCATACCGCCGATGCATTGCTGATCGCAATGCCGGTTCCGATCGCCGCCAACACGGGCAACGCGAGCAGATTGCGCAGGCCGGACCGACCATGCAACACAACCTGACTTACGATGTAGACCAACACCGGCGACATCGCACCGACCAAGAAGGAACCAAGACCCAACACCAACACCCACATCGGAATCAGCCCTTGATCCAACAACAGCATCGCCAGCGGTGCAGCGAATAGGCTGAGCAAGATAAACGGATGCACGAGGTAATGGGTCATGTGCAGCGTTGCACTCAGCTTGCGCCGCAGATCCCACGCCGAGCTCCAGATGCGCGGCAACAGTTTGATCGCGGTCTGGATCGAACCCTTCGCCCAACGAAACTGCTGACTGCGCCACGCATTCACATCGGCGGGAATCTCGCCGGGCACACCAAGGCCCAAGCGATAGGTGCAGCGCCAGCCAACTAATTGTGCGCGGTACGAGATATCCATGTCTTCGGTCAAGGTGTCGTGTTCCCAGCCACCGGCGTCAATAATTGCGGCCCGCCGCCACAAACCACAGGTGCCGTTAAAATTCATCGGCAGGCCAGACCACGCGCGTGCACCTTGCTCGACGGCGAAGTGGCCATCGATGCCAACTGCTTGCGCCTTGGTCAGCATGTTGTCATTGCGGTTGAGGTGCTCCCATCGGCCTTGGACGAGCGCCAAGCCGGGATCAGCCAGCAGCGGTTTGATTGCACGTTTCAGAAAATCGGGATTGGGCACGAAGTCAGCGTCGAAGATTGCGACAAATGGTGCGTCGTTCTGAGCGAGGCCGTGTTCCAGCGCACCGGCCTTGAAGCCAGTGCGGTCGGTGCGATGGAGATGCACGACGTCTACGCCCTGCTCACGCAGACGGTGAACCGCCAAGCGTCCCATGTGGACCGAGTCATCGGTCGAGTCATCAAGTAATTGAATATGCAAACGATCGCGCGGCCACTCCAGTCGACTCACACTATCCAGTAGCCGATTCAAGACATCACGCTCATTGAATACTGGCAATTGAATCAAGACATGCGGCAACGCTTGGTCTGGCGGAAGCGGCGTTTGATCCTCGCGGGCAGCTTGTGCCGCAGCGGCCTTACGATGACGCAGGAACAATCCCAACAAACCGAGGTTGTGCAGGCCGTAGAGTGCCAGTGCACCAACCGCGAATACGTACAACCCAGCAGCGCACCAAATCAGCGGCGCAAGCACATGCGCCGTGTGCGGCGACAAAATCGGTTCGTGGACTACTGAGAGCAGGTAGCTAATCGCAAGGGTGGGCATCATGAAGCGCGGGAGTCTGGCAACCATTGCCCACTCCGCAAGCGCTCCAAACCACGGAAAGATCCGTCACAACGATGCAAGTCGACAGAGCGTGTACCCGGTTGGACGACGTTCGCTAGACCAAGAAAGGCCAGAATCACTGGCAATATGTGGCAACTCCGGTTCGAGGTGGACGCGAGGATCGGCGAGCAATGCCATGCCATTAGGCTTCACCGCCGTCGCCAGCGAGCGCAGTAACACTGCAAAAAGCAGTGACCGATAGAGAATATCGCCGCCGAGAACCAGGTCCGCTGCCGGAAGTGGCGCACCCCAGCAGTGCTCCAAGGTCAGCGTCCGGCCAGCCGACGAACCGACCAATTCCATCACCGCAGCCAATGCAGTGGTCGACTGATCAGCGAATACGACCTGCGCGGCACCGTGTTCTAACGCCCAGCGGCCAAGGCGACCGCGCCCACAACCGATATCGACAACCACCTTGCCACGCGGATCGATCAAGTGGTCCAGTTCGCTGAGCATGCGCTCACCGGCCGGCCACGTGTAGCGCCAGGTTCCGTCGTCGGTGTGGTCTAACCCGCCAGCCATGCCTGGAGCGTCCGCAGTTCCCGTGCCGTTCCAGCTCGCTGCGCGGCTTCGTCTGCCGCCAACAACGGCCAGGTATAGGTTTCGACTGACATATGCGCGCATCCTGCCGCGCGACACGCAGCCAAACCAATCCGGCTATCTGCAGCAGTCGTTACCAATCCGTTGGCCAAACGCTGGACGTCGATCGGCACATGAAAATGACTACGCAGCTCGAGCGCGCCCGGCAAACGGCGGAGCGCTTCTGCTAGCTGATCAAGGTCGGTCACTTTGCTCAGCGATCCATGGCCATCGCGAGCTGCTGCCTGGTGAAGGAAACGCGGCTCTGCCATCGCCGCCAACGCTGACACTTGTGCCGCTTCGCGCGCGTCCGCCTGCGGTGCCGCGGACACCTGACACTTGGCAATGCGTGCTCCGGCGGCGGTGATTCGTTGCACGGCTGCAGCTTGATCCTCAAACGCCAGCGACAGATGACAGGTGTCAAAGCACACGCCGAGATGACGCTGCAACGCCACGCGTGCTGCACGATCATCGCCATCCAATGCGGCACGACAGGCGGCAAATCCGTCAATCGCCAAAGCCCCCTGCCAGAACGCGGCGACATCCCAACTGGTTTCGAGTTGGCACCACGGCTCTGGTTCCGGACACAGCACAACGATCCGTCCCGTGCGTTGCCAGACCCGCGCAGCGGCAGCGGCCCAATAACCAAGCGCCACCGCGAATCCACGCGCATCATTGCGCGCCGAGCCGAGTGGCCGATACGAACCAGGACAGGTCGATATCGTGACTTCGCGTTCATCCGACAGCAGCAATGCCGCATCAATCAAACACACGCTGTCAGCGAGTCGCTCGGGCTCGCTCCAGTCGGGCAGATAGGCCGCCTCTTTGACTCGTGCCGCCTGAAACGGACGCAGCGGAAATCCATTCAACGTATGCGCGGACAAATGATGCTGATCGAGGACACGCCGGATCGCAGTGAGATCGCCGCGTAAGGCTAATGAACCCAGTCTGAGATCGACACCCAATCGCTCCCAACCGAGATCGAGACGAAGTTGACCAGCAAATCGCGCGAGAGCGGCGGCGATGTCCTCGGCGCTTTCAGCGGCATGCAGATTGGTGCTGTATCCGAGTATCGACACGGCGGCAGTGTCTCTTCCAGTGCGCCTTGCGCCAGCCACACTCGACCTACGTTCCGCTTCCTGATGCACCACCCGACCGCACGCTTGGTGATTTCCCATCTCGTGGGTGGCGATGCCTTCGCGGTCCAGGCCGTGGCACTGGTGCAAAGCGCACGGTTGTTTGAGGACGACGCAGCTGTTCCTGCGCCGATTCGTCAGCAGGTGCTGGAAACCTGCCTCAAGCTCCCACCTGATCAGGCGCCCGCCTATGCGCATCCGGCGAACCAACAGCCAGTCCCAGCCAATGAAGCTGGCCTCAGTGCGCAGATCGTTCCGATCATTTCCTCGCTTCCGGTCGACCCTGCGCTGGCAATCGGACATCTCTGGGCGTTGACCCAACTCTGGCCACATGTCGCCGCCGACGAACGACCGTTGCTGCGCGCTCGCTTGATCAACGGCTTGGCTGCGCAACGGATCAATCAATCCGCGCTGTTGAGTCCGATCCAACTGCGCCAATACCAGCGCCAAGTGCCAACCCAGTTTGGTGAGCAGCGCCCCAGCGTGGCCGCCCTACGCGGCATGCTGGATGCCAAAGAGCCACTAGCTGCCTACTGTCAACTCGCTGAGCACCTGGGCATGACCAACGAGCTGGAAACCCTGTGCTGGGTCCTTGGCTCGTTGAATGTGCAACAGATGCAGAGTTACCACGATCGCCATGGCCTGTTGGCCCAGACGCTGTTCGGCACCACGGCATGCGAACGACTGGCCAAGCACATCCCGATCGACTTCCTTTTGAAGTTGATCTCACAAATCGCTCATCGCATGTGGTGGACACGCAATCGTGGTGGATTGCAACCAGTCATCACCAGCCTCGATCAGATCCAACCACCGTTCCGAGTCGCCGTAAACACCGGCGACATCACCTTGGCCCAGCGGGCAGCGCGCAAACTCAGTGCGCAACAACCGGCCAAATTTTGGGATGAATGCTGGCTGCTCGTCCGCGACCTCTGTCTCCAGAATGGCGCCGACTTGTGTCCTGTTCTGACCGTGCTCGACGCAACGCGCTGGCGGGCCGGTGATGGCATTCCCTCCGGTGACGATGCGGCCGCGGTTGCCACCATGTTCGCTGACTGCACCTGGCATCATCGACCGCCGCGCAAGGCAACGTCGTGACGCTACTGCTCATCCACACCTACGGGAATCATCATGCTGACTAGGCATCATACCCGATGGCTCGTCCTGCTCCTGGTCGCCGCCATCATGTGCGGCCAAGAGCATCCCTACCTGTTCTTCCGTGCGCAGGACATTCCCGCCATTAAGAATGGCATGACCACGCTTCCGTGGTCGCGAGACAACTGTGCCAAGATGCAGGATCTCGTGGCCAAGCACACCGGCTACATCCTACCCAAAGCGCACGCCGACGTCCGTGATGGCTGGATGAAGATCAACGTCGATAATTGCCAGGTGGCCTCGGCTGCCGCATTCCTATACATCACTACCGGCGACAAAGCCTGTCTAGAGAAGGCCAAGGAATTTCTGCTGCTGTATGCGCGCAACTTTGATGAACGGATAGATTTCCATCAATTGGCGAGCAAAGACGGCATCATGATCTACCACATTGGAACACTCGGGACGCTGAGCGCGTGGACCTACGACATGATCTACAATCAATTGAGCGCTGAGGAACGCACGCTGATTGAGAACGGACTGCTACGCAAGATCGTCGCCATGGTGAAACAAACCGTTGGCGAAGAAAATCTCTTCGATGCCTGGGCTGGTCAAGACAAAGGAGCACGGACATCGACCAAGGCCAAGGACTACAGCTGGGGACCGGGACAGTGGAACGGGGTCATGTATTGCAACGCTGGTATCACCGCGATCGGCTTCGCACTCAATGATCCAGAAATCTACGAACACGGCATCGCGAATTGGAAAGTATATCTGGCTCGCGACATGCTCGCCGATGGATTCATGTTCGACGAAGACTTCGTCTACTCTCGATTCTGCTTCTCGTCACTCATCATGGTTGCGGAAATGGCGCATCAGGCAGAATATCGCGAAAATTTATATACACTATCAGTCCCCTCGAAACCAGCTAACCAATGGGACAAGGCCTACGGCGACACCGCGCCTTCGGAAGGCGTCGACAAGGGAACGCGCAACCTACGCATGTTCCTGGACGCCCAGATCGACTACCAGTATCCAAATAGATCGGCTGGTAATTGGGGTTGGCAGATGAACGCCGCCAAAATGTTCTCCAATGGCAATGACTCGACGTTCTATGACCTCGGATTTCGTCGCTATGGTGATCCCCGCTATGGATGGGTGCTCTCAAAGATGGATCGCTCCAAAGGCAACCAGTACGCCTACGGCCTGCTTGGTCCGATGCTCTCCATTGCCGATGTCACCGCAGCCAGCACGACGCCAATCGCGACCAACAGTCGTTGGTACAATCACAACAAATGGCTCGTATTAAAATCCATCGAAGGCAAAAAATACTGGGATTCCGACGCGCTGTATGCATTCATGCCCTACGGCGAGTTCCGCACCAAAGCAATCCAGCGCCTGTCGGTGGACGTCTTCGGATTCGGCAAGGTGCTGGCCCCACGACTGAGCAAGGTCAGTCGCCTGCAAAGTCATGATCGGGATTTCTACCTCAATGATGACTCGTGGAATAACGTGATGGTCGATGGAGCGAATATTTCCCTCATTAAGGACAGCATTACGAACGCCCACACACGTTTCAGTGACTTCACGCCGGAGATCAAGATCGCCCAAGCACAGCTCGATATCGAACGAAAGATTCGCTCCAGCATTTGGTATGACGATGTCGCTGAGCGACGACCAGATCAGGATTTCACCGAATCGCGCCTCTTGGCGATGACCGACACGTATCTCATCGATATCACCAGCGTCGCATTCAAGGAACCCCAGAAATTTAAACGCGCACTCAACTGGAACTGGCATGCATTCGGCGATCTCGTGCTCGACGGCGTGAAGGATGGCGAGTTAGCAAAAGGTCAGTGGTCTGCGCAGTGGAAGGATCAGGATCAGATTGGGATCAAGACGACCATGCTTGGCTCGGAATTTGGAGACAGCACCAAGGTCACCTGTCGCATGAAGGAAGTCCTTTCTGATATCTCGAAGGGCAATGAACCAAATCCACCCAAGGTTCTGATCCGGCACGTGCAAGCCATGCGCTGCAACACCGCCGGAACATTTATCGCCATCCACGAGCCATTTCGCTCGGCCCCGAAGATCACCGCCATCACCAGTCTGCTGCGCGACGATGCGCACGTCGTCATGAAGATCGATGCCGCTGACAACTTCACCGATTATGTCGGCATCGCCCACGCCGGCGCCGGCCTGACGATGGAAGCAAACGCCGAACGACTCGTGATCCGCGATCAGTACGGATACATCCGCGTGCATGGTGGCGAGATCCACGCCCGTGGCGGCATCAGTGCGTTTACCCTCCATGCCGACGGCATCACCAAGGCATGGCTTAACGGGATTGAAATCAGCACCCGCTCCGAGAACGGCTACGTTTCCTACGCAAGCCAGGGTCATTGACGGAGCAAGCGATTCCCCCTGTGATTTCGAGCAGTCTCTAGTTGCATCGCTTCATCGTGATGCAAAGATACAAGCATGCCCTCCTGCGCCGATCGACTGCGACTCCTCGCTGACGAGACCCGACTTCGCATCCTGCACCTGCTCGATGCCGAGCCGATGACAGTCGCGGAATTAACCGAAGTTCTCGATCTCGGCCAGAGTTCGATCAGCGGCCACCTCGCCAAGCTGAAGCGCGCCGGACTCGTTCACGATCTCGCCGAGGGCAGCGCCCACCGCTATCGACTCCGTGACGACGCACCGCCAGACCTACGCGCGGCATGGCTGGCGGCCAAAGGACTCAGTGCTGCTGATCCGGCCATTGCCACTGATCGCCAAGCCCAAGGACGACTGCGCGCCACCCGCGGCAGTAGTTGGGTCGATCGCGTTGCTGGTCTGCTCCACCGCGAGTACGCACCTGGTCGCACCTGGGAAGCGCTCGCGCATGCGTTCAGCAATTCCGCGAAACTCGGTCGCTGCCTCGACATCGGCGCTGGCGACGGCTCGCTCGCTGGTCTCATCGCACCTTCAGCCAGTCATCTCACCTGTGTCGATCCTGCGCCAGCGATGATCGAAGCTGGCCGCGCGCGCTGCACAGAACTCGGCCTCCATAACGTGACCTGGATTCAGGGCACCGGTGAAAACCTGCCGCTGCCAAACGCCAGCCAAGACACTGTCCTGCTGCTGCAAAGTCTGCAGTACGTTGAGCGTCCGGCGGATGTCCTCGCTGCGTGCGGCAAGGTGCTGGCACCCGGCGGACGTTTGCTGGCGCTGACGTTGATCGGACACGATCACGATGAGGCGGATCGTTTCGGCCACCGGCATCGCGGATTCAGCGAAGCCGATCTCCGACGCTGGGTCTCTGGCTGGTGCGCCAACCCGCGCATCATCCAATTGCCGCCCGAATCTCGCGCGCCACGTTTTCAATCCATCATCCTCGCAGCCGATAAGCAACCATGACACCTCGCCCACAAGGCAACCGCAGAGGCGCAGAGGCCGCTGAGGACACAGAGAAACAAAAAATGTTTCGGCACATCGCTGACACATCCAGCTCCTGCGTCACGCCAAAAATCCATTCTTCCCCTCTGCGATCTCTGCGGCCTCTGCGCCTCTGCGGTTGCCTTGAAAATACGCAACGGAACACCTTCGTATGACCACGCACGGAGAGACCGGACACACCTGCGACACCAGTTGCCCGCATAACGGCGGCGTGCCGAAGATTGATCCGCGCGAAACCTTCGATCATCGTGGATATCGCCGTGATGCGCGCGCTGATCGCTTCGCCTACCTCGGTGCGCTGCGCGACCGCGTACTGATCTACGACGGCGGCTTCGGCACAGAACTGTTCAAGTTTGATTTGAATCCAGGTGACCTTGGCAGCGGCGCCCAAGATGGTTGCGTGGAACTGATCCATCGCACCCGACCCGAAATCGCAATTGGCATTCATCGCCGCTATCTCGAAGCCGGTGCCGATGTCGTTGAAACACATTCATTCAATTCGATCCCTCATGCCCTGGGTGAATTTGGCATCGCTGATCAGGCCGAGTCGCTCGCCGAACTCGCTGGCCGCGCCGCGCGCAACGCCTGCAATGAGTTCAGCACCAAGGAGCGTCCACGTTTCGCAGCCGGTGCGTTGGGCTCCGGCACCAAGATGCCGTCATTGGGCACGATCGGATTTGATGCTCTGGTCGAGTCCTATCGCGTCGGCGCACGTGGTCTGCTGCGCGGCGGCGTCGACCTCATTCTGATCGAAACCGCCCAGGACATCCTGCAAGTCAAATGCGCAATCATCGGCGCACGTCAAGCCATGGCCGACGTCGGACGCGAAGTGCCGATTCAGGCGCAAGTCACCATCGAAACGACCGGCACCATGCTGGCTGGCACCGACATCGCTGGCGCATTGACCGCGCTGGAATCGCTGCCGGTCGACGTCGTCGGACTCAACTGCGCCACCGGACCTGACTTGATGGATTCGCACATCCGTCACATCGCCGAACACGCAACCCGTTGGGTGTCCTGTCTGCCCAACGCCGGTCTGCCGCGCAATGAAAACGGCAAAGCGATGTACGATCTCCAGCCTGAAGAGCTGGCGCGTTGGCACGAGCGCTTCGTCAAAGACTACGGTGTCAATATCATCGGCGGCTGCTGCGGAACGACGCCTGATCACATCCGCGCCGTCGCCAAACGCTTGCACGGCGTAACCCCCAGCCGCAAACGTCCTGACAGTTATCCGTCGCAGTTGTCGAGTCTGTATTCCAGCGTGACGATGCGCCAGGACACCGGCATTCTCATCGTTGGCGAACGTACGAACGCGACCGGATCGAAGGCGTTTCGCGAACTTTTGCTGAAAGACGATTGGGACGGCATCGTTCATCTTGCGCAGGAGCAGGTCGCTGAAGGCTGCCACGTCCTCGACGTATCCGTTGCTTGGACCGGCCGCGATGAACGCCGCGACATGGACGAGGTGATGCGTCGCCTCGCCACCGCCGTGCAGATTCCGATCATGGTCGATTCGACCCAGGTCGATGTCATGGAGATCGCGCTCAAGCGCCTCGGCGGGCGCGCGATCCTCAATTCGGTCAACCTCGAAGACGGCGAAGGCAAGTTCGACAAGGTCTGCCAACTCGCCAAAACGTACGGCGCGGCGCTTGTCGCCCTCACGATCGACGAAGACAAGATTGCGAGCATGGCGAAGACGCCGGAGCGCAAACTCGCGATTGCTGAACGCATGTACAAGCTCATCACCGAGCGCCACGGCATTCCAGGCTCGGCCATTCTCTTCGATCTGTTGACCTTCCCGATCACGCAAGGCGACGAAGACACGCGTAAACTCGGCCTGTGGACACTCGATGGAATTTCTGCGGTTAAACAGCGCATGCCTGATGCGGGACTCGTGCTTGGCCTGTCGAATATCAGCTTCGGCGTGAAGCCGTATGCCCGCCAAGTGTTGAACTCGGTCTATCTCGACGAAGCGATTCAATGCGGTTTATCCGCTGCGATCGTCAATGCGTCGAAGATCATCCCGATTAACCGCATCCCCGAGAACGAGGTCGCCCTCGCCCGCGATCTCATCCACGATCGCCGCGTTATGGCGGCTGACGGCTCAACCTCGCACGATCCGCTGTTCGTCTTCGTCAATCACTTCACCAAATCGTCTGGTCCAGTGACCACCGCCGAAGAGACCGCCAAACTGACCATCGAAGAGCGCCTACGTCGCCGCATCATCGACGGCAAGAAGGTCGGTATCGAAACCGATCTCGACGAAGGGCGAACGAAGTACACCCCCCTGCAGATCATCAATGACCACTTGCTGGATGGCATGAAGACGGTCGGCGAGTTGTTTGGCTCTGGCAAGATGCAGTTACCGTTCGTCCTCCAATCAGCCGAGACGATGAAGGTGGCCGTGCGTCATCTCGAAAAATTCATGGATCGCGTCGAAGGCAGCCAGAAAGGCACCATCGTTCTCGCTACCGTGAAAGGTGACGTACACGACATCGGCAAAAACCTGGTCGATATCATTCTATCGAACAACGGCTACAAAGTGATTAATCTCGGCATTAAACAGCCGGTCGAAGACATCCTTGCCGCCGCTGACAAGCATCGTCCGGCCGCGATCGGCATGTCCGGTCTGCTGGTCAAGAGCACCGTCGTGATGAAAGAGAATCTCGAATGGATGGCGCAGCGCGGCTACCGTTGGCCAGTCATTTGCGGCGGTGCCGCGCTCAATCGCGCCTACGTCGAGCATCAACTACGTGCGAGCTATCGTGGCGAGCAGCGCGCACGCGCGGACCTCAACGTCTATTACGCTGGCGACGCCTTCGAAGGTCTGGCCCTGATGGAAGAGCTGTGCGAACAAGTGCCGATGGAGTCGCGCAAGCTGACGACGCGCACGCCGCGCACCAGCTCGCGCAAGACCGCGTTTGAAGAACTCGAAGAGAAACTCACCGCTGGCAAAGCCTACGTCCAGACCAACACGCCCCCGCCGCCGTGCATTCCCAAGCCGCCGTTCTGGGGCCACCGCCTTGTCACCAGCAACGAACTCGACCTCGCGACGATAGCCGCCTACGTCAATCCCAACGCCCTGTTCCGTGGCCAATGGGGTTTCCGTCAGGGCCAAACGCTGAGCAAAGACGAATGGGATGCGCTGGTCGAGAAAGAAGCGAAGCCGGTGCTGCGCCGCCTCGTCGATCAGGCGACCAAGGATCATCTACTCGCTCCAGCCGTCGCCTACGGCTTCTTCCCGTGCTACGCCGACAAAAACGACCTCGTGATTGTCGATGCGGAAACCGGCGCAGAAACAGCACGTTTCAATCTACCACGTCAAATGACCGACGACCGCAAGCATCTGTGCATCGCTGACTGGTTCCGCCCCAAGGGCGCGACCGCGATCGCCGACGAAGCATCGTGGTTCCCGAAAGCAGCCTGGGACGCCGGCGCGCGCGACGTCTTCGCCGCGCATGTCGTGACCATGGGCCAAGTCGCCTCGCAGTGGACCGAACGCCTGTTCAAGCGCGATGACTACCAGGAATATCTCTACGTCCACGGCTTCAGCGTCGAGATGGCCGAAGCCCTCGCCGAATACTGGCACAAGCGCATCCGGCAGCAGCTCGGCATCGCCGGTGAAGACGCCATGGATGTCAGCGACCTGTTCACCCAAGGTTACCAAGGCAGCCGCTACAGCTTCGGCTACCCAGCCTGCCCGCGCCTGGAAGACCAAGTCGCCCTTGGCCACCTCCTGCACTGGAACGAGATCGGCATCAAGCTCAGCGACGAATTTCAGCTTGAACCAGAGCAGAGCACGTCAGCGCTGATCGTGCATCATCCCGGGGCGAAGTATTTTAATTTGTGATGGTGGGTTGCGAATTGAATTGGCGCTAAAGTGCTTCAGTCGTTGGGAAACCATCCATTGGCGATTCTCTGGAACTCGTTAACGCTCTCATCACCTACTGAATTTTTGCACTCTTATTCAGGTTGTGACGAGCGCAAAGCAATTGCACGTTTTCGGACTTCAGCGATGTACCTCCTTTTGAAAATGGAAGAATATGATCGAAGTGCAGTTCATCAGTTGCACCACACGTCACGCATTTACCACTATCTCGCGCCCATACTTCGAGTTTTATACAGGTTGGAATTATACGACTACGCTCAACTAGTCGATTAGGCGTATCTTCAGCGGCAGTTTCATCGGCGACACTGACTACTGCGATGAGCTTGAACTTAAAAACGTTTCTCACGCCGTCATTTTCGATCCAGGAATCCATTAAATGAAAGAATCCGTTATCGGTCCAAATTCCAGCTTTGATCTTTTCATAAACCTGAACGATGTCCGGGCCTTTTTTGCCGACTTTAAGCCCTTGAGCTGCCTGGTGAAATTTTCCGTTTTCCGTTAGAGTGCCTCCAGGCTGTCGTTCAGGCTGATCCAAACCCTTCGGATCTAAAACACCTTTTCGCTTAGGCTCGTCATGCCCTTCGTAGATGAGTACTGCCCCATCCTCCTGCAGTTCATCACGATAAGGTGAGTTAGGGCGGACAGACATGAGGATGACCGAGTGGTGTCCCTTCAGACGAAAATTCATCCCTCGTTGAAGACTCGCGCCCTCTTTCTGGCACATCTCAATATAGGAAATGACATTTCCTCTCATGCATAGACTCTGGAT